>JBHSCB010000013.1:0-96599 GCA_042650965.1 Novosphingobium lubricantis | reverse complement strand
GAGCCACTCCGTCAGCTCATCCCGCCATGCTTCCACCATCGCCAGCCTCCACACGCTGACGATCTTGAATCACGATAAGCGACTCTTGTGAATCTCAAAAATGCACTTCTGCCAAAGTAGTGCTAGCGCGCAGCACCGCTGGTGCCAAGTTCTTCGTGGAGGTAGATGCTCTCCTTGAAAGGGAGAGAGCAATGGTCAGTCATGAAGAACTCGCCAGTCGATTACGTGATGCATATTCGCAGGGTGCGGTCCCTCCCTTGCGCGACGGTCTGGATCCGGTCGATATCGATGGTGCCTATGCGGTCCAGGAAATCAACACCCGCTACTGGCAAGACCAGGGTCGGCGCATCGTCGGGCGCAAGGCCGGGCTGACCGCCAAGGCGGTTCAGACGCAGCTCGGCGTCGATCAGCCGGACTTCGGTGTGTTGTTCGACGACATGACAATTGCCGATGGCGGACTGCTCGATCCCGTCCGCGCGCTCCAGCCCAAGGCCGAGGCGGAAATCGCCTTCGTGCTGGGCAAGGACCTGCCCGATACGCAAACCACGCCAGAAATGGTCGCCGACGCCGTCGCCACCGTCCACGCGGCGATCGAGATCGTCGATAGCCGCATTGCCGACTGGAAAATCACGTTCGCCGACACGGTGGCGGACAACGGGTCCTCGGCATTTTTCGTATTGGGGGGCGAAGGCCATCCGTTGGCGGGGCTCGATCTGTTCACCTGCGGCATGGTCATGGAGATCAATGGCGCCATCGTTTCATTGGGCGCAGGTGCCGCAGCCCTCGGCCACCCGCTCAACGCCGCCGCATGGCTGGCCCAGACACTCGCCTGCCGGGGCGAGCCGCTGAAGGCCGGAGACATCCTCCTAGCCGGCGCGCTCGGCCCGATGGTGGCGCTAAATCCCGGCGACCATGTCCGCGCGATTGTCGGCGGGCTAGGCGAAGCCTGCTTTACTTACGCAAAGGCTTGAGATCATGAGTAAAACAAGGGTGGCCATCATCGGCTCGGGCAATATCGGCACCGACCTGATGATCAAGATCATGCGCCTGTCCGAGGTGCTCCAAATGGGCGTGTTCGTCGGCATCGATCCGGAATCCGATGGCCTCAAGCGCGCCGCCCGGATGGGCGTGGCGATCACCGCAGGCGGCATCGACGGGCTCATCGCCATGCCCGAATTCGCGGACATCGGCATCGTCTTCGATGCGACGTCGGCAGGCGCACACAAGCGCAACAACGAGTTGCTGCAGGCCCACGGCAAGCGCGTGATCGACCTGACCCCGGCGGCGATCGGCCCCTATACGATCCCACCGGTCAACGGCCTCGACCATCTCGACGCGCCGAACGTCAACATGGTGACGTGCGGCGGACAGGCGACGATCCCGATCGTGGCGGCGATCAACCGCGTTGCCAAAGTACATTATGGCGAAATCGTCGCCTCGATTGCGTCGAAAAGCGCTGGTCCCGGCACCCGCGCCAATATCGATGAGTTCACCGAGACGACGTCGCAAGCGATTGTCGATGTCGGCGGGGCGACGCGCGGCAAGGCAATCATCGTGCTCAATCCGGCCGAGCCTCCGCTGATCATGCGCGATACGGTCTATTGCCTGTGCGACGATGCCGACCAGAACATGATCCGCCAGAGCGTCGAGGCGATGGTCGGGGAGGTGAAAACCTACGTCCCCGGCTACCGGCTCAAGCAGGACGTGCAGTTCGAGCATATCGGTTCCAATCGCCCGCTGCACATTCCCGAGATGGCCGAAACCGGACGGACCGAGTTCACCGGGCTCAAGGTCTCGGTCTTCCTCGAAGTCGAAGGCGCGGCGCATTATCTGCCGTCCTATGCCGGCAATCTCGACATCATGACATCGGCCGCGCTGCGCACTGCCGAACGTATTGCCGCCACAATGGCAGGGAGCATGGCAGCATGACTTTCGATCCGACCGTCCAGAAGCTCTACATCCAGGACGTCACCCTGCGCGATGGTATGCATGCTGTCCGCCACCAGTACGATCTGGACCATGTTCAGGCGATTGCCCGTGCGCTCGACCGGGCGAAGGTGGACGCCATCGAGGTTGCGCATGGCGACGGCTTGCAGGGCTCCAGCTTCAACTACGGCTTTGGCGCGCACACCGACTGGGACTGGATCGGCGCGGTCGCCGAAGTGCTCGAACATTCGGTGCTGACCACGCTGCTCCTGCCCGGCATCGGCACCGTGCACGATCTCAAGCGCGCCTACGATCTTGGCGTCCGCTCGGTCCGCATCGCGACGCATTGCACCGAGGCCGACGTCTCCAAGCAGCATATCGAGGCCGCCCGCAATCTCGGGATGGACGTCTCCGGCTTCCTGATGATGAGCCACATGAGCGAGCCGGATGCGCTCGCCCGGCAAGCCCTGCTGATGGAGAGCTACGGCGCCCACTGCGTCTATGTCACCGACAGCGGCGGGGCGATGAACATGGATGAATATGCCGCGCGCTGCCAGGCCTATGACCGGGTGCTCAAGCCGGAAACCCAGCGCGGGGTTCATGCTCATCACAATCTCAGCCTTGGCGTAGCCAACTCGATTGTTGCGGTGCAGAACGGGGCGATCCGGGTCGACGCGAGCCTCGCCGGCATGGGCGCAGGCGCGGGCAATGCCCCGCTAGAGGTCTTCATCGCCGCCGCCGACCGCTATGGCTGGAACCACGGCTGCGACCTGTTCGCGCTGATGGATGCTGCCGAGGAACTGGTCCGTCCGCTGCAGGACCGGCCGGTCCGGGTGGACCGCGAGACGCTGACGCTGGGCTATGCGGGGGTCTACTCCAGTTTCCTGCGCCACGCGGAAAAGGCTGCGGAAGACTACGGCGTGGATACTCGGACGATTCTGGCGGAAGTCGGTCGCCGCAAGATGGTCGGCGGCCAAGAGGACATGATTGTCGATATCGCTCTGGACCTAGCGCGCAGATGAAGCCGATCGTTCGGCATGGCAAATGCTGTCTTCTTGCCTCATTAGTCGTCAGACGATCTGGTCAGCAACGAGCCCTTCGCTTGAAATGGGGATCACACCACTCCCTCGACATGTGCCTCGAACTCCACGTCAAGACGCTTGCGTACCGGTGTGGAGATCTGGCTGCACCTACAATTCAGCGCATTAGGGCAACGGCCCGCCTTGCTTACACCCTGCTTACAGCCTTCAGCGAAATGGCGCATGTAAGCATGGATGGCGCCCGAAGGCGTTGAGTATCATCTTCAATTTATTTGAAAAAAACTGGAGCGGGCGAAGGGATTCGAACCCTCGACCCCAACCTTGGCAAGGTTGTGCTCTACCCCTGAGCTACGCCCGCTCGTGCGTTTCGGGCCGGAGAGATTTTGTCCCGTCCGGCCGGGGTGTTGGGGCCTCTAACCATGAGTCGGGCCAAGCGCAACAGCAAAAATGCGGCCAATGCGAAGTCGCCGGACAATTGCCCGTTTCCCCTTGCCGAATGCGATGCGGTTCCCACATGGTGGGCACACCTGACGCTTACCTGAAACGACCGGAGACGCACCTTGGCCAGCATGGGGCTTAACCTTGACGAACAGAAGGCGGTCGACCGCTTCCGCAAGGACGTTGTCGAACCGTCGATGACCAAGCTGGTCATCCTCGATTTCTGGGCCGAATGGTGCGGGCCGTGCAAGACGCTGACCCCGGTGCTCGAAAAGGTCGTGGCCGAATACGCCGACAAGGGCGTGGTCCTGGCCAAGGTCAATGTCGACGAGGAGCAGTTCATCGCCGCGCAGTTCCAGGTGCGCTCGATCCCCACCGTCTATGCGATGTTCCAGGGCCAGCCGGTGGCCGATCTTACGCCCGCGCGCACCGAAACCCAGTTGAAGCAGTATCTCGACCAGATCCTTGCCAAGCTGCCGGTCGAACCGGGCGGCGAGCCGGAGCAGGACGTTACCCCGCTGCTGGCCATGGCCGAAGAGGTGCTGGGCGAAGGCGACGGCGAACGCGCCGCCAGCATCTTTGCCCAGATCATCGAAATCGCGCCGGACAACGCCGCGGCCCACGCCGGGCTGGTGCGCGCGCTGATCGCCGCGGGCCGCAAGGACGAGGCGCAGGCCGTGATAGACGCGCTTGATCCCAAGCTGGCCGCCGACCCGGCAATCGCGCAGGCCCGTTCGGCGCTGGCGCTGGCCGGAGAGGCCCCGGAAGAGGCCGAGCTTGCCGCGCTGCGGGCTGCGGCCGCCGAACGCCCGGCAGACATGGACGCGCAGCTTGCCTTTGCCAATGCGCTCTACGCCAGCGGCGCGCGCGACGAGGCGGCAGAGCGCCTGCTGGCGATGGTCGCCGCCGACCGCGAATGGAACGAGGGTGCGGCGCGCGCCCGGCTCTTGCAGATCTTCGAGGCGACCGGCCTTGAAGACCCGTGGGTGGCCGCCACGCGGCGCAAGCTTTCCACGATCCTGTTCGGTTGATGGCGATGGGCGAAAGCGCCAGGGCCACGCGCCTTTCGATCTTTCCGCTGACCGGGGCGGTGCTGTTTCCCGGCCTGCAATTGCCGCTGCACATCTTCGAGCCGCGCTATCGGGCGATGATCAGCGATGCGCTGGTGCGCGACCAGCGCATCGCCATGATCCAGCCGCAGGCCCCGATTGATGGCGCGCCGCTGTTCAGCATCGGCTGCGTCGGCAAGATCGGCGATGTCGAGGCGCTGGAGGACGGGCGCTACAACGTCGTGCTCGAAGGGATTGCCCGGTTCCGCGTGCTGCGCGAACTCGATGTGACCACGCCGTTCCGCCAGATCGAAGGCGAACTGATCGAAGACGACATGGGCGAGGCGCTGAGCGCGGTGGAGCGGGCATCGTTCGAACGCGAAGCGCGCCATTTCGCCGATGCGCAGGGCTATGCCGTGGACTGGGATTCGGTCGCCCGGCTGGACGACATGTCGCTGATCAACGGGGTATCGCAGATCGCGCCGTTCGATGCCGCGGCCAAGCAGGCGCTGCTGGAAGCGGAATCGCTTTCGGCACGTTGCGAACTGCTGGTGCAGCTCATGCAGTTCTTCGGCAAGCGCGATGGCGACGACGGCGGGCGGGTGACGCTGCAGTAACTGGCCCGTGCGCGACGGTTATGGCGCAAGGATCAGAACTGCGCCTGAATCCCGTCGATCACGAACTGCGCCGCCAGCGCCGCCAGCAGCACGCCGAGCAGGCGGGTGACCACCGCTTCGACTTGCGACCCCAGCGCGCGGATGATCGGCCTTGCGCCCACCAGCGCAATGAAGCTGAGCGCCATGACCACCGCCAGTGCCGCCAGGATCACCAGCGTTTCTTCCGCCCCGCGCGCCCGTGCCGTCAGCAGCATGACCGAGGCGATCGACCCCGGCCCGGCCAGCATCGGCATGGCCATGGGAAATACCGAAACGTCCTCTACTTGCGGCTGGGCGGTGCGCACCTTTTCGGCCCGCTCCTCGCGCCGTTCGGTTCGCGTTTCGAACACCATGTCCAGCGCGATGAGGAACAGCATGATCCCGCCGGCGATGCGGAAACTGTCCAGTTCGATGTGCAGCGCGCCGAGGAGGTCTTCCCCGAACAGTGCGAAGACCACCAGGATGGCGGTGGCGATCAGGCATGCGCGCACCGCCATGGCAAACGCCTGCCGGGCGGTGGCGTTGGCGGTCAGCCCGGCATAGATCGGGGCGCAGCCGGGCGGGTCGATCACCACGAACAGCGTGACGAAGGCGGACAGGAACAGAGGCCACATCGCGTCAGGCCCCTTCGGCCGAAAAGCGGCGGGACAGGACTTCGCGCATGGCGCCGTCCTTCCAGATCCAGGCGGTGAAGCGGCGGGTGCCGTCGGGCAGGACGGTAGAGCGCCACGCCAGCGTGCCATCGCGCGATTGTCCATCGGCGCTGTCCGCGCCCGCCGGGGCATCGGTGACGGGCAGAGGTCCGGCCAGCGGGCGCAGCGGCGGCAGGCCCTTGCGGTCGCGCGGCTCGCCCTGGCCTGCGGGCCGCGCTCCACTACCGTCCGGGTTATCCGCGGCGGGGCGGCGGGGCGGGCAATCCGCAACCCGGCCTTCGGCCCAATCGGCCACGGGCAGGGCGACATCGCGCATCGCGCGGTCGGTCAACTGCCATTTCCAGTCCACCTTGCCCTTGACCTGGCGCTTCCAGACGGTGGCATATTCGCCCGGCGTGCCGCTGGCGGCGGTCCAGCCGCCCCAGGTCAGCCCGAAGCTGCCATCGCAACTGATCCACGCAGCGCGCGGTTCCCATTGCGCGGCCTGTGGCGGGTCGGCGCGGTCCTTCAGTGCAGGCCGGGCCGGGGTTCGGGCCGGGTCGAACAGGCTGGCGTCATCATCGGCCAGTTCGCGCAAGGCGCTCCATTGCCCCCTGGCGCGGGCCAGCCGGGCGAGCGCGATGTCGGCGGCGATCAGCGCACTGGGGTTGGCATAAGCGCGCTGGGCGCGGCCGGAAGGCTGCGGGGCGTCGCCGGGCGGGGCGGTCTGCCCGGTCAGCAGCGGCACGGCGCACAGCAGCAATGCAATGGGGGTGGGGCGCTTCATCGTCCCTGTCTATCACTGGTCCAGCCCATCGCAAGCGCGGCGCGGCCTGCACGGGTCAGATTGCGTCGGCCCCAAGGTCCAGCCCGGCGTTGCGGCAGGCCGCCACCAGCGTATTGCGCAGCAGCACGGCGATAGTCATCGGGCCGACGCCCCCCGGCACCGGGGTAATCGCCGAAGCGACCTGCGCGGCCGAGGCATAATCGACATCGCCCACCAGCCGGGTCTTGCCTTCCTGCGCGCCGGGCACGCGGTTGATCCCCACGTCGATGACCACGGCGCCGGGCTTGATCCAGCTTCCCTTGACCATTTCCGGGCGGCCGACAGCCGCCACCACGATATCCGCGCGGCGCACCACCTGTTCCAGATCCCTGGTGCGGCTGTGCGCCACGGTGACCGTGCAGCTTTGCGCGATCAGCAGTTGCGCCATCGGTTTGCCGACGATGTTGGAGCGCCCGATCACCACGGCATCAAGCCCGGCCAGATCGCCCAGCCGGTCTTTCAGCAGCATCAGGCAGCCCAGCGGCGTGCACGGCACGAAGCCGGGCTGGCCCACCGCCAGACGGCCCGCGTTGATGACGTGGAAGCCGTCCACGTCCTTGTCCGGGGCAATGGTGGCGATGACTTTCTGTTCGTCGATGTGCGCAGGCAGCGGCAATTGCACAAGGATGCCGTCCACCGCCGGATCGGCGTTGAGCCGTTCGACCACGGCCAGCAGGTCCGCTTCCGACGTATCGGCGGGCAGCTTGTGTTCGAAACTGGCCATGCCTGCTTCCAGCGTGCTCTTGCCCTTGGAGCGCACATAGACCTGGCTGGCAGGGTCTTCGCCCACCAGCACCACGGCAAGGCCTGCCTTGCGGCCGGCCCTTGCTTCGAACGTGGCGGCAAGATCGCCCACGCGGGCGCGCAGGGTGGCGGCAAAGGCCTTTCCGTCAATCACGGCAGCGGTCATGGTCTGGTCCTGGGGAGGAGAGGAGGTCAGTATCCCGAAGCGGCAAGGCCGCTGAGCAGGATGGTCAGCAGGTTGAGGCCGACGATCAGCACCATCGGCGAAAAATCAATCGCCCCGGTATCGGGCATGATCTTGCGGATCGGGCGCAGCAGCGGATCGAGAATGGCGTTGAGCGCCTTCCATATCGCGGCCACGGCATTGTTCTGCATGTTCACGACATTGAACGAGATCAGCAGGCTGAGCACGAACTGCACGATCACCACGATGACGATGACGTTCACCAGATAGCTGATCATCGAAATCAGGGTGTAAAGCAGCATCGCGCATTCCTTTCAGCCGTGGTCTGCCGCTCCTAGCCGACAGGCTCCCCCGCCGACAAGCGTTCCCGCACCCGATACGGGGCATATGCCCCAAAGCAGCGCCCGCCGCCCGCTCAGGTCCAGCCCGTTAAGGCCCACCCCGTTTCAGGCCAAACCGGTCAGGCGCGGATCAGCGTGCCCGCGCCGCGCGCGGTGAAGATTTCCAGCAGCATGGCGTGCGGCACGCGCCCGTCGAGCACGACGGCGGCTTCGCATCCGGCCTCGACCGCGTGGACGCAGGTTTCCAGCTTGGGAATCATGCCGCCGCTGATCGTGCCGTCCTGCGCCAGCCGGGCGATATCGTCCGGGCGCAGGTCGGTCAGCAGGTTCTTGTCCTTGTCCAGCACGCCCGCGACGTCAGTCAGCAGGAACAGGCGCGATGCCCCCAGCGCGGCGGCTATCGCCCCGGCCATGGTATCGGCGTTGATGTTGTAGGTGTGGCCATCGCGGCCCACGCCGATCGGCGCGATCACCGGGATGATCCCGGCGGCGCAGACCGTGTCGATGATGCTGGTGTCGATTTCGGTCGGTTCGCCGACAAAGCCCAGGTCCACCGCGCGTTCGATGTTGCTGCCCGGATCCTTGGTGGTGCGTTCCACCTTGGTGGCGGTGACCAGCCCTGCGTCCTTGCCGGAAATGCCGATGGCCTTGCCGCCCGCCGCCGCGATCCAACCGACCAGTTCCTTGTTGATCTTGCCCGAAAGCACCATCTCGGCAACATCGGCGGTGGCCTTGTCGGTCACGCGCAGACCGTCGACGAAGCTCGATTCGACGCCCAGTTGCTTGAGCATCGCGCCGATCTGCGGCCCGCCGCCGTGGACGACCACCGGATTGATGCCCACGGCCTTGAGCAGCACCACGTCTTCGGCGAAATCGCGCGCGGCTTCGGGATCCCCCATCGCGTGGCCGCCGTATTTCACCACGAAGGTCTTGCCGGCGTATCGCTGGAGATACGGCAGCGCCTCGGTCAGCGTTTCGGCCTTGGCGAGCATTGCGGGGTCGGGATTCTGAGTCATGATGCGCGGCGCTTTACGCTTCTGGCCCCGAAATTGAAGTGTTTTCGTACGTTCAGCCCTGGGAATCGAGCCTGCGCCCCAGCCGCAGGACCAGCGCGATGACCAGCGGCACCAGCACGGCGGACAGCACCACCTTGGCCAGCATCTGCCCGGCCATCAGTGCCGCGATGGGCCGCACCCCCCAGAACGAGACGGAAATGAAGATCAGCGTATCGACGATCTGCGAAAGCGCGGCGGCCACGAATCCGCGCACGGCCAGAAACCGCCCCGCGGCCCCGCGCAGGCGGTTGAAGATCCACACGTTCAGCGTCACCGAAACGCCATAGGCCATGATCCCGGCCAGCATCATCCGCCACGATTGGCCAAGGATGATCGGAAACGCCTGCTTGGCCGGTTCGTACATACCCGGATCGGTCGGCAGGCGCAGCACGAACAGCGTCAGCCCGATGGCGAAGGCCAGCGGCACGAAGCCATAGCGCACCAGCCGGTCGGCCACTGCCTTTCCGTGCAGTTCGGCAATGCCGCTGGAAATGCCGACCAGCGTCAGGAACGGAAAGATGCCCGCTTCCACCGCCAGCGGACCCAGCGCCACCTGCTTTGCCCCCAGCACGCCGCCCAGCGTCACCATGCCGCCGTAGAACAGCGCGAACAGGAACAACGAGCGCGGAATGGCCGATCCGGGGAGGCTTGGCGCGGTTACGGCGGGTTCGTGCATCGCGGCGCGATAGCGCGCTTTTCAGGCCGCGCCAATTCGCTAATAGGTACGGCTGCAACCAACCCGCCGTGGAGCGCAAACGCCCCGATGCCCGTATTGTCCAGTCTTGTCGGGATGGCGCTCATCCTCGCGCTCGCCTTTGCCCTGTCCACCAACCGCCGCGCGGTCCGGCCGCGCGTGGTCGGGGCGGCCTTTGCCCTGCAAGCCGGGTTCGCCGCGCTAGTGCTCTATGTGCCGCTGGGCAACCGCATGCTGCAAGGCGCGGCCAGCGGAGTGGAGGGGCTGCTGGGCTATGCCCGCGCGGGCGTGGCCTTCCTGTTCGGGCCGCTGGCGGACCCGGCGATCGGCGGCACCAGCTTTGCCATTTCGGCGCTGCCGGTGATCGTGTTCTTCGCCGCGCTGATCTCGATCCTCTATTACCTTGGCGTGATGCAACTGGTGATCCGCTGGATCGGCGGCGCGCTTGAACGGCTGACCGGGATCAGCAAGGTTGAATCGCTGTGCGCGGCCAGCAACATCTTTGTGGGGCAAAGCGAATCCCCGCTGGTGATCCGGCCCTATCTGGCGGGTCTTGCGCCTTCGCAACTGTTCTGCGTGATGACCGTCGGCATGGCGGGCGTGGCAGGCACGATCCTGGCCGCCTATGCCAGCATGGGCATCCGCATTGATTATCTGGTGGCCGCAGCCTTCATGTCGGCGCCGGGCGGCATCCTGATGGCCAAGCTGATGATGCCCGATGAACCCCCGGTGCCCGCCGACGTGGGGGGCGAGGCGCTGCCCAACCCGCACGTCAAGCCCGGCCTCGCCTCGGACGAGGAAGAGCGCCCGGCCAATATCATCATGGCCGCCAGCCAGGGCGCGCAGACCGGGGTGAAGCTGGCCGTCGCAGTCGGGGCGATGGTGCTGGCCTTTGTCGCGCTGGTGGCGCTGGCCAATGGCATGCTCGGCTGGGCGGGCGGCTGGTTCGGCTATCCCGACCTGTCGTTCCAGAGGGTGCTGGGTTATGTCTTTGCGCCGGTGTTCTACCTGCTCGGCGCGGGCGACTGGGCGCAGGCGATGCACGCGGGCGGGCTGTTCGGCACCAAGATCGTGCTGAACGAGTTTGTCGCCTTCATCGAACTGGGCAAGGATACGGCATTGGCGCCGCACACGGTTGCCATCGTCACCTTCGCGCTGTGCGGCTTTGCCAATTTCAGTTCCATCGCCATCCAGATGGCGGTCACCGGCGGCCTTGCCCCCAACCAGCGCCCGGTGATCGCCAAGCTCGGCATCCGCGCGCTGGTCGCGGGCGCGCTGTCCAACCTGATGAGCGCGGCGCTGGCGGGCCTGTTCCTGTCGCTTTAGGCGTAATGCGCGGCCAGCAGGTCCACCGCTTTGGCCAGTTCCCCGTCGAGATAGCCCAGCAGCTTGTGCCAGTCGTGCGCACCCGCCAGTTCGCCCGGCCCCCGTCGGACACCCCGCGCAAGGCCACCAGCGGCACGCCGAAGGTGCGCGCGGCGCGGGCAACGGCATAGGTTTCCATGTCGACCATGTCAGCCGCGATGCGGTTCCAGCCATCGCCGCTGACCACGTCGCCGCCGCTCGACAGCGTGGCGACCGGCAGGGGGAGCGGGCAGTCCAGCGGCAGGTCCACCGGTTCATCCAGATAGGGCACCACGCCCGGCGCGATGCCGAGCGGCGAAGCGTCGATATCGCGCCACGATACGCTGCCGATCTGGTGCACCGATCCCAGCGCGCAGCGGCGCGATCCGGCAGAGCCGAGGCAGACGATCAGATCCGGCAGGTCGTCCGCCGCTTCCAGCCGGGCCAGTGCGATGCCGGTGTGCAGTGCGGCTTCGACCGGGCCGATGCCGGTCATCAGCGGGACAAAGCGCGCGCGCAGGTGCGGCCCGTATTCGACCTCGGCCGCCATCACGAACAGCGCGCGCTTGCGGCCAAGCGGAGCAAGTTCAACCATTGGCCTGTGCCTTGAGTTCGTAGAGCAGGTCGAGCGCGGCGCGCGGCGAAAGGGCATCGAGATCGAGCGCGTTGAGCTTTTCGCGCAGGGCATCGACCTTGACTTCGGCGGCTTCGATGGCGGCGGCGAACAGCGGCAGGTCGTCCAGCCCCGCGGCAAGGCCCCCGGTGGCGGCGCGGCCCTTTTCCAGCTTTTCCAGCACCGCTCCGGCGCGCTTGAGCACCGGCGCGGGCACGCCTGCCAGCCGCGCGACGGCAAGCCCATAGGATTTGTCCGCCGGGCCTTGCGCCAGTTCGTGCAGCAGCACCAGATCGCCCTTCCATTCGCGCGCCCGGACGTGGTGGAGCGAAAGCGCGTCGCAGGTTTCGGCCAGCCGCGCCAGCTCGTGGTAGTGGGTGGCGAACAGGCAGCGGCTCTTGTTGATCGCATGGACCGCTTCGGCCACCGCCCACGCCAGGGCAAGGCCATCATAGGTTGATGTGCCGCGCCCCACTTCGTCGAGGATCACGAAGCTGCGCTCGGTCGCCTGGCTGAGGATCGCGGCGGTTTCGACCATTTCGACCATGAAGGTGGAGCGTCCGCGCGCCAGATTGTCTGCCGCACCCACCCGGCTGAACAGGCGGTCGACAAGGCCGATGGTGGCGGCCTGTGCGGGCACGAAGCCGCCAGCTTGCGCCAGCAGCACGATCAGCGCGTTCTGGCGCAGGAAGGTGGACTTGCCGCCCATGTTCGGCCCGCCGATCAGCCACAACCGGTCCTGCGGCCCCAGCGCGCAATCGTTGGCGACAAAGCGTTCGCCCCTGGCCGCCAGCGCCGCTTCGACCACCGGGTGGCGCCCGGCAGTAATCGCAAGGCATGGCTCGTCCACCACCCGCGGCAGCGCCCAGCCGCCTTCGGCCGCGCGTTCGGCCTGCCCGGCCGCCACGTCGATCCGGGCGAGCGCGGCGGCGGTGGCGGCGATGGCCTCTTTGGCGGCAACCGCATGGCCGACAAGGTCTTCGAAGTGCGCTTCTTCGGCGGCCAGCGCGTGGCCGCCGCTGGTGGCGATGCGGCTGGCTTCCTCGTGCAGCGCCAGCGCGTTGAAGCGCACCGCCCCGGCCATGGTCTGGCGGTGGGTGAAGCCCGAATCCGGGGCCATAAGCCGGTCGGCATGGCGCGCGGGCACTTCGACGAAGTAGCCCAGCACGCCGTTGTGGCGGATCTTGAGCGCGGCGATGCCGGTTTCGTCGCGGTATTTCGCTTCCAGCGCGGCAATGGCGCGGCGCGCGTTGCCGGAAATGCGGCGCAGCTCGTCCAGCCCCGCGTCATAGCCTTCGGCGATGAAACCGCCTTGCCCGCGCTCGGTCGGCGGCGCGGGCACCAGCGCGCGGGCATAGAGATCGACCAGCGCGCCATGCCCGGTCAGCGCGGGCAGCAGTGCGGCGATCAGCGCGGGACGGTCCGCCCGCGCGGCGAGCAGATCGTGCAGGCGGCGCGCCTCGGACAGGCCATCGCGCATCTGGCCCAGATCGCGCGGCGAACCGCGCCCGGCCACCACCCGGCCCAGCGCCCGGCCGATGTCGGGCAGGGCACGCAGGATGGCGCGCAGATCGCCGCGCAGCAGCGGATCGTCGTGCAGCCAGCCGACCGTCTCCAGCCGCCGGTTGATCTGCACCGCATCGGTGAGCGGGGCGGACAGGTCTTCGGCCAGTTGCCGCGCGCCCGCTCCGGTCACGCAGCGGTCCAGCGTTTCGACCAGGCTGCCGCGCCGCGTGCCGTTGCTGCTGACGAGGATTTCAAGGCTGGCGCGGGTCGTTTCGTCCATCGCCATGTGCGTGCCCGCCGCGCGCGCCACCGGCGGCAGCAGCAGGGGTAGCGCGCCGCGCCCGACATGGTCGAGATAGCCGATCAGGCCCCCCGCCGCGGCCAGCATGGCGCGGCTGAACTGGCCGAACCCGTCCAGCGTGGACACCCCGTGCAGCGCGCGCAGCCGGGCTTCGCCTTCGTCGCTGGAGAACGACCGATTCGGGCGCTCCACCGCTTCGGGCGGGGCCGCGTCCCACCCTTCGGGCACGATGATCTCGCTGCTGCCCAGCCGCGCCAGCGCCGCGCCGAGCGTTTCCGGCGTGGCCTCTTCCAGTTCCATCCGCCCGGTCGAAATATCGCAGGCGGCAATGCCGATCGCGTCGCGCACCGCGCAGACAGCCGCAAGCACGTTGGCCCTGCGCGGTTCGAGCAGCGCCTCTTCGGTCAGCGTGCCCGCGGTGACGAAGCGGACGATGTCACGCGCGACCAGCGCCTTGGAACCGCCGCGTTTGCGGGCCTGTTCGGGGGTTTCGGTCTGTTCGGCAATGGCCACGCGGCAACCGGCGCGGATCAGGCGGGCAAGGTAGCCTTCGGCGGAATGGGCGGGCACCCCGCACATCGGGATCGGCGCGCCGTTGTGTTCGCCCCGGCTGGTCAGCGCGATGTCGAGCACTTGCGACGCGACCCTGGCATCGTCGTGGAACAGTTCGAAGAAATCGCCCATGCGATAGAACAACAGGCAGTCGCCAGCCTGCTCTTTCAGCGCAAGATATTGCGCCATCATCGGAGTTGGGGCATTAAGGCTCACGCGCAGGTGGCTAGACCAGACGCGATCGTTTCTCAAACCATTGACACCGGATATCCGCAACTCTGCGCCACACGGGCTGGAGCCGGAACGGTCTTGCTGGGGTACATCAGGTTTGACGCAAGTCCGCAATACCGACTGGATGCAAGTGGCGCGGGCGCTGTGGGCGCGGGCCGTGGCGCTGCCGTGGCTGTCTTTGCCGGGCATCCTGGCCGGGGTGCTGGTGGTCTGCCTGCCCTTCGCGCTGGTCGATGTGCCCCCCCTGATCGACGTGCCGGGCCATATGGGCGCGGCCGCGATCGAAGCGGCCGGGCCGGGCAATCCGCTGGAAAAGTACTTCACCTGGAAGTGGGTCTTCACGCTCAACATCGGCGGTGGCGTGCTGATGAAGGTTCTGGGCGCGCAGTTCGGCATCATTGCCGCCGGGTGGTGGAGCACGGTGCTGGCCACCGGGCTGTTTGCCGGCGGCTGCCTGTGGACCATCCGCATGCTCAACCCCAAAGGCGGCCACGCGGCGGCCTGGGCGCTGATGTTCGTGTTCAGCTTCCCGCTGCTCACCGGGTTCCTCAACTATATCCTTGCCACCGGGCTTTCGCTCACCGCCTTTGCAGCATCGGTCTGGCTGGAACAGAAGAACCCGCGCGCCCGCGCCGCGATGCTGGTCGTCGCACAGCCGGTGGCGATGCTGTGCCATGCCATCGGCGGGCTGCTGCTGGCGCTGCTGGTCGGCGCCCACGCGCTGGGCCGGGTGGTGGACGATCTGCCGCAGGGCTGGCGCTGGCGCGACGTGGTGCGCCGCGAATGGCTGGCATCGCTTGACTGGAAGGGCATGGGCCTGCGTCTGTGGCAGGCGTGCTGGCCGCTGCTCGCCACGCTCCTGACGATTGTGCTGTGGAAGCTGCTTTCGCCCGAACCGGCCAAGAGCATGAACGTGTGGCGTTGGGACCAGAAGGCATGGTCGTTCGTGCTGACGCTGCGCGACCAGTCCAAGCTGCTCGATTTCGGCACGACCATCGCGGCGTGCCTGCTGCTGCTGGTCGGGCCGTTCCTTGGCGCGCGCTGGCGCTGGTCGCAGGGGCTGCCCGCGCTCACCGTGACACTGCTGTTCATCGCCATTCCCAGCGACATCAACGGTTCGGCCTTTGTCGATATCCGTCTGCTGCCGGTGGCCTTCATGCTGTGCCTTGGCCTGCAGGACTGGAGCCGGGCGCGCCGCCCTTCGTGGGCAAAGGCGGTGGCGGTCGCGGGCATGGTCCTGCTTGCCGTGCGGCTGAGCGTGACGGCGTGGAGCTTTTCCGATTACGCCGAAGACTACAACAAGCAGCTTTCCGCGCTGACTCATGTCGAACCGGGCAGCCGGGTTCTGGCCTTTGTCGAACATTCCTGCCTTGATGAATCGTGGCGCAACACGCGGCGCGATCATCTCGCCAGCCTTGCCAGCCTCTATCGTCAGGCCTGGGTGAACGACAACTGGGCCGTGCCGGGCCTGCACATGGTCGTGCCGCGCTTCCGTCCGGGGCGCAACTTCACCGCCGATCCGTCCGAGTTCGTGTGGTCGCGCCGTTGTGCGGGCGGCTGGCGGCGCACGGTGGACAAGGCCCTGCGCCATGCGCCGGTCGAACGCGTGGACTATGTCTGGCTGATCGACACCGGCCTGCCGCAAAGCGCCGATCCGCGCCTGCAACTGGTCTGGCAGGAAGGCCGCAGCCTGCTGTTCAAGGTACGCCGTCTGGGCATCCCCGCGCGCGAGGTCGCCGGATTGTAATCTGCGGGTGGAATTGCTGCCGCAGTTACTTTCTTTACTGTCCGCCCGGCCCGCCTTGACGTAGGGTACAAGCTCAGACACTGCCGCAATAGCAGATCCAGATTACCAGAACGGGGAAAACGATGTCAGAGGAAAGCAACGTCCGCTTCACCGAGCGCGAGGCGCTTTTCTACCACAACACGATCCGCCCCGGTAAGATCGAGATCATCGCCTCCAAGCCGATGGCGACGCAGCGCGATCTCAGCCTTGCCTATTCTCCGGGCGTGGCCGTGCCGGTCCGCGCCATCGCGGAAAACCCCGCCGATGCCTATGAATACACCGCCAAGGGCAATCTCGTTGCGGTCATTTCCAACGGCACCGCGATCCTTGGCCTGGGCAATCTGGGCGCGCTGGCGTCCAAGCCGGTGATGGAAGGCAAGGCGGTCCTGTTCAAACGCTTTGCCGATGTGGATTCGATCGACATCGAACTCGACACCGAAGATGCCAATGCGATCATCGAGGCTGTGGCGCTGATGGAGCCAAGCTTTGGCGGCATCAACCTTGAAGACATCAAGGCCCCCGAATGCTTCATCATCGAACAGGCGCTCAAGGAACGCCTCAAGATTCCGGTGATGCACGACGACCAGCACGGCACCGCGATCATTTCGGCGGCGGGTCTGGTCAACGCCTGCCACCTCAGCGGGCGCAAGCTGGAAGACGTCAAGGTTGTGGTCAACGGTGCAGGCGCGGCGGCCATCGCCTGCACCGCGCTGATCAAGGCCATGGGCGTGCGCCACGAAAACGTGACGATGTGCGACAGCAAGGGCGTGATCTATATCGGCCGGGCCGGGGTGGACCAGTTCAAGTCCGCCCACGCGATCGAAACCCCGCACCGCACGCTGGCCGATGCCATGGCCGGGGCGGACATCTTCCTTGGCCTTTCGGTCAAGGGCGCGGTGACGCAGGACATGGTGCGCTCGATGGCGCCGCAGCCGATCATCTTTGCCATGGCCAACCCGGACCCGGAAATCACCCCGCCCGAAGCCAAGGCCGCGCGCCCGGACTGCATCGTGGCGACCGGGCGTTCGGACTATCCGAACCAGGTCAACAACGTGCTGGGCTTCCCCTTCATCTTCCGCGGCGCTCTCGACGTGCGCGCCACGGCAATCAACGAAGAGATGAAGATCGCCGCCGCTGAAGCGATTGCCCAGCTTGCGCGCGAACCCGTGCCGGAAGAAGTGGCCGCCGCCTATGGCATGAACCACACCTTCGGGCTGGACTACATCATTCCCGCGCCGTTCGATCCGCGCCTGATGGAAGTCGTGTCGTCCGCCGTGGCCAAGGCGGCGATGGATTCGGGCGTCGCGCAAAAGCCGATCGAGGATTTCGACGCCTACCGCACCAGCCTGAAGGCGCGGCTCAACCCCACCACCTCGGTGCTGACCAATGTCTTTGCCCAGGCGCGCGACAACCCCAAGCGCGTGATCTTTGCCGAAGCGGAAAACGAAGTGGTGCTGCGCGCCGCGATCCAGTTCAAGGATTTCGGCTATGGCACCCCGGTGCTGGTCGGGCGCACGCAGCCGGTGCTCGACCTGCTTACCGAACTGGGCGTGAGCGATCCCAATTCCTACGAAATCCACAATTCCGCGATTTCGCCGCTGGTGCCCGAAATGGTCACGTACCTGTACGACCGGTTGCAGCGCCGCGGGTATCTGGAACGCGACGTGCGCCGCATGGTCAACCAGGACCGCAACGTGTTTGCGTCGCTGCTGGTTGCGCTGGGCCATGGCGATGCGCTGATCACGGGGATGACCCGCACCTTTGCGCAGTCCATGAAGGAAGTGCGCCGGGTGCTCGATCCCAAGCCGGGGCACCTGCCTTTCGGCATCCACCTGATGGTCGCCAAGAACTACACCGTGTTCCTTGCCGATACGACGGTGAACGAGCGGCCTTCGGCGGAAGACCTTGCCCATATCGCCAAGGAAACCGCCGCCGTGGCACGGCGCATGGGCCATGAACCGCGCGTGGCGTTCCTGTCCTATTCGACCTTCGGCAACCCCTATGGCCGCTGGCTCGATTCGATCCGTGGCGCGGTGGCCATCCTCGATGCCGAAGATCCCGGCTTCGAATACGAAGGCGAAATGGCGCCCGACGCCGCATTGAACCCCAAGGTCATGGCCAACTACCCGTTCAGCCGCCTGTCCGGCCCGGCCAATGTGCTGATCATGCCGGGGCTGCAATCGGCGAACATCTCCGCCAAGCTGCTGCGCGAACTGGCGGGCAACGCGGTTATCGGCCCGATGCTGATCGGCATGGACAAGCCGGTGCAGATCGCGCCGATGACCTCGCTCGCCCCCGATATCCTGACGCTGGCGGTGCTGGCGGCTGCCGGGGTCGTCGGCTAGGCGTCAAACCTCTGCCACCCCGGCGCGTGGCCGCTGCTGCGCGCCGGGGCGGGGTTCAGATAAGACCAGCCAGCGGGCTGGATGGGTCGGCGTACTTGCGCGTGCCCATGCGCCCGGCGAGATAGGCATCGCGCCCGGCTTCCACCGCCAGTTTCATCGCACGGGCCATGCGTACCGGGTCTTTGGCTTCGGCGATGGCGGTGTTCATCAGCACGCCGTCGCAGCCCAGCTCCATCGCCACGGCTGCATCCGATGCTGTGCCCACCCCGGCATCGACCAGCACCGGCACGCTTGCGCCTTCGACGATCAGGCGGATGGTCACGCGGTTCTGGATGCCAAGGCCCGATCCGATCGGGGCGCCCAGCGGCATGATCGCTACCGCGCCCGCATCCTCAAGCTGCTTCGCGGCGATCGGATCATCGACGCAATAGACCATCGGCGCGAACCCTTCTTTGGCCAGCACTTCGGTGGCGCGCAGGGTTTCGACCATGTTGGGATAGAGCGTGCGCGCTTCGCCCAGCACTTCCAGCTTGACCAGATCCCAGCCGCCCGCCTCGCGCGCAAGGCGCAGCGTGCGGATCGCGTCTTCCGCCGTGAAGCATCCGGCGGTGTTGGGCAGGTAGGTGATCTTCTTCGGGTCGATGAAGTCGGTCAGCATCGGTGCCTTGGGGTCCGATACGTTGACCCGGCGCACTGCGACGGTCACGATTTCCGCGCCCGATGCCGCCACGGCGGCGGCGTTCTGGGCAAAGTCCTTGTACTTGCCGGTGCCGACGATCAGGCGTGACGAAAAGGTGCGGCCCGCCACGGTCCACGTATCTTCATTGGTCACGTCCGAATGTCCTCCACCCACGAAATGCACGATTTCCAGCACGTCGCCATCGGCGATCTGGACGTTTGCCAGCGTTGAACGCGGCACGATTTCCCCGTTGCGTTCGACCGCCACCTTGGTCGGTTCCAGATCGAGCGCGCGCACCAGATCGGCAATTGTGCCGGGGGCGGCGCGGCGCGGTTCGCCGTTGACGACAAGGGACAGGGGCTGGGTCATGCGCCCCGCTTTAACGAGGCAGGGCCAGCGTGCAAGGGGGCCATGGTCCCGTGTACCTGCGGTGCGCCGGTCAGGCGTTGCAGGCGCCCTGCCGGATGTTCAGCAGGTGGGCGCTGGCCACCAGCACCACGCCGCACACTGTCAGCGCCACTTCCGCGCCGCCATGGCCAACGGCCACTGCGCCCGCCATCAGCGCCAGCCCGCCGCCGCCGATCGCCAGCGGCAGGAACCGGCCATGGCGCAGCGCGCCGATGCCGATCGTTGCCGCGCCGATCACCAGCGCCAGCACCAGACCCCAGCGGTGAATGTCCGGGTCCAGCAGCACCCCGCCGCCGATTCCCAGCATGCCGACAAGGAACAGCCCGGCCACGCAATGAATCAGGCACAGCCCCGAAAGGAGCATCCCGATCCGGTCAAGCCGGGCGCGCAAGGATGGCAGGACGTCGTGCATTGCCCACCGATATATGTAACAATATAACATCATGCAAGCCCGGATACGTGCTTGCCGGTCATGGTGCCCGGCCCTGAATCAACGGTCCTGCACCAACGGCCCTGTACCAACGGCCATGCCCGCGCGCCCGACAATGCCCCTTGCGATTTTGCGGGCGCGGGCGCAGGTGCTGTGCCCATCATGGCACAGACCGCACCGCATTCATCCCGCGCGCCGTCCGCCACCACCGATGCGCTGGCGCTGGTCCGCTGGCTGGCCGTGGTCGCGCTGATGGTGGCGGCCATCGTCGTTGTCGGCGGGATAACCCGCCTGACCGAATCGGGCGTTTCGATCACCGAATGGAAGCCGGTGACCGGCACGCTGCCGCCGCTGACGGCGGCGCAATGGCAGGCCGAGTTCGACGCCTACCGCGCCACGCCGCAATACCAGTTGGTCAATGGCCCGGCGGGCATGACCCTGGCGACGTACAAGTTCATCTTCTTCTGGGAATGGGTCCATCGCCTGCTGGCGCGAACCATCGGGCTGGTCTTTGCCGCGCCGCTGGCATGGTTCTGGGTTCGTGGACGTATCCCGGCAGGCTACAAGCCGCGCCTGCTGGCGCTGCTGGCGCTTGGCGCGCTGCAAGGCGCGGTGGGCTGGTGGATGGTCAAGTCGGGCATCGTCAACGACGTGAAGGTCAGCCACTTCCGCCTTGCCGCGCACCTGCTGGTGGCGCTTGTCACGCTGGGCGGGCTGGTGTGGACCGCGCTCGATCTGCTGGCCCTTTCGCGCGGTGCGCCGCGCGCGCGGTTGCGCGGCTGGGGCGCGGCGGCGCTGGCGGTGCTGTTCGTGCAACTGTTCTACGGCGCGCTGGTCGCCGGGATGCGCGCGGGAACGGCTGCGGGCGGCGGCTGGTTCAGCATGGATGCCTGGCCGCTGATGCAGGGCAGCTTCTACCCCGATGGTGTCGACTGGGCGCGCGGCACGGCCCATGCCCTGCTGTCCGATCCGTTTCTGGTCCACTTCATCCACCGCTGGTGGGCGTGGCTGGTGGTTGCGGTGCTGGTCGTGCTTGCCCGCCGGGTGCGCGCCGCCGGCAACCGCGCGGCCTCGATCGTGCTGCACAGCGTGTTCGGCACGCAGATCCTGCTGGGCATCTTCACGGTGTGGAGCGGGGTGACGCTGTGGCTGGCGGTGCTCCACCAGCTTGTCGGTGCGCTGCTGGTGGCAACCACGGTGTGGTGCGCGCACATCCTTGGCAGCAGGCGATGACTGCGGCGCTGATCTGGTGCCCCTTTGCCGACATGGCCAGCGCCGAAGCGGTGGCCGCAACCCTGCTGGAGGAGCGCCTGATCGCCTGCGCCAATATCCTCCCCGCCGTCCGCTCGCTCTACCGCTGGAAGGGCGAACGGGGCGAAGGGGTGGAAGTCGCCGTCCTCTTCAAGACCCGCGCCGACTTGCTGGATGCCGCCGTCGCGCGGCTCGAATCGCTGCATCCCTATGATGCGCCCGCCATCGCGGGCTGGCGCTGCGATGCGGCGGGGGCCGCGACCCTGGGTTGGCTGGAGGCGGATTGCGGCCCGCCGAAATCGTGAAGGTATTATTTTACCTCCACCAAAACCCGCAGTTTGCTTGACTCTGGCGGGCATTTGCAACAAAGGCGCGCTTCCTTCGTCGTGAGGCAAGCGGGTTGCCGCCCTGAACGACGCACAGATATCCAGGGAACCGAAGCGCCATGAAGGCACTGAGCAAGGTCACCCGGTCGATCAAACCGGCCGAGGTAGAGAAGAACTGGCATCTTATCGATGCCGAAGGTCTGGTGGTCGGCCGTCTGGCGGTTGTCATCGCCAACCGGCTGCGCGGCAAGCACAAGCCGAGCTTCACCCCCCACGTCGATTGCGGCGATCACGTTGTCGTGATCAACGCCGACAAGGTGCGGCTGACGGGCAACAAGCTCAAGAACAAGACCTACTACAAGCACACCGGCTATGCCGGCGGCATCAAGGAAGTGACCGCGGACAAGATCCTCGGTGGCCGCTTCCCCGAACGCGTGCTGGAAAAGGCGGTTGAACGCATGATCCCGCGCGGGCCGCTTGGCCGTGCACAGATGCGCGCCCTTCACCTCTATGCCGGGACCGAACACCCGCATGGTGGCACCCAGCCAGTGGCGCTCGACGTCGCTTCGATGAACCGCAAGAACAAGGTGGGGGCATGACCATGGCCGAAACCGAATCCGTTTCCAGCCTGTCCGATCTCAAGGATCTGACCGCAAACGCACCCGTCGCGGACGAAGGCGCTGAAGCGCCCGTCGTGCGCACCGGCCCCGCCGCGCCGCTGCGCGAACGCGAAGTCGATGCGCAGGGCCGTTCCTACGCCACCGGCCGCCGCAAGGACGCCGTGGCCCGCGTGTGGCTCAAGCCCGGTTCGGGCAAGGTCACCGTCAATGGCCGCGATCAGGAAGTGTACTTTGCCCGCCCGACCTTGCGCCTGGTTATCAACCAGCCGTTCTCGGTCGCCGGGCGCGAAGGCCAGTACGACATCGTCTGCACCGTCAAGGGCGGTGGCCTTTCGGGCCAGGCCGGCGCGGTCAAGCACGGCATCGCCCAGGCGCTGAGCAAGTTCGAACCGGCGCTGCGCAGCGCCGTCAAGGCTGCCGGCTTCCTCACCCGCGACCCGCGCGTGGTGGAACGCAAGAAGTATGGCCGGGCCAAGGCCCGCAAGAGCTTCCAGTTCTCGAAGCGTTAAGCTTCCGCTCTGCAGTTCAAGGGAAAAGGGGTCGTTCGCGGCCCCTTTTTTCGTTGGATGTGGCGCGGCGCGCTTCATTTCAGCGGTAGGAACAGGTCGGCCACCGCTGCGTGTTCGGGAACATCGGGGAAGAAGCGCAACCGCTGGCAATAGAGCGGGAAATCGCGCAATTCCTCACCGCTGGCGGGCAGCCAGGTGCGATAGAGGAACAGCGCGGCAGGCTCCAGATTGTCGGTGTGCCCGGTCACCCGCAGCACGGCGCAGCGCCCGTCGGGGATTTCGCCAGTCCTGATGGTGCCGTCCGGGGACGCCAGCGCCCGGTCCGTGCCGACGCACAGATCCATGCTGCAATCGGCCCCGGTCTGCGCACCGCGCCAGACGGTGAAGGTCGGGCGAAGTGGCCGTAGATGGCGCATTCTTTGGCAGCTATATGAAGCCAGCCAACGTTAAGGAAAACTCCGCAAGGCTGCCAACCACGCTGACGGAGCTTCGCACTGGGAAGGTAGTCCGTTACGCGCTGTATCAAACACACTCTGACGTGCACGGACGGCTGCGTTTTCACCAATCAGGCTGAGTCGCTCTCGCAGCATTAATGTCGGTACGCACCACTACATCGCAGGCCACCACGGTGTTTGCTGATACTATGGCTTCGGATCAAGATCATCCTTGGGGGCGGATACCGGCAGCGAACGGCTCGATGTTCCTAAATCGTTCGTCAAGTCGAGGGATATAACAAGCACGTTATATTCTAAAGTGCCCGATTTTGCCCTCAGGAGGCCGTACAAGAGGAAAAATGCCCCTTACCCTCCCCGGACGTACTTGGGGAAAAGCTGTGCGCAAAACGCCTCTGAAGGCATTGGAGCTTGTCTCGCAATGGGATTTATGCCAACAAAGAAAGACCCAAGGCGTTGGCGCGCCTTGGGTCTTAGAAACCGCGTTGGAACCGCAGTCGACTTTTGGTTTTGAGTGGCTGAATCTTGGCATTCAGTGGGCCTTTAGTCAACCCGGTTCCATCGCAATTTGGCAGAAAGGCCATGCGAAGTGAAACGGACTCGAAGCCCAAAAGTCTCCCCGGAGATGGCGGCTCACATCAAATACCTTGTGACTGAACAGCGTCTCTACCAGCACCAGGTTGCGGCCCTTTGCGGCATTAACCAAGGGCGCGTGTGCGAGGTGATGCGCGGTTACGTCTATAAAGACGTGCCGCCTGCACAGGGCTCTTTCCCCTTCTGACTTTGGCAACCTGCCACAGGAAGGAGGTGATACTCTTTGGCGAACAACAACCAACACGAACGCGGGCGCGATGCTCGCACCGGTCAGTTTATTCCTGTCGATGTTGCCCAGCGCCGTCCTGCAACGACGGTCGTTGAGCGGTACAAGACCGGCAAGAATGGACCCAAGAACTAAGGCTCTCACACCATAACCTTGGCACCGCCGGGCACATTGTGGTCCGGCGGTGTTTTCGTCAATATACTCTACCCACACCCATTCTGCCAACCGCCCCAAGCCGCATGTCTGGCTTCGTAATCCGCGACGACAACACGCCGTTCACGCTGATAGAATCAACCGTGGCGCGCACCGTTGTCGATCAACACACTTACGCACACGCTTGGTGTGTAGGACAGTGATTTCGCAATCCAGTCCGTAGGCGCGATGAACTGCTTTGGCGATCTCAGCGGTTGCAAGCGGCTCGGTTGCGTCTCTGAGTAGACCAAAAACAATCCGCACAACTTCGCACGAATTGCCCGGTCTGTCTTTGGGGAGACATTAAGCGCGGGAATGGCCTCAACCGACAGGGGCTCTGGCGCAAATGTGCGCAACATGTGTCACCTGGCGCGGCTAAGCCCGCTCTCAACGCGTCCGCTTAGCGGACTATTAAGGTCTACATACGCTTGGAACGAGGAAAGCCTATACCGAACGTAGCCAGCGGGCTTCCAAGGCATGCTTGCAATGCAGACAATCGCCATAAGAAAAGGGCGCCGTTTCCGGCGCCCTTTTCCGCATCCTCTCCAAGATGCAAATATGACCGGGGCGGCTTATTCTTCTGGTCCGCCGCGTCCTTCGGCCCTAGTGTTGCTCGCGTATAGCGCGTCTGCGTTCGCTTGCATATAGGGCATCGGATTGACCGCTTCGCCCGACACGCGCACTTCATAGTGCAGGTGCGGGCCAGTCGAGCGGCCGGTCGAACCGACGTAGCCGATTACGTCGCCCTTGCGGACCTGCTGCCCTTCGGCAACCGCCACGCGCGACATGTGGCCATAACGGGTTTCCATCGCGCCGCCATGATCGAGCTGGACGAACAGGCCGTAGCCGCCGAACCATTCCGCCTTTTCCACGACGCCATCGGCGCTGGCGCGGATCGGCGTGCCGGTGGGGGCGGCAAGGTCGATGCCCTTGTGGCCGCGGCGGCCACCCAGAACCGGGTGAACGCGCATGCCGTAACCGCTGGACAGGTGCGCCACGGCCACCGGGGCCAGCGACGGGATCGAAACTGCGCTGCGGCGGGCCGTTACCGGCTTGGCCGAAGGCAGGATGCCATTGTCGAGCGATTGCCAGCTTGCAAACAGGCGGCGGAACTCGTCATCGCCGCGTTCGGCGGAAACGCCAGCCTTGGCCGCTTCGGCGGTGCGCAGCGGGGCTGCGATATCGGCGGAAGAGGCGCTGTTGGCCAGCGCGGGATTGGCGGAGAAGAAAGCAACGGCGGTAAAGGCACCGAGAACTGTCTTGAAGGCTTTGGTGTTGAACAACATTACGACCCATCGACCCTTTTCGTGCTGCCCGATCCGCCGTGAGGCATGACCGCGCCGCGCCAACCCGAATTGCGAACCCGCATTGTGGCGCATGGCAGGTTGGTGCCCTGCGCCTGGGATTTTCAGAGTTGGTCGGAACCCCCCGCCATCTCGTGCATTGGGGGTAGGGGACAGTGTTGCTGTCAGGCAACCCCTGCCATGAAATCGCGCGACAGACCGGCTGCGCGGCGCGCCGAGTCGTTGAACGGCGGCTTAACCGCCCCGTGGAAGTGGCGCTGAACCAGCATTTTCCACGAGTCGGGCGGTGATTCGCCTCGCTTTTCGCATATTGCGACAAAATGCTTTGTGCCGAAGCGCACATGGCGGATTTCATCGTCAAGGATTCGTTGCAGGATGCGGGCCGAACGCCGGTCGCCCGCAGCCTCGAACCGCGCGACCGTCCCCGGCGTCACGTCCAGCGCGCGCGCCTCCAGCACCATTGGCACGATCGCCAGCCGGGCCGCCACATCGTGCGCGGTGGCGCGCGCGGCGTCCCACAGCCCATCGTGGGCGGGCAGTGCGCCGTATGCGCTGCCCAGCGTGCGCAGGCGGCGGGCCAGCAGCGCGAAATGCATCGCTTCATCGGCGGCGACCGAGAGCCAGTCGCTCACGAACGCGCGCCCCATGTCTGCCCCGAACCGCCCGGCAGCATCCAGCGCAAGGTCGATCGCCGCGAACTCGATATGCGCCAGCGCATGGAGCAGCGCGATCCGCCCCCGCTCCGACCCGCCGCGCCCGCGCCGGGGCATGGCCGACGGGGGCAGGAGCAGGGGGCGGGGCGGGCGCGCCGGGGCATCGGGCATGGGCTGGGCAAAGCCGAACGCGAGCTGCCCCGCCCGCCAGCGCCGGACGAGATCGCGCGTGGCCATGACCTTGGCCACAGGGTCGGCCACAAGCATCGCGTGGCGGATCGCAGAAGAGACGCAGGGCATGGTCATGGCGCTTCAGGTGCGTTTAGGGGACGTTCAGGTCGCGCTGCAAATCACAGCGATTTTGCGGCGGCCAGCACCGCTTCGGCGTGGGCCTTGACCTTCACCTTGTTCCAGACCTGTGCGATTTTGCCATCTGCACCAACCAGATAGGTGGTGCGCTCCATCCCCATGTAGGTGCGCCCGTACATCGACTTTTCGGTCCAGATGCCCAGCGCATCGGAGACGCCGCCGGTTTCGGCATCGGACACCAGCGGCGCGGCAAGGCCGTGCTTTTCGATGAACTTGAGGTGCTTTTTCGGCGGATCCTTGCTGACCCCCAGAAGCGCGGTGCCGGCGGCGGCAAAATCGGCGGCGAGGGCGGAAAAATCCTTGTTTTCCGTGGTGCAGCCGGGCGTATCGTCCTTGGGGTAGAAGAACACGACCAGCTTGCGCCCGGCAAAGTCCGATACCTTCACCGCGCTGCCATCGGGGGCTTCCATGGCGATATCGGGGAACGCATCACCCACCCCAGGACGATCAGTCATCACGCAATCTCCAGTTTTGTTTCAAACACTTGCGCCCAGGCTTTGGCGATCTGGTGGCGCGCGGCAAGGGTACTTTCGAGCAGCGCCTCCCAGCTTTCCTGGCCGCAGGCACTGGCGACAATGCCCCGGCTTGCTGCGGGCGGATACATGCCATCGGGGGCAACCAGCCGGACGACCACCAGCAGGCGGGCCATCAGATCGTGGGCGGCGCGCACGCCGGGGGGCAGCAGCCCCGCGCTTTCCAGCGCCGACACCGCTGCGCCAAGATCGGGCGTACGCGCCACATGATCGCGCAGTTGCAGGAAATGGACCATGAACTCGATATCCACCAGCCCGCCGCGCGCCAGCTTCACGTCGAGCGGACCTTTGGGCGGTTTGTGCTGCATCATCGTGGCGCGCATCGCCAGCACGTCGTCGCGCAGCTTCGCCGCATCGCGCGGCTGGTCGAGCACGTGCTGGATGATCCCGCACAGAGCATCGCGGTCGGCTGCGGTGCCGAGCAGGGGGCGGGCGCGGCACAGTGCCATGTGCTCCCACGTCCAGGCATCGTGCTGCTGATAGCGTTCGAAACTTTCGATGCTGACCGAAATCGGCCCCTGTTCGCCCGATGGCCGCAGCCGCGTGTCCACTTCGTAGAGCGCCCCCGCCGCGGTCGGCACGGAAAGCGCGGCAATCACCCGCTGCGCCAGCCGGTTGTAGTAAAGCGTGGCGCCAAGCGGGCGGCGGCCGTCGGATTCGCCGGTGTGATCGCCGCTGAACAGGAACACCAGATCGAGATCGGAGGCATGGGTCAGCGCCGCTCCGCCCAGCCGCCCCAGCCCCAGAATGGCCAGGCTGCTGCCGGGCACGCGGCCATGGGCGCGGCTGAACTCTTCGGCGGCGGCGCGGCCCAGCACGGCAATGGCGGCTTCGGCCACGCGCGAAAGGGCCGCGGCGATATCGAGCGGATCGCGGCCACCTTCGCCAAGCTGGGCTTCGATCAACTGCACGCCAAGGGCAAAGCGCATTTCCCCGACGCGGACCCGCACTGTATCGAGCAGGCGCTGGTAATCGTCGCCCGCTTCGCCGCGCGCAAGATCGGCGGCGATGGCATCGACGCTTCCCGGCAGGTCGAAGGCCGAACGGTCGATCAGGATGTCGAGCAGATCGGCACGCCGCGCCAGTTCATCGGCCAGCGTGGGCGCGTGGGCCAGCACGCGCATGACCACGGCCAGCAGGCCCGGCCGCGCTTCGAGCAGGCGGAACACGTTGATTGCGCTGGGAAAGCCTTCGAGCAACTGTTCCCAGCGCAGGGTGGCCCGTTCGGCGTCGGGCGCCTGTGCCAGGGCGCGCAGCAATTGCGGGCGGATACGGGCAAAGGCTTCGCGCGCTTCGGCCGAGCGCAGGCAGCGAAACCGCCCCTCTTCCCAGGCATTGACCCGCGCCGCCATGGCTTCGGCATCGGCCACGCCCATTGCGGCGAACGTATCGGCGACGGGTGCGGGCGTGACCGCGACCGCTCCGGTTGGCGCATACGTGGCGATGAGGGCATCGAAACGCTGCCCTACGGCATCGGAAATGCCCGCCAGTTCATCGACCAGCGCGCCGCCATCGCGCAATCCGTCAAGCCGGGCGACGGCATCGAGCGCGGCGGCATCGGCGGGGAGCGAATGGATCTGCTGGTCCGCGACCATTTGCAGGCGGTGTTCCAGCGTGCGCAGCCGGTCGTAGCTTTTGCCCAGCACGGTGGCATCATCGGCGGCGATGATCCCCGCAGCGGCCAGCGCATCGAGCGAGGCGCGCGTGCCGCGCAAACGCAAGGCCGGGTTGCGGCCCCCGTGAATCAACTGGTGAGTCTGGGCGAAGAACTCCACTTCGCGGATGCCGCCGCGCCCCCGCTTGAGATCGTAGCCGGGGCCGATGGCCTGCCCTGCGGAATAGTGATCGCGGATGCGCGCGGTCAGCCGTCCGATTTCCGCGATGGCCCCGAAATCGAGGCTGCGCCGCCAGACGAAGGGACGGATCGTGTCGAGGAACGCCTGCCCGGCGGCAATATCGCCCGATGCGGCGCGCGCGCGGATGAAGGCGGCGCGTTCCCATGCCAGCGCGCTTGATTCGTAATGGGTAATGGCAGCGTCGAACGAAAGCGCCAGCGGGCTGACTTCCGATGCCGGGCGCAGGCGCAGATCGACGCGGAAGACATAGCCTTCGTCGGTGACGCTGGACATGATTTCCATCAGCGCGCGGGCAATGCGCTGCGCGGCCTCCCCCGGCTCGTCACGGTCGCGCCGGGGCAGGCGGTCGGGGTCGTAGAGCAGGATCGGGTCGATATCCGACGAATAGTTCAGTTCCTGTGCGCCATGCTTGCCCAGTGCGATCGCGGAAAAGCCGATGGGTTCGGCATCCGGCATGCGCCGCCGGATCGCGGTCGTAATCGCGCAATCGAGCGACCGGTCGGCAAAATCGGACAGTTCGCCAATCACGCGGTCCAGCGGAAAGGCCCCGGCCAGATCGCCGATCGCCAGAACCAGTGCCAGCGCCAGCCGTTCGCGCCGCAGGGCAATGGCGCTGTCTTCGGTGTCTGCACCCGCCTGACGCGCCATGGCCAGCGCCGTTTCGGCATCGCCTTGCGCCAGCACCGTTGCGAGATCGGGCAGGCGGTCGAGCGCCATGGAAAGGAACGGCGCATGCGCGCGGGCGCGGGCGATGGCGTGTGGCAGGTCGGTCATCATCGCCGGGAATGCCCCGCCTCGCCGGGGGGATCAAGCGCGATGGCGGCCACGGTTTGGCTTGCGGCGGTGAACCGGGCTGCTGCAAGTGGTTCCACCGGGGCGCGTCTGCGGTTAAGGGCCGGGCAACATCCCCGTGACGGACACCTGCCCCATGACTTCGCATTTCCGCATGCCCCCCGAATGGCACCCGCAGGACTGGCTGTGGATCGGCTTTCCGCATCTGGCAGAGGAATGGTCGGGGGTGATCGACCGGGCGCAGGAACAGATTGCCGCCTTTGCCAATGCCGTGGCCGAAAGCGGGCAGGCCGTGCGGCTGGTGGTGCGCGATGCAGCCAACGCGGCGCGCGCGCGGGCGCTGGTGTCCGGTGCGGTGCGGCTGGAGCAGCGGACATATGGCGACGTGTGGCTGCGCGATACAGGGCCGCTGGTGGTGCTGGACGATGCGGGGAACCGGCAGGCGCGGCTGTTCGGCTTCAACGGCTGGGGCGGCAAGTATCTGATGCCCGGCGATCAGGACATCGGCGCCGATCTGGCGGCTTCGGCCGGGCTGGAGGTGGCGGGCAAGGCCGACTGGATTCTGGAAGGCGGGGCGCTGGATGGCGATGGCACCGGGCTGGTGGTCACGACCGGACAATGCCTGCTCAATCCCAACCGCAACCCGCATCTGTCCCGCGCCGATCTGGAGGCGCGGTTGCAGCGCGATCTGGGCTATGACCGCGTGCTGTGGCTGGGCGATGGCCTGATCAACGACCACACCGATGGGCATGTCGACAATCTTGCCCGGTTTGTCGGCCCGAACCGTCTGGCCCTGCCGCGCGCGACCGGGGCGGACGATCCCAATGCGGCGATCTATGCCGATGCCAGGGCGCGCGCGCTGGCGATGGGTGTCGAGGTGGCCGAAGTGCCATCGCCAGGACGGATCGCGTGGGATGGCATGGTGCAGCCCGCCAGCTACATGAACTTCGTGGTCACCACGCATCTTGTCGTCGTGCCGGTGTTCGGATCGCCGCATGACGCAGACGGCGTTGCAGCCATCGCGGACCTGTTCCCGGATCGCGCGACGGTGGGGGTTATGGGCGATGCCGTGCTGGCGGGTGGCGGCGGGTTCCACTGCGCCAGCCAGCAGATGCCGCGCGCCGGATAGGTCCGTAATCGCGGGAGTTGCGCTTCTGCGGCGCGCGGCGTTGCGCTTTAAGATGCGGCATGGAAGTCTGTTTCGATTGCACGCAGTGCGGGCGCTGCTGCCATGATCTGCGCCTGACGCTGTCCTTTGCCGAAGCGCGGGTCTGGGCCGGGAACGGCCATCGGGTGGAACTGCTGGCCGAAGCGTGGCCGTGGCCCGACACGGGCAATGCCGCCGATCCGGCCCTGAACTGGCGGCGGGAAACGAGCTTTGCCGCGCATGTGGGCGACGTGCCGTTTCGCATCACGCTGCGGCTGGTGGCGCGCCATGCCGGGCCTTGTCCGCACCTGATGCCCGATATGCGCTGCGGCAATTATGCCGCGCGCCCGCGCATCTGCCGCATCTATCCGCTGGAAAGCCGCCCGTTCGAAGCCATGCAGCCGGAGCGCAGGCTTTGCCCGCCCGAAGCGTGGATGCCCGGCCTGCCGGTGCTGGCGCGCGGGGGGGAGCCTGCCCGTGCCGATGCGCGGGCGATCATCGCCGCGCACCGCCAGGCGATGGTCGATGACGTGGCGATCAAGGCCCGGCTTGCCGCTGTGCTTGGGTTTGCCGAAGCGGCGATGGCGGGCGAAGGGCTGGCGGTATGCGACGTGGCGCCCGATGCCCTGCTGGCGGCAATGGACCGGGCGCTGGCGCCGGATGCCGCCGACGCGCCGGATGCGCCGAACACCGGCGGTCCGCAGGGGCCGGGCGCATGGTCGATCGTCACCAACCGCGAAACGACGCGCGCGATGCTGGCCGAACTTGGCTGTCCGGCGCGGCTGGTGGCGGCGGGGTTCGGCTTCCTGCCCGCGTTTGCGGATCAGGGCTGATCTGCCCCGCCGGTCTGGCCGGCGTTGCAGGCCCTGTTCGTCAGAGGCCGTGGTAGTCCTTGTACCACTGCACGAAGCGGGGCACGCCCACGTCGATGCTCGTGGTCGGCGTGTAGCCCAGATCGCCGGAAATCGCGTCGATATCGGCAAACGACTGGCGCACGTCGCCCGGCTGCATCGGCATCAGGTCCATCTGTGCCTTGCGGCCCAGCTCGCTTTCGAGAATGCCGATGACCTTCATCAGGTGTTCGGACTTGTGGTTGCCGATGTTGTAGAGCCGGTGCGGCTTCACGCTGCCGCCGGCCTTGGGCTGGCCATCGTCGGGCGGCGGATTGTCGAGGCAGGCCATCACGCCGGATACGATATCGTCGATATAGGTGAAATCGCGGTACATGTCGCCGTGGTTGAACACCTGGATCGGCTCGCCTGCCAGGATCGCCCTGGTGAACAGCCACATCATCATGTCCGGGCGGCCCCACGGGCCATAGACGGTAAAGAAGCGCAACCCCGTCAGCGGCAGGCGGTAGAGATGGGCGTAAGTCTCGCTCATCAGCTCGTCCGCCTTCTTCGTCGCGGCATAGAGCGAGAGCGGGTGATCGACGCGGTCATCGACCGAGAACGGCAGCTTGGTATTGCCGCCATAGACCGACGAGGACGAGGCATAGACCATGTGCTCCACCCCGCGATGGCGCGACACTTCGAGCAGGTTGAGATGCCCGACCAGGTTGGACTGCACATAGGCGTGGGGGTTTTCGATGGAATAGCGCACGCCCGCCTGCGCACCGAGATGGACGATGCGGTCGAACGCCTTGCCATCCAGCGCGGCGGCCAGCCCGGCGTAATCGGCAAAGTCGGTGCGCAGGAAGGTGAACCGCGACCCGCCCTGTTCGACCAGCCGCGCCAGCCGCGCTTCCTTGAGCCGGGGGTCGTAATAGGCGTTGACCACATCGACGCCGACAACTTCATCGCCGCGCGCCAGCAGCCGGGTGATGAGCGAATAACCGATGAAGCCTGCGGCTCCGGTAACAAGGACTTTCACGTTCGCACTCACCCTTTGATAATCAATGCGTTATGACACGACCCACCGTCGAACACCCTCCCCGCTGCGACTAATCTCACCTGCAGTTCGATAAGTCTCGCTCCCCTCCCTCAAGGGAGGGGCTGGGGGTGGGTGTCTGACGGCGGTGTGCATTCGATACAGTCGCCAGACAATGGCGCGGCGTTTCAAAGTTTCCAGTCAGCTTTATCGCCCAGCATGCCCTTGAGATCGGCCAGCGTGCCGCCCGGCGCAACCAGCGCGGCGATGCCGTCGGCGCCTGCGGCCAGGTAATGCTGGTGCGGCACGGCAAGGAACACGAGGTCGTAAGTCCGGTCAAGCGCATCGCCGGAAAGGTCCAGCCCGTATTCGTGCCGCGCCTCTGCCGGATCGGCATGGGGATCGTGGACGGTTACCGCATGGCCGAGCGCCCGCAACCCGGCGATCACGTCGGCCACCTTGGAATTGCGCAGGTCGGGCACGTTTTCCTTGAAAGTCAGGCCCAGCACCAGCGCGGTTCCCGCGCGTCCGCCACGGGCGCGGTGCAGTTCGCCCGCCACCCATTGCGCCATGCCGTCGTTCACGCCGCGCCCGGCAAGGATCACTTGCGGATCGTGGCCCAGCGCCTCGGCCCGCGCGGACAGGTAATAGGGATCGACCCCGATGCAGTGCCCGCCGACAAGGCCGGGGGTAAAAGGCAGGAAGTTCCACTTGGTGCGCGCCGCATCGAGCACGTCCCACACCGAAAGATCCATGCGCGAAAAGATCTGCGTGATTTCGTTCATGAAGGCGATGTTGATGTCGCGCTGGGCGTTCTCGATCACCTTGGCCGCTTCCGCCGCCTTGATCGACGCGGCGCGGAAGACCCCGCCGCTGGTGATCGCGCCATAGAGATCGGCCACCCGGTCGAGCACCTGCGGGGTCTGGCCGGACACGACCTTGGTGATGCGGTCGATGGTGTGTTCACGGTCGCCCGGATTGATGCGTTCCGGGCTGTAGCCAAGGAAGAAGTCCTCGCCGCACTTCAGGCCCGATACCGCTTCGAGGATCGGGCCGCAGATGTCTTCGGTCACGCCGGGATAGACCGTGCTTTCATAGACCACCACCGGCTGGCGGCCTTCGGCCACGGCATCGGGCAGCATCGCCCCGACCGTACGCGATGCGGCTTCGACCAGCCGCAGATCGGGGCGGTTGTGCGCGTCGATCGGGGTGGGCACGGTGACGATGTAGAAATCGCTGGGAGGGCAGACCGCTGCATCGCTGGTCAGCCCCAGCGTGGACATGGCCAGCCGTTCGGCGTCGATTTCGCGGGTGCGGTCATGGCCTTCGGACAGTTCGGCTATGCGCCCGGTGTCGATGTCGAATCCGGTCACGAAGAACTTGCGCGCCAGCGCCACGGCCAGCGGCAGGCCGACATAGCCAAGCCCCAGCACGGTGACGCGCGTGGTCGTGGCCGCAGCCGGCGCATCGCGGCCGGTGGCCGGTGCGGGAGAAATCGCGGAAAACTGGACAGTCACAGGGCAGGCGGCCTTTCATGGTTGACGGCAAGCGCCCGGTCGGCCGGGCCATCGCGTCACGTCTCCCCCGCTGATTAACCCCACCCTCTTATTTCACGGTTAACACTCGCGGATTATTAGACCGGCGACGATGATGACACGGTTGAAGACGGACATGGCCCAGACAGACCCCCGCAAGACGATCCTCGTGGTGTTCGGCACGCGCCCCGAAGCGATCAAGCTGTTTCCGGTGGTTCACGCGCTGCGTGCCGATCCGCGCTTTCATGCCGTCACCTGCGTATCGGCGCAGCACCGCGGCATGCTGGACCAGGTGCTGGAAATTGCCGGGATCGTGCCCGATCACGATCTCGACCTGATGCGGCCGGACCAGACGCTCGACGGGCTGACCGCCGCGCTGCTGACCGGGCTGGGCCAGGTGATGGACGCGGTAAAGCCCGACTGGGTCGTGGTGCAGGGCGATACCGCCACCGCGATGACCGGCGCGCTGGCCGCCTATTACCGCAAGCTGCCGGTGGCCCACGTCGAAGCGGGTTTGCGCAGCCACAACATCTATCACCCCTGGCCCGAAGAGGTGAACCGCAAGATCATCGGCACCATCGCGCGCCTGCACTTTGCGCCAACCGATGTTTCGGCGAGCGCGCTGCGCGCCGAAAACGTGGCGGACGATGCGATTCACGTTACCGGCAACACCGTGATCGACGCGCTGCAATGGGTCAGCGCGCGGATTGCGGCGGAACCGGCAATGGCCGCCGGGCTGGCCGAAATCGAGGCGCGCTTTGCCGGAAAGCGCATCATCGGGGTAACCAGCCACCGGCGCGAGAACTTCGGCGGGGGGCTGGAAAGCATTGCCGAGGCTATCCGCCGCATCGCGGCGCGCGATGACGTGGCACTGGTGTTCCCGGTCCATCCCAATCCCAACGTCCGCAAGGTCATGGACGCGGCGCTGGCGGGCCTGCCCAACGTGGCGATGATCGAACCGCTCGACTACCCGCATTTCGCGCGGCTGCTGTCGATTGCCGAAATCATGCTGACCGATTCGGGCGGGGTGCAGGAAGAAGCGCCTGCGCTGGGCAAGCCCGTGCTGGTCATGCGCGAGACGACCGAACGCCCCGAAGGCGTCACCGCCGGGACCGCCCGGCTTGTCGGCACCGATGTCGACACCATCGTTTCCGAAATCTTCACCCTGCTCGACGATAAGGCTGCCTATTCAGCCATGGCGCGCGCTCACAACCCGTTCGGGGATGGGCAGTCATCGCGCCGTATCGTGGAGTTGCTGGCGAATGATGGGTGATGTGAAGCCGGACGTCTGTGTTGTCGGCCTTGGCTATATCGGACTTCCAACCGCTGCCATCATAGCCCGCGCGGGATGCCGCGTGCTGGGGCTGGATGTGTCGCAAACCGTGGTCGATACGATCAACCGCGGCGAAATCCACATCGAGGAAGTGGACCTTGACGGCCTGGTGCATGGCGTGGTCCAGCGCGGGCTGCTGCGCGCAGCGATCGCCATCGAACCGGCCGACGTCTTCGTGATCGCGGTGCCGACGCCGTTTGCCAAGGACGGGCACCACACCCCGGATATTTCCTATGTCCTGGCCGCCGCCACGCAGGTTGCCGCCGTGCTGAAGGCTGGCGACACGGTGATCCTCGAATCGACATCGCCGGTCGGCACGACCGAACAGATGCGCGATCTGATGGCGGGCCTGCGCCCGGATCTGAAGTTTCCCGGCAAGACCCGCGAAACGCCCGACGTGTCCCTCGCCTACTGTCCCGAACGAGTGCTGCCGGGGCGCATTCTGGAAGAACTGACCAACAACGACCGTTCGATCGGCGGCATCACCCCGCGCTGCGCGCGCAAGGCGCTGGCGTTCTACAAGCGGTTCGTGCGCGGCACCTGCGTGACCACCGATGCGCGCTCTGCGGAAATGACCAAGCTGGTCGAAAACGCCTACCGCGACGTGAACATCGCCTTTGCCAACGAACTGTCCATGGTGGCCGACCGCATGGGGCTGGACGTGTGGGAAGTGATCCGCCTTGCCAACCGCCATCCGCGCGTCAACATCCTCCAGCCCGGCCCCGGCGTTGGCGGGCACTGCATCGCGGTGGACCCGTGGTTCATCGTGGCTGGCGCGCCGGACGAAACCCCGCTGATCCGCACCGCGCGCAACGTCAACGACGGCAAGATGCACCATGTGGTCAAGCATGCCGCCGCGCTGGTGGAAGCGCATCCGGGCGCGAAAGTCGCCTGCCTCGGCCTTGCCTTCAAGGCCAACATCGACGATTTCCGCGAAAGCCCGGCGCGCTATGTCGCTGCCAGTCTGGCCCGCCAGTTCGGCAGCCGGGTCCACGTGGTGGAGCCTTATGCCAGCGCATTGCCGCGCGAGTTTGAAGGCACCGGCGCGGTCCAGATCGATATCGATACCGCGCTGGAAGAATGCGACGTGCTGATCGTGCTGGTCGACCACGACGTGTTCCGGGTGATCCCGCTGGCGGAACGCACCGGCAAGGTCGTCTATGACACGCGCGGCATCTGGCCGGACCAGCCGGGAGCGGAAGGCGCGGCGGCGGGATTGCGGCTGGCAAGCTGAACGCCCAACCTGCGCGGTCTGAACACGCAGACACCAAGACACCAAAAAGCCCCGGCCTTGCGGTCGGGGCTTTTCGTTTTGCAGCCGGGTGCCGGGGGGAAGGCGCCCGCTGCGGGTGATGCGTCCGCTCAGAACCGGACGCCCAGCGTCACGTTCCAGGTGCGCGGATCGCCGTAATAGGCGGTCTGGATGTTGCCGACCGAGCTGAACTCCTGCCCGTCGGTCTTGTACAGCGTGTTGCCCACGTTGCGGACCGTGCCGCGCAGGTAGAACGAGTCGAAGTCCACCTGGGCATAGAGATTGGCCAGCCAGTAGCCGTTTTCGATCAGGCCGGGGCGGTTGTCGACCGAGAGGTAGTGCTTGTCGACAAAGCGTGCATCGCCGCCGAGGGCAAGCGACGCCGCGCCCAGCGGGATGCGGTATTCGCCGCCTGCGCGCAGGGTGAGCGGCGGCGCGAAGGCCGGGCGGCAGGTGATCGCCGCGCCGGTGGGGTTGCAACTGAATGCAGGCGCGCGGCGGCCGTCGTTGAACTCCTTGTAGTCGGCATCGAGATAACCGACCGAGGCGAACAGCGTGACCGGCGTTGCGGGGCGCACGTTCAGGTCGACCTCGAAGCCCTGGATGCGCAGCTTGCCGGCGTTGAGCACGGGGAAGCTGCCGCCGGTGATGCCGGTGTTGCCACCGCCGACGCGGGCCTGGAAGTTCTGGTAATCGGAATAGAACGCCGCGCCGGAAATGTTGACCTTGCCATCAAGGAACGAACCCTTTGCGCCGACTTCATAGGTCCACACCGTTTCGGGCTTGAACGTCGGCACGACCACGGTTGCCCCGTTCACGACCTGCGTCACGTCGCCGATGCCGTTGACCCGGCCGTTGAACCCGCCCGACTTGAAGCCGCGGCTGGCCGAAGCATAGACCATCGTGTTGCGCGAAGGCTTGTACGACAGCGTAGCCGAAGGGGTCCACGCTTCGTAGGTCACGCTGTCGGCAGCGTTGAAGGGCGCGGGCAGGTTGTTCGGGAAAACGAACGTGCTGGTGATCACGATCGGGAAGATCGCGCTCGACGTTGTCGGCGTCGTGGTGCGGAAGTATTCCTTGGTTTCGCGCGTGTAACGCAGGCCTGCGGTCAGCGAGAGCGCCTCGGTGAAATCATAGGTCAGTTGTCCGAACGCGGCATAGGACTTGGTGTCCTGCTCGTCGTCGATGGTGCGCAGGAAGTTCAGCGGCGTGCCGACATAGCGCAGGAAACTGTCGGCATAGGCTTCCTGGTGCGAGGTGACATGCTCGTTCAGGTAATAGAGGCCAAGCACGCCCTTGAGCTTGTCGGCATCGAGCTTGAGCTGCAGTTCCTGGCTGAACTGGTGCTGGCGCGTGCCGACGAAGACATCGCCCAGTTCGGCGCTGGTCGCGTCGATATCGACGAAGAAATCGGTCTTCAGCTTGCGATAGGCGGTGATCGAGGACAGTTGCAGCGTATCGGACAGATCGACGTTGATCGTGCCGGAAACGCCCCAGTGATCCAGCTTCTGGCCTTCGTTGTTGGTGAAGCTGGTGGATGCCTGGTACGTCCACGGGCCGGCGGCCGGTGCGATGGTGAAGGGCGTCAGCCCGGTAAAGGTGGCGTTGTAGTTGAAGCCGATCAAAGGCGCTGTGGCCTGGCCGAGCGTGAGCGTGTTGCGCTGGCGGGTGTAATCACCGGAAAGCAGCACTTCGACCGTTTCGGTCGGCTGCGCGCGCAGGATGGCGCGGCCCGACAGGTTGTTGCGGTCGTTGTACTTCCTGGATGTCAGCGGATCGGTGACGATGCCGTCGCGGTCATCGTAGACTCCGGCCACCGAAAGCGCGAGCTTGTCGGCAACGAGCGGGGCGGACACATAGCCCTTGGCGGTTACCTCATCGAACCGGCCATAGGAAAGCGAGGCTTCTCCGCGCAAGGTGTTGAGGTCGGGCTTCTTCGAGACGACGTTGACCGCGCCGCCGATGGTGTTCTTGCCATAAAGCGTGCCCTGCGGCCCGCGCAGCACTTCGACCCGCTGGACATCGAACAGGTTGAGCAGCGCGCCCTGGATGCGGCTGAGGTACACGCCATCGACATAGACGCCGACCGCCGGATCGAAGGTCTGCAGGGCGTCGGGCTGGCCGATGCCGCGGATGAAGAAGTTGGCGCTGCTGGCCGAACCGCGGCCCTGCACGATGTTGACGTTGGGGATGGCGCCCTGCACCGCCGACAGATCGCGCCCGCCGACCTTCTCCAGCGCCTCGGCGCTGATCGCGGAAATGGCGATGGGAACGTCAAGCAGGCGTTCCTCACGGCGGCGCGCGATCACCAGGATTTCGCCGTCGCCCTGATCGGCGGCGTCGATAGCGGTGGCAGGCGCATCCTGCGCCAGGGCAGGCATGGCGGGCAGCGCCAGCAGCGCAGCGGAAGCGGCCAGCAAGGCGCGCCGGGAAATACGGATCATGGCAGTCAGGCTCCCTCTCACGGATTGGTAACGTCCGTCTGGAAGCGTGATATTGAAAGTTGAACCACCTTTCAAGTTGTTGTTGAGATCATGCCCGATAGTCGCTAGGGACAGTGGCGAAACGGCAACAGGCGCGGGGCTGCGATGGCGCGCGTCCGGTCGGCAAGGGTGGGGAGTTCAGCACGATGGCGCAGGCCAGCGCGGCCAGTCCGGGGAAAGTGCCGCGCACCGCGCGCGGGCGCGAAACGCTGCGCCGCCTGCTCGATGCCGCTGCGGCGGAGTTTGGCGAACACGGCTTTCACGAAGCGTCGGTCAGCGGCATCACCCGCCGCGCCGGGACCGCGCTGGGCAGCTTCTATACCTATTTCGATTCCAAGGATGCGATCTTCACCGCCCTGGTGCGCGACATGTCGGCCCGAGTCGCCAGCAACGCCGCTGCGGAGATCGGGGAAAGCGCGACCGGGCTGGTACGCGAACGGCAGGCGCTGGTCGGGTTCCTGCGCTTTGCCCGCGAACACAAGGAAATCTACCGCATCATCGACGAGGCGGAGTTTGCCGATCCGGCAAGCTACCGCGCGCATTACGAAGGCACCGCCAGCCGCATTGCCACGCGCCTGGCGCAGGCCGCTGCCGAAGGGCTGATCCGCGATGGCCAACAGGACGTGCGCGCCTGGGCGATCATGGGCATGAACGTGTTTCTCGGCCTGCGCTTCGGCGTGTGGGACGATGCGCGGCCGGTAGAGGAAATTGCCGAGGTTGCAGCGGACCTGCTGGGGGAGGGCCTCAGGCCCCGGTAGAATCGTTGCGCTCAAGCCAGCGGCGGCGGATCGCGTCGGACCCTTCGTGTTCGCCATCGTGACGCCAGCCGGGCGTGCCCACCAGATAGCCCAGCTTGTGCCGCCACGGCGCGCGCCATGCATCGCCCAGCATCGCGCGCCATTCGTGGAATGCCGCGTGCAGCAGGCTGAAACTGCCCAGTTGCCGAACGATGCCGTAATGGATTCGCAGGTCCGCGCGCTCCTGCTGGAACGTGCCGAACAGCCGATCCCACACGATGAACACACCAGCGTAGTTACGGTCGAGATAGAGCGGGTTGGTGGCGTGGTGCACGCGGTGGTGCGCAGGCGTGTTGAACACCGCTTCGAACCAGCGCGGCATCCGCCCGATCGCTTCGGTATGGATCCAGAACTGGTAGATCAGGTTGGCCCCGCCAACGGTCAGGATCATCGCGGGGTGGAAGCCGATCAGCGCGGGCCAGATGCGGAAGACGAAGGCCAGAGCAAAGAACCCGCTCCACGTCTGGCGCAGCGCGGTCGACAGGTTGTAGTGCTGGCTCGAATGGTGGTTGACGTGGGCCGCCCAGAACCAGCGCACGCGGTGGCCCGTGCGGTGCGCCCAGTAGTAGTTGAAATCGTCCAGCACGAAGCACAGGCCCCATGCCCACCAGACCGGCGGCACGGTGGCCACGCGATGGTCGTAAAGCCACAGCACCGCCCCCAGGATCGCGCCAGCGCCCGCTGCGCCTGCCAGTGTGCTGCCCAGCCCCAGCGCCAGGCTGGTGAAGGTGTCGCGCGCCTCGTACTTTTCCGGGTGGCACTTCGCTGCCCAGACCATTTCGACCAGAACAGCCAGCACGAACAGCGGCACGGCGTACGTCACGAGATCGACGGCGGTCATGGCGCGCCCGTCCCCAGCCGGCGCAGGCTGGCGGCCCAGACCTGCGCCTGTTCGCCCAGATCCAGAACCACGGTGCCAAAGCGTCTGTCCGCCGTGGCGATCGAGAGGAAGCGCCCGTCGAGCCGCACCCCGGCGTGGCTGGTCAGCAATCGCGCGGCGAAGTGGCTGCCGTGGCGGCGCAGGACCAGCACCCGGCCTTGTGCATCGCGCAACAGTGCGCCCATTCCGGCGCGGTCCACGCTGACGGCGCGGGCATCGAAACCGTCCAGCGCCTGTCCGGCCAGGAGCCGGGCATGATCTTCGTCTTCGATCCGCGGATCGCCGCCAAGCCCCAGCCCGCGCGCCAGCCGGGCCAGCGCAAGGATGGCCAGCAGCGATCCGGCCGCCTGCAGGGCAAGCAACGCGCCGGGCAGGGCGATCAGCGCCTTGATCGCGGCAACATCTGGCAATTCCATCGGTGTGGTCCGGCCGTTCAACCTGCCTGTGCGGCCAGCATGTCCACCGTCGCGCGGACAGGGGCAATGTCGTACCCGGCTCCGGCGGCCTTGGCGGCGATTTCATCCGGTGCGGCCCCGGCCTGTGCCTGCGCAAGCGCCCAGAGCAGCGTGGAGCGCGTGCCCGAACGGCAATAGGCCAGCACCGGCGCATCGCCCGCATCGGCCAGCGCCTGCTGCATGGCCTGAACCTGGGTCATCGAAAATCCGGCATGAGTCACCGGAATGGCAACATAACGTATGCCCGCCTCCTGCGCTGCCCGTGCGATATCGTCTCCCGGCACCTGATCATCGGATTCGCCTTCGGGACGGTTATTGATGATCGTGCCGATGCCCAGTGCCTTGGCATAGGCGACTTCGGCCAGGGTGATCTGCGGACTGGCATAGGTCTTGTCGTCAATCTTGCGGAACATGCGCTGCGAGTCCTGTTGCTTGTGGGCTTGCGCCGCTTGTGCCGAATGGGCGCTGGCGGGGCAAGCCTTGCGCGGCCTGACCTGAAATCGGCACAAAAGTCACGCTATTTGCCCCTATTTACGGGCGGATTGTCGATTCCGTTCGCGCTCTGGTGTTTTTAGTCTATAGTCACGCACGCAAAGGATGGCGCTGGTCCCGAAAAGGCTGGTTTTGATTCCTTCGTCGCGCCGCCGGTTTCCGCGTCCGGCCTGCGGTGCCGTGAAGGTTGGGGCGGATTGAAGGTTTATTGATTTTTATGAGTTTTGACAGAGGGCGGCGGGGTCGCGGCAAAGACAAGCGCGACGGATTTGGCGACGAAGGCGGTTTTGACCCCTACGGCGGTGGCGGTTTTGGTGGCGGCTTCGGCGGTGACCGGGGTGGCTTCGGCGGCGGCAATCGTGGCGGCTTCGGCGGCGATCGTGGTGGTTTCGGCGGTGACCGGGGCGGCTTCGGTGGTGGCGGCTTCGGCGGCCCGCGCGGCGGCGGTGGCGGCTTTGGCGGCGGACGCGGTGGCGGCGGTATGCCTGCCCAGGTTGTCGGCACCGGCAAGGGCGTCGTAAAGTTTTTCAACAGCCAGAAGGGTTTCGGCTTCATCCAGCGTGAAGACGGCGGCGAAGATGTGTTCGTGCACATCAGCGCAGTCGAACGCGCCGGACTGGAAGGCCTGGCCGAAGGGCAGCAGCTTGAGTTCAACCTGGTTGATCGTGGCGGCAAGATTTCCGCAGCCGATCTGCAGGTTGTTGGCGATGTGATCGAAGTGGCGGCAAAGCCCGCTGCTCCGCAGCGCGAACTCACCGGCGAAAAGGCTACGGGCACGGTCAAGTTCTTCAACGCGATGAAGGGCTTCGGCTTCATCACGCGTGACGATGGCCAGCCGGACGCTTTCGTGCACATCAGCGCGGTGGAACGGTCTGGCATGCGCGAGCTGAACGAAGGCGACAAGCTTGAGTTCGACCTTGAGGTCGATCGACGAGGCAAGTACTCGGCGGTCAACCTGGTGCCGCGTCAGGACTGACCGACCCGCACTGCCCCCCGGTACGTTTGACCGGGGGCCTGCAACAGAATAAGTACGCGCAAATGGCGGCCTGTGGTTCCCAAGGGAGCTGCGGGCCGCCATTTCGCGTTTGCAAGTCCCTTGGGCTGCCGGGCGGTTGAGCCGCACTGGTGCCAGACGATTTTTGTTCCGCAATGAACAGGAGAAAGCCGATGTCGATCACCCCGCTGATGCCCGTCTACCCCCGGTGCGGTGTGCGTCCGGTCCGCGGCGAGCATTGCCACCTGATTGACGAGGATGGCACGCGGTATCTCGATTTCGCCAGCGGCATCGCAGTCAATCTGCTCGGCCATTCGAACGAACACCTGATCGGCGCGATCCAGCGGCAGGCCGCCACGCTGATGCACGTCTCCAACCTCTATGGCAGCCCGCAGGGCGAACATCTCGCGCAGCGGCTGGTCGACCTGACCTTTGCCGATACCGTGTTCTTCACCAATTCGGGCGCCGAGGCGGTCGAATGTGCGATCAAGGCCGCGCGTGCCTATCACAGCCATGTCGGCAACGATCACAAGTACGAACTGATTACCTTCAAGAACGCCTTCCACGGCCGGACGATGGCCACCATCAGTGCATCCAACCAGGACAAGATGCACAAGGGTTTCCTGCCACTGCTGCCGGGCTTCAAGTATGTCGATTTCGACGACCTTGAAGGGGCGAAGGCGGCGATGGGGCCGAACACGGCCGGTTTCCTTGTCGAACCGATCCAGGGTGAAGGTGGCATCCGCGATGCATCGGACGCGTTTCTCCACGGTTTGCGCGCCCTGTGTGACGAGAACGACCTCATGCTGGTGCTCGACGAAGTGCAGTGCGGCGTGGCCCGCACCGGCACGTTCTATGCCTATGAACAGTACGGCCTGACTCCCGATATCGTCGCCACGGCCAAGGGGATTGGCGGGGGCTTCCCGATGGGCGCATGCCTGGCCACCGAAAAGGCGGCGCGCGGCATGGTGGCCGGTGCGCACGGCAGCACGTATGGCGGCAACCCGCTGGCCATGGCTGCCGCCGAGGCGGTGCTCGATGTCGTGGCCAACGATGCATTCCTGGCGGATGTGCGCGCCAAGGGCGAACGCCTGCGCGGCCGGATCGAACAGTTCATCGGCAATTACCCCGATCTTTTCCTCGGCGTGCGCGGGCGCGGGCTGATGCTGGGCATCATGATGAAGGTCGAGCCACGGCCGTTCGTTGCGCACATGCGCGACAACCATCAAGTGCTGACTGTGTCGGCAGGAGACAACACCGTGCGCGTACTGCCGCCGCTGGTTATCGACGACAGCCACATCGACGAGTTCATGGAGAGGCTCTCCGCGGCGGCGGCGAGCTATGCGCCCGAAGGAGTGTCGGCATGACCGCGACGCAGCGCCATTTCCTGAACCTCTCCGACGCTGGCGGCGATGCCGTTGCCGCGATGATCGGCGATGCGATTGATCGCAAGGCGGCGCGTGCATTGCTGCCCAAGGGGCAGCCGGATGCCGATGCGCCGCTCGCCGGTCGCGTGCTGGCCATGGTGTTCGAAAAGAACTCCACCCGCACGCGTGTTTCCTTCGATGTGGCGATGCGCCAGCTTGGCGGGTCGGCGCTGATCCTCGATGCCGGAACCACCCAGCTTGGCCGGGGGGAAACGGTTGCCGATACCGCGCGCGTGCTCAGCCGGATGGCCGACGCGATCATGCTGCGGACCGACGATCACACCAAGATCGAGGAATTGGCTCGCTACGCCACGGTGCCGGTCATCAACGGGCTGACGGATCTTTCGCACCCGTGCCAGATCATGGCAGACCTGCTCACCGTGATCGAACATGGCAAGGCCCTGCCGGGTCTCGAACTGGCGTGGCTTGGCGATGGCAACAACGTGCTGAACTCGATTGTCGAGGCTGCCGGGCTGATGAAGTTCAACGTGCGCATCGGCGTGCCCGAAGGTTACGAATCCGATCCTGCCTTCATTGCGGCCGCGCAGGCGGGTGGCGCCAATGTCCGCGTCGTGCGCGACCCGGTAGATGCGGTGCGCGGTGCGGATGTCGTCGTGACGGACACATGGATTTCGATGGGCCAGGCGCATGCCGAAGCCAAGCTGGCGGCGATGGCGCCCTATCAGGTCAACGATGCCCTGATGCGCCATGCCGCGGCGGATGCTGTCTTCCTGCATTGTCTGCCCGCTCATCGCGGTGAAGAGGTGAGCGATGCAGTCATTGATGGCCCGCGTTCGGTCGTCTGGGACGAAGCCGAGAACCGCATCCACGCGCAGAAGTCGGTTCTGCGCTGGGCCTTTGGCCAGATCTGAAGGCGGATTGCGATGACCGAACCTGTCCCGTCTTCAACCGGCTTCGACCAGATGCTGCACTTCACGCTGCCCGATAGCAACGCGCGCGGGCGGATGGTGCGGCTGGGGCCGGTGCTGGACACGGTGCTGTCCGCGCACAGCTATCCGGCGCCGATTGCCCAGGTTCTGGCGGAAGCACTGGTGATTGCGGCCCTGCTCGGCGCCTTGCTCAAGGAGCAGGACGCGCAATTGACGATGCAGGCGCAGACGCAGGCCGGGGTGATAGATCTTCTGGTGTGCGATTACCGCAATGGGGAAGTGCGCGGCCATGTGCGCTACGATCGCGCGCGCCTTGACGATCTGGGGCCGGCGCCGACGCTGTTTTCGCTGTTCGGGGAAGGGTACCTTGCGATCACGTTTGACCTGGCCGTGACCGGGCAACGGTATCAGGGTATCGTGCCGCTTGAAGGCAATTCGCTGGCCAGCGCCTGTGAAAGCTATTTCTTCCAGTCCGAACAGGTGCCAACGCTGATCCGCGTTGCCTTTCGACCCGGTGCGGATGGTTGCATTGCGGGGGGGCTGCTTATCCAGCACCTGCCGGAAGGCGAAGAAGGCCGCGAACGCCTGCACGTCCAGCTCGACCATCCCGAATGGGAGCACGTTTCGATTCTTGGCGGCTCGGTCAGGCCCGACGAACTGCTTGATCCGGCGCTCGATCTTGAAACCGTGCTGTGGCGGCTGTTCCATGAAGAGCGGGAAATCCGCGTGGAGCCGGGGCGCACACTGACCCGCGGTTGCCGCTGCACGGTGGAGCACTACCGCGACATTCTGGCACGGTTCGGGCAGGCTGAACGGGAAGAGATGAAGAACGAAGCGGGGCTGATCGTTGTGGACTGCGCGTTCTGTTCGCGCGAATTCTCTATCGACCTGCCATAACTGCCTGTTCGCACCTGCAAAGGTAACAGGCAATTTCATCTCTGGGCACGATTACTTCATGTTTCCGGCAACGCCACTTGTGGTATGGCGCCATGGTATGAGCCACGGCACAGCGCCGATGGCTTTTGCGTGCGAAAGAGCAGGGCATGGCGGCAGCACATTGGTCAGGAACAGCGATCCTTCGCACGATTGGCGCGGGGCTGTGTGCGGGCGTCGGTTTTCTGGCCGCGTCAGGCAGCGCGCAGGGACCGGGCCTTGCCATGCTGGAGCAACTGGAGCCGGGTTTGTGGGAAGTCCAGCCGCGCGATGACACCCCGCGCGTGCGCATCTGCGTCGACAGCGGGCGGAAGCTGATCCAGATCCGCCACGCGCAGGAAGTCTGTCGGCGTTTCGTCATCGAAGACCGGCCCGAAGTGGTGACGGTGCAATACACTTGCCCGGCCAACGGCTACGGCCACACGCGGATACGGTTCGAGAATGCCCGCCTTGCGCAGATAGAGACGCAAGGGATCGAACGCGGTCTGCCGTTCAACTTTGCGGCGGAGGCACGGCGCATTGGCGCGTGCGAGCGGTGATTGCGCCATCCATCAAGGTTTCTGGAGAAACCATTGCATCGGCGGCGGCGCGCGGCTAGCCCGGTGGGATGCCGGAAAATGCCACCCCTGCTCAAGCCCCGCTTGCCGTCGTTCTGCTGTCCGGGGGCCTTGATTCCATGGTCTGCACGGCCCTTGCCAAAGAGCAGGGGTTTCGCGTCCTGGCGTTGACGATTGATTACAACCAGCGGCACCGTGTCGAACTCGATGCCGCGCGGCTGATCGGCCGTCGGCTGGGGGTGGAACGGCACGTTATCCTGCCGCTTGATCTCCGCCAGTTCGGTGGTTCGGCGCTTACTGCCGACGTTGCGGTGCCCAAAGGTGGGGTGGGAGACGATATTCCCGTCACTTATGTACCGGCGCGCAACCTGATCTTCCTTTCGCTCGCATTGGCCTGGGCCGAGGCGGCAGGGGCCAAGGACGTGTTCATCGGCGTCAACGCGCTCGACTATTCGGGTTACCCGGACTGCCGGCCGGAGTTCGTCGCAGGGTTTGAGAATCTTGCCCGGATTGCAACGAAAGTTGGCAATGAGGGTGGTACGGTTACCGTACGCGCCCCGCTCCAGCATCTTCGAAAATCGGAAATTGCGCGCGAGGCAGCGCGCTTGGGTCTTGAGACGGGACTGAGCTGGTCCTGTTACGACCCCTTGCCGGATGGGAGAGCCTGCGGCCTGTGCGACAGTTGTCGCCTGAGACGTGCAGGGTTTGAAGAGGCAGGCCTGAATGACACAACCCGGTACGACAGCAGCGGCTGAACAAGCAGCGGCACATCCGCATGATGGCGAAGCGAATGCCTATAGCTGGTATGTGTTGGGCATTCTGGTGCTGGTCTATGTGCTCAACTTCGTTGACCGGCAGATTCTGTCGATCCTGGCGAACGACATAAAGCGCGACCTTTCGCTGACCGACGCAGATCTGGGCTTCCTTTACGGGACGGCGTTTGCGGTGTTCTATTCTTTGTTCGGCATACCGCTGGGGCGGCTGGCCGACAGCTGGCACCGTGTCCGCCTGATGAGCCTTGGTCTGGCGATATGGTCGGCCATGACGGCCATTTCGGGGTTTTCACGCAGTGGTGGACAGTTGACCGCCGCACGCATCGGCGTGGGCGTAGGGGAGGCGACGGCAAGCCCTGCGGCCTACTCGCTGATTTCCGACTATTTTCCGCAGCGCCTGCGCGCAACGGCGCTGGCAATCTATTCGTCCGGGATTTTCCTGGGAGGCGGCCTGTCGTTGCTGGTCGGCGGGCTGATTGTTGAACGCTGGAACGCAGCCTATCCCGGCGGTGGTCCCTTCGGTCTGGTCGGATGGCAAGCAGCGTTCATGGCCGTCGGGCTGCCAGGCGTCCTGCTCGCGCTGTGGGTGGTGACCATTCGGGAGCCGGTACGCGGTGCAATTGACGGGTTGCCTTCCTACGGAGCCACCCAGCCCTTCAAGGGCTTTCTGGTCGAACTGTCTAACGTCATACCGCCGCTCACCTTGATCGGCGCGGCGCGGCGCGGACCAATGGCGCTGGTGGTCAATATTCTTGCGGCCATGGCGATTGTCGCGTGCGTCATCGCTCTCACCGGCGTTCTGGGTCGGTCGACAGCCCAACAATGGGTATTCGTCGGTATCGGCGTTTATGCTGTGTTCAGTTGGGCATCTGCGCTCAAGTCCGCCGACTTGCCAACGTTCCGGCTGATCTGGGGGTCACCGGCATTTCTGAGCACCACGCTTGGCTACGGGATGGTTGCGTTCACGTCCTATGCCACGTCGTATTGGTCGGCACCCTATGCCGAGCGGATGTTTGGCATCGCCAAAAGCGATCTTGGATGGTTCATCGGCGCGCCAGGGGCGCTCGCCGGGTTTCTGGGCGTTATCATAGGCGGGCGGATGGCCGATTTCCTGCACACCAGGGCGGAAGCAGGCCGGCTTTATGTCACTGTGTTCGGTTTGCTCGCGCCGATTGTTCCAATGATCGCCGCATTCCGGTGTGACACGTTCGCCCAGTTTGTCGTGTTCAGCTTTGCCGCGCAGGTTTGTTCCAGCAGCGCGTTGGGGGCTGCAGCGGCCACCAGTCAGGCGCTTGTGCTGCCGCGTATGCGTGGCACGGCGACCGCCACGTTTCTTCTGGCGACGACGCTTGTCGGGCTTGCTCTTGGGCCGTTCATGGCGGGATATGTTTCAGCGATGACTGGCGATAATCTGGCGGTCGGCGTCCTGTCGACGCTGGCGGTTGTGCCATTTGGTATGGCGCTGCTCATTGCGGCCATTCGAACAGTGCCCACGGCCAAGGCTCAGCTCGAAGCACGTGCCAGAGCGGCGGGGGAAGTGCTCTGAGCTAATCTCGCTCTCGTTTGCCGGGAGGCTGATCGCGCCACCCTCACCACCGTTGTTTTCCGGAACCGATGACTTACCCCTGATGAGCGGGGCTGATTGCTGAACGCACGGGATGCTCCCGCATACATAAAAAGGGGCCGGATTTCTCCGACCCCTTTTCAAGCTGTTCATGAAGCCGAAGCTTACATGCCCGAACCCGGACCGTACGTGATTTCCACGCGACGGTTCTGAAGTTCACGAACACCGTCGGCGGTCGGAACGCGCGGGTTGCTTTCACCAAACGCCTGGCTGGTGATCGCGCCATCGGGGATGCCACGCGAAGTCAGGTACGAACGTACCGACGTGTTGCGACGTTCCGAAAGGCCCTGGTTGTACTTGGCCGTACCCGAACGGTCAGCGTAACCGGCAAGCATGATCGGCACGCTGTCGCAGTTGCCATAGGCGGTGACTGCGTTGTCGAGGATGGTCGAAGCTTCCGGCGTGATGTCCGACTTATCCCAGTCGAAGAACACGATGTACGGACCCTTGTTGCAGACCACTGCCGGCGGCGGGGGCGGCGGGGGCGGCGGGGGCGGCGGGGGCGGCGGGGGCGGCGGGGGCGGAGCCGCTTCTTCGACCGGGGCTGCACCACCGAAGTTGTAGGTCAGCGTACCCATCAGCGAGTGCGAACGGATGCGCGTGCGCACGTTGGTGCTGGACGCGTTCACCAGATCGATGTGATCCTGGTTGAAGAAGCGATAGCGAAGGCCAACATCGACCGCGCTGCTCAGCGGTGCACGAACGCCGGCGAGAGCCTGCCATGCAAAGCCGGTGTCGGAGTCCGAGATGTTCGACGGAGCAAAGCGCGAGATGACCGCGATCTTGGCGCGGCTGACGCCAACACCACCGCCGACGAAGCCCTGGAGGCCATCATCGGGACCGAAATCGAGCAGGCCGTTGACCATGAAGCTGAGAGCTTCAGCGCCACCGCCGAACTGCGAGTCGGGAAGGACCAGCGCGCCGGTGTCGTAGGTCTTCTCTTCGGCACGACGATAGCTGACTTCGCTTTCCAGACGGAAGCCACCGAAGTCATAACCGACAATGCCGCCGAAGTCGTAGCCGGTCCGCGTATCCATGACGCCGACCTGACCCGAACCGGTCAGATTTTCGATGTTTTCAACAGTCATCGCGCCAGCGTTGGCTTCGACGTACCAAGCATCGTTCCGCGCAAGCGCGGGTGTTGCCATGGCAGTCGAGGCCAGGGCGACGCCCAGGACCAGTTTCCGCATTATAGTTTCCCCTTTAAGCGACATCATGCTACGTCGTGCAGGCTGTCTACCGTTTCTGAAGTAGTCATGCAAGCGGACAAACACGTCGAGTGTTGCATGAATACAACGCACTGATGCCATTGTTTCATGCGTCACCGCAACTGGATGCGCCCTCATGTATTGCGGTAATGACTGATCCTTGGTTTGGTTCCCGCTGTTTCACGAAATAATACCGGCATCCTTCAATGCTTCGAGCAGTGCGACCAGACAGGCGCGTGCTTCCGCGTCGACGGTCGCGCCGCCCGCAGGTACTGGGGGAGCCAGAGCGAGTTGCCAATTCTCGCTGAAAACACGCTGAGCCGAGGCGGCGCGATCATGAACGCGCAAACCTTCGAAAGGTGGCAGGAAACGCCAACCGCCATCGGTCCAACCGGCCAGAGCCGAATCGTGCCCGGCAAAGGCTCCGGTCGCGTTTGTGCCGACTATCCAGCACTGTCCGGCGGTCGGCGCTGTCGGCGGCGACTGTGCGATGCCTTCAACCGTTGCGCCTAGCAGGAAATCGATTGCGGTCAGGGCTTCGTTGACCGTTGTCTCCTTTTGCGATTGCCCGGCGAACAGCAGGGGAAAGGCATTGCGGGGAGTGGTCGATGAATAGGAGACAGGTTCAGGCATGACGGTTTCCTTGTTGCAAGGGCTGGGGCCGAGGCATCACGCGGGCAATGGTACCGTGCCCGGAAGCGATTTGGATCGGTGGCCCACCTGACAGACGGAGAAATGGCCATCGGCGGCAAGACCCGCCGCCTGTTCTGCCGGGATCTCCAGATGGCTTGATCCGGTCTGCCAGATTTGCGTGCCGCCAGCGGCGGTGAAGGCAATTTCCCACAGCTCGGCGCTTTCGTTGATTGGCGCGTCCACTTCATCAAGCCAGAGCCAACTGCCCCGCGCCCTGCGAACCCAGTCAATGACAATCCCGCCAACAGCCTGTCGGTACACTCTGACATGGACCGGTGAAAGCGGGCGCAAGGTCAAACCGGGGTTGGCGATGGTAGTGGTGGCAGGCGCAGTGTCGGCCAGGCCGATCGCGACGACCCGCGCACGCGTCGAATCCCCTGTTGCGGCTGGATCGAGCGTGACGATCCGTTCGTCGAGCAGCACAAAGGGCTCAGCAGGCTGGTGATTTGCCACGGACGTTTCGGTGCCGCCGCGTCCGCGCAGGAAGCCCGACAGACGCCACTGCCGTGGCCCGATCCGTTCGGCCTGCGCGAACTGCACGATTTCCGACCCGACCAGGGCCGTATTGGCCCCTTGCATGAGTTGGTTCCAGGTAATGCTGCCGAGGACAAAATCGTTCGATTCCAGCTCAACGTCGACGACGTTACGGCTGTCGAACAACAGTGGTGAAGCGATGCCGAGTGTTGATTGCGTTGTTCCGATGATCGCGCGTCGTCGCCCGGTCGAACCGAGGGATACGAGTTCAGCACCTTCGCGTTCGGCATAGAGGGCGGCCCCGGTCCACCCGTCGCCCTGCGAGCTTGCGGCAACGCGGATGGCCGGGGTGTTGCCATCCCCTTCTCCGGTCCATGGCAACTCGAAGGCGTAAACGGTTGTCGGCGTGGCGATCTGGTCGCGGGCCTGGTTGGACCGTCCAGCATCGGTCGCGGCGAATGCGGGCGGCGTTGCGGGAACCCGTGCGAGGTCGAGCATCACACCGTCGGCCTGCCATTCCCACTGTTCGATCCGCCACAGCCCGTCACTGACCGGTACGTGAACAAGCGTACCGGGCGCGAATTGCGGGTCGATTTCGGAAATGCGGTAGCGCATGACGTCGCGTGCCAGTGTGGAGCGCCGTGCCGCCTTGTCGGCCAGCGCGCGGGCCTGGCTTGCGGTCATCGCTGCGGGCAATTCGATCACGTCAATGTCGCCCGGACCGCTTCGCCCGATGCTGCGCTGCAAGCCGGGCTGGAAATCGCGCCCGGTATCGTAATAGCGCACCGCGCATTGCCGCGCCGTCGGCAGGCTTTCCCGGCGGCGCGACCAGCCTTCGGCGCGGACATCCTGCGCGCTGTCGTTACCGGCAGCCGGGGGAGGGAGCATGGGCCATGGGCCGCTTGCCCCCGGTTCCGCCGCGCTGAATGACAGGCGCCGGTCAACCGCGCGGCAGGTGAGGGGATAGACTGCCGCCAGGGTGGCGACGGCATCACCGATGGTGCCCTGGTCCATGGTAAAGCCCGTGACCTGTGCGTCGCCGGGAAGGGTCGAGTCGGCCTCCGGCACCATTCCGCCGATCATGTCCGCGATCGAAACATCGCCATTGTCCGCGATGATTTCGAAGGTGAGCGAGGGCAGGCGGTTGCCATAATCGGCGAGTTGCAGATCCTCGAAAACCGCATAGGCCAGATTGCGGCATGCCGGGGCCATGGTGGCACCTTCGGCTTGCGCGATCAGCGGGTCGGGTGTCTGGTCGCCGTGGCCGGTGTACACCCTGAGCGTTCCACCGACCTTGAGATCGCCTGCCGCGCCGCGCAGCAGATTGCCATCGGCCCAGATTCGGCCCACCCCGATTATCGGGCGACTGGCCAAAGCGACGGCGAAAGAGGCGGTATAGCTGTAGGACGTCACCGAAGGTCGTCCCTTGCCGCCGCCCGATTTTTCGCTGTGTTCGACCAGCTCGGTCGCCCAGATCACGCTGCCCGACGTGCGGATGCGTCCGAAGTGAAGGGGCAGGGCTGAACCATAGCTGGAAGTCTGGACTGACAGCTCCTTCAACCGCGGCCCTTCGGCGCGGCGGTTGCCGATGATCGTCGAATCGACCTGCCTGCCGATGAGCGCGCCCAGCGCCCCGCCCAGCGGTCCGCCAAACACGGTGCCGATGGCCGATAGTACAAGAGTTGCCATGGCGTTCAGGTGTCCTTTTCTGCGAGCCGCCACTGCAGGGCGACGGGCCAGGGAAGGGGACCGGGCAGGAACGCAACCCGCCCCAGCCCGGCGTGGGCATGGACGTGCCCGCCCGGCACGATGACGAGAAGGTGGGGCTGGACCGGGTTGGTGCGGCACAGCACCACATCGGCGTCCCGTTCGGTTCGGACCAGGCCGTTGCGTTCGGCGTGGCTGAGCCATCGCGCCACGGAAATGGCGCGCAGACTGTAGCCTTCCGGTGGAACGGCGGCACGGCCTGCCCTGCGCAACGCTTCTGCGACGAGGCCGACGCAATCCAGCCCGTATTCAGGGTCGCGCCCGTGCAGGCGGAACGGCGTTCCGATCAGGCCGAGCGCGGCGCTTGCAAGCGCAGGGCTCATGGCTGCGCCGAGGGGTAGCGGGTCAACAGGTCGTTGCCCGGAAGAAACGGTTCGCCCTGAAAGTTTGCGGCGTTGCCAAAGCGGGTGGAGCAGGTGGAAAGGGTGTGGTCGCACCCTTCGCGCACGCTTGCACCTGTTCCTGCAACGGTGCCCGGCACCATTGGCCTTTCCAGCACCAGCCAGCCGGATTCGATGCCATGGATGCGGAATACCATCCCGGCATCTGGGCCGTCGATGGGCCGCAGCCAGCCGAACTCCAGCCCCTCCAGCACCGGTGGCCCGTCGATCTGGACCGATTGGCCATCGTCCGAAACGGCTGTGATGATCGCGTCGTGCGTGTATCGCGCTGCCGACAAGGTGCAGCCATGGCCGCAAAAATCAGCCCGGCAGGTGGGTGATGTGCGCGGCACGGTCTGGCGGGCAAGGATCTGCTTGATCGATTCGAGCTCTGCGGAAAAGCGTTCGCCTTCGCGGGCGACCGCTCCGATCGTGCCAATGAACAGCGGGTGCGTTTCCAGCGTCTCCCAATCGACCAGCCCGACCGAAACCGCTGCCCCGTCAAAGCGCCCGGCCACCAGATCGGCTTCACCGATCGCGTCGTGGCTCAGTGCGCCTGCGACTTCGGCGGTATCGGCTTCGAGCGTTGCGGTCAGCCGCACTGCCGATGGCACCATGCCCGGCGCGGTGCGATATCGCAGGCCATCCATCACCAGGTCGCGGTCGTGGCTGGTGAAGCCAAGCGCCACCCCGTCACGCCGTTCGATCCGCCACCAGACAGCGACCGTTTCCAGCGTCTGGCTGAACCAGGCCCGGCTCATGCGTCTTCCCGCAGTTCGATAAGTGGCACGCTGGGTGCTTCGCCCGCCGCGAACTCTGCCCCGGAAATATCCAGCCGGTCCTCGGCAAAGCGTACCGGCACGTCGAACGTGAACCCCGCGCGAACCTTTGCGCCGGGGGGAGGCGCCGATGCCAGTGCGACAATGCCAAGCGGTTCGAGCGTGAAATCGCCGGTTTCGGCACCATTTACGCTGACCCGTAACGAACCGGCGCGTGGGCGCGTGATGCGCCGCCGCTGGGCCTCGTCCATATCGCCATAGGTCTTGATCAGCGCAAAGCGCGCGGTGGCGCCATCGCCGGTGCCGATGAGCTGATCGGACGGCCCCGGCGCTCCGGTCATCCCGTTGGAGCTGAAATCGGACGGGTCGCGCAGGCGAAAGCCGCGCGCCTGCCCGCGCCGTGCCCGGAAAAAGCCGATCAGTTCGCCAAGCTCGGCCTCCGAGCGCACCCCCGGCCCGACATCGAAACGCAGCCGGGCGTCCGACCACAGGCTGTTGCGCCGTTCAAAGCCCGATGCGGTGATTGTGACGTTGGTGGAAAACTCCGGTGTCACCGAAGCGTCGCGGCCCAGGGCCAGCGGGAACAGCACATCGTCGAAGGATTGCATCGTATCGTCTCCGTTGATGCCGGGCAGGCGCACGAAGCCATCGCGCGAGACTTGCGGCAGTGCCCAGATGAAGGTCTCGGCCACGCCCAGCGCCACGGCTTCGCTGGCCGCTGCGTCGATCCATTCCCATTCGGCGGCTGCGTTGGCGGGATCGAGCACGAAGCCGGAAAGGTAGTGCTGCCGTTCGCGCGGATACTGCAGCCGCGCTTCGGCAAAGCTGCGGCCCTTGCTGCGCAGCGCATCCTTGCCGACGGTGACCCAGTCGTAATCTTCCAGTTGCAACACGTCGAACGCGGGGGACGCCCAGCCTGTCGGCAGGTTCGCGCGGCAGGCTTCCGGCGTCGCCGGATCGAGTACGGTGGGCAGGAACGCCAGCAGAAGCGTTTCGGCGCTGGCAGGCGCTGCGGCGGTTCTGACCGCAGCGGCAAGATCTGCCGTTGATTGGGCGAGCAAAGCGCCCGCTGCGTCCAGCAGGGCTGTTTGAGAAGCGTCAAGGGCGGCGGACAGATCGGCAATCGGCGGCGGGTTGCCTCCCAGCGCGGCTTTTGCCGCATCATCATACAGGCAGATGCGCCGATCGGCGGTAACCCACCACCATGGCTCTCCGATCTGGTGCCGTACCGGCAGGTCCGCGGTCTGCAACAGGCTCACCAGTGCGACGCCCACCTTGCGCACCCACGCCATCGCTTCGGCGTTGGCCGGAGAAAGCAGCGCCGACGGCGGCACCCATCCGGTCCGTGCAGGCGTTCCGTCAGCGGCGCGTTGCTGCCACGCAGGCGGGCAATGCCGCGCCAGCAGTTCGTACGATTGCGACGCGATGATCGTGTGGCCCATCGCTTTGGCTTGCTGGAAGAAGGCTTCATGCCAGGCCTGTGCCGCTGCGTTCATGGCAGGCAGGGCGGGGTCCACGGTGAAATCGCCTGCGCCATCGGGGGCGAGCGGGAAGAAATGGCTCATCCCGATGTAGTGGTTGATGCTGCCGCGATAGCCGAGGCCGCGAACCTGCCGCAGCAGCCGTGCCGGGGTCAGGTTATAGGCATCGTCATAGCCGGTGCAGATCGCAAGGCCGTGCGGCGGAACCATGACATCGCCGATTTCCAGCATCGGACGGTGGCCTTCGCAGCGCATCGCGCTCAGTTCCGCCCAGCCGTTTACGGCAGTGGCAAACGGCGTTGCGTCGCCCGGCGCAAATCCCGGCGGCACGAGCGAGATGAACAGCCGGTCGATGGCCGCCGGATGCACCGGATCAGCTTCCGCGGGCAGAAGGAACCCGCCGTCAAGTGCCGAGAACGGCAGGGTCACCTGCGCGTCGGTCGGCGTGCCGGTGGCATAATTCCACAGGCGGACATACCACGCGCGGGCATTGCCACTGCTGTCGCGCCCTTCGATGGTCAGGGTCGGGCCGTTGACCGCATCGAGCGGGAGGATTCCGCCAGAGCGCCAGCGGAATGACAGCGTAAGGCGCGCGTAATCGCGCTGCGTTTCGTAGGCCAGCAGCGGATGGTCCCAGCCATCGTGCGATTCCCAGATCAGGCCGATCAGGTCATCGGCCTTCTGGAACACCGCATCCACGCGCAAGGCATCGGCCGCGGTGTTGACTACCGATGCCATTGCGGGGCGCGGGAAGTTCACGGTCCAGAAGCGCGGATCGAACCGCTGGATCGTGTCGGTCTGCTGCACCGTACGGCGCGTGGCGAGCCAGTGGCCCATGTTCGGTTCTCCCGTGGGATCAGAAGTCGTTGAGCGCGCGGCGAACGGCTTGCGCCACCTGACGCCCGGACCGGCGCAGGCTTTCGGGCTGGTTGCTGCCCTGGGGGGTGACGATGCGAATCGACACGTTGACGTCGCGCCCGCGCCCGGCGGAGGCCGAAGGTTCGACCCGGCCGGATGATGTCGGCACAAACAGTTCCGGGCCGCGTTCGCCCACCAGATAGCCGCGTCCGGGCGCCACCGGCCCGCCGGTTGCGCGCCCCGGCAGGCCCAGAATCGAGCCGAGCAGGCTGCCAAGGCCCAGCACTCCGCCCGCCGCGCCGCCTCCCGCCCCGGCCCTGCCAAGCGATCCGAGCCCGGCCTGCACGGCCTGCGCGGCAATATCGCCAAGAACGTTGAGGGCGACGCGGCGCAAGTCTTCGAAGCCCAGCGATCCGCGCCGTATCGCGCCGAGCAGGCCGCGCTCCAGCGTATCGCCCGCGCGGCCGAAGCCATCGACAAGGATTGCGTCGAAACTGCCGCGCATCTGCGCCACGTCAGCAGCGAACCCTTGCGTGTTGGCGCGCACGTCGATCACCAGCGTGTCGAGTTCATCGGTCACGGTCTTGCTCCATCAGTCGGTCCAGGGTGCCGCGGTCGATCGCTTCGCCATCGGGTTGGCGCAGGGCGGTCAGGATCGTGGCCAGCTCTTCCGGGGTTGCCGCCCAGAAGGTGTCCGGCGTCCAGCCCAGCAGAAGCGCGGCCTGCCCGCTCAGCCGCGCTGCCGCCATGCCGAAGCGCGCGGTCACCCGGCGCCCTTGAGCACCTGCACCATCAACCCGCGCAGCGCCGGTGTGCAGGCGGCGAGGCCTTCGCGCAGGACCGCTTCGGCAAAGTCGGTCCGTTCCAGCCCGTTGCGCTCGCGCAAGCAATGCCAGAACAGCGCGACCATTTCGGCCAATCGCAACTGCCCGGCGCCGGCGCGCTCGACCAGCGCGAACAGCGGCCCCAGTTCCTCTTCGGCGGCGACCAGCGCGGTAAAGCTGGGGCGCAGGACCAGCGGTTGCCCTGCCAGTACCAGCACTGTTTCCCCGCGGTGCGGGTTTGCGGGCGCGCCGCTCATGCCTGCGCCACCACGCCGGAGCTTTCGAGCGTCATGGTGTAGTTGCGCTCGCCGTTGAAATCGCCGGAGTAGTCCAGCCGCTGCACCAGGAACTTGCCGCGCATCCGCTGCCCGCCTTCGAACGAAAGCTCATAATTGGTGATGGTCCCGGCCAGCGCGTTGGCATGGATCTGCCCTTCGGCGGCGCTGCCCAGAAAGATCCCGGCGGCGCTGACCGTGACCGATCGCGTTCCCGCGCCCGACAGCAGTTCGCGCCAGCCGCCGGAATCCTTGCTCGTGATCACCACCGCTTCGCCGTTGATCGACATCTGTGTGGTGCGCAGCCCGGCGACGGTGTTGTAGACCGGCACTGGCGCGCCATCGCTGATCTTGAGCAGAAACGCGCTGCCTCTTTCGGCTGCCATGGTCGTGTCTCCTTTGAATGTGGGATCGGGAAATGGGGTTCAGATTCAGGCGGCAAGCACGCGCGCGCGGTATTCGATCACCACGACGCGCTGCGCTTCGCCGCGCTGTTCCGACCGGGCGCGCAGCAGGGTTATGCTGGCGAGGGTGAAGCCTGCGGCAGTCTGGTCGCGCGGCAGGTTTTCGACGCGCGCCTCGATGGCCGCGACCAGTGCCGCGCCGCCCAGAGGGTCGTCGCTGCGGAAGTTCAGCTCCAAGGCGACACGAATCTCGCGTCCGGCAACGGTCTTGGTGCCCCAGTCGGTGCTGGCGCTGGCGGTCAGGGCAAGCCACGGCAGTGCGGTGCGCAGCGGGGCTTCCTCGACCACGGCGTTGAGTCCGGCGGACAATGCCGGGTCGCTCGCCAACCAGGCGATCAGGGCCGCGCGAAAGGCAATTTCCATCGGTTCAATCCTTTCCGAACAGCGGCCAGAGCAGGGCGGGACTGCGCCAGCGCGAAGCATCGCCACGGCGCGCGGCCATTTCCGCACGGGCTTGCGCCAGACGCCCCGCCACCCGGACAAGCTGCTGCGCCAGCGCGGCGGTCGGCGCTTTCGCGCGGATCATGCCAACCGCATCCGCCGCCACGGACGCCACAGCGCGGCAACCGCCGATGGCGGCAGCGACGCCGCTTTCTGTTCATCGTCGCGCAGCCGGTGCTGGTGGGCGGCAAGGCGCAGCACGCCATGGCGCATGGCATCGGGCAGCGCGTCCCAGGCATCGGCCAGCCCGGCGGCATAGACCACCACCAGCCGCGACGGATCGACGGGGCGCAACAGGCGCACGCGGCCCCGGCCCTGCGGGTCGATGTCGAACTCGTAGGCATCCGGCGCGACCGGCGTGCGCTGGCCGTTGGCGTCGAGCGCGGACAGGCCGGTGATCGCCCGCACCGGGCTGGCGGACAGGTTCTGCCAGCCGCCGCTGGCGGGCAGGGTTTCCTCGCAGCCCGCTTGCAGCGGCATCACGCCGGTAAAGCCTTCGCAGATTTCCAGCGCGACGCGGATCAGCGCCACCAGTTCGGCATCGTCGGCGGTCCGGGTAATGCCCAGCCAGGCCTTGAGTTCGGTGAGCGCCGCCGATGACAAGGCAGGCGGTGCGACTATTGCCCGCATCATGGCAATCTCCGGTCATGGAATGGGGGGAAAGCGGATGCGTCCGCAGCGGCGGGGGGAAGACCGCTGCGGACGCGCTCCACCGATCAGGCCTCGATCTTGAGGAGCTTGATCGCATCGCTGTCCAGCACCTGCCCGCCAACGCGGCGGGTGGCATAGAACTGGACGTAGGGCTTGTTGGTGTAGGGATCGCGCAGGATCGTGGTCTGGCGGCGTTCGGCAATCAGGTAGCCCGCCTGGAAATTGCCGAAGGCGATCGGGCACTGGCCGGTGGCCACGTCAGGCATGTCCTCGGCTTCGATCACGGCATAGCCCAGCAGGCGGTCGGGCTGGCCTTCGATCAGGCCCGGCTGCCACAGGAACGCCCCGTCCGAGGTCTTGAACTTGCGCACCGCCGCCAGCGTGGACGCGTTCATCACCCACACCGCGCCCTGGCGCAGCGGAGCCTTGAGCTGGCAGACCAGATCGATCAGCCGCGCTTCGGGAGCGGCATCGAACCCGGCGGCATTGCCCGATCCGATGTACTGGAGAGCACCGAACGTGCGGGCGGCATCGCTTGCGGTGCTCTGCGTGGCGGCAAGAAAGCCCTTGGGCCGGTTCACGCCGTTGCCGTTGATGAAGGCGGCACCTTCGGCCCGTGCGAACTCGGTGGCGATTTCCCCTGCCAGCCAGCCTTCCAGATCGAACGCCGCATCATCGAGCATCGCCTGCGTGGCCGATGGGTTGGCGTAGAGTTCGCCCATCGGCGGCGCGATTTCGGCAAGGCGCGGGCTGGCCGTTTCCGGGCGCGGGCCAGTTTCGCTGACCCAGCCCGAAGCGGTGCCGCCGGTGGAGATCAGGCGGCGGAAGCCGGCAGTACCGGTGCGCACCACATTGGCCACCGCGCGGATCGGGCTGATTTCCACCAGACGGCTGGCGATCATCGTGTCGATTTCCTGCGGCACGGCATAACCGCCATCCGCACCGGTCGCCGCCGAAAGCGATTTCAGTTCCGTTTCGCGGCCGTGGCGCAAATAGCCATCGACAAAGCCCTTCACTTCCGGCCCGGCCATGGCGGTGCCGCCATCGAGCATCGGGCGGGCGGCGGCACGGCTGACCTTGTCGAGCCGCCCCTTCACTTCGTCCACATCGCTGCGCAACGCCGCCAGTGCGGCGCCCTGCGCTTCCTGGCGCTCGACAATGTCGAACGAGGCGGCAAGGGTGGTATCAGGCGCATCGGCTTTCAGTTCGATATCCATGGGGTTCAACGTCCTTTCTTCTTGAACAACAGCCACCCCATGGGGCGGCCAGGCGGAAAAGCGGTCAAAGCGGGGAAGTGGCGGGTTGCGGCGCGTTGCGCGCCACGTAGTGGACGCGCGCCAGCGGCTGCATCGGACGGGTAACCAGGCTGACTTCGAAGATGTCGACAGCGGCCAGTTCGCGCCCGTCGGGCAGCGCGCGCCCTTGTTGCACGCGGTATCCGAACGACAGGCCGTTGACCGCGCCGGCAGTGAGCGCGCGCGCCGGGTCGGATTGCGGATCAGTGATCGTGGCGATCACCCGCAGTCCGCGCGTGTCCTCATCGGCCAGGTCGATCCAGCCGATCTGCCGGTCGGTGCGGTGCTGCCACAGCAAGGGCAAGCGCAACCCGTCGGCCAGCTTGCCGATCAGGCTGGCGCGGAAGGCGCCGGGCAGGATCGTGTCGCCGCCGCTGTCGCGCTTGCGGAAGATGGCGGCGTAACCGGCAAAGCGCAGCGGCGCGCGCGCCGTTTCGGGGACGAGCGTGATCATCGCACAAGGTCTCCCGAACCGATCCGCACCGCGATGGCGAAAAGCAGCAGCGCAAGCACCGCGCGCACCACCCATCCCACGGCGGCTTTCCACGCGCTGGCCTTGGCATCGCGCCAGGCGCTCAAGAGCTGGCGCAGCTCTGCCAGGTCGGTGTGGGCGTCCTCGTCGGCCAGACCCATGCGGGTAAGCACCCGCGCCGCGCCAAGGTCGGACGCTTCTTCAACGATGGCGCGCAGGGTCACCAGATCGGTGCCTTCGTCGCCCGCTTGCGCGATCAGGCGCGCCAGCATGTCCTCGCGGTTCATGCCCGCACCTGTTCAAGGCCAAGCATGGCGCGCTTTTCATCGTCGCCAAGGAAACCAGCGGCGCTGACTTGCGCCCACAGCCGTTCGCGGTCTTCGGCCAGCGCGGGCACCCGGTCGAGGTCCACGCCCAGCGCGGCGTCGGCAAACCAGGGCCGCAGCCCTTCGGCCAGCGCAGCCAGGATCTTGCCCGCCACCGGCAGCAGCGTCAGCCGCCACAGCGCCCGGTTGGCTTCGCGGTAGTTGGCATAGGTGTTGTCGCCGGGAATGCCGAGCAGCATCGGCGGCACACCAAAGGCCAGCGCGATGTCGCGCGCTGCGGCCGATTTCAGCGTGGCGAAATCCATGTCGGCGGGGCTGAGCGCCAGGCTTTGCCAGCGCAGCCCGCCTTCGAGCAGCATCGGGCGTCCGGCATTGCCCTGCCCGGAATAGGCGGTTGCCAGTTCCGCCTTGATCCGTTCGAACTGGTCGGTGGTCAGCGCCGCGCCGGGATCGCCGGGGTCATAGACCAGTGCGCCCGATGGCCGCGCCGCGTTTTCCAGCAGCGACCGGTTCCAGCGCGCGGCGGCATTGTGGATCGCCACTGCTTCTTCAGCCGCTTCAAGGCAGCCTGCGCCATAGTGATCGTCGAGCGGGTGGAAGTGGCGCACGTGGATCAGATTGGGCCTGCCCAGATCGTCCACCGCCTCGATCCGCAGCGTGCGTTCGCCGACCTTGTAGGCAAAGGCGGCGGGCCAGCCGCCCGCATCGGGAATCACCGTTACCCGTTCGGGGCGCAACGCGAACAGTTCCACCGGGGTGCCATCGGCATCGCGCAGCACCTGGACATAGCCATTGCCGTGCAGTTGCAGGTGCGCCGCCAGCGTTTCCAGCAGCGGCTGGCCCGCGCTCGTTTCATTGACCAGCGCCAGCAGTGCCGGGTCGGAGGCCCGCACCGGGGCGGAGCCGACGCCTTCGGCCACCAGCCGGACCGCGCGCTGGGCCACCGGGTTGCGCAGATAGGCTTCGCGGATGGCCACGGGATAGTTGATCGGCCCGCGCGCCGGTTCGCCGCGCCAGTCCGCCGCGGTTACCCAGGGCGAAACGAAAGTGCGGCCAAGCGGCGCGCGCGGAGTCACCGCATCGCCCTTGAAGGCGGCGGCCAGCGATTGAAGGAAGGACATGGTCTGCCTTTCGTAAGGAAACGGGATCGGTTGCGCGGGGCGCTGCCGGTCAGTCGAACCAGATGCGCGGTTCGCTGGTCTGGCCCAGCATCAGTTCGGTCAGCGCCCAGACGCAGGCATCGGCGCGGTCGGGCGATCTGCCCGGCCCTTCGTAGGCACCGCCCGGCATCAGGCCGCACAGTTCGTCTTCCAGCCGGGCGAACAGCCCGGCGTGGCGCACCCGCCCGCTTTCATAAAGGGCGGCCACCGGCTCGGCCCGCGCCGTCTTGCCGCGGCTGGCGTGGACAAGCCGCAAGGGAAGGGTCGTTTCCGCCGCGCGCAGCACGGCGCCGACCATCTCTCCCCCCTGGTTTGCCTCGGCCACCACCCGGTCCGCAGACCAGAGGCGCGCGGCATCCGCGACGGCGCGGGCCCATCGCTCAGGGCTGGCCCGTTCAACCGAACAGTCGGCCAGCACCCGTGCGATCCTGTCATCCCCGATCCCGCACACCACGATCCCGCAGGCATCGCCATGCGCGCTCGCGGGCGGATCGACCCCGATCACCACGCGGGTCATCGGCGGGGCGCCGGGTTCGCGCCCGCGCTCGATCAGCGCGCGCGTCCACAGCGCGCCCGCCAGATCCGCGATCATCTCGCCGTGCAGTTCCTGCCGCCCCAGTGTGGTCCCGGCGAAGCTGGCCTGCATCGCTTTCAGAAAGCGGGCGGGCAGGTTGGCGGCGTTGTCGAACGTGCTGCCGCGCGTCAGCGCCACCGCGCCCCCGCCGCTTTCGTCCATGATCCGGGCGACCAGCGGCACCGGGCGCGGCGTGGTGGTGGCAACAAGGCGCGGGTCGCTGCCCAGCCGCAAGCCCATCAGCAGGTTGTCCCATGTCGCCATGGCGCGGTTCGATCCGCCCTGCAGCGGGCCGGTGTCCCACTTGGCCACTTCATCACACCAGGCGTGGCTGTGCTGCGGCCCGCGCAGGGATTCCGGCTCGCCCGCCGAATAGAGGTGCGCCTGCGCCCCATTGGGCCAGACCAGCCGCCGGACCGACGATTCATAGACCGGCCGCCGCCATGGCGCGCCGATCGACAGCAGGCCGCTTTCGCCTTCGACCATCACGCTGCGCGCTTCGTGCAGCGATGCGGCCACCAGCGCGATGCGCGCCTGCGGATCGGCTTCGGCCTGCGCGCGCACCCATTCGGCGCCCAGACGGGTCTTGCCGAAGCCGCGCCCGGCCATGACCAGCCACACCCGCCAGTCGCCCGGCGGGGCGTGCTGTTGCCGCCTGCCCCACAGGTGCCAGTCGTATTGCCATTCCAGGCACTCCCTGGGGTCCAGCGTCTTGAGGAAGGCTTCGATCTGCGCGTCGCTGGCATCCAGCATCCATTCCAGCGGATCGCGCTCAATCATCAGCCGGGTCCGCCGCTTGCGCCGGTTCGGCGCGGATCGGCGTGGCGCGCCGGCTGGCCTGCACCTCGTCGCGCAGGCGGGAAAGCTTGGTGTAAAGCGACTGGCGCACCGTTTCGACATCGGCGTTTTCGCGGATCGCGCGTTCGCGGGCCACGGTTTCGCGGTGCTGCGACAGCAGGCGCAACGCGGTGGCGTTATCGAACTTGTGCTCGCCATCGCGGGCTTCGCCAAAGCGCAATCGGTACAGCACTTCGATCTCCAGCAGGTCATAGCCTTCGCACAGCGCCTCGCGCCAGCGCCTGGCAAAGTCCGGTTCGGCGCGCTTGAGCTTGTAGGGCCGCGAAGGGTTGACCCCGGCAGCGGCCGATGCGGCGGTGACATTCGATGTTTCGGCCAGCGCGGCGAGGAACGCGGCCTGCCAGTGGCGGTTGTTCTTGGTTTCCGTCGCGGTGAGCGCGGCACTGATGCGCGTCCGCCGCCTGGGGGCAGGCGCGGCACGGGTCGGCTTGGCCATGCAGGACCATCCTATCTTCAAGAGTGAGGCCTGAAGTGCGGAACGTTTCAGATGAACAGGAACGTCGCGGGCGATTCGCCACCCCTCGGCGGCGACTCGGACTGTTGCGATGTTCCTGTTATGTACCGAATGAGCGTGACGATGTCAACCAAAAAGTGCCAATGCGGTTAATTGCATCGGCGCTGGCGCTTCCTGCGCGGCTCGCCTAAATGCCGCGCAGCAACAACCGCAGGAACGCCGATGCTCCGCCGCCTCTATGACTGGACCATGGCCAAGGCCGCCCACCGCCATGCCGTATGGTGGCTGGCGCTGTTCGCGTTCATGGAAGCCAGCTTCTTTCCGGTGCCGCCACATCCGTTGCTGGGGCTGATGTGCCTGGCCGAACCGCGCCGCGCCGTGCGCTTTGCTGCGGTGGCCACGATCGCTTCGGTTCTGGGCGGCCTGCTGGGCTATGCCATCGGCTATGGGCTTTACGATACCGTCGGCACGCAGTTGCTGGCCGCGCTGGGGATGACCGAAAGCTTTCCCAAGGCTGCGTGCTACCTGCGCGAATACGGGGCCGAGATCATCATGATCAAGGGCGCAACGCCGATCCCGTTCAAGCTGCTGACGATCACCGCAGGCTTCATCGCCATGCCGCTGGTGCCGTTCATCCTGTCGAGCATCGTCAGCCGGTCGATCAGCTTCATGATCGTCGGCGTGCTGTTCCGCCTGTTCGGCGCCCCGATCAAGCGGTTCATCGACCGCTATCTTGGGCTGGTCACGGTGGGCTTTGTCGTGCTGGTCGTCGGCGGGTTCGTTGCGGCTACCATGCTGGGCGGCGGATCGGACACGTCGGGCGCGAGGGCCAAGTGCGAACAGGTTTCAACCGTTACCGCATCGTGATGCCGGAATACGCCAATCAGGCCCCTTGACGGTTAAGCCCGTTTTCAGGAATCCTTGGCAAGATAACAGGAGATCAAGACCTTTTTGCGTGGGATTGGGGCGTCGTGCCTCTGCTGCCGGCGCTCCTTCCAGAGGAGGAAGGAAGAGCATGGCGAACGACGATTTCACTGCCCAGATGCAAGGTTACGGACTGACCACGGTCCAGATCCACTATTACCTGCCGGATCACCCCAGCCTGTTGCAGATGTTCGCCTTCCAGCAATACGACCTGGCCCCGCGCTTCCCCCGCCTGCACGGTTTTCTCGATCACTGGCGGCGCGAAATCGAAGCCGCGCTCCATTCGGTCCGCGTCGCGCACAAGCACCTGATCGGCCCGCAGGAATGGCGCGCGGTAGACGGGGTGATCTCGATAAACTGACCGGGGCGCCGTTCAGAGACCGAACCGGAAGGAATAACCCAACCCCACGGTGAACTGCGTGCGCTGGCCGCGTTCGCGGATCAGGGCGCTGCCCGCCGGTGCGTTGCCCAGCCGGTCCAGAACGCCGAACAGCGCAACGGCCCGCCGCCGGTCCAGCGGCCGGATCAGGTTTGCGCCAAGACCATAGGATACCAGTCCGCCATCGGGCCGGGATGCCGCCAGCCCGGTGCGGGCGGCCTGCGCCGTACTTACGCCGAAATAGGTCTGCATGTAGTCTGCGCTAGCAAACGTGGCGCGCGGTCCCACGGAATAGAGCACCTTGCCCTCGCGCCCGGAATAGCTGAGCGCCACGTCGCCCACCACGCCCTGGTGCGCGCCAAAACCCTGCCGCACGTCGGCCCGCGCCCGCCATTGCCGCTTTGTGCCGAAACGCTTTTCCACAAACCCGCCCGCTTCGCCCGCGATGCCGATATCGCCCATGCCGATCAGCGCCGTGCTGCCACCTGCGATCTGGAAGGGTGAGCCACCGTCGTTTTCATCACGTCCGAATCGGGATCTGAGTATCGGCCCCGCCTTCCACCCATCGGCATTCACCACGTTCCAGCCCAGCCCTTCCGGCACGGACAGGAACAGCGTGTCGTTGTAGTTGATGCGCAAGTCGGGAAAGATCGACAATGCCGTATCGCGCGACCCTTGCCACGCCATCCCGAAGATCGGCGCAATGCCCAGCGTGACGGTCAGGCCTGTCGGCGCGGTGGTGGCGCCCGGTGACGGACCGGCAGGTGCGCCGCGTTCGGGCGCGTTCTGGGCGTGGGCTGTCTGGACAAGCGCGGCGGCGGACAGGGCAAGGGTCAGGACAAGAGCATGGCAATGACGCATCGGAAAAAGCTCCGGTTGAAATGGGTGGCGCACGGCAGACCGCAGACGGTCGTTTGCGGGCGGGCGCAAGGCATCGGGGGCATTGCGCAGTCACCGCTACGGGCAAAGCCCCGATCCGCCTGATGGCCCGTAAGTGCATGCCTTGCCCGAACCGCGCTTGTCCCGCGTGTTTCGAAGCATGTCGCCGGGCGGTGAATGCCGCAGGTGCCGCCGTTTCGGGCTGATTCGCGGGCCAGACCGCTTTTCTTGCGCGAAGCGACCCTTACGATGGACCCAACCCTTGTGCGGCTGATCGGAAAACTCTTCATGCGAAATACCTTCGGCGCGCGCGCCGTTGCGTTGTTCCTGGCGTGCCTGTCGCTCCTTGCTGCACCGGTGTTCGCCGCCGATCCCCCGCCGCTGTCGGTCTATGGCAGCCTGCCGGGGGTTGAGCGCGTGGCGATGTCCGCATCGGGCGACCGGGTGGCGATGATCGGCCGGGTCGAAGACCAGCGGACGCTGGTCGTTCTCGATCCGGAAAAGAAGCCCCTGCTTGCCGTCGCACTGGGCGATGCCAAGGTTCGCGGCCTCTACTGGGCAGGCGATGAAACGGTGCTGCTCTACAAATCGGATACGGAGCGGCTCGATGCCAGTTTCCTGACCGAAAAGACCGAACTCTATTCGATGCTGGTGATTCCCGTGGGCGGCGCAAAACCGTGGATCGTGTTCGATCACAACGAACGCATCGCCGGGGGCGTCCGCGGTTTTTACGGTATCCGGGAGCAGGATGGCCGCTATTTCGGGTATTTCGGCGGGATCACGCTCGACGGTGATTTCCGCTCCAAGCCCTATCTCAAAAGCATGGCGCCGGTGCTCTACGAAGTCGATCTGGAAAACGGTCGGGCGGTTCCGGTCGCGCCGCGCTATGAAGGGCCGGGCTTTCGGGACTGGGTGCTCGATGGCGCGGGCAAGGTCCGCGCAACGCTCGATTTCGATAGCCGTACCGGTGCCTGGACGGTGCGCAATGCCGCGGGCAAAACCGTTGCCGAAGGCGTGAACCGCACTGGCCGCGTTTCCATGGTCGGCCGGGGACTGACACCCGATACCGTCGTTCTGGCGGAAGAGCCGCAAGGCCAGCCCGAACGCTGGCTGGAAATCCCCGAAACCGGCGGTGAAGCAAAGGAACTCTTTGCCGAAACGGCGTTCGACCTTGCCTATCTTGATGAAAAGCAGCGCACGGTTATCGGCTGGCGTGAAGAAGGCGATATGCCCGCCTACCGGTTCACCGATCCGTTTCACCAGAAAGTGGCCAACGCCACGCTGAAGGCTTTTCCTGGACTTTCGGTCCACATCCGCGACTGGAACCGGGGGTTTGACCGGCTGGTGGTGATGACCGAAGGCCCCGGCGACCCACAGACATGGTGGCGCGTCGATATCCGTACCGGCAGCGCGCGCGAACTGGGTGTGTCCTATCCGATGGACAGCGCAGCGGTCGGGCCGGTGCAGATGGTGCGCTACAAGGCGCAGGACGGAATGGACATCTCCGCCGTGCTGACCCTGCCGCCGGGGCGCCCGGCGCACCGGCTGCCGTTAGTGATGCTGCCGCACGGCGGCCCGGCGGCGCGCGATTATCCCGGATTCGACTGGATGGCACAGGCGCTGGCATCACGCGGGTACGCCGTGCTGCAACCCAATTTTCGCGGCTCCACCGGCTATGGCGTGGCGTTCCGTCGTGCAGGCAACCGCGAATGGGGGCGCAAGATGCAAAGCGACCTGTCCGATGGGCTGGCCCATCTGGCGCAGCAGGGCACGGTCGATCCGGCGCGCGCGTGCATCATGGGGGCAAGCTATGGCGGGTATGCCGCGCTTGCCGGGGTGACGCTGCAGCAGGGCATCTACCGTTGCGCGGTTGCCGTGGCCGGGGTCAGCGACGTTGCCCGCATGGCGGCTGCCGACATCAGCAATTCCGGCTTTGACCGGGCGATGAAGGCGGCACTTGAAGAAGAAGTAGGCGCAGGCAGCGATCTGCGCGCGATTTCGCCGGTCAATTTCGCGGCCAGGGCGGATGCCCCGGTCCTGTTGATTCACGGCAAGGACGATCTGGTGGTGCCATTCGAACAGAGCCGGATCATGGAAGCCGCGTTGCGCGGGGCCGGAAAGCCGGTGGATATGGTCACGCTTCCGGGCGAAGATCACTGGCTTTCGCGCAATACCACGCGCCTTGCCATGCTGAGTGCGGCGGTCGATTTCATCATCCGGCATAATCCGCCAGATCCTGTCCCGCCAGTTTCCGCGCCCTGAAACGTCCCGCGTCGATGCCGGATCTGCGCCCTATTTTGGCGGAGGCGCCAGCTTTTCGGCTTCGGCGATCGCAGCGCGGGCGATCGGTTCCATCAGCGCGTAACCCCTGGCGTTGGGGTGGATGCCATCGGGGGCAAGATCGGGGTTGATGCCGCCTTGCGGATTGACCAGCGCGGCGTGGTAATCGGCAAAGGCTGCGCCGCGTGCCTTGGCGAAATCGCGCAACCATGCGTTGAGCGCCACGACCTGGCGCGCCGGGGACAGTTGCGGCTTCCACCCGAAACGGGCTGCCGGAAGGATGCTGCCCACGACCACGGCAATTCCGTTGGCGCGCGCGATATCGACCATCGCGGCGATGTGGTTGGCGTACATTTCCGGGCTGCTGGGGCCGGTGTTACCAGCCAGATCGTTGGTGCCGACCATGATGTGGACCACGCGCGGCTGCAGGCGCACCACGTCCTGATAGAACCGCACCAGCACTTGCGGCGCGGTCTGTCCGCTGATCCCGCGCCCGACCGCGCCGTTGACGAACAGCGACGGGGCAAGGCCCACCCAGTTTTCGGTGATCGAATCCCCGATGAACACCACGCGCGGGCGCTGCGCCAGTTGCTTGTCCGCTGCGGCATAGCGGCACAGCCATGCCCAGTCGTACTGGCGGACATAGGGATGCCCGGCGTTCAGGCCCTGGCTCTGGGCCGGGCACGGCTGGTCGATCATGCCATCGCCCGGCGGCTGGACCTGCGGTTGCTGGGCCAGCGCGGTGCCGGGCAGTGCGGCCAGTGCCAATGTCACGGCGGCCAGGACGCTGCCTGGCGCATACTGGTGCCGCGCGAACCGGCGCATCAGATGATCCCCACGGCCTTTCCGGCACGTTCGAACATGCCGATGATCGTCTGGACCTGATCGGCAGTGTGTTCGGCGCACAGCGAACAGCGCAGCAGGGTCATCCCCGCCGGGGTGGCGGGCGGGCGGGCAAGGTTGACGTACAGCCCTTCGTGCAGGAGCGCCTCCCACATCGCCGCGCCGCGTTCCAGATCGGGCATGATGACCGCGATGATCGCGCTTTGCGCTTCGGGTGTGCCGATCTGGAAGCCCTTGTCGCGCAGGCCCTTGTGCAGGGTGCGCGAGTTTTCCCACAAGTGCGCGCGCTTGTTTCCGGCGTGCATCAGCTTGCGGATGCTGGTGGCGGCGGTGTGGACCACGCTGGGCGGCAGGCTGGCGGTGAACACGTAGGGGCGGCAGACCAGCCGCAGGATCTCGAACTTGGGGTGGTTGGAAACGCAGAAGCCGCCGACCGTACCGACCGATTTGGAGAACGTGCCGATCACGAAATCCACATCGTCTAGGCAGCCCTGATCCTCGGCCACGCCGCGGCCGTTGGGGCCGATGAAGCCCATCGAATGGGCTTCGTCCACCAGCACCATTGCGCCGTTTTCCTTGGCCACGCGGATCATGTCGCGCAGCGGCGCGATATCGCCCAGCATCGAATAGACGCCTTCGAGCACGACCAGCTTGCCCGCCCCTTCGGGAATGCGCTTCAGGCGCTTTTCCATGGCCACGATATCGTTGTGCTTGAACGGCACCACTTCGGCATCGCCCATCTTGCAGCCGTCCCAGATGGAGGCGTGGCTGTCGATGTCGAGCACGATGTAATCGCCCTTGCCCGCGATCGTGCTGATGATGCCGAGGTTGGCCTGGTAGCCGGTGGAAAAGACCATGGCATGATCCATTCCGTAGAACTCCTTCAGCGCCTCTTCGCAGGCGCGGTGCCCGGCATAGGTGCCGTTGAGCACGCGGCTGCCGGTGGTGCCTGACCCGAAATCGTCCAGCGCCTCCTTGCCGGCGGCGATCACATCGGGGTCGAAGGTCATCCCCATGTAGTTGTAGGTGCCCAGCAGGATCGTCTCGCGTCCGTTGCACACCGCGACGGTGGGCGAGATCACCCTCTCCATTACCAGGTTGAACGGGTCTTCCACCCCGCCTGCCAGAAGGGCGCGGCGCTGTTCGATCAGCGGATCGAACTTTGAAAACAGGTCAGTCATCGGCGTGTCGCTATCCTCTCCACCCGGTCCGCGGGGGTCAGCCCTGCAGCTTCATCACGGCGTCGATCAGCTGGCCGTAGGTTTCGATTTCCGCCTGCTGGTTCATGCTGATGATGATGTCGAACTCGTCCTCGATCGCGGCAACGAAGTCCATCACCGTCAGGCTGTCCCATTCCAGATCGCCGGCGAAGGTCGATGCAGCGGTGATCGTGATGCCCTTCTTGTTGAAGGGTTCGATCAGTTCGGCGATCTTGTCGGCGGTTGCGGCGCGATCCATTGGTTCTACACTCCTGAAGGCAGGAAGCCCCTGCCAGACGATTGCGGCGGAAAAGCGGCCTTTGCCCGCGCTTGTCAAGCCCGGCTTGCCAACGATGTCCGGCCTGTACAAACCCCACGTTTAAGGCATATGCCCGTAAATCATAAGGGGGGACTTCGTGTCACAGGCAGGAACGCAGGCTGAACGGGCGCAGGCCGCGCCAGCGACGACGCCGGTGGCGACACCTTCGCCCTTGTCTCCGTCGGGGTTTTCCAACCATGCGATCCACCTTGTCCGCACCACCCAGCAGATCAACCTTTCGCTAAGCCAGATGGCCGATGCCAAGGCGTCGATCCTGATGGGCGCGACGTTCGTGGTCTTTTCCATCGCGGTGGGCCAGGCCAAGGCGGGCACGCTGCCATGGTCGCTGGGCGTTCTGGCGGTTTTCGCCTTTATTTCAGCGATGTGCGCGGTTTTCGCAGTCCTGCCTTCGGTCAGCGGGCCACGCGCTGCGCGAATCAACGGCGGCAAATCGAACAAGCTGTTCTTCGGCTATTTCACCCATGTCGATGAAGACGAATGGACCGATTCCATCCTTGCCGAACTGCGCGCCGATGAAACCGTGTTCCGCACCATGCTGCACGATATCTACCAGAACGGGCAGGTCTTGCAGCGCAAGAAATACCGTTATCTGTCCTACGCTTACAGAAGCTTCATGGTGGGGCTGTGCCTGACCTTCGTCTCGTTCGTGATCGAGTTTGCGATCAAGTTCGCCTGAACGGCGCGGCTCAGACCAGCTTGTTCACCGCGACCATGAACGGGCCGATCGAAACCGGCTTGGCCAGATACCCTTCCGCTCCGGCATCGCGGATCGCTTCTTCATCGCCCTTGCCGGCATAGGCGGTGACCGCCAGGATCGGGATGGCTTTCAGTTCCGCATCGGCCTTGATCGCGGCGATCAGGTCCATGCCCGAAACATTGGGCAACTGGATATCCATGATAACCAGATGTGGCATGAAAAGGCGCGTCTTTTCAATTGCCTCTCGCCCATCGGCGACAGGTTCCACGGTAAAGCCCTTGGCCCGCAACAGGTCGCAGAACAGCTTGCGGTTGAGGTCGTTGTCCTCGACAACCAGAATTCTTTTTGCCACTGACACGCCTGTTCCTGAACGACACCTAACAGCACCTGAAGCTGCCTTATTGCCCGCGAAAGGCCCTGACAATCATTCCAGAGCGTTCATCCCCGCCCGATGCGGCAGCCCTTGCCCTGCAGGCGCTGGGCTGGGTGCTGTCCGATCCGCCCCGCGCCGAAAGATTCCTTGCACTGACCGGCCTCACGCCCGATGATCTGCGCGCCGGTCTTGGCGATGCCTCCGTTCTGGGCGCCGTGCTGGATTTTCTCGCCAACCATGAGGCCGACCTTGTCAACGCGGCCTTCGCGCTCGACATTGCGCCTGCCATGATTGTCGCCGCCCGAAAGGATCTTGCATGAGCCGCCCCCTGATCGTCAGCGATTGCGACGAGGTGCTGCTGCACATGGTCGCCCCGTTCCGCGACTGGCTGGCCGAAACCCAGGGCGTGACCTTCCGCATGGACAGCGCCGATTTTTCGCAGGCCATGCGCTACGACAAGGACGGCGGTTTCGTGCCGACAAGCGAGATCTGGACGCTGCTCAACCGCTTTTTCGATACCGAAATGTACCGCCAGCAGGCGATTGCCGGGGCGGTGGCCGGGATCAACGCGATTGCCCGCGATGCCGATGTGGTGATCCTGACCAATCTGGACGACCACCGCCGCGAAAAGCGCGCACGCCAGCTTGCCGATATCGGCATCAACGCCCGCGTCTTTACCAACCAGGGGCCGAAAGGCCCGGCGTTGCGGGCGATTCTGGACGAATACGGACCAAACCGCGCGCTGTTCATCGACGATCTGCCGCAGCACCACGATTCGGTTTCGCAACTGACGCCCGATGTCATCCGCCTGCACTTGTGCGGTGAACCGCTGCTGGCGCCGCACATTGATTGCGCGCACCGCGCGGGCCATGCCCATGCGCGGATCGACAACTGGGAAGCCGCGCTGCCGTGGATTCTCGAACAGATACATGGAGAAGACGCATGACCGATTCCGTCGAGGCCCGGCTGGCCGCGCTGGGGCACGCCCTGCCGCAGGCCGCAGCGCCAGTGGCCGCCTATGTCCCGACCGTGGAAGCGGGCGGGCTGCTGCACGTGTCGGGGCAATTGCCCTTCATCGACGGCGCGCTGGTGACCGGGCGGCTGGGCGAGGACGTGAGCCTTGAACAGGGCGCGGCGGCGGCGCAGGCATGCGGGCTGATGATCCTGGCGCAGGTCAAGGCCGCGCTCGGCTCGCTCGACCGGGTGGAACGGGTGGTCAAGCTGGGCGCTTTCGTCTGCTCGACCGGCAGCTTCACCGACCAGCCCAAGGTGGCCAATGGCGCGTCCGAACTGATGGTCGCGGCCTTTGGCGATGCCGGAAAACATGCGCGCAGCGCGGTGGGCGTCCCGGCGCTGCCGCTCGGTGCGGCGGTGGAAGTCGATGCCGTACTGGCCGTTCGCCCTGTTTGACCGCTGGCTGGTGCCCGCGCCGCCCGCGGCGCAGGTCGGCTGGCTGCGCGGGCAGACTTATGCCCATCGCGGCCTGCACGGCGCAGGCGTGCCCGAAAATGCGCCGTCCGCCTTTGCCCTGGCGATCGCGCGCGGGCTGGGCATCGAATGCGATGTGCAGCGCACGTCCGATGGACAGGCGGTGGTGTTCCACGACTGGGATCTGGATCGCCTGACCGATGAAAGCGGCCCGGTGATCGAACGCCCGGCCTCCGAACTGGCGCGCATCACGCTGACAGGCAGCGCCGACCGCATTCCGACGCTGCGCCAGTTCCTCGATCAGGTGGGTGGCCGCGTGCCGGTGCTGATCGAGGTGAAATCGCGCGCCGACCTGCACGCCGCGCCGCTGTGCCTGGCCGTGCGGCGCGCGCTGGAGGGCTATCGCGGGCAAGTGGCGGTGATGAGCTTCGACCCGCGCGTGTCGCGCTGGTTCGCCCGCCATTCGCCGCATATCCCGCACGGGCTGGTGGTGACCGAAAACGGCAACCGCACGCTGCCCGCCTTGATCCGGCTCTATCTGGCGTTCTGGCAGGGCAAGCCGCAGTTTCTGGCATGGGACGTGCGCGATCTCCCCAGCCCGTTCGTGACCGCGCAGCGCAAGCGCGGCTTTCCGGTGCTGACCTGGACCGTGCGTTCACCCGATCTTGCCGCCAGGGCGGAAGACTGTGCCGATGGGCCTATTGCCGAAGGCGCGGGGCTGGAGGCATGATGCGGGCGTGACTGTCACCGCGCGCATCCATAAATCCGTTGCCGACCTTGCCGCTGCCGACTGGGATCGGCTCGCGGGCAGCGCCAACCCTTTTGTTTCGCACGCCTTTCTCAATCTGCTGGAAGACTCCGGTTCGGTCGGCGGGCGCAGCGGCTGGTCGCCCCTGCCGATTGTGATCGACGATGACGATGGCCGCCCCGCGGCGGCCCTGCCCGCCTATTTGAAGAGCCACAGCCAGGGCGAATATGTCTTCGACCATGCCTTTGCCGATGCCTGGCACCGCGCAGGTGGCAATTATTATCCCAAGCTGCAGATTGCCGCGCCGTTCACCCCCGCAACCGGCCCGCGCCTGCTGCTGGGCGACCGGCCCGATCTGGCCCCGGCGCTGCTGCGTGCGGCGGAACAGGTGTGCGAAAGCAATGGGCTGTCTTCGGCCCACGCCACCTTCATCGACCCGGCGCAGATGCCGATGTTCGAAGCGGCGGGGTGGCTGCCGCGCTGCGACATCCAGTTTCACTGGACCAATCGCGGCTATGGCAGTTTCGATGATTTCCTGGGCGCACTGTCATCCGAAAAGCGCAAGAACCTGCGCAAGGAACGCGCCCGCGCGCAGGACGGCGTGGAAATCCGCGCGCTGACCGGCGATGCCATCCGGCCCGAACACTGGGATGCCTTCTGGGTGTTCTATCAGGATACCGGCGCGCGCAAGTGGGGGCGTCCCTATCTGACGCGCGAAGCGTTCGACCTGATCGGCCAGCGCATGGGTGACAAGGTGCTGCTGGTCATGGCCTTTGCCGAGGGGCAGGCGGTGGCCGGGGCGCTCAACTTCATCGGGGCCGATGCGCTATACGGGCGTTACTGGGGGGCAACGGTGGACAAGCCGTTCCTGCATTTCGAACTGTGCTATTATCAGGCCATCGACGCGGCGATCGCGCTGGGGCTGGATCGGGTCGAAGCGGGCGCGCAAGGCGGGCACAAGCTGGCGCGCGGGTATGAACCGGTGCAGACGTGGTCTGCGCATTTCATCACCAATCCCGGTTTCCGCCGGGCGGTGGCAGAGTTTCTCGACCGCGAACGGGCGGGCGTGGCGCAGGACCGGGTCTATCTTGAGGAACGGACCCCGTTCAGGAAAGCCTGACCTGACCTGACCTGACCTGACTTGAACGGACCGGGCAGGATCAGGCGGCGGCGCGGCCTGCACGCAGCCATTCGCGTGCGCGGCGCTGGGCTTCGGCGATTTCGCGCGCGGTCATTTCCTCGGCCACGTCGGCGCGGCAGTGGGCAGCTTCATCGTGCCCGCCCACGGCGGCCAGGTTGAACCACTTGTGCGCTTCGATCATGTCGCAGGCGATGCCGTGGCTGCCGGTGGAATAGGCCACGCCCAGATCGAACAGGGCGTTGTTGTCGCCAGACGCGGCGGCGGCAAGACAGGTTGCCACCAGCAGGTTGGCGACCTCGGTCCCTTCGGCGGAAACGGCGGCGGATGCATCGTCCGCGACCAGTTTGATCCATGCTTGTGCCATTGTCACTGTACCCCCAGATGGAGCGCAATCCCTGTGAAGCTCCGATGCGCCAAGGTCACCAATCTTGGTCAATAAATGGTTAACGGCGTGATCCTTCGCACTGCGGACCGGAATGCGGTTCGGCATGGCTGGGCAAGGGGCCAGGTAAGGGGCCGGGCAAGGGGCGGTTTTTGCGGCGTTCTTTGTTGGCTGGCACCGCCTAAACGCTTGTGCCCGGTCAAGCCCAACCCTATAGGCGCGCCAACGAAGGAGCATGCGCGCCCCGACAGGGGAACGACGCGTGCCGGGAGGGGTGGATAGCTTGTGATGCGGAGGGCCGGATGGCTGGAGTCTTGAGTGACGAAATCGACGTTCTGGCAAAGGCGCGCCGCGCCATGCCGGGCGATTATGTGCCCAACGAAGACGAACCCTACATGTGCGAAGCGCAGCAGGATTACTTCCGCCGCCTGCTGCTGGAATGGAAACGCTCGATCCTGTCGGCGGCGGCCGGAACGCTTTCCGCCCTGCAGGACGGACCGATTCGGGAACCCGACCTCAACGATCGCGCGTCGAGCGAAACCGACTGGGGCATCGAACTGCGCACCCGCGATCGCCAGCGCAAGCTGATTGCCAAGATCGATTCGGCCATGCGCCGCATTGATGAAGGCGAATATGGTTACTGCGAAGTGACCGGCGAACCCATCGGCCTTGGCCGCCTGATCGCCCGGCCGATCGCCACGATGACAGTCGAAGCGCAAGAAGCGCACGAGCGGCGCGAAAAGATTTCGCGCGACATGTGATGAACGGGCCGCTCTTGAGCGGCCCTTTTTTCTGGCCCTGTCTGGTTAACGCAGGCCGCTGCTAACACCGTGTTTACCTTGCTGGTTTAGGAAAACGCGACGAATTGCTGCGATTGTCGCGGTTGCAAAGCTCGATGCGCAACACGTGTTGCGTCAGTGGTGATGGAAACACGGGAACGACGGGACCTTCGGTGACGGAAATCGACCATCGGCAATTGGGACGTGACAGCCTTTTCCTCATGGCGGAAATCCGCGTGATGGGGGAAAGCGCCGAACATCGCCTGAAGGTGCGCAACCTTTCCGCCGGGGGCATGATGGCCGATGGCGCGATGAAGGTTGCGCGCGGCACGCGTGTCGAGGTCAACCTGCGCAACATCGGCTGGGTCGAAGGCGTGGTCGCCTGGGTGCAGGATGGGCGTTTCGGCGTTGCCTTTGTCGACGAAATCGACCCCAAGCTGGCACGCGAACGGCCTGGCAGCGGTTCGAGTACGCCGCGTTTCGTAAAGCCGGTTATCTCAAACTACGCGCTGGGTCCGGTCCGCAAGATCTGATCGTCTTGCGCGCGGCGCAGGTCCGGCAAAACTTGTCGCTGACCCGCCACGGGGGTTCTGCTAGGCTGGCCTTCATGGCTGGCCGTTTTCCGATAATCGTTGCGTTGGCGCTGGGCCTGGCCGGATGCGGCAAGGAACACGACGGCGCGCTCGACATGGCCGTGATGGGCAGCGATTCGGCGCTGCGCCAGACCGGGGTCCGGCTTGACCCGCAGGCGCAACTGGTCCGCGCCGCGACGATGGAAGGGCTGGTCGGGCTGGACGAAAAGGGCCGCGTCGTGCCCGCGCTGGCCGACCGCTGGATCGTTACCGACAACGGCCAGAGCTATATTTTCCGGCTGCGCGATGGCACCTGGCCCGATGGCAAGCGGATTGACGCGGGCACGACCGCCACCGCACTGCGCCGCACGCTGGCCGCGCTGAAAGGCACGGCGCTGGGCCTTGATCTGGCGGCGATCAACGAAGTGCGCGTGATGGCCGACCGGGTGATCGAGATCGACCTAGCCGCGCCGGTGCCCGAACTGCTGACGCTACTGGCCCAGCCCGAACTGGGCGTGCCCTATGCCCGGCGCGGGATCGGTCCCATGGCGATGAAGGACGATGGCGAAGGGCGGCGTGTTTTTACCCTGATCCCGCCCGAAGACCGTGGCATGCCGCGCCAGGCCAACTTCGCCCGCCGCGCAAGGCCGCTGTCCGTCACGTTTGCCAACCCGGCCAGGGCTGTGACCTTGTTCAACGATGGCGATGTCGATGTCGTGCTGGGTGGCAAGGTGGATACCGTGCCGCTCGCCGGGCGGATCGGGCTGACCCGCGGCAATGTCCAGCTTGACCCGGTAACCGGGCTGTTCGGGCTGATGATCGACCGGGCCGATGGATTCCTGGCCGATGCCGCCCACCGCGAGGCGCTGGCCATGGCGATCGACCGCGATACGCTGCTGGCCTCGTTCAATATCGGCGGCTGGCAGGCGACGACGCGAATCGTCTCGTCCGATGTCGAGGACGATCTGGGCACGATCGGGGAACGCTGGCAGGGCATGGACCTCGCCGCGCGGCAGGCGCAGGCGGCGGCGCGCGTGGCCGCCTGGCGCGGGGCGGGGCGGCCCTTGCCAACGCTCAACATCGCCATGCCCGACGGGCTTGGGTCCGGTCTGGTGTTCGAACAGTTGCGCACCGACTTTTCGCGTATCGGCATCGCAGTGCGGCGCGTGCCCGAAAAGGACCGTGCCGATATGCGCCTGATCGACGTGAGCGCGCGCTATGGCCGCGCGACGTGGTTCCTCAACCAGTTGTCCTGTGCGGTCCAGAAGGCGGTGTGCAGCCCCATTGGCGATGAGCGCGTGGCCGAAGCACGCAGCGCCACCGATCCGCAGGCGCGCGCCGCGCTGCTGGCCGAGGCCGAAGCCGAAGTGACTGCCGCCAACGGCTTCATCCCCATCGCGCGGCCGCTGCGCTGGTCGATGGTGCGCAGCGGCACCACCGGCTTTGCCCCCAACCCGTGGGGCTGGCATCCCTTGCCGCCGCTGGCCTGGCGCCCCAGATAGGGGGGATGGACCGCATCACCCCTCCCGTCCCGCCGGCTTCGGCCACGATCCGCCCGGAACGCCTGCGTCCCGAACTGCCGGGGCTGGGCAACGATCCGGCCGCGGTGCGCCAGCGTATCGAAATGCTGGAACGGCTGCTGGAACGCAGCTTCGTGATCCCGCTGATCCGCCGCAACGTGGGGCTGGATGCCATTGCCGGGGTCGTGCCCGTGGTTGGCGATGTGCTGACCGGCCTGATGGGCGCCTATGTGGTGTGGGAGGCGCGCAATATCGGCCTGCCGCGCTGGAAGCTGTGGCGCATGGGCGCCAACGTGGCCTTCGATACGGCGCTGGGCGCGGTGCCGCTGGTGGGCGATGCCTTCGACCTGTTCTTCCGGTCCAACACCCGCAATCTCAAGATCCTGCGCAAGCATCTGGACCGGCATCACCCGCAAGCGCGTGTGATCGAAGGCTGAAGCGTCAGAAATCGATGGCGATGCCGTTCTTTTCCCAATCGCCGAAGCGGGTGGGGTCAAGGCCATCGGGATCATCGCCGCGTTCGACCGGTTTCGGCGCGGGCGCGGGATCGTTGGTCCAGTGCGCGGGCGGGGTGAAGTGCGCCGGGCGTTTGGTGGCGCGGGGGATCGGCTTGTCCATGCCGCTGCAAATGCGGCATCGCGCGCGTCAGCGCAATTGCCATTTGGGGCAGCACGCGCGATAGGCCCCGGTCATGGCCCGTTCCCCCACATCCGCAGGCAGTTCCGGTGAAGAGATTCCCGGCGTTGCCTCACGCCGCGCCGCGCTGCGCCTGCTCGATGCCGTTCTGCGGCGGGGCGACCCGCTGGATCAGGCAGCCCCGCCGATCCTGCGCGCGATCGAACGCGCCGACGACCGGGCGCTGGCCATGGCCATTGCGCAGGAAGCCTTGCGCTGGATGGCCGATCTCGATGCCCTGATCGACAGCGCGACGCGGCAAATCCTGCCCGAAGACGCCAAGGCGCGCACGGTCTTGCGGATCATGCTGGCGCAGGCGCTGCGGTTGGGCCTGCCCGGCCATGCGGTGGTGGCGACGGGCCTGCCGCTGCTGACAGGCGGCCCGCGCAGGCTGGCGCATGGCGTGTTTTCCGCAGTGACCAAGGCCGATCCGCGCCTGCCCGCCGCGCCCACGCTGCCCGATGCCGTGGCGCACCGCTGGCAGGCGGCATGGCCAGACCGGGTGGAGGCCATTGCGCGCGGGCTGGCGCTGCCGCCCCCGCTGGACCTGACCTTGCGCGATCCGGCGGAAACCGCGCAGTGGGTGGAGCGGCTGGGCGGGCAATCGCTGGCCCCCGGCCATGTCCGCATCGCGCGGGCCGGATCGGTCGAGGCGCTCCCCGGCTTTGCCGAAGGCGCGTGGTGGGTGCAGGATCTGGCCGCCAGCGTGCCAGCGCGGCTGCTGGGCACCGGGGCAGGGCGCCGCGCGCTCGACCTGTGCGCTGCGCCGGGTGGCAAGACGCTGCAACTGGCCGCTGCCGGGTGGCAGGTCACCGCGCTCGATAAATCGGCCCGCCGGGTAGAGCGGCTGCGCGAGAATCTGGTCCGCAGCGCCCTTGGCGCAGACGTCGTCGTGGCCGATGCCTTGCAATGGCAGCCACCGGCGCCCTTTGATGCGATCCTGCTTGATGCGCCGTGCAGCGCCACCGGTACCTGCCGCCGCCATCCCGATGTGCTGCACCGGCAGGCGGGCATCGCCGAACTGGCGCAGTTGCAGCAGGCGATGCTGGCGCGTGCGGAAAGCTGGCTCGCTCCCGGCGGCCGGCTTGTCTATGCAGTTTGCTCCCTCGAACCCGAAGAGGCCGAAGCGCAAGCCGATGCCTTCGCCGCGCTGAGGCCAGACTCGGTAAGCGATGCCGAACTGCCGCAGGGCCTTTGCGCCACGGCAGGCCGCTTCCGCTCCGATCCCGGCATGCTTGAAGCGCAGGGCGGCGTCGACGGATTCTTTGCCGCGCGCTGGATCAGGGACTGACCGCCCTCTGATCCGCCTCCGACGGGCCGAGGATCAGCTCTTGACCCGGTTGGCAAAGCTCTTGCGCAGCTTCATCAGCTTGGGCGGGATCACGGCCAGGCAATAGGGATTGCGCTGGCCTTCGCCGTCCCAGTATTCCTGATGGTAGTCTTCTGCCGGATACCACGTGCTGGCGGGTTCGATGGTGGTGACGATCGGCTGCGGCCAATCGCCCTGCGCGCGGGCAATCGCGGCTTTTGCCTCTGCCGCCTGCTCATCGTCGAGCGGGAACAGCGCCGAACGGTACTGGGTGCCGATATCGTTGCCCTGGCGGTTGAGCTGCGTGGGATCGTGCGTGGCAAAGAAGATGGCGAGGATTTCGCCATAGGAAATCACCGCGGGGTCAAAGGTGACGCGGATCGCTTCGGCATGGCCGGTGCTGCCGGAACAGACTTCGCGGTAGGTCGGGTTGTCCTTCCATCCGCCGATATAGCCGCTTTCCACTTCGCTTACGCCGATCACGTCGCGGTAGACGGCTTCGGTGCACCAGAAGCAGCCGCCGGCCAGAATTGCCTGTGTCATGGATGGTCCCCAAAGTTATGAACGGTGGTGATGTGAACGGTGTGTTGCGGTGGCGTGTCGAGGTCTTGCGCCAGCAAGATAGGGACGGGGGAACGGGTTGTCATCGCCGCGCGATGGGTTACCCCTTGGGGCAGCTTACAGAATCGCCCGATCAAAGGATCCGCCATGACCTTGCGCCATACCCTTGCCGCCCTCGCGCTTGCCCCGGCCGCGCTGGCCCTTTCGCCCCTGGCGTCCGCCGCGCCTGCAAAGCCCGCGCCGGGGATGGCCGCTGCGCCTGCCATGGCCACGGTACTGGCCGATTCGCGCCGCGATGCCGATCGCGCCCGCGATGTGTGGCGCCACCCGGCGGAAACGCTGGCCTTCTTCAAGGTGGAGCCGGGCATGACAGTGGTCGATTACATGCCATCGGGCGGCTGGTACACGCGCGTTCTGGTGCCTTACCTTGGGGACAAGGGCCATTACATCGGGCTGAATCCCGGCGTTTCCGGTGCATCGGAACGCACCCGCGCCGCGCTGGGCGATCTTGGCGCCACGTTCCCGGCCAAGGCGGCGGAATGGACCGGCGTTCCGGCTGAACGGATCGCGGCCTACAATACCGATGCCCTGCCCGATAATGTCATGGGCAGCGTGGACCGGGTGCTGGTGTTCCGTGAAATGCACAATGTCCTGCGCAATGGCTGGCTCTATCCCGACTTTCTGGCGATGCGCCGGATGCTCAAGGCCGATGGCCTGCTGGGCATCGTCCAGCATCGCGCGCGCGGCGATGCCCCGGCCGATTATACCAACGGTTCCAAGGGGTACTTGCGCGAACGCGATGTGATCGCGCTGGTCGAAGCGCACGGTTTCGAACTTGTCGGCAAGAGCGAGATCAACGCCAACCCGGCCGATCCGGCGAACCATCCCGGCGGGGTGTGGACGCTGCCGCCCACTTTCAGCGGGGTGCAGGACGATGCCGAACGGGCGCGGCTTTCCGCCATCGGGGAAAGCGACCGGATGACCCTGCTGTTCCGCAAGCGCCGATGACCGTTGCGCGCGGCGGTTGAATTGGCGCGGGCGGGCGGTTAGGTCCGCTGGCATGAGCCAGATCACCGTCGCCGCACTCCAGCTCCCCCTTGGCGGGGAAGCCGCCGATAACATCGCCGCCGTTGCCGCGCTGGTCGAAGAGGCGGCACGGGCAGGCGCGCAGATCGTGCTGCCGCCCGAACTCTTTTCCAGCCCCTATTTCTGCAAGGTGGAAGATGAGGCGCTGTTCGCGCTGGCCCAGCCGCTGGAACTGGACGCGTCGGTGCGCGCGATGCAGGATCTTGCCCGCACGCATGGCATCGCCATTCCCACCAGCTTTTTCGAACGCGACGGGCACCACTACTACAATACGCTGGCGATGATCGGGCCGGATGGCGCGATCATGGGCACGTATCGCAAAAGCCACATTCCCGATGGGCCGGGGTACGAGGAAAAGTACTATTTCCGCCCCGGCAACACCGGGTTCAAGGTGTGGGACGTGTTCGGCACGCGCATCGGGGTGGGGGTGTGCTGGGACCAGTGGTATCCCGAATGTGCCCGTGCCATGGCGCTGATGGGCGCGGAACTGCTGCTCTATCCCACCGCCATCGGCACTGAACCCTATGACGCCGATCTGGACACCAGCCGCATGTGGCGGCGCGCGATGCTGGGCCATGCGGTGTCGAACTGCATGCCGGTGATCGCCGCCAACCGGATCGGCACCGAAGAGGGCCAGCGGTTCTATGGCCACAGCTTCATCAGCGACGAATGGGGCGATTTCCTGGCCGAATACGGCGCGCAGGAAACCGGCGTCCTGTGTGCGACGATCGATCTGGCGCGCGCCGCCACGCACCGCGCCGGGATGGGCTTTTTCCGCGATCGCCGCCCCGAACTCTATGCCCGGCTGGCGCAGGATCGGTGAAGCGACCGACGCACCGCTATCTGATTGCGCTCGGATCGAACCAGCGACATGTCGCATTTGGTTCTCCCGATGACATAATAAGTGCGGCATTGGTTAAAATTGCTGGGCATCACATCGCCGTGGAGACGGCCAGCGCCGTGGTGCATTCGCGGCCACTAGGGCCGTCGCTGCGCGAATATGCCAACGCTGCGGCCATCGTCCGCACCGCGCTGGAGCCGCCCGCCCTGCTTGCCTTGCTGCATCAGGTCGAAAGCCGCTTCGGGCGGCGGCGGCTGGGCCAGCCGTGGCGGGCGCGCACGCTTGATCTCGATATCGTGCTGTGGTCTGGCGGATGCTGGGCCGACGATGCGCTGGTCATCCCGCACCGGGAAATGCGCAACCGCGCTTTCGTGCTGCGCCCCGCCGCCGCCATCGCCCCGCGCTGGCGCGATCCATTGACCGGGTTGACGCTGAAACATCTGCTCACCCGCTTGACCCGCCGCCGCGCGCCGCTTAGGTGACGCGCCACGCCACCACGCAGGCGGGCCCTTAGCTCAGTCGGTAGAGCAACTGACTTTTAATCAGTAGGTCGCTGGTTCGAACCCAGCAGGGCTCACCATCTTCGCCCCGCTTTTGCGGCCTCGGCCCGGTGCGATTCCATCAGGTGCCATTCCATTCGGTGTCAGTCGATCACCAGATAGTATCCGGCGGCGTTGCTTGACGAGTTTTCCAGCACGATCTCGAACCGCCCGCTGTAGAGCGGGGTCCAGGTGCACTGGCGGTTGCGGGCCTTGGCGGGCGGGCAGACCGGCTTGGCCTCTCCGTCCAGCACGGTGAACTCAAGCCCTGCCTGCCCCGGCGTTGCCACGGCCACGCGCGCGGCGCGGCCGCCGTCGAACAGTTGCGGCAGGCGGACCGTGCCACCGGGGTCGATCATGCCCGCCTTGTAGGCGGGGCCAAGCACCCGGCCGCGATAGGGCGGGGTCTGCGGGGCCAGTGCGGCGCTGCGCCACCGGGCTACCGGATCGGCGGCGGCGTCAAGCGGCCGTGCCCCCAGCCGGTCCATCGCGGCGATCAGCGCGCCCAGCCGCCGTGGGTCGCCTTGCGCGGCGTCGGCGTCTGCCAGCAACCGCGCGACGGCGGTAGCGGGGTCGGACGCGTCCGTGCTGACCACGGCGGGTTGCGCCATCGGCCCCGGCCGAGCGGTGCAGGCGGCTGTTGTGCACAGCGCCAGCGTGGCAAGGGCAAGGGCAAGGGTGCGCGCGGTGCGGCGAACGGGGCAGGTCATGGGGCAGGCTCCAGGATGAATTGCGTGCCGCGCGGGGCATCGCCCAGCCGCAGCACCAGGCCGTGGCGTTCGGCAATCGCGCGTGAAAGCGCCAGGCCAAGGCCGTGGCCCGGCTTGTCGCCCGGCACGGTGGCGCGGGCAAAGCGTTCGAAGATCCGGTCGCGCTGGTCGCGCGGGATGCCGGGGCCGTCGTCCTCTACCACGATGCGCGGGCCATCGGACAGGATCAGCCGGATGCGGCCCCCGGCGGGCACGTACTTGATCGCGTTGTCGAGCAGGTTGGAAAGCAGGCGGGTGATCTGCATGCGTTCACCCAGCAGCGTAACGCCCGGCTGGATCGCGGTTTCGAGCACCAGACCGGCATCGTCGGCGCTGTCTTCGTAAAGGTCGGCAAGGTTGCGCGTCAGGGCGCTGAGGTCAAGTTCGGACAGCCCCGCCAGATCGCCCCGGCGGCTTTCGGCCGAAGCGATGTCGAGCAGCGAATCGAGCATTGCCAGGATGCCGCGAATGTCCTCGCGCGATTGGCCGATCAGCCCGCCTGCCGCTTCCGGCCGCGCCTGCACGGCGGCGCCAAGGCGCTGGTCAAGGTGCATCAGCGGCGTGCGCACTTCATGGGCGACATGTTCGGACACCTGCTTGTAGGCGCGCAGCAACCGGGCTTGCCGTGCCAGCAACCGCGCACCGTGCCCGGCCATTTCGTCGATCTCGTCGCCGCCGCGCATGCGCGCAGGGAAGCTGGCGGCACGCCCGTCTGCGGCGGCGCCCAGCGCGGCGTTGACCGCGTTCATGCGTTGCGCCAGATGCCGCGCGGTCATCCATGCCGCCAGTGCGACAGCGCCGACGATGGCCGCGCCAACGGCCAGGAACACGCCCGAAAGAACCATGAACGATGCCCGGTCGCGGTCGTATTCGCGCGCGACGAGCAGTTGCAGGTCGGGCGCCAGCTTGGCCCCTTGGGCATAGACCGCAGTGCCATCGCTCAGCGTGACGAAGCCTTCTTCGGAAAGCGCGGCGTTGAGCGGTGGCCATCGCCGCATGTCGCCCGCCAGCGGCCGCCCGTGACCATCGGCCACCATGTAGTGCGAACGCCGCCCTTCGAGGCTGACCACGTCCTGCCGGTCGCCCACCCGGCGCAGCAGTTCGTCGCGCCCGGCGGTGGCATAGATATCGATCAGCCCGGCAAGGTCGGTGGATACGGTGGCCGACAGCGAAAGCCGCGTCTGGCGCTGGATCGTTATGGTCGTGGCGGTGAACAGCACGGCCACCGCGATCACGGCAATCAGGATGGACGCCGCGGTCAACTGGCCGAAGACGGATCGGCCGTGCTTGCGGACCGGGGCTGGGGTCATTCGCCTCTCGTCAGGCGGTATCCCGCGCCCCAGATCGTTTCCAGCGCGGGTGCATCGAAACCGTCTTCCAGCTTGCGTCGCAGCCGCCCGATGTTGACATCGACGACATTGGTCTGCGGATCGAAGTTCATGTTCCACACATCGCGCAGCAGCATTTCGCGCGTCACGGTTTCGCCGGCGTTTTCCATGAAATAGCGGAACAGGGCGAATTCGCGCGGGGACAGCGGTATGTGCCGACCGCCGCGAAAGGCGGTGCGTGCCTTCACATGGCATTCGAACGCGCCGAAGATGATGACCGCGCCATGCACCTTGCCCGCAGAACGGCGGTGCAGCGCGCGCAGGCGGGCGACCAGCTCCTGCGGTTCGTAAGGCTTGGCCAGGTAATCGTCGACGCCCGCTTCCAGCCCTTCGATGCGGTTTTCGCTGCGCCCCAGGGCAGACAGCATCAGCACCGGAGTGCCCACGCCTGCCGCGCGCAGCCGCGATACGATGGTCAGCCCGTCGAGATCGGGCAGCATGCGGTCGAGGATGATGATGTCGAACGGTTCGGCGCCAGCGCGCTGCAGCCCGCCGGTGCCGGTCTTTTCCCAGGCCATGCGATCGCCATCGGCGGTAACCAGCGCCTGCACCGCTTCGGCGGCGCGCGGGTCGTCCTCGACATAGAGGATGCTGATGTTGCTCACTGCCCTGTCACCCCCGTCAGGCCCCGCTCCATAGCAGGGCACCGCCCGGTGCGATCATTCCACGCCGGGCGGTTGCCATGCAAGACCTCGCTTTGTCAGCGCATGTCCTCGACAGAGACCCACCCCTTGGTGCCGAAGCTGTCCTGCACTTCGATAAACAGGCCCTGGCGCTGGCCGGTGGGCGAAAGCGCGGTTCCGGCCCGCACGGTACGCAGCGCCTGTGCGGTCTTGTCCGGGCTGGCGAACATGCGGGTTTCCACTGCGGCGGTTGCCTGCGCCGGAGCAGGCGCAGCGGCAGCGGGCACCATCGACGCCAGCGCCGGGCCTTGCGCCGATACGGCATTGAACGCCACGATGAACGCTTCGATCAGCATCTGCCCGTCCTTGCTGCCGGCATAGGCCGCGCCGGTTGCGCCATTGGCCACTGCGCCGATTGCGCCGCCGCCATTGCCGAACGAGATCGAGGTCTTCTTCACTTCGCCCGATCCCAGCGCCACGGTCTGGCCGCTGGCGGGGCTGATCAGCCGGATCCCGGCGGCAACGGTCTTCTTCTTGCCGCCAAAGCCGCCGAACATGCCGAGCATCGAGCCTGCGCCGGGTACAGAGCGCAGCATGCCGCTGGCCGCGCCGGACCGGACCAGCCCTTCCATGGCCACGCCCTTGGCGGTTTCGATGGACTTGTCGACCTCTTCCTTGTCCCCGGCGATCACGTTCATCAGGAACGATGCAGGCTTGCCGCTGGCGGTATCGTGCGGGGTGAAGCAGCCCGATTCCACGGCCAGTGCGGCAATCAGATCGCGCGGCGAACCCAGGCCATACTTGGTCCAGCCCTGCGTATCGCCGTCGACAAGCGCGACCGTGCCATAGCTCTGGTCGCACTTGTTGAGCGTCACTGGCGGAGCCTTTTCCGCGGCCAGCGCCGGTGCCGATGCTGCAAGCGCGGTCGCAGCAATTGCAGTGGAGAACGAAACGGTCTTGAGCGTCATGATCGGCACCTCTTCTTCATTTTTCCGCAAAATGGCTTCTTGCAGCCACTGCGCGATCATGGGCCGGACAGGGCGGCGATCCCAGACAACAGTCCTGTCACGCCTGTGACAAATCCCGTCATCTTGGTTAATTGTTGCGCAGCAAAAGTTGGCGCGGCGGCCGGGAGCGCCCGGAAACCGCCGCGCCACCTGCCGGAATCCTGAGGGCGGCTTTCCGGCAGGGTGTCATGCGTTCTTTGGGGTCATTGTCCGATCAGGGCACAACCCTGCCGAACACGGCCCCGCCGTTGATCGTGCCGATGGCCGTCGCTGCCACGTCGCTGATCTGATAACCCAGCCCGACATGGCTTGCGCCAGTGCCATAGAGCGACCCGACGACGGTCGCCGAACACGATACGGAACAACTGCTGGCGTTGGCGCCGGTGACGGATAGCGCGTTGGACGCAAAGCGCATGTCGGACCCGACCGCGAGGCCGCGCGAAGGATCGGCAGAGCCGCCGTCAGTCTGTATGTTCCATCCGCGTGCGCCGATGACGGGATTCAGGTTGAACCCGACCCTGGGCTGCGCACCGAACTGGACCGCCAGTGTGCCGGTGAACGTGCCCGATTCGCCATCGGGGGCCTGGAAGTTTGTCGGCGCGGTCGATCCGGTGAGGGTGTAGTCCACTTTGCCTGAAGCCGGCAGGGCGGTTGCGGGTGTGCCGGTGACAAGGTGCACGTTGGGGTTGAGATTGGCGTTAGACGATGCGCCATCCCAGCGGCTCCACGCGGCGGCATCGCCTGCCCTTCCATGTTCGCGCAAGATGCCTGGCGCGCCATAGATCCGGGTTGTCGAAGCGTTGACCATTACCCGCGTGATTGCGCCGTCCGGGGAGACGTCCACTTCCGGCGAGCTGAAGGAACTTGTCCCGCCATCGGCCATCGTCAGCGTCGTTGCGCCGCGCAGTGTCGCCGCCGCTGTCGTTGCCGCGGAGTTCGTTCCCGTTCCAGCGGCCTTGAACGCTGCTGCACCGATGATGTTCTTGAGCGATCCGACCGGCGTCGCGGCGACATAGGTCACGCCGATCTTTTCCGCGCTGCCAGCGAAACTGCCGTTGACGGCAAGCACGCAACCGCCGTTGGCGCATGTGCCCGAATGATCGTCGCCAACGGCGGTGAACGAAAGCGATCCGTTGGTGAACAGGTTCAGCGTGCTGGCGGACTGGCTGATGTCGGCAAGGCCGCCCGCGGTGCGGATATCGAAAGTATAGGCTCCGTTGTTTGGACCGCCGGTTGGCATGACGATCTGCGCTTCCATCCCGACCTTGCGCGCCACGGCGGTGAAATCGATCTTGAAGCTGCCGGTAAAGGTGCCCGGCGCGCCCGATCCGTCCACCCAGGTTGGCTTCGTTGCCGCAAGGAGATCATACTGGACCGTGCCGCTGGTAGGCGCGGCAAAATCCGTCGGCAGCGCGCGGGCCAGCATGTACTGGAAGCCCTGGTTGGCGTTCAGGGCAAAGACGTTTGCGCCGGTGTTGGTGCCATCGCTCCAGCGGCCCACCAGCACGTCGGCATCGCCCGCCACATCGCTGACGGTCATCGTGCCGGGAGTGCGGGTGACGTTTCCGGCGCGGGTATAGCTCAGCAGACCGCCGTCGCTGCGCAGGGTATAGGCCAGCGCATCGAACCCGATCTCGCTGCCCGGAAGCACGTTGCCATTGGACAGGCGCAACGTGGTAACGAAGTTGATCCGGGCCGCTGCCGCGTTGAAACCGCCGGTATAGCTCGTCAGCACGCCGCTGCCGGTGGACCCGCCGCCCATGCTTCCGCCGCCCGAACCGCCGGGCAGGGTGCCGACCTTGCCGAAGATCGCCGCGCCCTGGATGCGCCCGGCGCTGAAGCTGCCGCCATAGGTCTGGTAGCTCAGGCCAAGGCGGTTTTCCGGCGTCTGCCCGGCGAAATCGCCGTAGAGCGAGATACTGCACCCCATGCCGACGCAGCCCGCCCCGTTTCCGGTCACGCCTGCGCCGAAGAAGTAGTTGTTCAGGCTGTCGTGGATGACTTCCTGCATCTGCCCGTTCGCATAGTTGGGCGTCTGGAAGGTATAGGTCACGTTTCCGCCGCTTTCGGGCATCACGATCGTGCCCAGCGTGCGGAAGGTCAGGTTGCCGGTGCCGCTGAAGCCGATGGTCAGCGCCGCATCGAACGTGCCCGGTGCGGTGCGGCCATCGCTGTAGACCGGCTGCGTTGCGGCCAGCACCTGATAATCAATCGTGCCCGACGTGGGCAGGGTGCCGCCCTTGGGCGCCAGCACCACATAGGGCAGGCCGTTGTTCGCGCCGAAGTTGAAGACCGAGTTCTTGAACCGTGCGGTGCCGTTGGCCAGCCGTCCGACGACTGCACTGGCATCGCCTGCGATATCGGTAGCGGTGGCGGTATCAGGGCCGATGTCGCCCGATCCCAGCAGGCCGCCATTGCTGCCCAGCGTGGGCGTGAAGTTGGCTGGCTGGATATTGCCGTTGTGGCCGCCAATTGTCTTGGCGCCGGTCGCCCCGGATACGAAGCCTCCGGTATAGCTGGTCAGCCGGGTGATCGTGCCGCCGCCGGTTCCGCCACTGCCGCTTCCGGGCAGGCCGGAGAACAGGTCGGGGCTGCCGCCGCTGGCAAGATAGGTATAGAACGACTGGACAAAGGCGAGCGTATCGCCGCTGAACAGTTGCGCCAGCACGCCGGCATCGGTCAGCGCGCGCAGATAGGCCAGAATCTGATCCTGCGTCAGCGCGGTATAGGCCGAGGGCACGCCGCCGCCCGCCAGATAGGCGTAGTAGGCTTCCAGTGCGGAAACGTAGCTGGCGTAGACGGGCAGTCCGGTAAAGCCGTCGGCGCTGCCGCCGCTGGCAAGATAGACGTAGAACGACTGGACAAAGGCGAGCGTATCGCCGCTGAACAGTTGCGCCAGCACGCCCGCATCGGTCAGCGCGCGCAGATAGGCGAGGATCTGGTCCTGCGTCAGCGCGGTATAGGCCGAAGGCACGCCGCCGCCCGCCAGATAGGCGTAGTAGGCTTCCAGTGCGGAAACGTAGCTGGCGTAGACGGGCAGTCCGGTAAAGCCATCGGCGCTGCCGCCGCCGGTCAGGAAGGCATAGTAGCGGTTGAGGAAATCCGCTTGTCCACCCAGCAGCGTGGCAAGTTGGCCGCTGTCGATCAGCGCCTTGATGTATTGCTGCAGCAGGGCAAGATCCGCGCCCGTATAGGCGCTGGGCACGCCGCCGCCTTGCAGATAGGCGACATAGGCCGAAACCGCATCGGCCAGTGCCGCAAAGTCGGGCGGGGTGGGCAGTCCGGCAAACAGGTCGGGGTTGCCGCCGCCGGTCAGGAAGGCGAAGTAGCCGGAATAGAACGAGGCAAGCTGGCCCAGAAAGGCGCCGTTGGCCCCGGCAGCCTGCAAGGCCGCAAGGTAGGCGTTGATCTGGTCCTGCGACAGCGCGGTATAGGCTGAAGGCACGCCGCCATTGGCAAGGTAATCGTAATAGGCCTGCAGCGCCTGTGCATAGCCGGTGAAGATGTTGACCGGCAGACCTTGCCACCCGTCGATGGTCCCGCCGCCCTGCAGATAGGCAAGGTACTGGGCATAGAACCCGGCATTGCCGCCAAGGAAGCGGTCGAACGCACCGGCCTGTGCCAGCGTATCAAGATACTGGCGCAGCACCGCGGGGTCGAGCGCGGTATAGGCCGAAGGCACGCCGCCCGCGGCAAGATAGGCCTGGTAGGCGGACAGCGCCTGTGCATAGCCGGTAAAGACATTGACCGGCAGGCCCGCAAACCCGTCAAGTGTCCCCCCGGTGCGCAGGTAGGCCAGGTAGCTGGCATAGAACTGTGCCTGCGCACCAAGCACCTGTTCGAACAGGCCCGATGCCTGCAGTGTTTCCAGATACTGGCGCAGCACGGCCGGGTCGATGGCGGTGTAGTCGCTTGGCTTGCCGCCCGCCGAAAGGTGCGTGAAATAGGCGGTGAGCGCCGTGCGGTACTGGCCGATGAAGCCCGCGCCGCCGTTGGCGAGATAGGCGTTCAGCAGCGCGCGGTCGGCATCGGCCAGTTGCGCCAGCAGCCCCGCATCGTTGAGGAACGCGATATAGGCGTTGATCGTCGCCTGGCTTGCTCCCTGGAAGGCCACCGGATCGCCGCCGCCGCGCAGGAACGCGAAGTAGGCGCTGGTCAGGCTGGTATAGCTGGCAAGGAACTGGTCGGCGTTGCCGCCGGTGCGCAGGAACGCGAGATAGGCATCGACCAGCGCCTGGTTCTGGCTGGACAGGGTGGCAAAGCCGGTGGTGCGGCTGCGATAGGAAAGGAACGCGTTGACATCGGCCAGCGTCGTCCCGGAAAACGACGAAGGCGCCGCGCCTGACCGCACCAGATCGAGGAACTGCACCATCAGCCCGGCATAGACCGTGAGGAACTGGGCCTGCGTGCCGCCACTGGCCAGATAGCCAAGGTAGGTGCGGATGATATCGGCCTGCGCCTGGCTGAACGGCTGGCCGCCGTAAAGCCGTTCAAGCTGCGCGGCATAGGCCACCAGTTGCGCCAGATCGCCCGACGGGAAGGTTTCCAGCACGGGATTGGCAGCAGCGGCCTGAATGCGCCGCCCGGCCGATACGATATCGCCCGATGCCCCGGCGGCGGCCAGCGCCTCGCCCAGCACCACCGGCACGCCGTTTTCGGCCGCGGCGGCCGGGCCGCCTTCGTTGACCGAGGCCACCTGCGGCGCCGGTTCGGGCACGCTGGCGGCCTGCAGCTCCTTGCGCTCGCGCGCCTCGGCAGCTTTTTCAGGAGTCATGCGCGGAGTGGCTGCGGGCGGTGTTGCCGTGGCAAGGCGCGGGTGCCCGTTGGCGATTTCCCACGCCTGCCCGGCGGCAAAGCGGTTGGTGCGCCGTTCGTTGCCGATGCTCGCCACCCCGGTCAGCACGCGCCCGTTGGCGTTGATCTTGCCCCGCGCGTCGGTGGAAACCGAAAAGCTGCCCGATGATCCCGCGCCGCCGATCCGGCCCACAGCGCCATCGCCGGCCGTGCCGCCCATGTGGACGACGGTTTCTGCCTTGCCCGCGCCAGTCACGGTCAGGTTCCCGGCCAGCAGATCGACTGACCCATCCGGGCGCAACTGGAACTGTGCGCCTTCCACGAACGAAAGCACCGCGCCGCTGGCCAGCCGCAACTGGGTAACGCCGGAACCCTGGGTCACGCGCTCGCCCCGCAAGGCGGCGGCGGCAAGATCGGGGTTGTCCGCAAAGACCACTTCCTGCCCCCATGCCGGGGCGGACAGCGCAAGCGTGGACGTGCCCAGCAGCAGCGCGGCAAACGGGGCCTTGTGGAAAATCGGGCGCAAATCGGAACTGCGGGTCATCTTGGAAACTCCCAATGCCTTCAAGCCTTTGGCTCTTGATCGGCAGGATCAGAATTCGAAGCGGGCGCCGGCCTGCACGGTCCAGCGTTCGTGGTCGTACAAGGCAATGTTCGACCAGTTGCGCGACCAGGTGGCCTTGGGCTGCAGGAACAGGCCCGGCAGCACCGCCAGCTTGGCCGCAAAAGTCAGGTCGACTCGTTCATCCTGCCGTTTGCGGATGAACAGCGGATCGGCCCGGTCATAGCGGCGCAGGTCGAAGGCCACGCCTGCCACCAGCGCCACTTCGCGGGCCACCTGGATTTCGGCCCCGGCGCTGGCCCCGGCAAAGGTGTTGGATTCGGCATCGCCCGCCTGGCGGCGCGTTTCCTCGTGCCCGCCGATCAGGTTGATCGAATAGTTGCGCGCAGCATAGCCGATACCGATGGCGAAGCGATCCGCATCGCGCAGCGGGTCGCGGTCATAGTCGAAGCGGTTGTATTGCAGTGACGCCGACAGCGCCTTTCCGCCCGGCAGCAGGTGGGTATACTGCGCGATCGCGCCGTATGCGGTGCGGAAGCCGCGCTGGCCCAGCCAGTACTTCTGCACCTGCCCGGACAGCGAGGCGACATCACGGTTGGCAAAGGTGTGGGCATACCCCGCCGTGCCGGTCAGGCTGGCCTGATCGAAGGCGGCGCTGTCGAAATTGTCGCGCAGGTTTCCCAGCAGCGATCCGAACACGCGATCCTGCCGGCCGACCGCCGTGACCGCGCTGACCCCTGCCGACAGATCGTAGTACTGGTCCTTCTGCGCCCGCGCGCCTGCCCCCAGCGTACCAGGGCCAAGCGCGGCGAACAGCGGAATGGTGATCGTGGTCAGCTCGGTCGCCGAATTGATGTTGCTGTCATGCCCCATTGCGGCTTCGGCAAAGCCGGACAGGTCCGATCCGCCGCCCTTTATCTGCTTGTCGAACTGGCGCACAAAGCCGGTAAACCGCTGGCGCACCGGATCGGGGATCGTCGGATCGTCGACCACGGTGGCGAACTGGTCGCGCGCGGTGTCGATATCGCCCGCCAGCGCATAGGCGCGGGCAAGTTCGGCACGGGCGAGCGCGTTGTCCGGCTGGCGCGCCAGCACGCGCTGGAACGCCACGATCGCTTCGCCGTACAGGCCCGCATCGGATGCTGCGATGCCCAGCGCATAGTCGAAGGCCGGATCGCCCGCGCGGGTCCGTTCTTCGGCGCTCAATGCCATGTAGCGCGCCTGTGCGGCTTGCGGATCTTGCGCCTGCGCTTGCCCGAAGGCGGGCATCGGCAGCATTACTGCGGCCGTAACGGCGCAGGCGGCTGCGTGCAGGAACTGGTGCTTGGTCGCCATCATACCCCTCATGCGACTGAAAATACGCAGCCACAGCTATCGTGCGGGGCCGGGGAAGTCCGATGACAAACCCTGTTACCGGGATGACAAGTCCTGTGCCGGGCGCATTTGCGGCAGCGTCGGTCAGTGTCGTTCAGCGTGGTGCAGGGCTGGCGCGGCAGGGCGCGGTCGGGCATAGGCTGCACCCATGACCTCACCGGCAATTCTGGTGCTGACCACGGGCGGCACGATCGACAAGGCCTATTTCGACGCGCTGAGCGAATACCAGATCGTTGACAGCGGCATTCCCGCGCTGATCACGCAGGCGCGCGTGGCGCTGCCGTTCCGCGTGGTCGAACTGATGCGCAAGGACAGCCTTGAACTGACCGATGCCGACCGTGCGCTGATCGCCGCCGCCGTGCGCGAGGCGCCCGAAACCCGCGTTGTCATCACCCACGGCACCGATACGATGACCGAAACCGCCAAGGCCCTTGCCGCAATTCCCGGCAAGACCATGGTGCTGACCGGCGCACTAAGCCCCGCGCGCTTTGCCGATACCGACGCCCCCTTCAACCTCGGCATGGCCTTTGCCACCGCGCAAGTTGCCACGCCGGGCGTGTGGATCGCCATGAGCGGGCAGGTTTTCGATGGCCTGAATGTCCGCAAGGACCGCGCGGTGGGGAAGTTTGTGGCGATCTAGGGCCAGTGTCTTACGCTCTAGATGAATGGCACCGGATAACGCCGGATGCTTTCATCGGCGGTGACGACCGTCATGCCGCTGCAAAGCGCATGCGCGATCATCAACCGGTCGAGCGGATCGCAGTGGATATCCGGCAGCGCCGCGATATGGCTCCACACGCCGGACGGCAGGTCCGCGAGTTCGAAGCCGACAAGTTCCTGCAACTTTGCGATCGATTCTTCGATCGGAATGCGTCGTAGCTGTTGCAGATGCGCCAGTTCGTAAGCGTTCACCGCACTGAGCACGATGTCGTTTGCCGGATCGCCCAGCGCCGTGCGTTGGGGCGGGGTATTGGCGAAAGCGCCTTTCTCGCGGAGGGATGCTCGAATGCGATCGGCATCATAAGCTTTGTCGGCCAGCACGATTGTTCCGGCGCCGACATGGTCGAGCAACTCATCGGCAGCTTGACCATCATGGCTTTGCCCAGCGGTCAGGCTCAGCCGGATCGGGAGACCTTGCCCATCGACGACCGCGTGGATCTTGGTGGTGAGCCCGCCTCGGGAACGACCGAGACAATGATCTCGATCCCCCTTTTTGCCGTCGCGGCCTGCTGGTGGGCGCGAACGGACGTGCTGTCGATCATCTGGATGTCGCCGTCGTGGGCAGCGGTGATCGCGTCCATCATCCGGTCCCAGACCCCGGCTTTTCGCCATCGTGCGAACCGATTGTAGCACGTCGTGCGCGGGCCATAGCGTTCTGGAAGGTCGCGCCACGGCGCACCGGAACGCAAAACCCAGAAGATTCCGTTCAACACCCGCCGGTCATCGACGCGCGGCACGCCTCGCGGCTAATTTGGCAACAGAGGTTCGATCACGCGCCACTCAAAATCGGTCAGGTCGTATCGGCTCATGCCCAGCCTGAATCACAGGCTGGCGTACAGTGAAAGATCAATCGAACTCGCAGTTATTGATTTTGGCGATCCAGTCTGTGTCCAAGTTCAGAAGAGCTTCGGCAACGTCGATATGCCCCTTGCCAACAGCTTGGGCGGCCGCCGCTGACAGGAGCATCGACTGGTCCCAAGCTTCGTTTCGGTGAAGGCTTACGTTTTCCACGAGTTGCTTGATCGCACGATGATAATCGTCGGCATAAGCCTCGGGGATATCAGGCCCGCGCCCAGCCTGACGAGCCACCTCTATAGCGGTCGGCAGTTGGAAGAATCCAAAATCCACTGGCTCCCTCACTTGGCTTGCTATCTCCACAATGTGGGGAACGGCAACATAGGAAGCGGTGTAAACATCCCCCTGATGGCACAGGCTCGACCAGAGGCTGAACCACGGCTCGTCCTGATAGCTCGTCTTCGGGCCGGTTGATGAGCCCAGCGCCCGCAGGAGTTTCGGCACATCAACAGCGCTGCCGTAGGCGTGCTGCAGGTCGCTCCAACAAGGATCATCAAGAGAAAGCATCGCACTACCTTAACGACCTTCCTTGCGGCATCAACCTGCCGTTGCCAGCCCGCGATTTATGGGTTCACGGCCTAACACTACTTTGGCAGATTTCTGCGGATCATTTGTCGCCATCGTTTACGGCAGTGCGGGCATGTTGGCGGCGGGGGCTGGCTGAGTTGGGTCAGGATTGCCTGCCTGATGGCAGGCAAGG
>JBHSCB010000012.1:0-104006 GCA_042650965.1 Novosphingobium lubricantis | reverse complement strand
CGAGGTGAAGGGCTTCTTCGCGGTGCACCGCGCCGAAGGCACCCACGCGGGCGGCATCCACATCGAGATGACCGGGCAGGACGTGACCGAATGCGTCGGCGGGGCCGTGGCGATCACCCACGAAGGGTTGGCCGACCGCTACCACACCCACTGCGACCCGCGCCTCAACGCCGCGCAGTCCATCGAACTCGCCTTCCTCCTCGCCGAAGCCCTCAACGCCGAACGCGAAACCGCAAAGGCCCGCGCCGCCTGATCCACAACGCAACGCCGGGATACGCACAGGGCGCGCGCGGCGGGTTCAGGCCCGCCGCGCCGCCGTGCGCACCAGCAGCAGCATCGGCGTGGCGATGAAGCAGGCCAGCCCCATCGCGTAGAACACGTTGATGTAGGAAATCATCACCGCCTGCAGGTTGACCATGCCATCGACCATGCGCAGCGCGGCTTCGCCCGCCGGGCCGAACGCGGTGATGCGGTCAAGGTTGAATGGCACCGCCGCCGGGGTGACATGCGCCCCCAGTTCGGCGTGGTTGACCTGGATGCTGCGCGACAGGGCGACCGAACTGATCGCAATCCCGATCGACGATCCCAGGTTGCGCATCAGCGTGATCATGCTGGCCGCATCGGTGCGGAACCGGGGCGCCAGCGTGGCAAAGGCGATCAGGTTCATCGGAATGAAGGTGAACGCCAGCCCGAAGCCCTGCACCAGCCCGGCGGCGACGATCGGCAGGCGCGGCATGTCGATCGACCAGCCGGTCATCATCCAGGTCGATGCGCCCATCAGCAGCAGCCCGGCCAGCAGCAGGATGCGCGTATCCACCCGCGTGATGATCGGCGCCAGCGCGGTCACGGTCACCAGCATGCCGATCCCGCGCGGCATCACCAGCAGCCCCGATTGCAGCGCGGTATAGCCATAGACCTGTTGCAGCAGCCCCGGCAGCATGGCCATGACCGACATCATCACCAGCCCCATCAGGAACATCAGCGCCATGGCGATGGTGAAGTTGCGATCGCGGAACAGCGCCAGCGGGAACAGCGGGTTGGGCGCGCCCGAAAGGTGGAAGAACGCCAGCCAGCCGCCGCCTGCGGCCAGCACCGCATAGATCACGATTTCCGCCGATGCGAACCAGTCCACCGTCTGGCCACGGTCGAGGATCAGTTGCAGCGCCGATACCGTCAGCACCACCAGCCCCCAGCCGACAAGATCGACCCGGCGGCGCTCGGTGGGCAGCGAAGGCAGGAAGATCGCCAGCAGCAGGAAGCACAGCACCCCTACCGGCAGGTTGACATAGAACACCCAGCGCCAGTCGAGATTGTCGGTCAGCCACCCGCCGACGATCGGCCCGGCAATCGGGCCAAGCATGATCCCTTGCGAATAGATCGCCATCATCTTCGGCCGTTCGGCCTCGGTACACGAATCGAGCGTGACGGTCTGCGCCAGCGGCGAAAGGAACGCTCCGGCAAAGCCCTGGATGATGCGGAAAGCCACCATCTGTTCGATGTTCTGCGCCGCGCCGCACGCCATCGACGCGACCGTGAACAGCGCCACCGCCATCAGCATCATCCGCCGCAGGCCAAGCGTATCGACCAGGAACCCGGCCACCGGCAGCGCCACCGCCGATGCCAGGACATAGCTGGTCAGCACCCAGGTGACGGTATCCTGCGTCGCCCCCAGCGCCGCGCTCATGTGCGGCAGCGCCACGTTGGCGATGGTCGAATCGAGCGTGTACATCGTCATCGCCGCCATCGCCCCGACCAGCAGCAGCGGCCGGTTGCGCGAAACGATGCGCGGGCTGTCGGGATCGTGGGCCACGGGCGGCGGAACCGGCGGTGCGGCGCCCCCCGCCCCGGCGGTGGCGCTACTTGCCGACATGCACGGTAACGTCGGCGCTCAACCCCGCGATCAGCGGACGGTCGGCCTTGCCGTCGATGGCGATGCGCACCGGCACGCGCTGGATGATCTTGACCCAGTTGCCGGTCGCGTTCTGCGCGGGCAGGACCGAAAACTCCGATCCCGTCCCCGCGCCAATGGATTCGACATGGCCCGCCAGTTCAAGGCCGGGATAGGCGTCGATTTCGATCACCGCGCGCTGGCCGGGGCGCATCTGTGCCAGATCGGTTTCCTTGAAGTTGGCCTCCACCCGCGCGCTGCCATCGCGCACGATCGACACCATCGGCACCCCCGGAAAGACCATCTGCCCGACCTGCAGCCGCGATACCTGCGTGACCATGCCATCGGCAGGCGCGCGCACCACGGTGCGTTCGATATCGAGGCTGGCGCGCGCCCGCGCGGCCTGCGCGGCGGCAATCGCCGGGTTGACCCCCGGCACGGCGCGGCCCTGCGCCAGTTCGGCCCGCGCCTGTTCGACTTCGGCCTGAAGCGCGCCGATCCGGTCGCGCGCGCTGGCCACGGCATGCTGCGCGGCATCCATCCGCGCGCGGGTGTTGAAGCCGCGATCCATCAGCGCCTTTTCGCGCGCATAGTTGGCCTGCGCCAGCGCCAGATCGTCGCGCGCGCCGGCCAGTGTCGCGGCCTTGGCGGCAACATCGGCATCCAGCGCGATGACCCGCGCCTGCGCCGCCGCGATTTCCGCATCGGCCTGGCGCACGGCAGCGGAAAAGGTTGCCGGGTCGATCGTGAACAGCACATCGCCCGCCTTGACGTGCTGGTTTTCGCGGACCTTGACGCTGGTGACCAGACCGGTCACTTCCCCGGCCACGGCAATGATGTCCTGCTTGACATAGGCATTGTCGGTTTCGACCACGCCGGGCTGGCCGAACCAGTACCACAGCCCCGCCACCACCGCGAGAATCGGGCCAAGCGCCATCAGCACACTGCGCGTCCGCCGCTTGCGCACTTGCGCCACCGCCGCGCCGGGGCCGCCGGGCGTGGCAGCCGGGGATGCGGTTCCACCATCGGGCGTGTCGTTGATCGGGAATGGGTCCGCTTCAGCCATGTTACGTTTCCGCTTCTGCCGGGATTTCGTCCGAAAGATTGCTGCGCACCCGTTCAAGCAGGGCGAGCAACTGGTTCTGCTCCGCTTCGCTCAGGCCCGCCACCGATTCGGCCACCACGTCGCGCGCGCACGATGCCATGCGCGCCATCAGGTCTTCGGCCTGGGGTGTCAGGTAGAGGCACCAGCGCCGCCGGTCGGCCGGATCGTCGCGGCGTTCGACCAGCCCCAGCTTTTCCAGCCGGTCGATCATCCGCGCGGCGGTGATCGCTTCGACTTCCAGCCACGATGCCAGCGCCTGCTGGTTGGTGCCGGGGCTGCGCTGGATCACGCCAAGCGCGCGCCATTGCGGCCCGGTGACCCCGAACCGGCGCGCCGCCACGCCAAAGCGCCTGCGAAACAGGCGCCCGACATCGGACGACAGGAAGGCGACATTCGGCTTCATTGCCGTGGCGATAATAGCAATGCTTACTTTAATCAACGCAGATTTCGACATCGCTGCACGCACGCGGCTACACACACGCAGGCGCGGCGATCAGCGGTGGACGCTGGCGCGCTTATTTTCCATAGGGAAGCCAGCCCGCCACCCCCGGCGGCAGACCGCGCAAGAGGGCACCTTGGCCGATACCGCTCCGCCAGACATGTTTTCGCTGTTCCTGCAGACCTGCCGCGAAACCCCCGACGCCCCGTTCCTGATCGCCGCCGATGGCACGGTGACGCCCTATGCCGGAGCGCAGGCGCGCGTCGCGCAGATCGCCAACCTGTTCCGCGCGCACGGGGTGAAGCCGGGCGACCGGGTGGCCGTGCATGTCGAAAAATCGCAGACCGCGCTGCTGACCTGGCTGGCCGCCTTGCAGGCAGGCGCGGTCTACCTGCCGCTCAACCCCGCCTATACCACCGGGGAACTGCGCTATTTCCTCGGCGATGCGGCGCCCGCGCTGGTCGTGTGCCGCACCGCCGATGCCGCACCGATGCAGGTGTTGTGCCATGAACTGGGCGTGCCCGCGCTGCTCACGCTCGACCCCGCGGGGACCGGCGGCACGCTGGCCGAAGGCATGGCGCAGCAACCGGCCCACGGCGATGCGGCCCCCGCCGACCCGGAAGGGCTGGCCGCGATCCTCTATACCTCCGGCACGACCGGGCGCAGCAAGGGCGCGATGCTGAGCCATGCCAACCTTTCCTCCAACGCGCTGACGCTGCGCAGCATCTGGCGCTTTACCGCGCACGACCGCCTGCTCCACGCGCTGCCGATCTTTCACACCCACGGCCTGTTCGTGGCGACCAACCTGGTGATCGCCAGCGGCGCGGCCATGCTGTTCCTGCCGCGTTTCGATGCTGGTGAAGCGGTGCGGCTGATGCCGCAGGCCAGCGTGATGATGGGGGTGCCGACGTTCTATTCGCGCCTGCTGGACCACCCCGGCTTCACCCGCGAATGCGCCGCCGGGATGCGCCTGTTCATTTCGGGTTCCGCCCCGCTTTCCGCCGAAACGCACAAGGCGTTCCGCGCGCGCACCGGCCATGCCATCCTCGAACGCTATGGCATGACCGAAACCAACATGAACACGTCCAACCCGCATGATGGCGAGCGTCTGCCCGGCAGCGTCGGCCACCCCCTGCCCGGCGTGGCGCTGCGCATTGCCGATCCCGAAAGCGCAAAGCCCTTGCCGCAGGGCGAAATCGGGGTGATCGAGGTGCGCGGGCCAAACGTCTTTTCCGGCTATTGGCAGATGCCCGAAAAGACCGCGCAGGAGTTTCGCGCCGATGGCTTCTTCATCACCGGCGACATGGGCTTCATCGACGATCGCGGCTATGTCCACATCGTTGGCCGGGCCAGGGATCTGATCATCGCGGGGGGGCTGAACATCTACCCGGCAGAGGTCGAGGCCGCGCTCGATGAAATCCCCGGCGTGGCCGAATCCGCGGTAATCGGCGTGCCCCACCCCGATCTGGGCGAAGCGGTCGTGGCCGTGCTGCGCGCCGACGACCCCGCACTGGACGAAGCCGCAGTGATCGCCGCGCTGGCCGACCGTCTGGCCCGGTTCAAGCAGCCGCGCGCGGTGCTCTTCGTGCCCGAACTGCCGCGCAACGCCATGGGCAAGGTGCAGAAGGCCGCGCTGCGCTCCGCGCACGCCGCGCTGTTCGCAGCCTGATCGCATGACGCCCGATTGTGCCGCCATGATGACGGGCCACGCCGGGGCGCGGCGATGATCGTCGCATCCATCGTCCTGCTGGCGGCGATCTTTGCTGCGGCCATGCTGCTGCCGGTCAACATGGGGCTGATCGGGCTGGCTGCGGCGCTGGGGCTTGGCGTGTTTGCCGCAGGGTTGAGCGTGCGCGATGTGCTGTCGGGCTTTCCGGCGGACCTGTTCGTGACGCTGCTGGGCATCACGTATCTGTTCGGCATCGCCAGCCGCAACGGCGCGGTGGACTGGCTGGTGGGCCGCGCATCGGCGGCACTGGGCGGGCGGGCCGGGCTGATGCCGCCGCTGGTGTTCGTCGTCGCGGCGGTGCTGACCGCGCTGGGCGCAGCAGGCCCGGCAGCAGTAGCCATCGTCGCCCCGATCGCGCTGCGCATGGCGCGCCAGCATGGCCTTTCGCCGCTGATGATGGGCCTGCTCACGGTGCACGGCGCGCAGGCCGGTTCGTTTTCGCCGATCTCGATCTATGGCGGGATCACCAACCAGGTATTGCTGCGCAGCAATATTGCGCCGCAACCGGTCCTGCTGTTCCTTGCCAGCGCCGCGTTCAACGCCGCCATCGCGCTGGTGATCTGGGCCGCACACTGGCGGCGCGCGCAAGGGCGGACCCCGCCGCCGGTCGCGGTGCAGGCCCTGCCCCCGCTGGGGCGCGACGGGGCGTGGACGCTGGCCGGGCTGGCGGCGCTGGCGGCGGGCGGGCTGATCCTGCGCATCGACATCGGGTTCATGGCGCTGCTGGTCATCATCGCGCTGGCGGTGGTCGCCCCGCGCACGCAGGAAGGCGCGCTGGCCCGTGTGGACTGGTCCAGCATCCTGCTGATTTCGGGCATTGTCATCTATGTCGGCGTGCTGGAACGGATCGGCACGGTCGAAACCGTCAGCACGGCCATCGCCACGCTGGGATCGGCGGTGCTGGCCGTGCTGGCGCTGTGCTATCTGGCCGGGGTGCTATCGGCCTTCGCCTCGTCCACCGCGCTGCTGGGGGTGGTGATCCCGCTGGCGGTCCCGCTGGTCCACGCGGGGAACCTTCCGGCGGCGGGCGTGGTGGCGGCGCTGTGCATTGCCACGACGATTGTCGATACATCGCCGTTTTCCACCAATGGTGCGCTGATCGTGGGCAATTGCCCCGAAGGCGAACGCGCCACCATGCTGCACAAGCTGCTGGCCTATACCGCCATCGTCGCCACCATCGGCCCGCTGCTGGCCTGGGCCGCGTTCGTGCCGCGCTGAACCGGGCGGAAACGCCCCGCCGCGCCGCGCCAGCGGGGCATCACGCCAGCGGGGCCAGGCCAGACAGCACGATGCGGGCAAGATCCGCCTGCCCGACCGCCCCGGTCTTGGCATAGATGCGCTTGGAATAGTTGCGCGTCGTCTCCACCGTCAGCCCCAGATCCAGCCCGGATTCGACCAGCGGTTCGCCCCGCGCAATGGCCATGGCCAGCGCCGCCTCGCGCGCGGAAAGGCCATGCTGCGCCTGCAGCACGAGCGCGCCGGGGCTGTCTGCCCTGCCCTCGCGTTCGGTAGCCCCGCCGTTCTCCTCCGCGTGGCGCAGCACGCCGATCACTTGCGGGCGCGCGGCGGGTTCGGGCAGCGCCAGATCGGCGCGGCGCAGCAACAGATCGGTGCCCCGGCGCGCGTCGATCCGCACCATCCGCACCGGCGCGCCGGTTCCGGCGGCAAGATCGGCACAGGCCGCTTCGAGCAGCCGCGCCGCTTCGGGCAGCAGCGCCAGCCGCCGCCCCGCCGCGTGGCCCGGTTCCGGCGCAAAGGCCAGCGCGGCTTCGGCCTGCGGATCGGCAGCCATCACCCGCCCGCCCGAATCAAGGGCGATCTGCCCCACGCCCAGCCGGATCAAGGCGTCCTGCGCCAGCGCCGCCTGCAACCGCTGCGCGTTGAGCGCCACCAGCGTGCGCAGCGCCGAAGCCAGATGCGGCGCGATGGCGGTAAGCGTGGCCACCGCCGCCGCCGAAAAATCCTCGCGCAGCCGCACCAGCACCAGCCAGGCGTCGGCCACTCCGCCCGCCGTCACCCGCAGCCAGCGGGCATGGCGGATGCCCATGTCTTCCAGCGCGGCGCGCTGCACCGCCAGTTGCGCCGGATCGTCGTAATCCAGCATCTCGTCCAGCGCATAGACGCGTTCGGGCCGCAGCGTGCCGAACGGGTGCAGGCGCAGGTCGTAAAGCCGCATGAAATCCAGCCGCGGCTCCTGCGTGGCGCGCGGCGACATGACATGGATCACCGCCGGTTTCTGGTCCGGCGCGGCATTGGCCTGGTGGATCAGCATGAAGGCCCGCCGCGCCCCGGTGCGCGCCACCAGATTGCGCATGAACAGGCCGAAGGGCGGTTCTTCCTGAATCCCTTCGATCAGGGGCAGGAACAGTTCGCGCTGGTCGGCAGACATCATGGCCATGCCGACCGCTCCCATGTGGGAGCAGCCGCGTCAAGACCGCAACAGGGCTGGCGCGTGGCCGGAGCCGAAGATGAGGGCGGGGCCTAACCCGCCGCCTTCACCACGGCGATCTGGTCCAGCACCATCTGCGCGTGTTCCTTGCGGCAGATCAGCAGGTCCGGCATGTAGGTATCGGCCTGGTTATAGACCAGCGGGCTGCCGTCGATCCGCGATGCGTGCAGGCCATGGGCCAGCGCCACCGCCACCGGGGCGCACGAATCCCATTCGAACTGCCCGCCCGAATGCAGGTAGATGTCCGCCTCGCCCAGGATCACCGCCATGGCCTTGGCCCCGGCGCTGCCCATCGGCACCAGTTCGGCGCCGATCGCCCTGGCCACTTCCACCGCTTCGTGCGCCGGGCGGGTGCGGCTGACGACCATGCGCAACGTGGCGGGCGCTGGCGGAACCGGTTGCGGACGGTCGGTGCGCAGCACCAGCCCGGCACCGTCGGCCGCGCCCGGCAGGCCGACCGCGCCGATGCTGGCCACGCCATCGATCGCCAGCCCGACATGCACCGCCCAGTCGCTGCGCGCCTCGCCATATTCGCGCGTGCCGTCCACCGGATCGACGATCCAGGTGCGCGACAGCGAAAGACGGTCAAGGTTGTCCTTTTCCTCTTCCGACAGCAGCCCGTCATCGGGCCGCTGTTCGCGCAGCGCGTGGACAAGGAACTGGTTGGCGGTTGCATCGCCCGCCTTGCCAAGCGGCTTGGGACCGAACATCGCGCTTTCGCGCACGGTCAGCAGCAGGCGTCCGGCATAGTCGGCAAGATGGGCGGCAAGTTCCGCATCGGTCATCGGTATCCCCTCGCATGTGGTCCGGCCCGTCGCGCTGCGGGGCCTCGCCGCCGGGTGTAGTGCGCCGCCACGGCCCGAAAGCTCCCAGATGGGACCACGCCGTGCCTGCCGCGTCAACCGCCGTGCCCGGCCCGCGCGCGGCCACGGGCGCCAAACGGGGCACGGTTTGCACACTTGAAGGAAATCGGCTATCGAACCGCAATTATACCTTCAAGAAGGCGCACCATGGCCGAATCCACTTCAATCGTCAGCCAGATCGGCGATCTTGCTTCGGCGGGCGAACGCATGATCGAACGGTTGCGCCGCAAGGCCTTCCTGCCCGAAAGCCGCAAGGAGCTCAACGCCCGCTTCGGCATTGCCGAGGCAGCGCAACTGCTGGGCTGTTCCACCAACCGCATCCGCATGGCCGAAGACGATGGCCGCCTGCCCCCGCCCCCGGCGGGCGGCAACGGGCGGCGCATCGGCTATTCGATGGAAGACATGCTGCGCATGCGCGAAGTGCTGGGCGCCTCCCCCGCCCGCGCGCCGGGCGATGTTCCGGCAATCATCGCGGTGCAGAACTTCAAGGGCGGCGTCGGCAAATCGACCGTGACGACGCACCTTGCCCACTATTTCGGGGTGCAGGGCTACCGCGTGCTGGTGGTCGATTGCGACAGCCAGGCCACCACCACCACGCTGTTCGGCTTCAACCCGCACTTCAACATCACCCGCGACGAAACGCTCTATCCCTACCTGTCGATCGACCCGACGCAGACCGACCTGCTCTATGCGGTCAAGCGCACGCCGTGGCCCAATGTCGACCTGATCCCTTCGAACCTCGAACTGTTCGACGTGGAATATGAACTCGCCGCGTCCGGGGCCGATGGCCAGTCGGTGCTGGCCGCGCGCTTCCGCAAGCTCAAGGCCGGGCTGATGGACATGGCGCGCGATTACGATGTGGTGATCCTCGACCCCCCGCCCGCGCTCGGCACGATCAGCCTGGCGGTGATGCAGGCGGCCAATGCCCTGCTGGTGCCGCTGGCGGCGACGACGCCCGATTTCTGTTCCACCGTGCAGTTCCTGTCGATGATGGACCAGGTCATCGCGCAGCTTGTCGAAGCCGGGATCGCGGTCGATTATTCCTTCGTGCGGCTGATCTGCTCCAAGTTCGACGGCGGCGATCCCAGCCACGAAATGGTCCGCACGATCATGGAGCAGACCTTCGGCCCGGCGCTGCTGCCGGTGCCGATCCTCGAAAGCGCGGAAATCAGCCACGCCGCGCTGCGCATGATGACGATCTACGAACTGGAAAAGCCGATCGGCACGCCGCGCACGCACAAACGCTGCCGCGCCAATCTGGACGAGGCGCTGGGCCAGATCGAACAACTGGTGCGCGCCGGATGGGGCCGCGTTGCCCCGGCGCGCGAGGAGGACGTGATCCATGCCTGATCGCACGGCCGGTATCGCCCGCCCGCTTTCGGAAACCGCCGCAATCGGCGCTTTCCTACACGGCGTTGTTCATCATATGTTCCGTGCTTTTCACGACGAGGTGAACCATGGCGCGTAAGCAATCCGATTATCTCGCAGCCCTGCTGGCCGACGAAGCGGTTGAAACAAAAGCCGAAGGTGGCATTTCTGCGGATGGCGCACCGGCTTCCGCGCCGCCTGCCCCCTCCCCTGCCCCGCCGCGCGGCGAACGGATGCGCGGCACCACGCTGCTCGGCCGCGAATCCGCGCTGGCGCGCGTTGCCAGCGGCGAAGTGCGGCAGGTCACGCAACTGCTGCTCGATCCCGCGCGCGTCCGGGTGTGGCCGGGCAACGCCCGTTCGTACCAGCACCTGAGCGAGGAATCGTGCCGCGAACTGATCGATTCGATCGTGGCCGAAGGCGGGCAGAAAGTCCCTGCGGTGGTCCGCCGGGTCGAAGGCGACCCCGATCACGATTACGAAGTCATCGCGGGCACGCGGCGGCACTGGTCGGTTTCGTGGCTGCGCCGCCACTCCTACCCCGACATGCACTTCGTGGCGCAAGTCGCCCAGCTTGACGATGAAGCCGCCTTCCGCCTTGCCGATCTGGAAAACCGCGCGCGCAAGGACGTTTCGGATCTGGAACGTGCGCGCAATTATGCCCACGCGCTCAAGGACCATTACGGCAACCACCTGACCCGCATGGCCGAACGGCTCAAGCTGTCGAAGGGATGGCTGTCCAAGATGCTCAAGGTCGCCAGCCTGCCCGATGCGGTACTGGCCGCCTTTGCCAGCCCGGCCGATGTCCAGCTCAAGCCCGCCTATCCGCTGGCGCAGGCGCTGGACGACCGCGAGGCCGCACCCGCCATCCTGCGCGAAGCGCGCTCCCTTGCCCGCTTGCAGGAAGAGCGCGCCAGGGCCGGCGATGCCCCCCTGCCCGCCTCCGAAGTGATCGCCCGGTTGCTGGCCGCGCCACGGTCCGACGACGACCGCCCCGGCCCGCGCGTGTACGAAGGCCCGTTCGGCCGCCCGGCGCTGACCGTCCAGACCGTCAACCGCCAGGGCATCACCTTGCGGCTCCACGCCGGATCGGGCCTCGGCCTCAAGGGCATGCTCGACCTCGTGCTCGATGCGCTGGTCGAACTCGACGTGGACGGCAAGGATCTGCTGCGCTGATGGGCACGCCTGCACGGAATTGGCCTGACAAGTGTTTCCCCAGGGAAACATCGCCTGAAAGTTTGTGTTTCCCCAGGGAAACGCCGCTTCACAATTTGTGTTTCCCCAGGGAAACATTGGCGGCATGACCGCGCGCCGCACCATCGGCGGGGGCGAACAGTTCGACCTCTTCCTGCCCTATGTGGCGGACATGCCGCTGCGCGATCAGCGCGAAATGATGGAGCGCCCGTTTTTCAGTCTGGCCAAGTCTAAGCGGGTCAAGCCGATCGACTATACCAGCCCGGACGGCAAGCTGTGGGTCCACGTTTCGGCCAGCCCCGATTATGGCATGGCAACGATCTGGGATGCCGACATCCTGATCTATTGCGCCAGCGTGCTGGCCGACATGGCCCGGCGCGGGATCAACGACGTGCCGCGCAAACTGCACCTGATGCCCTACGATCTGTTGCGCGCGATTGGCCGCCCCACCACCGGGCGCGCCTATGAACTGCTGGCCCAGTCGCTCGACCGGTTGGTGGCGACGACGATCAAGACCAATATCCGCGCCGATGCCGGGCAGCCTGCCACTGCGGGGCGGGGGCGGCGCGAGGCAACGTTTTCGTGGCTCGATGGCTGGACCCAGCTTGTCGATGAAAAGACCGAACGGTCGCGCGGCATGACCATCGAACTGTCCAACTGGTTCTGGGAAGGGGTGATGATGAAGGGCGGCGTGCTGTCCATCGACCGCGCCTACTTCGCCATTACCGGCGGGCGGGAACGCTGGCTCTACAAGGTGGCACGCAAGCACGCGGGCGGGGCAGGGGAGGATGGCTTTGCCATTTCCATGCCGGTCCTGTTCGAAAAATCAGGCGCGGAAGGCGAATACCGCCGCTTCAAGTTCGAAATCCTCAAGCTGGCGGAAAAGGACGCGCTGCCTGGCTATGGCCTGACGGTGGAGCCGGGGAAGGGGGGCGAACCGCTGCTGCGGATGCGGCGGATCGACGGCAAGGACGGCGCCGAACGCCGCCTGCCCGACAGCGCACGGCCCGAGGAAAAGCCGCCGGCGGATCTGTTCCAGCGCAGTGCGGCCGCTGTTTCCCTGGGGAAACACCCGCCCGCACCCGCGTCGGAATCGCCCGCCGCCACCGAAACCGCTTCTGAAACGATCAATGCCAGCGCGCTGATCCGCCGTGCCATTGCCGGGGTCAGCGACGCCGCCACGCGCGGCTTCATCACCGACGAAACATTCGACCACTTGCGCGAAACCTGCCCCGGCTGGGATCTCCACGCGCTCCACGCCGAGTTCGAACGCTGGGTCAACGCCGATGCGACGCGGCTTCCGGCCAACTGGCAGAAGGCCTTCATCGGCTGGGTCCGCCGCCACCACGAAAAGAACCGCCACACGCTCCGCCGCTGATCGGCGATGGCTGGGGAAACGCCTGGCGTTCCCGAAGTGTCGGGCCGGACGGAAGGGGCAGGGAAGGGCGCTGCCACAAGGCGCCGCTGTCCGCAGTGTTTGAACCTCTATCGCACGGCACCATCGCAAAGTGATTCAATCGCTGCGCTGCAAAGCGCGGCTGATCGGGAGTTTCGATCCATCAGGAACGCATCAAGGGCCACCTTCGACCTTTCGGGAACGCAGGGCCGATCCTTCGGGAACGCAGGGCCGACACTCCGGGAACGCTCACCCGATCCTTCGGGAACAGGCCACACTGCCCGACTCGGCAGGAACCGGCGAGTCGCAAGGCCGGTTGTGGCGCTTAACCTGTCTAACTCCCTATAAACCCCTCTAACCCGCAGGAAGCCTTTGGCTTTTTGAGAGGAAAGGGAAGACCGCAGCCGCATTCCCCGCTCAGGGTTCCGCCGCGATGCCAAGCTTTGCCAACCGGGCGTCGATCGCTGCCATCTCCTCGTCGAACGAGCGCAGGATCCCCGCTACTTCGGGAGCAGGGGAGGGCGGGGCGGCGGGACGGCCCCGGTCCGGGGTGCGATGGCCGGTGGCAATGGCGATATCGGGGGTGACGTAGGTGCGCCACGAACCGCGCCCGGAAATCTCCACCAGCACGCCCAGCGCACTGGCACGTTCCAGCAGCTTGCCCGCCCCCGATATGGTCAGGCCGAGCAGGGGGGCAAGGCTGCGTGCGGCAAGGCAGGGCCGCGCCAGCGCAACCCGGCCCAGATCGGCCAGCTTGCCGGGGCGCCGCTCTGCCGCGATGGCGCGGGCGGCCTGCGCGGTTGCCGCCTCAAGCCGGTCAAGCCGCTCCAGCCCTGCCTCAGCCTGCCGCATGACCTGTTTGAGCAGGCGGCGCAGCAGCACCGGGCGCGGGGTCAGCGCCATGCGCTGGGCGGCGTCTCCGGGCACGATACAGGGCAGGGCGGCGCGGGTCAGCCCGATGCGCCGCAGCAGCAGCGGAAAGGCCAGCCAGGGCGCGATGGAGCGATCGGCGCGGCACGCCAGGTCGAGCAGGGTCAGCGCGCGCACCAGCGCCGGGGCATCCTGCCAGCCCGGCGGCGGATCGAACGTGAAGGGCAGATCCTGCGACCAGTGCCGCCCCGCCGGTTCGGCCAGCAGCGCCTGCCATCCGGGCAGGGCGGCAAAGGGTTCGTCTTCGGTGCGCACAAGCGCGCGGCCGGGCAGGCGCAGGCCGCAGCGGTCGGCAATGATGTCGATTTCCTCGACCGCCGACTGCTGAAGCGCCAGCGCCGCCGCATAGCCGCTCCAGCTTGCCCGCAAGGTCCACCCCGGACGCAGCGAAGTGGCGCAAACGCGGGCGTCGAGGCGGGCGAGCGCGGCGCTGGCATCGGCCAGGGCGGAGGCCAGCGGCGCGGTCCAGGCAAGCGCGGTGAAGGGCGGGGGAGGCGTGCTCACCCGGCGATTATAGACGCAAAAGGGGGTTTCAGTCCACGTGCATTGATGGACTTATGCCGCGATCAGGGGCGGCGGTCCGACCGTCCCTTGTACCCGCCACCGGCACCGCCGCCGGGACCACCATCGCCGGGGCCTTTGCCACGGTGCGGGCGCTTGTCGGCGCGGGCGGGGAACTTGCCGCGCGGGCGATCCGGGGCGCTGCGCGAACCGCGATCGCCCTGCGGGCCGGGTCCGGTTGCGCTGGGCTGGATCACGATGCCGCTTTCGTCTTCGGCACCGGCCTTGCCGGTCCGGCGCAGCGCATCGGCAAAGCGAGCGGCGATCGCGCTGGGCACCTGGAAGAAGGTTTCGGTGGCGGCAATGCGGATCGCGCCGATTTCGTTGCGGGTGATGTGCCCGCGGCGGCAGATCAACGGCAGCAGCCAGCGCGGATCGGCGTTCTGGCGGCGGCCGATATCCATGTGGAACCACACCGTATCGTCGAACCCTTCGCGCAGGCGCGGCCCGCCACCGGCATCGGGGGCGGACTGGCTGACCAGTTCTTCGGGTTCGGGGATGCCGCGCTTGCGCGCCGCGACCAGCGCCAGCGCCACGGCCATCGGGTCCATCGTTTCGACGATGCGCGCGGCGGCCTCGCGGTCGGCGTCGGAGGCTTCGACCGGTTCGTTGAGCGCGGCGAGCAGGCGTTCCTGATCGCGCTGGCGGATCGCTTCGGCGCTGGGCACGTCGATCCACTGCGCGGTGACGCGGGCCGAACGCAGCATCATTTCCACGCGGCGGCGGCGCGGATAGGGCACGATCAGCACGGCGATGCCCTTGCGCCCGGCGCGCCCGGTACGGCCCGACCGGTGCTGGAGCACTTCGGCATCGCGCGGGGTTTCGACGTGGACGACAAGGCTGAGCGAGGGCACGTCGATGCCGCGCGCGGCCACGTCGGTCGCCACGCAGATGCGGGCGCGGCCATCGCGCAGCGCCTGCAGCGCGTTGTTGCGTTCGTTCTGGCTGTGCTCGCCCGAAAGCGCCACGGCGGCAAAGCCGCGCTCGGTCAGCGAGGAGTGCAGGCGGCGCACGCTGTCGCGCGTGGCGCAGAACAGGATGGCGGTTTCCGCTTCGTGGAAGCGCAGCAGGTTGACCACCGCGCTTTCGATGTCGGCCGGGGCGACGGCCACCGCTTCATAGACGATATCGCCATGGCCGCGGGTATCGCCAGCGGTGGAAATGCGCAGCGCATCGCGCTGGTAACGCCGGGCCAGCGCCTCGATCGGCTTGGGCATCGTGGCCGAAAACAGCAGCGTGCGGCGTTCCTGCGGCGCGGCTTCGAGCAGTTCCTCAAGGTCTTCGCGGAAGCCCATGTCGAGCATTTCGTCGGCTTCGTCGAGCACGACATGGCTGATCGCCGACAGGTCGAGCGCGCCACGTTCGAGATGATCGCGCAGGCGGCCGGGCGTGCCGACCACGATCTGCGCCCCCTGTTGCAGCGCGCGGCGTTCCTTCGACGGGTCCATCCCGCCAACGCAGGTGGCGATGCGCATCTGCGTGCGGCCATAGAGCCAGGCGAGTTCGCGGCTGACCTGCAAGGCCAGTTCGCGGGTCGGGGCGATCACCAGCGCCAGCGGCGCGCGCGACCACTGGTTGGTTTCGCCCGAAAGCAGGCTGTCGGCCATGGCGATGCCGAAGGCGACGGTCTTGCCCGACCCGGTCTGCGCGGACACCACCAGATCGCGGCCCTGCGCTTCGGGGGCGACGACGGCGGCCTGGACGGCGGTGGGTTCGGCATAGCCCTGCGCTTCGAGGGCTTCGGCAATGAGGGCGGGAAGGGGGGGGAATGGCATGGTGAACGTTCGATTCAGGACTGGGCCGGTGATGGCACGGGACAGGGGCGGCGCACCGGAGCGCGCGCGTGTTGGCAGGCAAGCCCCAGGGCATTGCGCGGGCAGCAGGGGCGTGACCGGTTCCGGGCGCCGTTTCGCACCCGCATTTCCGCCCTTGGCTCCATTCGCCCGCCGCCCTTAGGCTGCAATGCAACAAAAAGCAAACCGGGGCTGCCGGGCGGTGCCTGCGGCCAGGCCGTAACAGACCGGGCGTATGGCTTTTTGCCTTTGTTCGGCCGCCGGGGATGGTAAAGGCGGTTGGCCTACAGACCGGAGATCCCGCCCATGAAGACCCGTGCCGCCGTCGCCTTTGCTCCCAAGCAGCCGCTCGAAATCGTCGAGCTTGATCTGGAAGGGCCGAAGGCCGGGGAAGTGCTGGTCGAAATCATGGCCACCGGGGTGTGCCATACCGATGCCTATACGCTCGACGGGCTGGACAGCGAAGGCATCTTCCCCTCGGTGCTGGGCCACGAAGGCGCCGGGATCGTCCGCGAAGTGGGCGCCGGGGTGACCAGCGTGAAGCCGGGCGATCATGTCATCCCGCTCTACACCCCCGAATGCCGCCAGTGCAAAAGCTGCCTTTCGGGCAAGACCAACCTGTGCACCGCGATCCGCGCCACGCAGGGGCAGGGCCTGATGCCCGACGGGACGAGCCGGTTCAGCTACAAGGGCAGCCCCGTGTTCCACTACATGGGCTGTTCGACCTTTTCGAACTTCACCGTCCTGCCCGAAATCGCGGTGGCCCGGATCCGCGAGGACGCGCCGTTCCAGACATCGTGCTACATCGGCTGCGGGGTGACCACCGGGGTCGGCGCGGTGATCAACACCGCCAAGGTCCAGGTTGGCGACAATGTCGTGGTGTTCGGGCTGGGCGGCATTGGCCTCAACGTGATCCAGGGCGCGCGGCTGGCGGGGGCGGGCCGGATCATCGGCGTGGACATCAACCCGGCGCGCGAGGAATGGGGCCGCAAGTTCGGCATGACCCAGTTCCTCAATTCGCGCGGATTGAGCCGCGAGGAAACCGTCGCCAGGATTGTCGAGATGACCGATGGCGGCGCGGACTATACCTTCGATGCCACCGGCAATACCGACGTGATGCGCACCGCGCTGGAAGCCTGCCACCGCGGCTGGGGCACCAGCATCATCATCGGCGTGGCCGAAGCGGGCAAGGAAATCAGCACGCGCCCGTTCCAGCTTGTGACAGGGCGGAACTGGCGCGGCACCGCGTTCGGCGGCGCCAAGGGCCGCACCGACGTGCCCAGGATCGTCGACATGTACATGACCGGCAAGATCGAAATCGACCCGATGATCACCCACGTCATGGGCCTTGAAGAGATCAACACCGCGTTCGACCTGATGCACGCGGGCGAATCCATCCGCTCGGTCGTGGTGTTCTGACGCGCCGGCAAGGGGCGGGCTGCACCGCTTGCGGGCATGAAAGCAAGCGCGCCGGTTGCCGGTTTTCATGGACGAAGGTGTTGAAATGATTGACCGATCATTGCTCGCCGGGGCAGCATGCCTGATCGCCGCCCCGGCGCTGGCCGAAGAAGCGCCGCCACCCGACCTGCGCGACCAGATCGTGGTCCATGGCCGCGCGATCGCACAGGTCGGTATCGCCACGAGCGGGTCCGAAGGCACGACCGGCTATGCCGATTTCGAAAACCGGCCGATCGCACGGGTGGGCGAACTGGCGGAAAACGTGCCCGGCCTGATCGCCACGCAGCATTCGGGCACGGGCAAGGCCAACCAGTATTTCCTGCGCGGCTTCAACCTTGACCACGGCACCGATCTGGCCGCGCTGGTCGATGGCGCGCCGGTCAACATGCGCAGCCACGGCCACGGGCAGGGTTATCTCGATCTCAACTTCCTGATCCCCGAACTGGTCGAACGGATCGACTATGCCAAAGGCCCCTATCACGCCGGGAACGGCGATTTTTCCTCTGCCGGGACGATGCGTTTCTTCACCCGCGCGCAGCTTGACCGCCCCCTGGCCGAAGTGACCGGCGGATCGTGGGGCTATTGGCGCGCGCTGGCGGCGGGCAGTTCCGATCTGGGCGCGGGCACGGTGCTGGCGGCGCTGGAAGGCACGACCAGCAACGGCCCGTGGGTGCTGGACGAAGACCTGCGCAAGATCAACGCGCTGCTGCGGTATGGCACCGGCGATATTGCGCTGACGCTGTCGGGCTATTCCAGCCGCTGGACATCGACCGATCAGGTGCCCGAACGCGCGATTGCCAGCGGCCTGATCGCGCGCAACGGCTTTATCGACCCCGGCCTTGGCGGGCGGGCCGGACGGCTGGGGCTGACCATCGGCAATACCGGGCGCAACGGGGCGGCTGACGCACGCGTGGACGGTGAAGGGGCTGGGGGTGAAGGAGCGGGGGGCGAAGGCGCGGGCACGACATGGTCGGCCTATGCCATTGCCTCGCGGCTGGAGCTGACATCCAACTTCACCTATTTCCTCGATGATCCGGTCAATGGCGATCAGTTCCGGCAGGTGGACCGGCGCGGCGTGTTCGGCGGGGCCATCGCGCACCGTTTCGGGCAGGGGGCCGTGGTCTGGACGCTGGGCGCGGATGCCCGGTTCGACCGGATCGGCGCGCTGGGCCTGTACCGCACCAGCGGTGGCACGATCCGCCAGAGCGTGCGCCAGGACCGGGTCGACGAATATGGCGGCGGCGTTCATGCGCAGGCGCAACTGCGCCCCGCGCCGGGGCTGCGGCTGGTGCTGGGGCTGCGCGCCGATGCCATCGGCTATCGCGTGCAATCGGCGCTCGCGGCCAATTCCGGGTCGGGATCGCAGGCCATCGTCACGCCCAAGGCGGCGCTGGCATGGCAGCCGGGGCGGGGGGTGGAGCTCTATGCCAATTATGGCGAAGGCTATCATTCCAACGACGTGCGCGGCGCGACCATCACCATCGACCCGGCCAGTGGCGATCCGGCAGACCGGGTGCCGGTGTTCGCCCGTTCGCGCGGGGCGGAACTGGGCCTGCGGGTGGAACGCGGCACGCTGTCGGCTGCGCTTGTCGGGTTCTGGCTCGATCTGGCGTCGGAGCTGGTCTTTGTCGGCGATGCAGGCACCACCGAACCCAACGCGGCATCACGCCGCTGGGGCAGTGAAGCCACGCTGTTCTGGAAACCGGCGGTGTGGCTGACAGTGGATGGCAGCGCGGCGTGGACGCGGGCGCGCTTTCGTGGCGCGGGCGCGGGCGGGGCATTCATTCCCGGTGCGACGCCGTTTGTCGCGGCCGGGGGGATCAGCGCCGAACTGGGCGGCGGAATTGCCGCCACCGCGCGCCTGCGCCATTTTGCCGCCGCCCCGCTGATCGAGGACGGATCGCGCAAGGCCGATGCCACGACACTGGTGAATCTGGGCCTTTATGGCGTGCGCGGGCCGGTGCGGCTGGCGCTCGACGTGCTCAACCTGTTCGATGCGCGCGACCCGGACATTTCCTATTTCTACGCCTCGCGCCTGCCGGGCGAAGCGGCTGACGGAGTGGAGGATCGCCACATCCACCCGGTAGAGCCGCGCCAGGTGCGGGTTTCGCTGCGCTACCGCTTCTGACCCGCGCCGATCAGCGCCCGACCAGCACGAACGGCGCCCACAGCGCGGGATCGCGCAGGGCTGCATCGCGCCCTTGTGCCATGCCCAGCATCGCCCGGCGCAGCGCCTGCGCCGGGTCCGCGCCGCGCGCATAGCGGTCCAGCGTGGCGACCGAGAGGCGCGCAGCGGCATCGTCGCGCACCGCCCAGTGCGATACCAGCAGGTTGCCTGCCCCGGCGTGGAGGAAGGCGCGCGCCAGCCCGGCCAGCCCGCCGCCGTCCGCGCCCGATCCCGCCGCCGTGTTGCACGCCGAAAGCACCACCCACGCCCCTGCCAGCCGCAGCCGCATGATTTCATCCGCCGTCAGCAGGCCATCGCCCGCAAAGGGATCGCCCGCCAGCGGATCGGCAGCAGGCGCAGCGTCCGGGCCGCGCAGGGCCGGGGTCAGCACCAGCGCCGGTTCGTCCAGCCCGTCGATCTCGCCCGCCACCAGCCCGTGGGTGGACAGGGCCAGCACGTCCACCGCAGTCAGGTCTGCACGGCGCAGCGCCGCCTCGGTCGCCTGTGCGCCGGTCAGCACGGTGGAACTGCGCGCGGACAGCGCCTTGCCCAGCGCGGCAAGTTCGGCGGCGCTGGCGGGCAGGGGGGGCAGGTCCGCAACCTTGCGGGCGTTGGCGGCAGAGCGATAGACCGCGCCGCCCTTCCATCCCGCGCTGTCCGGCCCCGCGTTGTCCGGCCCCGCGCCATCGAGCAGCGGCGCGCCCAGCGCGAGGAAGGCGTTGATCCGCCGCGCGGGCTGGCCCGGTTGCGCGCCGCCGGACGGGGCGGGGGAAAGCGCGGAGAGCGCGGGCAGGGTGACCAGCGCGTGGTCCTGCACCAGCCAGTGCGGGCGCTGCGCGGTGCCGCTGGCCAGCACGGCAAAGGGCAGCGAGGCCAGCGCCCCGCCGCTGGCCACCAGCAGGCGCGGGTGCCCGGCGATCACCCCGGCCACGGCATCGGGCACGATCATCGCGCGCAAGGCGGCGCTGGCGGCATGGTCGAAGCCGCCGGGCCGCTCCAGCCCTTGCCGCAAGGTCTGCACCAGCGCCGCGACGCGCCGCGAATCGGCGCTGTGCACCACTTGCGCGGCGGTGCGGCTGGCGGCGATCACGACCAGCCCGCCGGGGCCGGGCGCGGCCACCAGCAGCGCCTCGTCCGCGCCCAGCGCGGCCTGCGCGCGGGCCAGTGAAAGGCGTTCGCTGCGTTCGTCGCGGGCCAGCGCGGGGGCGGCGGCGGCAAGCTGGGCGGTGGTTTCGGCAAAGTGCGCGGCGGCGGCGCGGCGCGCCTGTTCCAGCGCGGCGATGCGTTCGGGCGCGGCGCCCAGCCCGGCCAGCCGCAATTGCCGGTCGAGCAGGATCTGCAACTGCCCGGCGGCATCCTGTTGCGCGCGCAGCAGCCCGGCCAGAGCCGGATCATCCAGCGCGGCGCGCCGTTCCGCCGCGCGGGCGGCCTGTCCCGCCGCGCCTTCGACCACGGGTTGCGCCAGATCGAAAGCCAGCGCCGCATCGCCCGCCATGGCCGCCGCTTCCATCGCCCAGCCAAAGCCGCTGCGGATGGTGCGATCAAGGCCGGACGGGCGCGCACCGGTGGCTTCGGTTTCCTGCAGGCGCCGGTCGAGCCGTTCCGCCGCCGCGCGGGCGCGGGCCAATCCCGTGGTTGTGGCGGTGGAGGTGGAATCCCCCGCGCCCTGGCCGCTGGCCACTTCGATCGCGGCAAGGCGCGCTTCACCGACCAGCGCATCGGCATCTTCGGCCGTGCCGGCGGCGGCGCGCAGGCGCTGCGCTTCGGCCTGCGCGGCCAGCGCGCGGGGGCGGTCACCGGCATCGAGCGCGGTGATGGCCAGCCGGTCGTGGCTGCTGATCCGGTCGCGGTGGTGGGCGGGAAACAGGCGGGTGCGGATCGCCGTGGTCTGTTCCAGTTCGGCCAGCGCCCCGGCGCGGTCCGCCCCGGCGGCCAGCGCCTGCGCCAGCGTTTCGCGCGCCAGCAGGGTACGGTCGGATTCCGCCCCCAGATCGGCGGTCAGCCGCGCGGCGGCGGTCCGCGCCAGCGTCTGCGCTTCGTCGGCCTTGCCCTGCGCCGCCAGAATCCCGGCCAGCGTGGTGACATAGAGCATTGTCTGCTGGCTTTCGCCAAAGCGGGCGTGGGCGATGTCCACGGCCTTGCGCGCCACGCTTTCGGCTTCGTCCAGCCGCCCCAGATCGGTCAGGATGCGCGCCAGCGTGTTGAGGTTGACCGAAAGGAAGGGGTGGCCTGCGGGCAGGAAGGCTTCAAGCTGGGCCTGGGTCTTGCGGCCCTGTTCGGCGGCTTCTTCCAGCCGCCCGGCGGCATAGAGGAAGGTTACCAGATTGGCGAATTGCGGCGCGGCGTTGGCGGGGATCGGATCGAGCTGCTGGTTGATGGCAATGGCCTGCCGGGCGCTGGCAATGCCGCGCGCGGTTTCGCCGTTGCGGATCTGGGCGTTGGCCAGATTGCCCCACGCCGCCGCCAGCGCCGTGCTGGGCTTGCCGCCCGACGTGGCGATGCGCCATTCCAGCACCTGTTCGCTCAACGCCGTGCCGCGTTCGAAATCGCTCAACGTCAGGTAGATGACGACTTGCGCGTTGGCGATCTCCATGCGCTTTTGCCGCCATTGCGGCCCGGCGGCATCGAGCACGGCGGATATGCGCGCCAGCCGCGCTTCGGCGCCCTTTACATCGCCTTGCAGGTAATCGGCGGTGGCCTGTTCGGCTTCCAGCCAGGCCAGCATCGGGTGATCGGCGGGGTACAGCGTGCGGCCATAGGCCAGCACCTGTTCGAAGGCGCGGCGATAGGCGGCGGGATCGGCGCCTTCGTCCAGCGCATCGGCAGCGGCGAACATCGCATCGAGCCGCGCGCGCTGGGCTGCGGTTGGTGGTGCCTGGGCCGGTATCTGGGCCTGTACCTGCGCCGCCGCCGCCGGGGCCAGCGCCAGCAAAACGCCCGGCAGCAGCCAGCGGCCCGTCCTTCGTGCAATCGTCTCCGGCATCGCTGCGCAGTCTTGCCCAGCGGGTGCGCCTTGGCAAGCCCGCTGGGCGATCAGGCCAGCCCCTGCTGCGCCAGAAGATCGGGGATGCGGCTGCGCAACTGGAAAAAGCCCTTGCGGCAATGCGGCCAGGCCAGCGCATCCCATGGCCGCCGATGTTCGGCCAGCGGCAGACCGGCGGCGTCGAGTGCGGGGCGCAGCCGGTCGAGCGCGGCGGCCACCGGGCCGACCGGGGCAAAGCCGGTGGCGATCTGCGTGCAGCCGTGCGCGCGCGCTGCCGCTACCAGCGCGGCGGCATCGGCGGCGGCGATCACCGGCACGCCCCAGTGGCGCGCGGCGCGCGCCAGCGCATCGTCGCACGCGATACGGTCCGCCGCGCCAGTCGCCAGCGCGGGCAGGTGGGCCACGGCGCGCACCGGAACGGCCCCCAGCACGGTTTCCAGCGCGCAATCTTCGGGCGTGACCAGCAGCAGCGTGGGCGCGGCAGGATCGACCGGCGCGGCATGGCGCGGCTCCACCGTGGGCAGCGGCGGATCGGCGGGGGGTATGTCCGCATGCGCCGCCAACCCTTGCGCGTGCAGCGCGCCGCCGGTCATCGCCGCGATGCGCGCGGGATCGGCAAGGTAGGCCTTGCCCGGCGTGTGCAGACCGGCCACCCAGCGCCAGCTCAGCGTGTTGGCGGCGGGGTCTGCATCGTGCAGCCGTTCGAACATCCACGCCGCACCCAGTTGCCAGGGCAGGCGCAGCGTGAAGACCCAGATCGAGGCCACCTGCATCCGCGCCCAGTTGTGCAGATAGCCGGTGCGCGCCAGTTCGTGCGCCCAGTGGTCGAACGCGGCAATCCCGGTCTGCCCGGCTATCGCCGGGGCGCAGGCACGGGCCACGGCGGGATCGGCGCGCAAGTGCGCGGTCTGCGCGCGCCATTGCGCCCACTGCGCCGGGCGCTGTTCCAGCCAGCCCTTCCAATAGGTGCGCCAGAACACTTCGGCGATGAACTTTTCCGCCGCGTGCAGGCCATGCGCGGCCAGCACCGCGCGCACCACTTCGTCTTCCCCGATCACGCGGCGGCGCAGCGCGGCGGACAGGCGCGAAACAGCGGCATGATCGCCGCCGGGATCGACCCGGTTGCGCCGCGCGGCATACTCCGCCCCGGCGCGCGGCATGAAGGCGGCGAGCCGTTCGAGCGCAGCGGCGCGGGTCAGCGGCAGGACCGGCGCAGGCGGCAGCGGAAAGGGCCGGGGGGGAACGGGCCGGGGGGGAACAGGCGGGTTGGGTACGGGCGGATGCATCGCAGGCGCGGTAACCGCCGCTCCGCCCGGCCACGACATGTCTGCAATGCCATGTTGCCTGCGGCATGGCATCGCGCGATGCCGCGCACACTTTGCAGCGGGGAAAGCCTTGCCGATGCCACGTTTCGAATTGCCCGCCCCGGTGGTCCGGCTGGGCCTGGCCGGATGGCTGCCGCAGGCGCTGTGCCTGCTGGCGGTGCTCCAGCGCGGCGTGTGGCAATGGAGCGCACAGGCCGCCGCCTGCTTCTATGCCGCGCTGATCCTTTCGTTCCTGGGCGGGCTGTGGTGGATGGCGGCGCTGCTGGCGGGGGTGCGCAAGCCGGGCGTCTATGCCGTGGCGGTCCTGCCCAGCCTGATCGCGCTGGCCGCGCTGCTGCCGTGGACGGTGGGCGCGCGCTGGTCGGGACCATCGCTGGTGCTGCTTGGCCTGCTGCTGCTGGCCAGCCCGCTGGTGGACCGCTGGCTGGCGCGCAGCATTGCCTTTCCGCCCGACTGGGTGCGGCTGCGCGGCTGGATGGCTGCGGGACTTGGGCTGCTGACGCTTGGGGTTGCGGCGGCGGCCTGAGATTCCCGTTCAGGCGTCGCGGTCAGGCATCCTTGCCGGGCAGCACCGCGCCGACATGCGCGAGCCCGCGCCGGGCGGCCAGTGTCTCCTGCCGGTGGCGTTCGCGCGCGCTGGCGCGCTGTTCCTCGCTGCGCGTGGCGTGGCAGGCGGGGCAACTGACGCCGGCTTCGTACAGCGGGGATTCGCGGTCTGCCGGGCTGACCGGGCGGCGGCAGGCGTGGCACAACTGGTGCGTGCCCTGCGCCAGCCCGTGGCCCACCGTCACCCGCTGGTCGAAGACAAAACATTCGCCGCGCCACAGGCTGTCTTCGGGCGGCACGGTTTCCAGGTATTTCAGGATGCCGCCCTTGAGGTGATAGACCTCTTCCACCCCTTCCTGTTTCAGGAACGCGGTGGACTTTTCGCAGCGGATGCCGCCGGTGCAGAACATCGCCACCCTGACCGGGCGGGCATCGGCCCCTTCGCGCGCGCGCAGCAGGCGGTCGCGTTCGCGGCGGAACCAGTCGGGAAAATCGCGGAAGCTGGCCGTGCCGGGGTCAATCGCGCGGGCGAATGTTCCGGCGGCCACTTCGTAATCGTTGCGGGTGTCGATCACGATGGTGTCCGGGTCCGCGATCAGCGCGTTCCAGTCCTGCGCATCGACATAGGTGCCGACACTGGCGCGCGGGTCGATGCCGGGCTGGCCCATGGTCACGATTTCGCGCTTGATCCGCACTTTCAGGCGGTGGAACGGCATGCGTTCGGCGCTGGAAAGCTTCACGTCCACCGCCGCGCAATCGGGCAGGGCGCGGATATGCGCCAGCACTGCGTCCAGCGCCGCATCCTGGCCCGCGATGGTGCCGTTGATCCCTTCGGGCGCGACCAGCAAGGTGCCGCGAATCCCGCCGCGCGCGCAGACCTGTTCCAGCCCGGCGCGCACGGCGGCGCAATCGGCGATCCGGGCAAAGCGGTAGAGCGCGGCAACCGTGACCGGCCCCGACGCCGTGCGGTGAGGCGTTTCCATGCCGCCCCCATAGCGCGCGGCGCGCGATTTTCCAGCCCCGTACCGGGCCATGTACCGGGCCGTGTGGCGGGCCATGTGCCGGAGTGTGGACCGGGCTGGGCGTTCAGCCGTTGAGCGTGGCGAAATAGGCCATCGCTTCGGCTTCGCTCACCACGTCGGCATATTTGGCGTTCATGTCGAACAGGTTGGCTTCGTGCGGGGCGGGGTGGCGATCGCCGCAGGCGTCGGCAATCACCCCGGTGCGGAAACCATGGCTCATCGCATCGACGCACGATGCACGCACGCAGCCCGATGTGGTCAGCCCGCCCAGCAGCACCGTGTCGATCCCGCGCGCGGTCAGCGTCGAAGCCAGCGATGTGCCGAAGAAGGCGCTGGGGTACTGCTTGGAGACGACCAGTTCATCGTCGCACGGTTCCAGCCCCGGACCCCATGCGGCCATGGGGTTGCCCTTGACGAAATTGTGCAGCGGCGCGGCCTTTTCGAAAAAGCGCCCGCCGTCGATCCCGCCGGGGTGATAGACCACGTTGGTCAGGATCACCGGCACGCCCGCCGCGCGCGCCGCCGCGCGCACGCGCAGCGCCGCCGCCATCGCGGCATCGACCCCGGCATAGAGTTCGCACGCCGGGTCGAAATACCCCATGCACAAATCGATCAGCACCAGCGCGGGGCGCGTGCCAAAGCCGATGCGGCGGTTGTAGGCGCGCTGGTAGCTGGCCAGCAGATCGGGGTCTTCGCTCATGCCTTCATGGTCCTGTCGTGCGGGGCGCCCATGGGGTAAGCCGCATGCGGCGGCGGTCAAGTGCCCGATGGCGTGCATCCGGCGCGCGGCCGGTGCGGTGCGTGCGCTCTTGCCCGGTGCGCCGATCCGGGCGATGGGGCGGCATCAACGCGAAAGGATGATGGGCATGACCGTAAGGCTGGAAATCGAAGGCGCGGTGGCGCGCCTGCTGATCGACCGGGCGGACAAGCGCAACGCCTTTACCATCGCCATGTGGCAGGCAGTGCCCGCGCTGCTGGAACAGGCCGCCGCCGATCCCGCGGTGCGCGTGCTGGTGGTCCGATCGGCACAGGGCGGTGCGTTCTGCGCGGGCGCGGACATTGCCGAACTTCTCGAAAACCGCGACGATCCGGCTTGGCATGCCGCCAACCAGCAGGCGATCAACGCGGCGCAGCATGCGCTGGCGCGGTTCCCCCTGCCCAGCGTGGCGATGGTCGAAGGCGATTGCGTGGGCGGCGGCTGCGGCATTGCGCTGGCCTGCGATATCCGTCTGGCGACCCCGGCGGCGCGCTTTGGCATCACCCCGGCCAAGCTGGGGCTGGTCTATCCGCTGCACGATGTGAAGCTGCTGGTCGATCTGGTCGGGCCGGGGCAGGCGCGGCGGCTGCTCTATACCGGCATGCTGATCGACGCGGAACAGGCCCACGCCATCGGGCTGGTGCAGGAACTGGCCGCCGATGAAGCGGCGCTGGTGGCGCAGATCGTGGCGGCATCGCCGTTTTCGACGCGCGCGCTCAAGCATTTCGTGGCGCGCGTGCTGGATGGGCAGGGGCAGGAAGACACGCACAGCCTGGCGCAGTTCGCCGCCGCCTTTGCCGGGCCGGATTTCCGCGAAGGCACCACTGCCTTTGTCGAAAAGCGCAAGCCCCGCTTCGGCGGATAGCGCGCGGCGGCTATACCACGGTCAGCACGGTCGATCCGGTGGTGCGGCGCGCTTCCAGATCGGCGTGGGCCTGGGCTGCGTGTTCCAGCGGGTAGGTCTGGCCGACGGTGACGGTCAGTACCCCGCTGGCGATCAGATCCCACACCCGCGCGGCCCCGGCGGCGCGTTCGGCCGGATCGGCATAGTAATGGTACAGCGTGGGCCGGGTGCAGAACAGGGACCCCTTCTGCGCCAGCAGGCCCAGCGCCACGCCGGTCACCGGGGCCGAAGCATTGCCATAGCTGACGATCAGCCCGCGCGTGCCGGTGGCGTCAAGGCTGGCCTCCCACGTCGCTTGCCCCACGCCGTCGAAGGTCACCTGCACCCCCTTGCCGCCGGTCAGTTCGCGCACGGCGGGGGCAACCGGGTCGGACGAATAGTCGATCACGTGGTCCGCGCCCGCCGCCTGTGCCGCGCGCGCCTTGGCCGGGGTGGAAACGGTGCCGATCACGGTTGCGCCCAGATGCTTGAGCCATTGCACCAGCAACAGCCCGACCCCGCCTGCGGCGGCATGGACGAGCACGGCCATCCCCGGCTGCACCCTGGCGCAGCGTTCGATCAGGAACTCCGCCGTGCAGCCTTTGAGGATCGCAGCGGCGGCGGTGCGTTCGTCGATCGCGGGCGGCAGGCGGAACAGCCGCGCGGCGGGATAGATCCGCGCGCTGGCATAGGCGCCGGTTTCCGGGCCAAGTGTCGCCACGCGATCGCCCACCGCCAGATCGCCAACGCCTGCACCCACGGCCACGACCCGGCCTGCCGCTTCCACTCCCAGCCCGCCGGGCAGGGGCAGCGGATAGATGCCGCGGCGGTGATAGGTGTCGATCATGTTCAGCCCGACGGCGCTGTGCTGCACCAGCACTTCGCCTGCTGCCGGGGCGGGCAGGGTGGTGTCGACCCATGTGATCACTTCAGGGCCGCCGGTCCGGTCAAGTCTGGCAATACGGGTGTGCATGGAAACTCCTGCGTGGGGCCGGGCGTGAACCGGTCGGTGGCCGTCGAGCCGCCAGCATACAACCGGAAGGCATAAAACCCGCAGCGGGGATTTCAAAGCCGATTGCCACCTGTGACACTTTGCCGCCGGGTAAAGTGTCATCCATGACAAATGTTGGATTTCATGGGCTTTGGCGGCGGGATCGGGGTTTTGGGGGATTCACAGGAATCCCGATTTGTGCTTCCTTGAATCCTGTAATGTTCCAGGCCCCCATCCCTTCTCCCTCCGTCGCCCGTACCGCTCCCGCGCCACGCGGAGCAAGCGGGCTGGGCGGGGCAGGCGGGCCGGGCGGGGCAGGCGCGGGCGAAATGGCCGGGCTGCTCGATCTGCTGGCCCGCGCCAGCACCCGCCCGCGCTATGCCTTCATGGTGCTCAGCCTGATTGCCGAAGCGGCGGACGGTGCGGGCAAGGCGGGGCCGTTCGTGCCGCATGGCGGGCACAGCGCCACCTTGCGCGACTGGCTGTGCGACAGCCTGACGCCGATGGGCGGGCGCGATCCGCGCCGCATTGCGCTGGCCCGCAAGGTGCGCGCCGATCTGGCCGCCGCCGGATCGCTGCCTGCCGATGCGGCGGCAGCGGCGCAGGTGGTGGACGATGAAGTGCGCGACCGGGTGCGCGCATCGGGCAAGACCAACCTCAGCCGCGCGGTGTCCGAACTGGTCCGTGCCGGGCTGCTGCGGCGCTATTATGCCGGCTATGCGGTGGACCACGCCAACCGGGGTGGGCAACGCCATGCGGTCTATGTGCTGCAAGGGCTGGCGCGCTGCCTGTTGCCGCGTCCGGCAGCGGTGCCAGCGTCCGCGCCCGCCGCGTCGCTTGCTGCTGCCCCTGTGCCAGCGGCACCCCCGGTGCAGGGCGAACTGCGCTATTCCTGAAGCGTTTCGCGCCAGCGGGCCAGATTGTCCACCGCGCGGGCCAGCATGGCAGGGTCCTTGCAATGGCACAGCCGCACGATTCCGGCGGGCGCGCCATCGCCTTCCCACAGCGGCGCCAGCGGGATTGTCGCCACGCCCGCTTCGCGCACCGCGCGTTCGGCAAAGGCCGTATCGTCCATGGCGATGCCCGATGCGCCAAGGTCGATGCAACTGAACCATGTCGCCTGGTTGGGCAGCACGGCAAAGCCTGCCTGCGCCAGCGCCGCGTTCAGCACCGCGCGCGATTGCGCCCAGCGCGCGGTGCAGGCCGCGGCAATGCCGGGCTGGTCCAGCGCATCGGCCACCGCGCGCTGCAGCATCGGCGCGGTGGTGAAGGTCAGGAACTGGTGCGCGCGGCCGATGATCGCGGCCACGCGCGGCGCGGCCACCAGCCAGCCGACCTTCCACCCGGTTACCCCGAAGATCTTGCCTGCCGATCCGATCTTCACCGCGCGTTCGGCCATGCCCGGTTGCGCCAGCAGCGATGCGTGGGGGCGATCGTCGAAACGCACCGTTTCCCACACCTCGTCGCAGATGGCGAACAGATCGTGCGCCACGCACAGCCGGGCCAACGCGGCCAGATCGGCGGCCCCGGCCACGGTGCCGGTGGGGTTGAGCGGATCGTTGACCACGATGGCGCGGGTGCGCGGCGTGATCGCGGCGGCCAGCGCGGCGTGGTCCAGCGCCCAGTGCGGCGGGCGCAGCGGCACGAACACCGGAACGCCGCCCGCGCGCCGGATCAGCGGGGCATAGGCATCGTAGGCCGGGGCCAGCAGCAGCACTTCATCGCCCGCCGCCACCACCGCCAGGATCGCCGCCGCCACGGCCTCGGTCGCGCCGGAGGTGACGATCACGTTGTCCGGTCCGGCGTCCAGCCCTTGCGTGCGGCGGTAGAACCGCGCCACCGCATCGCGCAGTTCGGCCAGCCCGGCCATGGGTGGATAATGGTGCGGATGCTGCGCCGCCGCGCGGGTCAGCGCATCGAGCAGCGCGGGCGGCGGCGGATCGTCGGGAAAGCCCTGCCCCAGGTTGATCGCGCCCAGATCGCGGGCAAGGCCCGACATGCGTTCGAAAACGGTCACGGGCATGGTCGCATAGACCGGGTGCAGCGCGGGGGACGGGGCCGGGGGTGCGGGGTTCATGCCTGCGCACCCTAGCGGGCCACCGGTGTCTTTCAACCGGGGCGGTTGCGTTCTATCGTCGGGGCCTGCGTGGGATTTACCAGAAGGAGCGCCGCCATGCCCGAAGAAGCCGATGCCGATTCCGGCGCCGCCCCGCTGGTGCTGCATGGCTACTGGCGCTCGACCGCCACCTGGCGGGTGCGCATTGCGCTGGCGCTCAAGGGGCTGGAATGGCGCACGGCGGTGCAAGACCTGCTCCGGGGGGACCAGCGCGCGCCGGGCTATCTGGCGATCAACCCGCAAGGGCTGGTCCCCGCGCTCGCCATCGGCGGCGGCACCGTGCTGACGCAGAGCATGGCGATCTGCGAATATATCGACGAAGCATGGCCCGAACCGCCGCTGCTGCCTGCCGATCCGCTGGGGCGGGCGCGGGTGCGCGCCTTTGCCCAGGCCATCGCCTGCGATATCCACCCGGTGCAGAATCTGCGCGTGCTCAAGATGCTCAAGGCGCGCGGGCTGGACAACGCCGCCGCCCAGGGCTGGGCCGCCGAAGTGATCGAAAGCGGGCTGGCGGCCTGCGCGCAAATGATCGCCGGAATTGCCGGGCCATACTGCTTTGGCGATCAGGTGACGCTGGCCGATATCCTGCTGGTGCCGCAACTGGGCAATGCGCGGCGGTTTGGCGCGGCGCACGATTTTCCGCGGCTGTTGCAGATCGAGGAGAACTGCCGCTGCCTGCCCGCGTTCATCGCCGCCGATCCGGCGCAGCAGCCCGGCGCACAATAGCGCGCGGCAGGCATCGACAAGCGCCGCGCAGGGGCGTAGCCATGGCGGATTGCTGCAATGCTGCACGCCCGATGATCGCAGCAGGGGGAATCGCCCGATGACCTATTGCCTTGGCATCCGCACCCAGGCCGGTATCGTCCTGATCGCCGATACCCGCACCAACGCCGGGATCGACAACATCTCCAACTTCCGCAAGCTGCACGTCCTGGCCGATGGGCCGGACCAGTTGGTGTTCTGCGCCAGCGCGGGCAGCCTTTCGACCACGCAGAACATGCTGGCGCTGCTCGAAGAAGGGCTGGACCCTTTCGACGTGAGCGAGGAACGCCGCACCGTGGCGGGCATGGCTTCGATGTTCCGGGTAGTGTCGCTGGTGGGCGAGGCGCTGATGCAGGCGCGGCGCAATGTCGCGCGCTCGCTGGCCGGGTCGGCGATCAACATCGACGTGTCGCTGCTGGTCGGCGGGCGGGTGGGCGACGGGCCGTTGCAGCTTTACCTTGTCTACAGCGAAGGCAACTTCATCGAATGCCTGCCCGATTGCCCCTTTGCCCAGATCGGGGAACTGAAATACGGCAAGCCGATCCTCGACCGCACGCTCAACTGGGAAACGCCGCTGGATGAAGCGGTCAAGGTCGGGCTGCTGTCGTTCGATGCCACGATGCGGTCGAACCTGTCGGTCGGGCTGCCGCTCGATCTGGTGGTGATCCCGCAGGACCGCGCCCGCCCGGTGGTGACGCGCCGGCTGGATGAAACCGATGCCTATTTCGCCAGGCTTTCGACCGACTGGGGCCGCCTGATGAACGAGGCGCGCCAGCAGATCGATACGCCCGATTTCATGGCTGGCCCCGCATAGGGCCGCCAGCGCACTGGGCCTGCCCCGCCCGGACCATCAGGCACTTGCGGCCCGCCGTCCGGGGTGCCATCGCTGGCATGCGATAACAGCGGAGCGGATGCAGGCATGGGCGGGTTCGACTGGGAAGATGCGCTGGGGCTGGATGGCCAGCTCGATGGCGATGAACGGATGATCCGCGATGCCGCGCGCGGCTTTGCCCAATCGCGCCTGCAACCGCGCGTGATTGATGCTTTCGCGCGCGAACACACTGATCCTGCGATCTTCCGCGAAATGGGCGAAGCCGGGCTGCTGGGCGTGACGCTGCCGGTGGAATACGGCGGTGCGGGCGCTTCGTATGTCGCCTATGGCCTTGTCGCGCGCGAGGTTGAGCGGGTGGATTCGGGCTACCGTTCGATGATGAGCGTGCAGTCCAGCCTCGTCATGTACCCGATCTTTGCCTTCGGATCGGAAGACCAGCGCCGCACGTATCTGCCGGGGCTGGCCAGCGGGGCGCTGATCGGCTGCTTCGGCCTGACCGAACCCGATGCCGGATCGGACCCCGGCGGAATGCGCACCCGCGCGGTGAAGGTGGACGGCGGCTATGTGCTGAACGGCGCCAAGACATGGATTTCCAACGCGCCGATTGCCGATGTCTTCGTGATCTGGGCGAAAAGCGCCGAACACGGCGATGCGATCCGTGGCTTCGTGCTGGAAAAGGGCATGGCGGGCCTTTCCGCGCCGAAAATCGAAAACAAGCTGTCGCTGCGCGCGTCGATCACCGGATCGGTGGTGATGGAGGACGTGTTCGTGCCCGACGCGGCGCTGCTGCCGGGAGTGGCCGGGCTGAAAGGGCCTTTTGGCTGCCTCAACCGCGCGCGCTATGGCATTTCGTGGGGCGCGCTGGGGGCGGCGGAGTTCTGTTTTGCCGCCGCGCGCCAGTACGGGCTGGACCGTCACCAGTTCGGCCGTCCACTGGCCGCGACGCAGCTTTTCCAGAAGAAGCTGGCCGACATGCTGACCGAAATCACGCTGGGCCTGCACGCTTCGCTGCGCATCGGGCGGCTGATGGACGAAGGCGCCTTTGCGCCGGAGATGATTTCCATCGTCAAGCGCAACAACGTGGGCAAGGCGCTGGATATCGCCCGCGCCGCGCGCGACATGCACGGCGGCAACGGCATATCGGGCGAATACCAGGTGATCCGCCACATGGTGAACCTGGAAACGGTCAACACCTATGAAGGCACGCACGATGTCCACGCGCTGATCCTGGGGCGCGCGATCACCGGCATCCCGGCGTTCTAGGGGCAGGATCCTGGGTGGGGGCCGCAAACCGCAGGCGCCGGTTCCGGCTCGTCCATTGCGCTGGCCACCATCGCGCGCAGCGGCAGGCGGACCTTCATGCGCACCGCCAGCATTGCCGTGCCGCTGATCTTGCGCTGCACGAACAGCGTGTCGGCGGGCGGGATGTGCCATGATGCGCGGTCAGCCGCGATGGTTTCCGCTTCGGCGCGCACGCGTTCGACGAACGAACGGTCGGCAAAGTCGAACAGGCCCGGCCGCCCCAGATGGCCGATCAGCACGTCGATCATCCGGGTAAAGGCGGCATCGTGGCGCGCCAGCGCGGGCGCGGAGACAAAGCCGATCTCCAGCAGCGCCGCGCGCAACCCGTCGCGGTCTTCGGCCAGCCCGGCGCCCAGCAGGCGGCGGTAGGCGGCAACCGTGGCCTCCGGCACTGCCCGCGCCGCGCCGAAATCCAGCAGCACCAGCCGCCCGTCGTCTTCGCGCCAGCGGAAATTGGCAAAGTTGGGGTCGGTCTGCATGAACCCGAATGCAAACAGTTCGCGCAGCACCAGTTCCAGCATCGCCCCGACCAGCCGTTCGCGCACCGCAACCGGCGCGGCGGACAGGGTTTCGATCGGGCGCGCGGCGATGAAATCCATCGCCAGCACGCGCGGGCCGGACAGGGCATCGTCCGGGCGGGGGACGATGAAGCGCGGATCGTCGGCCAGCAGATCGGCATAGCGGCGCATCATCGCCGCTTCGCGCGTGTAATCGGCCTCTTCGTGCAACTGCCGCTTGGCTTCGTCGAGCAGCGGCGCGATGGCGAGCGATGCGGGCAGCAGGCCGGACACGCGCAGCAGGGTGGCGACGTTATCGACATCGGCATCAATGCTTTGCGCCACGCCGGGGTACTGCACCTTGATCGCCAGCACGCGCCCGTCGGGCAGCACGGCGCGGTGGACCTGGCCGATCGAAGCCGCGGCAACCGGCCGGGCATCGAAGCTGGCAAAGCGGCTGCGCCAGCCCGCGCCCCAGTGCCCGGCCAGCACGCGTTCAAGCTGCGAAGGCGGCATGTAATGCGCCGAATCGCGCAGGCGGGCCAGAATGTCGGCCAGTTCGCGCGGCAGCACATCGCCCGCGTCGAGCGAAATCATCTGCCCCAGCTTCATCGCCGCGCCGCGCAGCCGCGAAAGCTGGTCGGCCACGCGCAGCGCATTGCCGGGGGTCAGCAGCAGATCGGAAAGGCGCGGCGTCTGCCCGCGCGCCAGCCGCCGCGCCCCTTCGGCCAGCACGCCCCCGGCCACGCCCCCGGCAAGCTGGCCAAACGCCGCCAGCCGCGAAAGCCGCGCCGATGGAACCTTGCGATAGCGCCCGCCGGTCATGCCGCCAGCCTGCGTGCCAGCCGTTGCAACAGTGGGCGAACGGTCAGAAAGGCGCGATAACCGGCTTCCAGCAGCGCCCCCAGTGGCGGCCACTGCGCCGCGCGGCCAAGCCAGCGCAAGGCCGGGATCGCCCGCCACATCGCGGCAAAGGCCGCTGCACCCGAAAGCACCGTGTCGCCTTCGCGCACATGGAACCGCGCCAGCAGCGCGGCCCGGTCGGGCAGACCGTCGTCCCCGGTGCAGGATGCGGCAAGATCGACAAACGCGATCCGCCCGGCCCGATCCAGCCGCCGCATCAGCGCGATTTCGCGCGTGCACAGCGGGCAGGCGCCATCGAACCACACGGTCACGGGGCTATCGCGCTCGGTACGTGCAGGGGTGGGGGGATGGTCCATCCCTTGCTAGTGCCACGGCGCTGCGCCGCGCGTCAGGTGCCAAATGGGGAAGGGCGGCGGAGCGTTTTGGTTTGACCCGCCGCGTGCGCGGGCGTTTGATAGGCGGCGGCCCTGCCACTTGCAGCAATACCGGGGCAATGCCATGGAGCCTGCCGGATGAGCAGCGGAACCGATGCAAAGCTGGCCTACATGGCCAACCAGATCGCGCGCAACCTTGCCCGCGAGGCCGATCCCGCGCGCGCGGTGGCGGATCATCTTGCCGCGTTCTGGACCCCGGCGATGATCGCCGCCTTGCAGGCGCAGGGCGGGGCAGGGCTTGATCCGGCGGCGGCGCACGCGCTGGCGTTGCTGGCGCCGCGCACTGCCGGGGCGCATGATGCCGGTTGAAGCCCCGGCTGAAGGCGCGAGGGCAGGAGCCTTTACCGAACGCTTTGCCGATGGCCGCCCGGCGCGCGCGGTGGAACGGGCGCTGGTGGAAGAAGCGCCGGTAGCGATCGAGATCAACGGCATCGGCTATGCGGTGATGATGGCCACGCCCGCCGATCTGGAAGACTATGCGCTGGGCTTCTGTCTTGCCGAACAGCTCATCGCGTCCCCGCAAGAGTTCCTTTCCGCCGTGGCCGCGCCGGTGGATGCCGGGGGGTGGATGCTGCGCGTCCAGCTTGCCGCAACCGGGGCAGGGCCGCTGCTCGACCGGGCACGGCTGCGCCTTGCCGAAGGCAGTTGCGGGCTGTGCGGGATCGAAAGCCTTGAACAGGTGATGCGCCCGCTGACCCCGGTCACCGCCACGCTCGCCGTCGCGCCAGAGGCGCTGTTCCGCGCGGTGGCGGCGCTCGATGACCGGCAGGTGCTGGGCCGCGCCACCCGCGCCGCCCATGCTGCCGCGCTGTGCGATGCGACCGGGGCCATCGTGCTGGTGCGCGAAGACGTGGGGCGGCACAATGCGCTGGACAAGCTGCTGGGCGCGGCGGCGCGCGCGGGGCTTGGCGTGGACCGCCACTTCGTGCTGCTGACCGCGCGGTGCAGTTTCGAACTGGTGCAGAAGGCGGTGATCGCGGGCGTGCCGCTGCTCGCCACGCTGTCTGCCGCATCGACGCTGGCGGTGGAGCAGGCCCGCGCCCACGGCCTGCGCCTGATCAGCCTGGCGCGCGCCGACAGCCTGCTGGAAGCCTGAACCCCGGAACGCGCGCCATGGTGTGCAACAGCATACCAATCCGCCGATAGGTTTGGTCCGGCACCCGGCAGGGCAGCTTCCCGTTCGTAACGTGCGGCGTTGATGCACAGCGATAACAGAGGATCCCGGAACGATGGCAAGCGTGGTGGAAACCGACCTTTCGGCACTCGATGCGGAAGGCCTGCTCGATCAGTACCCTTTGCCCGCCTATTTGCGCGAGAACGTGAAGCCGGGGCTGGAGATGATGATCCGGTCGGCGGCGGAAATGACCGATCTGAACGCCAATGGCCGCGCCCGCGTGCTGTTCCAGATTCACGACGATCTGGGGCGGCTCAAGCAGATTGCCGATGACCGCGCGCGGTTCCCCGAAATCGCCGAGGTGGAAATCCGCGAACCGCTGTTCATCGTCGGGCTGCCGCGCTGCGGCACCAGCGTGCTGCACGCCCTGCTCAACGAAGACCCCGATGTGCGCGCGCCGCTGCAATGGGAAATCGCCTACCCTTCGCCCCCGCCCGAACGCGCCACCGAAAAGACCGACCCGCGCATTGCGAAGTACGATGCCTATCTGTGGGAACAGTTCGGCGGCGATCCCAAGGAACTGCTCAAGGGCCATCCGCTGGGGGCGATGATCCCGCAGGAATGCGGATCGTTCATGACCACATCGTTCCAGAGCAGCAACGTGTGCATGCTGCAGCGGCTGCCGCGCTTCTACGAATGGTTCAAGGGCATCGACGCGACGTTCCGCTATGAAGTGCACAAGATGTGGTTGCAGCATCTGGGCTGGCGCAACCCGCGCAAGCACTGGGTCGTCAAGATTCAGGAGCACATGTACAAGATGCGCGAACTGCGCACCGTCTATCCCGATGCCATCTTCATCCAGCCGCACCGCGATCCGACGCAGGTCGTCGCTTCGATCTCGCAGCTCATGTACGTGATCCGCAGCCCGGCCTACGATGAACCGGGCAAGGAAAAGATCGGGCGCGAGTTCCTCGACCTGTGGGTCGACGGGATCGAGGCGATGATGGACTATCGCGCCGCCACCCCGGACCTGCCGATCCATGACATGCGCTTCAAGGATCTGATCACCGACCCGGTGGGCACGATCCGCAAGGCCTATGCCCAGTTCGGCCGCGAACTGAGCGACGAGGGTGCGCAGGCGGCGCTCGACTGGCTGGCGGAAAACCCTTCGGACAAGCACGGCAAGCGCAGCTACAGCCTGGAGGAGTTCGGGCTGGACGAAGCGACCGTGCGCGCCCGCTTTGCCCGTTATACCGAGACGTACCGTGACTTCATCTGACCCGGCGGGGCTGCCGCAGTGGGCCGATTACCTCGGCACCCTGGCGCGGGCGGAAAGCGTCCTGGACCTGCTGGCCGACCCGGCCGATCCGCTGGCGCGGCAGGAAGCCTACCGGCTGATGTTCATGGCGCTGGCCGCCGGGTTCCAGAGCACCTTCGTCGATCCCGATCACCCGGAGTTCGTCTGTTCGGTCAGCAACGTGATGAACAGCGTCGGGGTGAACCCCGATTTCATCTACGGTTCGGCCTCGATCCGCGGGGAGGGCGCCTACCGCCTGAGCGGAAAGCGCGGCGGCGGGGTGTTCGTGTTCTTCGACATCAACGCCGGGTCGATCGGCGTACTCGACCAGTTCGGCCCTTCGGTCGGGTTCATCGACCTTGATGACTGCACGCTGGGCGCCGATGGCAGCTTCGATATCCTGTTGAGCGCCGAGCGCCCGGCGGGCCATGCCGGCGACTGGGTGCACCTTGATCCGCGCGCCTGCAACATCTCGGTGCGGCGCGGGTACTACAACTGGGGCGAAGAGGAAGAAGCGAAGATCGCCATCGAACGCGTCGACCGGCCGATCGGCCCGGTGCGGCTTGATGCGGCAGAGATCGCGCGGCGGCTTTCGGCGCTTTCGGGCTTTGTCGAACGCTATGTCGGGTTCGCCATGAACTATGGCGCGCGGCAGCGGGCGCAAGGCGTGGTCAACCGGCTTGAACACGATGACTGGGCCGGGCGCGGCGGGGTGACCGGCCAGCATTACTACCAGGGCATCTACGCGCTGGAGCCGGGGCAGGCGATGATCGTGGAAACCGACCTGCCCGAAACGGTGCGCTACTGGAACATCCAGCTCAACGATCCGCTGTGGAACACCATCGACTTCTTCAACCGGCAAAGCAGCCTCAACGCCGCGCAGGCCCGGCTGGACAGCGATGGCCGGTTCCGCGCGGTGATTGCCGCCGCCGATCCGGGCGTGCCCAACTGGCTCGATTGCGGCGGGCACCTGACCGGGTCGATGATGCTGCGCTGGACCCAGGCAAGCTCCGGCCCGGAACCGCGCCTGCGCATTGTCGATGCCGCCAGCGTGCGCGATCACCTGCCCGCCGATACGCCGCGCGTTTCGGCCGAGGAACGCCAGCAGATGCTGCGGCGGCGGGTGCGCGCGGCGCAGTGGCGCCACCGCTGGTAGCGGCTGCGGCGCGCCGGGTGCGTTTCGGGGCGGTTCAGGCCACCTTCGGGATCACCTCTGCGCCAACCCAGCGCAGGAAGTCGAGGTACTCCTCAAGGTCGCGCAGCGGCGGCAGCGGGATGTTGGTTTCGGTCACGCCGCGTTCGGCCAGCCAGCCGCACAGGTCGATCGCCTTTTGCGCGTCCCAGCTTCCCACGATGCCGTCTGCGCCGGTTTCAACGTGGCCTTCTCCGATGCGCATTGATTCGATGGGGAAATAAAGGCCCAGCGGGCGCCCGTCGTATTCTGGCTGGGACCGGATGAAGTCCATGATTTCGGGGAACTTTTCCGGCTGGCTGAAGGCGGGCTGCCAGCCATCGCCCCACTTGGCCACGCGCTTCCACGGTTCCTTGCTGTCACCGCCGAACCACAGCGGGATGCGCCCCTTCACCGGCTTGGGTTCATAGCGCACATCGCGGAAGCGCACGTACTTGCCCTCGAACACCGGGTCGTCCTCGTACCACAGCGCCAGCATTGCCTGCACGTATTCGTCCATCATCTTGCCGCGTTCGTGGAAGGGCACGCCGAGCATCTCGAACTCGTCCTTCAGCCAGCCGACCGCGACCACCGGGATTGCCCGCCCGTCGCTGTACCAGTCCAGCGTGGACCATGCCTTGGCCTGCACGATGGCGTGTTGCAGCGGCAGGATGGTGATCGAGGACGACACGTGGATCGTGTCGGTCATCCCCGCCACCGCCGAAAGCGCGCCGGTGCCGTGGTGCCAGAACGCCCCGCTCAGCGCGATGTGATCGTTGGGAATCAGGAAGTGTTCGCCCAGCACCGCGCGGTGAAAGCCCAGCGTATCGACAAGGCGCATCACGCGCTTGACCTCCGCCGCGCCAAGCCCCTTTTCCCACGGCTGGCACAGCGCGGGGATTTCCAGCGTGCGCGGAATCGCCATGTTGATCTTCATTGCGCCTCTCCCCTTCGTTCTCGTGCGTGAAATCTGCCACGCCGGGCGCGCAGCGGGCCTGTCCGCGGGCAGGCGGCGATGGCGCGCGGGCTGTCCAGACTGACCGGATCAACCGCGCCACTGGCGCGACGGGAGAGGGGTTCGATCATGGATCTGGGCATTGCAGGGCGCCGCGCGCTGGTTGCGGGTTCCAGCAGCGGCATTGGCGCGGCGATTGCCACGGCGCTGGCGCGCGAAGGGGTGGAGATCATCGTCCACGGGCGCAGCGCGGCAAGCGCGCAGGGCGTGTGCGATGCGATCACCGCGGCGGGGGGCAAGGCCAGTGCGCTGCTGGCCACGCTGGACGATCCGGCAGAGGTTGCCCGGCTGGCGCAGGCGGCGCTGGACAGCGGGCCGGTGGACATCCTGATAAACTGCGCGGGCGCGGCCTCCGAACCGCACCGCTGGTTCGATGCCCCCGCCGATGCCTGGCAGCGCCAGTTCCAGACATCGACGTTCTATGCCGTGCAACTGATCCAGGCGCTGGTCCCGGCGATGCGCGCACGCGGCTGGGGCAGGGTGCTCAACGTCAGCAGCGGCGCGGCTTATCGCGCGATGCTGAATCATCCCGAATATGCAGCGGCCAAGCTGGCGCTCCATTCGATGACCGCAACGCTTTCGGCGGAGCTGGGCGATAGCGGGGTGCTGGTCAATACGCTGGTGTCCGGGCCGGTGCTGACGCCCAACACCCAGGCTTCGATCGACAAGAGTGCCGCCGCGCACGGCTTTACCGAAACCGGCGCCGCGCTGGAAAAGCGCGTGATTGCCGAAGTGTGGCGCGCAACGATCCCGCTTGCCCGGATGGGGCGGGTGGAGGAACTGGCCGATGCGGCCTGCTTCCTCGTGTCCGAACGCGCGTCCTACATCACCGGTGCGGCGCTGCGCGTCGATGGCGGTTCGGTGGGCGCGATCGCCTGATCCGGCGGGCCAGCCCTTACCCGGTCGGCAGGCCGCCCCGCCCCGGTCAGAGCGTGATGACGATCTTGGCGTGCGGGCTGCCGCCTTGCGCGGCCCAGGCATCGGCGGCGCGGTCAAACGGGAACAGTGCGGTATCCACCGTCAGGCCCTTGCCGGTGGCCATGGCCATCAGCCGGTCGAACGCGGCGCGCCGTTCGGCGGCGGGGCGCTGGCCGGTGCCCACGCCGATGTGGCTGCGGAACACCAGATCGCGCAGCGAAAGCGCCACGGTCGGCCCGGCCTGCACGCCAATGCTCATCATCCGCGCGCCGGGGCGGGTGGCGCGCATCGCGGCTTCGGCGGGCGGGCCATAGACCACGTCGAGCACGACATCGTAGCCGCCGTTCGACACGGCCTTGAGCGCCGCCTCGTCATCGCCGGTGCCCAGTTGCGCCGTGGCATCGGCCCAGCCGCGCGCAACCATCTGCACCAGCCGGTCCGCGCTGCGCGCCGCGGCAACGACATGGCCCGCGCCCATGATCCGCGCGATCTGCAAGGCAATCTGCCCGACCGGCCCGGTCGCGCCAAGGATCAGCACGTTGTCGCCCGGCCTGATCCCGGCTTCTTCCAGCGGGATCAGCGCGCCGGTGCCGGAAATCGCCAGCGCGATCACCTGATCGTCGGCCAGCCCGGCGGGGACCGGCCAGACTTCGCTTTCGGGGACCAGCGTGGTCTGCGCGATGGCCCCGAATGGCGGCGTGGCGTGCCCGAAATAGACGCGGGTGCCATCGGCCAGCGTGCCCACGCCTTCGCCGCCCGGCACATAGGCGCCGGTGACCGGGCCGAAAAAGCCCTTGGCCCGCATCAGGTCGGTCGGCCCGATCCCGGCGGCGGTCACGGATACCAGCGCGCAGCCTTCCCGAGGCGCGGGCGTGGCGTGGTCGGCCAGCGTGAAGCTGCCGTCGGGGGTGATGATCGCGGCTTTCATCGGGCGGTTCCGTTGTGGCGTGCCTGATAAGGCGGGACTGGAAACAAAAGGGCCGCCCGGCGCAAGGTGCGCGGGCGGCCCGGACCGGGTGTTCCGATCAGTATGCGCCGGGCGGGGAAATGCCGTCGGCGCCGGTCAGGTTGCGACCGTAGATTTCATACCCGATGATCGGGATGTTCTGGATGTGGCGGGTGGCCATCGAAACATCGCGCCAGTAGCGGTTGATCGGCTTGTCGAGCGCGAAGGCCGAAGAGCCTGCCTGGAACATCGCGGATTCGCTGGCGGCGTGGACCAGTTCGATCATCTGCGCCCCGGCGGCGCGGTGCTTGGCCTTTTCTTCCAGCGTGAACTCTTCGCCCATTGCCACGCGATCGAGCTTGGCGGTGAGATCGAACAGGATCAGCTTGGCGGTGTTGACCATCGCGGCCGCTTCACCCAGGTCGCGCATGTAGGCGCCCGAATTGGTGCGGGTGGTGATGAAGGTCGTCAGCACCGGCTTCTTGGGCGCTTCGGCGGCGATGATTTCGATCATCGCTTCGACCGCGCCGATAAGCTGGGCGATGCCGGTGGTGCGCACGACCGGCACGGCGGGCAGCAGATCCGAAGGGGCACCGAAGTGGCGCTTGGTCGGGTCGATCTGGCCGGCGCGTTCGTTCATCAGCACCATCTGGGCGTCGGGGATGAACACGTTTTCGGCAACGGCGGTATCGGAACCGGTGCCCTGCATGCCCGAAACGAACCAGCTATCGACGATGGTCATCGAATCCATCGGCAGGTAGCACATGTTGATGCCGGGAACGACCGGGCCATCATAGTCTTCGAGCACCACGCCCTGCTGCGCCCAGGTGGACTGGCGCGAACCCGACATGTAGGGCCACTTGCCGTTGATGATCCAGCCGCCATCGACCTTGCGCGCCTTGCCCGGCGGGTTGTAGGCGCCGCATACCGGCTGCGGGCCATTGGCAAACACCGCATCCTGCACGCCATCGGGGGCCAGGCTGGTGATCCAGGTGGTGCCGTTGATGATCTGCATCACCCAGCTCACCGCCGGATCACCCTTGGCGATTTCGATCTGCACGCGGCAGAAATCGGTGGTGGAAAGGCCCACGCCGCCAAGCCGCTTGGGCACCAGCAGTTCCAGCAGGCGGTTGTCCTTCAGCGCCTTGTCGACCGCCGGGGTCGGCGCGCGCAGTTTTTCGCCTTCGGGGGCTTCACGCTGCAACAGGGGCCGCAGGTCGCGCGCGATCTGGACAAAGCCGTCCGCTACTTCCTTTGACGCAAAGCCAGTCGTGTCATCGACGTTAAGCTTGGCAATGGTGGCCATTGATCCATCCTTTCTTCTTCTTTTTGTCCGGCACCTTAGCCGACAGTCTGCAGCGCCCATTGCAGTATGTGTTCGGGCGATTCATTCCAGATGCGCATCCAGTTGTCGTCTGCCGGGATAACCAGCGTGCTGAGTTGCAGCCGTACCAGCGTTTCGATCAGGACATCGCGGTTGATCGGTTGCCCGACCTTGCGTTCAAGATAATCCAGCGTCGGCTCCAGCGCCTCGCGCACCGCCGCCTGGTGGCGGGCGAAATGGGTGCGCAGGAACTCCAGATGAAACGCCGGTTCCACTTCGAAGATCCGGTCCGGGGAACGGTCCACGGTGAAATGGGCAAAGAACTGCATCACCGCGCGAAACCGTTCGACCGGGTCTTCGATGCGGTCGGCAACTTCGGTGATGCCCTGTTCGAAACTGGCGCAGACATATTCCGAAACCGCCGCCAGCACGTCTTCCTTGGAGGCGAAGTAGCGGTACAGCGTGCCGCGCGAAACGCCGCTGGCATCGCTGATGTCGCGCATCGACAGGCGGCGTGCGCCCACAGTGCGAATGGCGCGCAATGTGCCGTCCAGAATCTTCTGGACGCTGGCATACTGCTCGCCGACGGCGGTGCCGCCCCATTCGCCCTGCGGTAGCAATTTCACCCGGCAGCCTCCAGTTCCTGAAGATTGTGCGGCACGCTGACATAGCCCGGCAGGTGCTGCCCGCCGTCCACGTTGATCAGTTCGCCGTTCACGAAACGCGACATTTCCGAAGCCAGGAACACCACCACCGGGCCGATATCGTTTTCCGGGTCGCCCGCGCGCTTGAGCGGGTTGCTGGCGGTGGCCATTTCAAGGAAGCCGGGCACGTTTTCCGCCAGATCGGCAAAGACCTGGCCCATGCCGGTCGGGGCGATGGCGTTGGTGCGGATGTTGAACCGGCCCCATTCCACCGCGGCCGACCGCGTCAGGCCCAGGATCGCGCCCTTGTTCATGTTGTAGTCGCTGTGCAGCCACGCGCCGGTCTGCGCGTCGATCGAATAGAAGGTCACGATCGAACCGCCGCCGCGCGCCTTCATGTGCGGGAAAGCCGCGCGCATCGCCCACCAGCTTCCGTAGGTGCCGATCTTCAGCGTTTCTTCCAGCATTTCGTCGGTCTTGTGCTCAAGCAGCACGTTGGGCGAAAGCGCCGATGCGTTGAGCACCAGCGTATCCAGCCCGCCGAACTCCGCCACGGCGCGTTCGACCATGCCGACAACCTGTTCCTTCACCGCCATGTCGGCCGAGATGCCGACCGCGCGCACGCCGAACTCTTCGCGGATTTCGGCGGCGACCCGTTCGGTGGCCGCGCCATCGCGTCCGGTGATCAGCAGGTGCGACCCTTCGCGGGCCATGCGGCGCGAAATACCGTGGCCGAGTCCCTTTGCGCCGCCGGTGACGATGGCGACCTTGTCTTGCAACAGGCCGGTCATGCCGCAGGCTCGCGCAGGGCTTCGATCAGCAGTTTATCCATCTCCATCCTTTCCTGGCAGCGATCGCGGGTCAGCACATAGCCGCGCGTCGCGCCGTTGTTGTCCACGAACAGGTATTTCAGCCCTGCATCGTCATCTTCGGCCAGTCGCCATTGTCCCTCAACACCGGCCGGTTTGGGAAGAAGTACCAAGGGGTACGTCGTCGTTTTTACCTGCACCGAAAGCGTCGGGAAACGGATCTCGGTCGGCGTGCCGAGCACGCCCGGCGCGATTGCCCGCGCGGCGGCCATGATCGGGGTGACATAGGCGGCAAGACCTTGCGGATATTGCGCACAATCGCCGATGGCGAAAATGTCGGGATCGCTGGTGCGGCCGGTCTGGTCCACCTTGATGCCACGGTCCACGTCCAGCCCGGCGTCGCGGGCAAGATCGGTGTTCGGGCGCAGGCCCACCGCCGAAAGCACGACATCGGCAAGGATTTCGGTGCCATCGTCGAGCACCGCGCGGATGCCCTTGTCGCCGGCCTTGTGAATGGCCGCGACCTTGCGGCCCAGATGCCATTCCACGCCGTGGCCGGCCAGGGTATCGCGCACGACATCGCCCACCGCCGCCGGAACGAGCTGGGCCAGCGGGTGGCCGAGCATGTCGACGACCACGGCCTGATATCCGCTGGTGACAAGATCGTTGGCAAACTCGGTGCCGACAAGCCCTGCGCCCATGACCAGCACGCGCGCGCCATCGGGCAGCTTTTCGCGGAACTCGCGGTAGTGGTCCAGGGTGTTGACCGCGATCGCCAGATGCGCGGCATCGCCATCGACCGGCGGACGCACCGGATCGGCGCCCAGCGCCAGCACCAGCTTGTCGTAGAAGATCGGCCCGCCAGTGGTCAGCAGAACCTTGCCTTCGCGGTCGATCCCTTCGGCAAGGCGGCCCGCGCGCAGATCGAGCTTGAGCTGCGCGGCCATTTTCCCGGCCGCGGTGGTAACCAGCGTATCGGCCACCTTGCCCTTGGCCAGGGCGGTGGACAGCGCGGGCTTGGAGTAGAAGTGCCCGTCATCATGGGTGACGAGCGTCAGGCTGGCGTCCGGCGCGAGCTTGCGCAGCTCACGCAGGACGCCGTACCCTGCAAGACCACTGCCTACAACGACAACATGCGGTGCAGTCTGGGCCATGGGATTAGAGGAAGATGGCCAAGTTCGACATGCCCAGCGTCGACTGGTCGACGATGATCTCGCGCCGGGCCAGCTTGTAAGCACCGCCGACAAGCCGCCAGATGTCACGCCGTTCCGCGCTGATCGTTTCGTTGTGCGCAACATCGAAACGGCTGCGCTCGACGTAGAGATAGCTCGACACTTCATACTCGCCGGCCGCTTCGCATTCCGCCACGCGGGCGTTGGTCACGAAACGACGGGTGCGCGAGGGCGGATCTTCGGCCCATGCGCTCTTCGAAAGGCGGCCGGTGCGCATCAGGATCGACTGATAGTTGTCGTCGAAATGCATCATCGTGCGCATCACGTCGCGGTCCTTGTTGGGACCGTTGCGGGTCAGGCGCACGGGCGCGGTGTAGATCAGGTCTTCTTCAAGCATGGCCACCCAGTCGTCGAAGCGGCGCTCGTCCAGGGCAGCAGCTTCGTCGTAAAGCGTTTCCAGGATGCGGTTGTAGATTTCCGAGCCGAGCGGAACCCGGTTCTTGGAGACAAGACCCCGCATCACGCTTGCCTTGTCGACAGCCGCGGTCGCGTAATTTACCATTATACGTCCTCTCTAGAGACTGCCGGCGCTCAGGCTTCGGCCATCAGGTTGTAGTAGGCCATCCACCAGTTCCACTGGGTATCGTCCTTGGTGAAGCCGGGATAGAGCAGACCGCCGCCCTTCCAGCCTTCGGGACGTTCGTGCCCGTGCAGCGCCTGATACTTGAGGGTGATGTCCTTGCTGACCACGCCGCGTGCGTTGCGCATGATCTGCGGCCAGGTGTCGGCATCGTCCTGTTCGATGACGCCCGACGTGCCGGTCTGCTGGATGCTGTTCTGCAGCATGTCGCGCTTGACCTGTTCGGGGGCATCCTTTTCCGCGAAGATGAAGTTGACGAACTCCACCTTGTCCGGCCCGCGCGGCACGTAAGTGTGCAGCGCCAGCGCACCCGAAGAACCGCCATCGGTGCGCGGTGCAAAGATGAAGGCCACGAGGATGTTGGGGAACAGACCACCGACCTGCGGCGGGATCGTGGCGAGCTGTTCGACCTGATCGGGCGACAGGTTGTTGAACAACTGCGGGATCAGCTCCTTGGTGATACCCGGAGGCGGCAGCATGTTCAGGCGCTCTTCGAGCGACTTGCCTTCGAAGCTCATGTCGGAGAACATCTTGAAGGTCTGCGCCGCTTCGAGGCAGCGCAGCGAGTGGCCCTGTTCGCAGCTCACGTCCACGCCATACATGCCCGGCGCGTTGTCGTAGATCGATTCGGGCGTGCCGCCCATCACGCCGCCTTCCATCAGAGAACGATGGAGCGTGAGGGTGTGGAAGCCGTCCGAACCGGACTGTTCGCCGGGGATCTTCCAGTTGCACGGCAGCATGAAACGCTGCGGCGGGCCAAGCAGTTCAAGCCCCGAATCGGTGCGGCAAAAAAGCTGGTCGAGGTAGTACTTCATGTCGCCGAGGTAATCGTCGAACGAAGGCCCATCGATGTTCCAGGTGGCGAAGATCAGGCCGCCGTAGACTTCGACGCGCGCCTTCTTGAGGCCCAGCTTGTCCTTGGTCAGCAGGTTGCCGTGCATCTGCTCCTTTTCCACCGGCGCGCCAATGAAGCTGCCGTCCGGGCGGAAGGCCCAGCCGTGGTAGATGCAGCGATGGGCATGGGCGTTGCCGGCTTCGGCGGTGCACACCTTCATGCCGCGGTGGGGGCAGACATTCAGCGAAACGTGGATTTCGTCGTTACGGTCGCGCGTGACGATGACCTGGTCTTCACCCATGTCGCGCACCACGAAATCGCCGGCGTTGGGGATTTCGGTGGTGTGGCCAAGCAGAAGCCAGGTCTTGGCGAACACGCGCTCCATTTCGAGCTTGTACAGCTCTTCATCGCTCATCACCCGCAGGGCAACTTCGTAGGAGTCCCGCTTGACCAGATCGTCAAGTGTCGCGCCGTCAGACAGCGTGAAAGTTGCTTTTTGCAGCATGATCCTCTCCATCGGAAAATTCAGTAATGCGCTTGTACATGTTGAACCAAAGGTGTTCAACATGTAATTGGTGCCCGGAGAGGAGGAACGCATGTCCAAACGCTTGAAAGTTGTAATCGATAAGCCCGCATGTTGCGGCTACGGCGTCTGCGCCGAAATCTGCCCAGAGGTGTACAAGCTCGACGAGAACGGCATCGTCTATGTCGATGACGAAATCGTCCCCGAAGGCCTGGAAGACCGCGCCCGCGAAGGCGCCGATGCCTGCCCGCAGGCCGCGCTGGCCATCGTCGAAGCCTGATTCGCTGCGCCATTTCGCAAGGGAGGCTGCGGCCGGCACTGCGCCGCCGCAGCCTCCCTTTTGCGTTGTGGCTTCAGCGTTGCATCTGCCCGGACAGGACTTGCGCGACGCGCTGCGATTCGGGAATCGCGTCCACGCCGATGCGGCGGTCGACCTCTTCCTCGAACCAGTAGAGCGCCCGTTCCTGGTAACCGAATCGCAACTGGGGAATCGTGCCCTGTTCCAGCGATTGCTGGATAGAGCGGAACAGGCACAGGTCTTCGGACAGGATGTTGCGCACGATGCCGTTCATTGCCTGCCAGTGTTCGCGGTCCGCATCGCTGTCCACGTCCCAGCCCATCAGGCGCACTTCCATGATCGACTTGTCCGGCCCGGCGGGCCAGAACGACTGCAGCGAAAATCCGCCGGGGTCGAGCGCGAAGAACGTGTTGGGGAAGGTCGGCAGCGCGATGGTGCACTGGCTGAACACGTCGGCCACGTCATCGGGCTTGTACAGGTCGGCCTCGAAGATCGTGTTGCCCTTCTTCTTGCGCGTGGCAAAGCGCATGTGGCCGTTGGCAAACAGCGCAACGACGAAGCTGGGCGAATCGAGGTAGGGCGCGATCGACTTGGCGTGGACCGTGGCGACGTGGTAGATTTCCAGGAAGTTGTGCAGCGCCAGCTTCCAGTTGCAATCCATTTCGATCAGCAGGCGTTCCTTCACGACCATCTTCTCGATCGGATAGCCTTCCTTCTGCGGGGCCTGCGGCGCCATGAAATCGGCCAGCGGTTCGGCCGCTTCGTCGAAGTTGATGAAGATGATTCCGCGATCGACTTCGCAGCGCACCGGCAGCAGCCCGTTCTCGGCCTTGTCGAGGCAGGTGAAATCGTGCTGGTCGGGCACCGATTTCAGTTCGCCTTCCAGCGAATAGCCCCAGGCGTGATAAGGGCACACGAAGCGCATCGCCTTGCCCGAATGCTGCAGCAGCAATGCCGAACCGCGGTGGCGGCAGGCGTTGTGGAAGGCGCGGATCGCACCGTCCTTCCCGTGCGAGATGATCACCGACTTGTCGAGCTGTTCGAACAGGAAGTACGAACCGGGCGCGGGCAGTTCGGAAACATGGCCGACCTGCAGCCAGGTCCGCATCCACAGACCGTCGTGTTCCAGCTTCGCAAAGCCGGGATCGGTATAGCGCGATGCCGGGACCGGCGGGAGATAGGGGAAATCGTCCGGGTGTTCGGCGCGGACAAGCTGCGCCTCCATCGTCCGGTGCAAGTGTTCCAGTGTGTCGGTACGCATTGTACGCTCCTGGCATTGGTGGCCGGGGAGGGTGCCCCGGCCGGGGGATCTATCAGGCTTCGGCCATGCGCGATGCGGCCGGATCATCGGGGGTGACCGCGCCGAAGCAGCTTTGCGCCAGATAGCTGCAGCTATATTCGCGCACTTCGGTGAACTTGCCGTCGCGCAGCTTGAACACGAAGTGGTAGGCGTTGTTGTAGCGGCGGCCGTTGAGCATTTCCGAATCGGTTTCGGCTTCCACCGCCACGCGATCGCCCTCGGCGGTCATGTCCACGATCTTGAGCTGGATCGGCGATTTGAGCACCGTCGACATCGTCGAAGGCACCTTCGAGAACTGTACGCGGTCCCATTCGTACAGCAGCCATTCGGGCTGGCGGGCCATGGTCACGAACAGGAAATCTTCGTTGGTCGTGGCCAGAATCGCTGCTTCGTCGCCGCGGTTTACCGCTTCGAACCAGCTCCGCACGACGGCCTTGTTTTCTTCGATACCCATCATCCACATCCCTTGTTTTTGCCGCGCGCTTGAACCGCGGTCATCTGTTGTCGGGCCGGACGCAGACAGGGCTGCGGGCCGCGATCGCCAGGGAAACGGCAGGGTTCCCCGGCGCCGAAGCGAAGGATGAACCTGCTTTCGAGATTCTCGCCTATCCAAAGGCGGGGCACGGGCGGCAAGCGGGTATGGTTCGTGCACCATGGATTGCGGTGTGCGGCCTTGTGGCTGTACGCTGCGGTCGCGGTCGGCCAGCGTGCGCCGGCACGACAACAGATCGGCCGGGCCGCGGTTGCGCGGGGTCAAGGCCGGGAGAGGCATGGCATGGCAAGTATCTCGGCAGTGTACGATGTGCCGCAGGTCAGCGGGATGGATTGCAGCGTCGCAGGGCGCATGGTCCTGCCCCGCGCCACGGTGGAACTGCACCACTACCGCTTCACCGGGCCGCAGAGCGGGGTGTTCCGGTCGGGCCGCGGCTTTCTCGATCTGGCGCTGTCGCGCCGTCCCGGTGCGCCGATCGGCCATTACACTGCCGCCCCGCGCCGCGATCCGATCCCGATGGGCGATATCATCTTCATCCCCGCCGGGCAGGATCTGGAAACGCGCTGGGGCGAAGGGGAACAGCGTTCGATCTGCTGCGGGTTCGAGGCACTGGTGGGCGATGATCGTGACCTGCTGGCCGATGAAGCGGCGCTGGAAGCCTCGCTCGACGTGCGCAGCCCGCAAGTGCGCGATGCCCTGCTGCGGCTGGCCTGCGAAATCGAATCGCCCGATTTCGGCAGCGCCCTGCTGGCCGAAGCCCTGATGACCGAAGTGCGCGTGCAACTGGCGCGCTATTTCCGGCGCCCGCCTGGCGCGGCAGACGGGCCTTCGCGGCTCGATCAGGGGCAATTGCGGCGGATCGACGAGGCGATCGAACAGCCGGGGCCTTTGCCCAGCGTGGCCGATCTGGCGCAGCTTTGCGATGTCAGCACGCGGCATTTCTTCCGGCTGTTCCGGGTTTCCACCGGCCAGACGCTGGCCAGCTATGCGGCGGAGCGGCGCATCGCGCGGGCCAAGGCGCTGTTGCAGCAGCGCCAGCCGCCGATCAAGGAAATCGCCTGGCGGTGCGGGTTCGAAACCCCGGCGGCCTTTTCCGCCGCGTTCCGCAAGGCGGTGGGCACCACGCCCAAGGCGTTCCGCCAGACCGTGCGCTCCTGACCGGCGGCGCTGCACAGCGTTATCGGGGCCGGGCATTTCCGTAACCGGGCGGTCGCGCGATAGCATTGGCTGTAATCAAGGGGGGTTTTCCCTTGGGGTTTGCCGGGGGTGTGCGCCACAACCGGCGCAAGGGCGGCGCTGGCGCCGCCGAGAAACGGTGACGAGGAGAGGCGGCGGTGGCGGCAGGCATGTTTGATCTAACGGGCAAGGTGGCGCTGGTCACCGGGGCCAACTCGGGGCTGGGCTTTGCCTTTGCCCGCGGGCTGGCGAAAGCGGGCGCCGACATCGTCATCTGGGGCCGCCGCGCCGACAAGAACGAAGCGGCCGCCGAAAAGCTGCGCGCGCTGGGCGTGCGCGTGCTGACCGAAAGCATCGACGTGCGCGACGATGCGGCCATTGTCGCCGGGGTGGACCGCGCGGTGGCGCATTTCGGGCGGATCGACATTGCCGTGGCCAACGCCGGGATCGCCACGCAGGTGCCGTTCGTGGACATGGACCGCAAGGCCTACCGCGAACTCATCGACGTGAACCTCGATGGCGCGGTGTTCACGCTGCGCGCGGTGGCAAAGCACATGGTGGACCGCGCGCTGGCGGGCGATCCGGGCGGCTCGCTGATCATCTGCGGCAGTGGCTCGATCGCGCAGGGCGTGCCCACGCTGGCGCACTATGGCATCGCCAAGGGCGGGCTGAACTCGCTGGCCAGGGCGCTGGCGGCGGAACTGGGGCCGCACGGCATCCGCTGCAACGTGATTGCCCCCGGCTTCATCGAAACCGAAATGACCTTTGCCGACCCGGAGGTGGGCGAAATGATGGCAAAGCGCGTTTCCGAGCGTGTTCCGCTGGGCCGCATCGGCCAGCCCGACGATCTGGAAGGCGCCACCGTCTATCTTGCCAGCGACGCCTCACGCTATCACACCGGCGATACGCTGGTGATCGACGGCGGCAAGCTTTACGCCAACTGAGCGCGAAAGGACCACGATCATGTTTGCCCGCCCCAACAGCCAGCACAGCCAGGTGGCCTATGTCACCAACGATCTGGACGCCGCGATCGAAGCCTTCGGCCGCGAATACGATGCGCCCGCGTTTTACACCTTCACCAACGCCAATTCCGGTTCGGACGAGAACGGCGAACAGTTGCGCATCGCGCTGGCCCGCGTGAACGGGGTGGAGATCGAACTGATCGAGCCGATCGGGAATACCGCGCCGGTGTTCAGCGACGTGCTGCCCGGCGGGGATGAGCTGGCAATCCGCTTTCACCACATCTGCTTCCGCATCGACGGGCCGGTGGAAAACTGGGATGCCCACATCGCCACGCTGGATTTCGACCGCCACCCGATTGTATTCAAGGGCGCGTTGGACGAGATGATGCGCTTCATCTACACGGATGAGCGGCGTACGCTTGGCCACTATGTCGAACATGTCTGGCTGGCGCCGGAAATCCTTGCCCAGATCCAGGGCGCGACGCCAGCCTACCCGCCCGCCAGCGCATGAAGTCCTGCGCCTCGGGCGAGGCGCCTGCCCTCAAGCCTTGACCTGAATTGCCGGAGACCTGCCTTGCGTGATCCTGTCGAACTGACTGTCGATGTAACCGATGCCGTGGGAATCGGCATGGCGGCGCATACCGCGGTAACGGTGTTCCTGCCCGAAGACGGGGCGCTGGCCGATCCGCCGGTGGTGTGCTTTGCCTTTCCCGGCGGCGGCTACAACCGCCGCTATTACAGCTTCGACATGCCCGATGGCACTGGCGGCGGCGAAGCGGGATACCACACCGCGCGCGGGTGGATCTTCATTGCCTGCGACCACCTCGGCTTTGGCGAATCGACCATTCCGCCCGATGACCTGCTCGATCTCGATGTGATCGCGGCGGGCAACGATGCGACGGTGCGCCATGTCATGGCGCGCATCGCGGCGGGCACGCTGGTCGAAGGGCTTGACCCGGTGCCCGATGCCACCTGCCTTGGCATCGGGCAGTCGATGGGCGGCTGCTTTACCGTGGTGGCGCAGGGCAACCACGAAACCTTCGACGGTATCGGCGTGCTGGGCTACAGCGGCATCCACACGGTGGTGCCCACCCGCCCCGGCCAGCCTGCAGCGGCGTGGCCGTGGATTTCCCGGCGCAGCAAACTGGCGGCGCCGAAGATCTACAACCTCGCGCAGCTTGCCGCATCGCAAGGCCCGCAACTGGGCGATGCCGAATCGCTGCAGAAAGCGGCGCAGGCCGGCGAACATCCGTTCCAGTGGTCGTTCCACTATGACGATCAGCCCGCCGATATCACCGCGCTCGACATGAAGGCATCGGCCGGGCTGGTCGATCCCCTGCCGGAATGGCGCTCGGCCACGACGCCCGCGTGCGGGGTCTACATGGTCGCGCCCGGCGCGGTGGCGCTTGAGGCGGCCTCGGTCCGCGTGCCGGTGTTCATCGGCGTAGGCGAGCGCGATGTGGTGCCCGATCCCTGGGCGGAACCCAAGGCGTTCAAGAGCGCGGTGGACATCCAGCTCTACGTCTGCCCGCGCATGGCGCACATGCACAACTTTGCCCACACCCGCACCCGGTTCTGGGCGCGCATCCACAACTGGGGCGAAGGCGTGGCCGCGCAGCGCGCGCTGGCGGGGTAAGCGTCCCGGTCAGCCGCCGATCTCTGCCAGCGCAGCATAGGACGGGTCGGTGCGGTCGCGGCTGCCGCCGAACGCGCCGACCAGCGGCGGCCCGGCGGTCACGATTTCGTCCATGTCCTGCACATAGTCGCGGTGGTCGATTGCCCAGCGTCCATCGCGGCGGGACCAGCGGTCGATGTACCGCCCATAGACGTTGCCCTGGCGCAGCACGCCGTCCTGTTCGAAGCGCAGCGTGGCGTGGACATAGGCTTCGCTTGCGGCGCGGTCCCCGTCGAGCGCGATCAGGACATTGGTGATGCGGTGCACGTGCGCGACCATCTGCGCATGGGTGGTGCACACCCAGTCGATGAAGCCGCGCCCGGTGCCTTCGAACATCGCGCCATAGCGCGCGGTGCCTTCGGGGTGCCACACGGCATAGCCCAGATCGCGGTCGATCCGGTCCATTGCGCGGGCATAGTTGGCCAGTTGTTCGGCAATCGCCAGCCTGTCGGCGGTTTCGTTCGGCTGCATATGGCATCGCTCCCGTCTTGTTGGCGCACAATGATCGCGCCCGTCCGATGCCACCCCTGACCGATGGCAGGTGCGGGGCAGGGCCTTTGGCCGCCCACTTGCAGCCACAAACATTTTTGGGAGAGCGGCATGGATCTGGGAATTGCGGGAAAGACCGCGCTGGTTACCGGCGGGACGCACGGCATCGGCCGGGCAATTGCCGAAGAGCTTGGCCGCAACGGCTGCAACGTGGTGGTTGTGGCGCGCGGGCAGGCGGGGATCGACGAAACCGTTGCCGCGATCCGCGATGCCGGGGGCACCGCTGGCGGGGTCAGCGCCGACCTGACCGATCTGGACAGCTATCCGCGCATGGTTGCGGAAACCGCCGCGCTGTTCGCCGCGCCCGACATCGCCATCTTTTCCCCGGTGGGGCCGCCATCGGGCCGGTTCGAGGCGATGACCGACGCCGATTTCCAGACCACGTTCGATAACGTGGTGCGGGCGTTTGCCCACTTTGCCCGCGCGGTCACCCCGGCGATGAAGGAGCGCAAGTGGGGCCGCATCGTCACGGTCGGGTCGGGCCATGGCCGCCTGCCGGGCCGTCGCGCGACGCTGGGCTTCGATTATGTGCTCGCCAACACGCTGCGCCCGTCGGCGCTGGGGTTGAGCCGCAGCCTGGCCGACGAGCTGGCCGAGTTCGGGATCACCGTGAACACTGTGCCGCCCGGCTTCATCGATACCGGCGCGCAGTACGAAGCGTTCTTCCGCGAATGCGCCAAGGCGGTGAACCAGACCTACGAGCAGTTCATGGCCGGGCTGATCGACCGTATCCCGATGAAGCGGTTCGGCAACCCGGATGAAGTGGCCAGCCTGTGCGCCTATCTGTGTTCGGCGCGCGCCAGCTACATCACCGGCCAGTACATGCTGGTCGATGGCGGGCGCATGGAAATCTATTACTGAGCGCGTGCCTGCCCGGTGCCCGCGCCTTGGCGGGGGCACCGGGGCAGCGCGGCAGGATCAGCCCTGCGCCTTGGCCGCGGCGACAAGCTGGAACAGCCCGCCGTAGTAGTACATCAGCTTTTCCATCGACAGATCGCGGTAGGGCGTCATCGGGGCGAGCGAATCGACCACGTCCCAGTACGGTTCGATCTGTTCGAGCACTTCCTCGACCGACCCGCAGGCGCAGAACGCCAGCACCATTTCGTCGGACACATTGTGCGCCACCTTGGACACGTCGCCATGGTCGCCCAGCGCAAGCTGGCAGGCGCGGGCCTGATCGCCAAAACCCTGCTTTTCGAAGAACGGTTCGTACTGCTTGTATCCGGAATAGGCGGCAACCGTGGCCCGCGCGTCGTCGATCGCCTGCTGCTTGTCCGGGTTGATCGCAATCCACGGCCAGGCGTTGATTTCGATATCCTCGCGCTTGCGGCCGTGCTTGGCCAGCGCGGCTTCGATCACCGGCTTTTGCACCTTGGAGGTGTATTCCGCCGACCACAGCGCGTGAACCATCAGACCATCGCCGATTTCGATGGCCAGATCGGTCATCTTTTCCTGCAAGGCGGCGATCCAGATCGGGATGCGTTCGCGCACGGGCGGCGCGGTCATCATCATTTCGGCAAAGTCGGCCTTGAAGTACTGGCCTTCGTAAGGGTCCAGCCCCTTGTGGCCGTTGGCGATGATATAGCGCACCACATCCACGATTTCGCGCAAGTGGCCCAGCGGCTTGGTCTTGGGCATGCCGTACATGCCTTCGACCGCCGAGGGGATGCTGCTGCCCAGGCCGAGGATGAAGCGGCCACCGCTGATCCGGTCCACGTCCATGGCGGCATAGGCGGTTTCGACCGGGCTGCGGGTGCCGGCAATGGCGATGCCGGTGCCGAGCTTGAGCGTTTCGGTGACGGTTGCCGTGGCGGCCAGCGGCACGAACGGCGGGCCGTAGATCTGCAGCACGAACACGCCTTCGAAGCCGAGGGCTTCCATCTGGCGCGAGGTTTCGGTCAGTTGCGCGGCGGGCAGGACCGGCATCGTCCCCCAGAAACGGCGCGGGCCACCGGTGGCGTTGGTCTTGGGCATGTGTCGGGCCTCTCGTGAATGGGCAGTTTCTTGCAGGTTATGGCGCTGGGATCATGCGGCAACATCTAGCAGCGCCGCGACCTGTCCTTGTGCGCAATAATTGTGCGCCCGGTTGATAACGCGCCCCGCGTCCCAGGATCGGGAGCGGGGCGCGCATGGTACCGCCTGATCGGGCGTCAGAAGCGGAACAGTTCCTTGCGCAGGCCGATGATATCGCTGCAATCGGCGCTGACATTGTCACGGTAGGCGAAATCGCCTTCGGCCTGGCGCCGGGCCAGTTCCATCATCAGCAGCCGGTAACGCTGGCCTGCCTGATCGAACCGCGAATGGAGATCCTTGCGCGGGTCAAGGTCCATGTAGCGCGGGCTTTGCGGGTTGGTCATCGAACTGTCCTGCCGCGAAACCTTGTAACCGGCCTTGGGCATGACATGGCGGAACATCAGGCCCGCGTTCGACGTGTTCATCACCATTTCCATGCGCGTGCGGTCCCGCGATTCGGGGGTGCAGGGATGGAACAGCGGCACATCGTCGCCCGGCGAGAAGCGGCCATAGGCAATCGCGCAGTGCGAACGCAGGTAGATGCGGATGACCTGGCGCACGTTCTGCGTCGGCTGGCGGATGCCGCTGAAGAACTTCATGATCGGCGCGACCGACTTGTTCACCAGCGTGCGCACCATGGTGATGGTTTCGCTGTCGTAGAACACTTCCACGTCTTCGCTGTCGGACTTTTCATCGCCCACGACATCGGCGTGGAGAAAGTCCGCGTGGGTCAGGTCGATCAGGTTTTCCAGGCTGATCGGCGCCGAACAATCGAAGCGGATCGTGGCGGTCATGTGCTTGGGCAGGCCGCCGTTGGGCGGCAGGAACGGCAGGCTGGGCAGGTGCGCCGGGTCGGCAGCTTCGGGGCGGCCGAACCAGCCCCAGATCAGGCCGTAATGTTCGATCACCGGATAGCGGCCGCGCGCGTCGGTATAGGGGCTTTTTTCGCGGGTGACGATTTCCTGCGGGTGGAACTCCGATGCCACGGCCTTGCCGTTTTCGCGCCAGATGTAGAACGGGTGCGAATAGACCGCGCGGCGGACCGGCTTCTTGCCGATGGCGTGATCGTGGGCCAGCGGGAACCAGCTATCGCGCATCACGATATCGTGCGGCACCCAGTTGTTCACGGCGTTGAGCGAGGGGCGCGGCGCGCGCGGCGCCGCGGTGGATTCGGTGTGATCCGTATCCGAAGCAAAGGGGCGATCGGCGACTTCAAGCATGGGGATCTCCTTGGAAAGTCAGGCGGCGGCCGAAACCGAAGAATCCGGCGAAACGGAAGGGTCGGATGAAACGGGCGTGGCGGGCAGGATCGCTTCGCGCAATTGCTGCGCGCGGTGCGATGCCGAACGGATCAGGACGCGCAGCGCCGCAGCATCGACGTTTTCGCGCACCGCGAACGAACCCTTGAGCCGCAGCGCCAGCGCGTGGCGGCCCTTCAGCTCTTCGCCCAGCCGCGCGCGCCAGCGCACTTGCGTGACGCCGCGCGCCGCCGCTACCGGAGCGATCTGCGCGGTCAGCAGGGTGCGGAAACTGTCATCGCGCAGCACCGCTTCGGTTTCACCGGTATCGGGGCGGGTGCGGGTGATGAGGGTGATCGGGAACTCTGCCGTGGCATAGGACGGCAGGTGCAGCTTGCCCCACTGGCAGAACCGTTCCATCACCAGCAGGCCGTTTTCCTCGCGCAGTTCGGACATCAGATAGGGCGTGAAGTGCACCCCGCGGATATCCAGCACCAGGCCCGGATCATCGAACAGGGTATCGACCCATTCGCCCTGCGAGAGCGCAACATGCGCCGTGCCGTTGAGCGGGAAGGTTTCCTCCGCCACCGGGGCGGGCGGGGCCGGAGCCTTGTCGAGGTTGACCGAAACGAATCCGCCGCTTTCCGCAACGGCAAAGGCAATGGCCTTGTACACCGGCGGAAACCGCTGCTCGTCCTTCATGTTCGGGATTTCTTTCAGGCGGCCCGATTCGCCATCATAGCTCCAGCCGTGATAGCCGCACTGCAGCCAGCCGTTGTCGCGCACACAGCCGCGCGAAAGCGGGGCGCGGCGGTGGGGGCAGCGATCTTCGAGCGCGCGGGCGATGCCTTGCGCATCGCGCCACAGCACCACCGGCTGATCGCCGACATCGACGGCCAGCGGCTTGGCCGAGGTCACTTCCTCGCTACGCGCAACTTTCCACCAGGGACTCGCCATCATTCCAGTACCACTCTCCAGCAAACGCCTTCAAATTGACATACGCCAATTTAAATGTCAACAATCGCTCCATGACCGCAGCAGACCCTGAAAAGCCCGTGGCATCGGCTTCCGGGCGCAAGACGGCCCGCCGCCCGCGCGGACGCCCGCCCGCCGATGCGGCCAGCGCCGTGCCCGAAGAACGGTTGCTGCACCTGGCCTTCGAAAGCTTTGCCGAGTTCGGCTATGAAGGCACCACGGTGCGCGAACTGGCCAAGCGGCTGGGCGTCAGCCACAACCTGCTCAACGTTCGCTTCGGATCGAAGGCCGACCTGTGGCGGCGCGCGGTGGATTGGCGCGTGGCGCGGTTTGGCGCGCCGGTCTTTGCCGTGTTCGAGCGAACCGACCTTGATCCCGAAAACCGCCTGCGCCTGCTGGTCCACCGTTTTTGCGGCTGGGCGGCGGAAAATCCCAGCTTCATCAGTGTCAGCCATGCCGAAGGGCGGCGCGCCACCTGGCGGCTGGACTATCTCGTGTCGCTGTACATCCAGCCGTTCAAGCACAGCCTTGACGCCCTGTTCGCGCAAGTGGTGGCGACCCGCCCGATGCGGCCGATTTCCTCGTCGGCGTTCATGGCCATGCTGGTGCAGGGCGTGGGCTTCTATTTCGCGTCCACGCCCATGCTCGAAGCCCTGGGCGTGGCCGATGAATCCGCCCCCGAAGCGATCCCGCAGCGCGTTGCCGAGTTTGCCGATACCCTGCTGGCCGGGGTGCTTGGCCCGGCGCCTTCCGTGCTGGAAGATCGCCGGGCCAGCGCGCCCGCCTGAACCAGTCTGGCCGCTCCTACTTGATGTGGCGCAGGATGCGCTTGGCGGCGATCTTGCCGGGCAGGCCGGAAATCCCGCCGCCCGGATGCGCGCCCGCACCGCCGATGTACAGGCCCGGAACTGCCGGCCTGGGGCTGCCGAAGCCGGTGGCCGGACGGTTCTGCCCGGCGCGCAGCGAGCCGAAATCGACGTGCGTCACGCAACCGTTGGTGGCGTTGAGCCGCTGTTCACGCTCACGCGAGGTTTCCACGAAACGGCCCACTTCGGAATCGAGGCCATCGTAGTAGTCCGACATCTGCGCGATGATGTTGGTCATCGTGCGGTCCTTGAGCGCCTGGCTCCAGCCTTCGCGGGCATCGACGGCCATTGCCGGGACATAGATGTAAGCAAGACCGCCGCCCGGCGGCGCCTGCGTCGGATCGGTGTTCGACAGCGGCGTGATCGACAGGGCGATTTCCTTGGGAATATCGCCGCGCCGTGCCGCGGCAAAGCTTTCGCGCACCTGTTCGGGCGTGCCGATATAGCCCACCGCCTTGTTCAGGTCCGCCCCGTCATGGCGCAAGTCCTGATGGCGCTTGAGCGCCAGCGGCTTGGACAGCGCGAGGTTGGCAAGGAAAGGCGCCGCGTTGGAACGGTTGGCCGGGGCGTGCTTGATGCGTTCGAGCAGGCGGTGTTCGACCTTGCCGGGCGTGGTCATCGCAAAGGCGGTGCGCGGATCGCAACTGGCGACAACCGCCTTGGCCTTGATCACCCGGCCATCTTCCAGCCGCACGCCGCGCGCCGCGCCATCGTCGATGATGATTTCCGCAACCGGGGCGTTGAGCATGATCTTCGCGCCCGAAGCCTCGATGCTGCTGGCAAGGGCGTTGGCGAAGCTTTGCAGGCTGCCGATCGGCTTGCCCGTGCCCAGCCGGTGCAGCGTGGCGAGGATCATGTAGGCCGCGCCGTTGCCATCGTCATCGACCGGTCCGGCGCCCGCTGCGGTATTGGTCAGCAGCGCGATGTTGGCGGGGTGCTCGAACCATTCGCACGCGATCTGGTCCGCCGTGCCCGATGCCAGCACCTGCAGGTCGTTCTTCAGCCGCACGTTGCGCACGAGGCTGCCGACCATCGCGCTCAGGTTCCTGAAATCGGGGCGGCCCGGTTCGGCCTTCATGATCGGGAAGCCGATGTCCATCAGCGCGTTGAGCAGTTCGAGGAACTTGAGATAGTTCTTCCCGTCCTGCGCGTTGAGGCGGCCCATGTCTTCTGCTGTGCGCTTGGGATCGCGGAACAGGCACACGCTGGCGCCCGACGGATCGAGATAGGCATATGTGGGATCGGGATCGACCCAGCGCAGGCCGTGCTTTTCAAGCTCCAGCTCCTCGATCAGCCCGCTGCCGCGCACGAACAGCAGTTCGACCGCGCACGGCGTGACGAGGTGGCTTGGCGCTTCGGGGATCATGTAGCCGGCGCTGGTCATGCCGCCGACCTTGCCCAGCCGTTCGACCACGATCACGCGCTTGCCCGCACGGCTCAGGTAGCCGGCTGCGGCCATCCCGTTGTGCCCGGCGCCAACGACGACAACATCTGCTTCTTCGGTCACGTCTTGCTCTCCAGCAACCGGAACGCGGGTAGGGCGTCCGGCATATTTCCCACCATGATTGTTGAGCGAACCGGCGCGCGCCTTCCATAAGACAGGTCATCGGGAAGGCCGGACGCTGTTTTGAGGAACCGCGCCGCTGCGTTCCGGCAGGAATTGCCCCGGAAGCGCCGCAATACCGCGATTCATACGTATCATGGCAATGACAGGAAGGATTAGGCGATGTCGGTCAAGCTGGACGCAAAGACAGTCCATGATCGGTTGACCGCGTGGCTGGGGCGCACAAAGCCTTCGTGGCAGGGTCTTACCGTCGCGCCGATGGACGTCGTGCTGGGGTCCGGGTTTTCGGCCGAGATCTTCTTCGTCGACGTGGAATACGACGAGGGTGGCCAGCACCATCGCCGCACGCTGGTGGTGCGCCGCCAGCCGCAGACCTTCGAAGTGGTGTTCGAAAGCGATCTCAAGCTGCAGGCCAACATGATGGCCGCGCTGGATGCGCGCGGCGATCTGCCGGTGCCTTCGTGGGTGGGCATGGAGGACGATCCGTCGATCCTTGGCGCGCCGTTCCTGGTCATGGGCCGGGTCGAAGGGCAGGCGGCAACGCAGCGCCCGAACTACAATGTCGAAGGCTGGCTGACCGCGCTGACGCCGGACGAACGGATGATGTTCTTCCGCAATGCGCTGACCGCGCTGGCCAGGCTGCATGCGATAGACTGGCGCGATGGCTTTACGTTCCTTGACCGGCCCGACCGTGGCGCGCCGGGGCTGGACCAGTACCTTGGCTACCTGAAGGACTGGCACGCCGCGCGCGGGCAGGGCCGCCCCCTGCCGATCGTCGATACGGCCATGCGCTGGGTGCTCGAAAACCGGCCGAAAGACACCGACACCTGCGTGCTGTGGGGCGATCCCACGCCGTCGAACACGATGTGGCGCCCCGATGGCAGCGTGGCCGCGCTGATCGACTGGGAACTGGCCGCGCTTGGCCCGCGCGAACTGGATCTGGCCTGGTGGCTCTATTTCGACGACCTGTTCAGCCGCCGCTTTGGCGTGACGCGTCTGGAAGGGCTGCCGACGCGCGATGAAACGGTGGCGATCTATGAAGCCGCGGCCGGGCGCAAGGTCGGCAATCTCGATTATTACGACATCGTCGTGGCGCTGCGCATGGCGCTGGTGGCGGTTGGCGCTTTCGACCGGCAGGTGTCGCTGGGCAATATCCCCGAAACCAACACGTCGGCCGACAACAACCTGATGACGCTCTACATCGCGGAAAAGCTGGGCCTGCCACTGCCCGAACTTGGCGCGGACTTCCGCGATTTCATGCGCAACCTGACGCCGGTGGAAGAAGCCGCAGACTGACGGCGGCAGCGGCGCTGGCGGCATCCGCCAGCGCCGGGCACCGGGCGTGGAACCGTCAGAGCTGGTTGCTGCCGGCGGCGGCGAACAGGCGCTGGAAATCGACCATGCTCGGCTGGTGCGCGGTGAACCCGCCATCGACCGGGATCAGCGCCCCGTTGATGAAGCGCGAATCGTCCGAGGCCAGGAACGCCACGACATTGGCGATATCGCGCGGACTGCCCAGTTCGGGGTTGAGATGGTGCGCCAGCAGCACGTCCTTGACCGCCTGCGGGGTCGTTTCCACCGCCGTTTCGCTCAGCACGAAGCCGATGGCGATCACGTTGGAGCGCACGCCCTGCTTGCCGTATTGCGTGGCGATGAAGCGGCCGAGGTTGATGAGCGCGGCCTTGCTGGCACCATAGGCAGTCAGCGTCATTTCGCCCAGCAGACCGAACCCCGACGCCGAATGGATGATCGACCCGCCGCCGCCTGCGATCATCGTCGGCAGCACATGCTTGCACAACAGCATCGGCCCGCGCGCGTTGACGGCAAAGGCCTTGTCCCAGGCATCGGCGGGCAGGTTCATCACATCGAGATCGCGCGCGCGCTGTTCGGTCGTCTGGAAGGCGGCGTTGTTGTGAACGATGTCGATCCGGCCATGGCGCGCGGCAATCGCCCCCACCGCGCGGGCGATATCGTCTTCATCGGTCAGGTCGAACACCGATGCTTCGGCGCGCAGCCCGCGCGCGCGCATCGCGGCGGCCGTGTCTTCGACGCGGTCGGCGAGGATATCGTTGAGGATCACCGTGGCCCCGCGCTCTGCCAGCACGGTGGCGACATCGGCGCCGATGCCCTGGCCTGCGCCGGTTATGATGGCTACGCGGTCCTGCAACGGGGCTGTCATGGTGTTCTCCTGAAACGGTCAGGCGGCCACAAGAAAGCCGCATCGCCAGCCGACACCTATAGAGCGATAGGCACGCGCGCGCGCGAAGACAGGAAAAACACCGCCCACGGCAAAATCACCGCGCAAACAGGAAATGCCATCTGCGCGAACAGCTATCGGGAAAAGGATCGGACATGGGCGTACTCGACGGAAAAGTGGCGATCGTGACGGGGGCCGGATCGGGCATCGGCGCGCGCATCGCCCAGGTCATGGCCGAACAGGGCGCCAGCGTGCTGGTGGCGGCAAGCCGCGCGGAAAGCGCCGCGGGCACCACGCAGGCCATCCGCGATGCGGGCGGTTCGGTGGCATCGGCGTTTGGCGACCTGGCCGATCCCGCCACCGCGCAGGTGCTGGTGGACGCTGCGGTGGAAGCGTTCGGCGGGGTGGACATCCTGGTCAACAACGCTGCGGTAACCGATGCGGCCACGCTGGCGAAGGATGCCAACATCGCCGACATGGACGCCGCGACGTGGGAGCGCACGCTGCGCGTCAACACCATCGCCCCGGCGCTGCTGTGCAAGGCGGCGATCCCGCACATGATCGCGCGCGGCGGCGGGTCGATCGTGATGGTCGCATCGGGGCGCGGGGTGCAGGGCGATCTGGGCATGCCCGCCTATGGCGCCAGCAAGGCCGCGCTCATCAACCTCGCGCTCAACGTCGCTACCCAGTATGGCAAGCAGGGCATCCGCGCCAATTCGGTTGTCGTCGGCATGGTGATGACCCCGCCGTTGGCGGCTTCGATCTCGCCCGAAATGATCGAACTGTTCACGGCGCACCACCTGACGCCCTATGTGGCCGATCCGCAGGACATTGCCGGGCCGGTGGCGTTCCTGGCTTCGGACGCGGCGCGTTTCATCACCGGGGCGACGCTGGCGGTCGATGGCGGGATGACATCGCACGCCGCGCCCTTTGCCGACGTGATGAAGCTGTCGGCCGCAGGCATGCTCAAGCAGGATTGAACCCCGGCGGGTCCAAACGGCGATGCCGGGCGCTGGCGTTCAGCGCCCGGCCGCGAACTCGCCCAGATAATGCTCCAGCCGCCTGACGAGGAAATCGGGCAGGGCGGCGGGCGCTCCCATGTCCTTGTCGTTGCCGTAATTGCGCACCGAAAGGATCAGGATCTTGAGCGCGGCGACGGCCATGTAATAGCTGAACCGGGGCATCGGCCGCCCGTAGATGCGTTCGAACCCGGCGACGGCTTCGGCCCCGCGCGGCAGACCGTCGATCCGGGGCACGCCGAAGTTTTCGCTGAACACTTCGTCCAGATAGACCCAGTGCGCCAGATCGACTTCGGGCGGGCCCAGCGTGGCCACTTCGAAATCGAACAGCGCGGCAACGCCGGTTCCCGCCACCTCGTACATCGTGTTGCCCAGCCGCGCGTCATTCCACACCAGCCCGGATTGCACGGCGGGCGGTGCAGCGGCGCGCAGCATGGCCAGCGCCTCGGCAATGACCGGGAAGGCGCGCCCGTCGCGCGCCCAGTCGAACCAGTTGCCCACGAACCGGTCGAGGTAGAATACGGCATCGGGCGCGGTTTCCTGCTGTGGCGCCAGAAAACCGAAGTGGCGCCAGTCGATCCGGTGCAGGCGGGCCATTTCCTCGATCCCGTTCCACCAGGCGCGGGTCCGCTCTGCCGTGGTCAGTTCCGCGAACCAGCCCTGCTGGTGATAGCTGGGGAAATCCGGCGGCACCCGGCCATCCACCCGGTCCATCAGGAAAAACGGTGCGCCCAGTACCGCAGGGTCGCTTTCGGCAAAATCGATCGTCGGCACTTTGACCGTCGAATGGGCGGCAATCGCGCGCATCACGCGGTACTGGTGAAACACGTCGGCCAGCATCGGCACGGCGACATCGCGCTGGATGCGCGCGACCAGCCGCCGCGCCTGTGCGCCTTCGCCTGCGTCCCAGCGGGCGGTGAACAGGATCGTCCGGCTGGAAAAGCCCTGGGCCGGTTCGCTGGCGTCGGTGATCGTCACCACGGGCGATCCGGGCAGGCGGGCGGACAGCCACGGGCCGATCCGGCTGGCGAAGGGGTCCATGGTGGCGTTGCTATCGGTCTGTGTCATCGTCAGTCCAGTTTGATCCGGCCTTGTGCGTCCATCGTGCCGTTCAGCCCGGCGGCGGCGGTGCGTTCCGCGACGACGCCCAGAATGGCGTCATGGTGCGGGTCGCCCGGTTGCAGGATGGTGGGCCGACCGCTGCTGCCAAGGTAGACCGGCACGATCTGCACCCCGGTGATCGCGCCATCGGCAATCGTGATCGCCGCGCCAAGGCCCCGGCTGGTTTCATCGAGCAGCGGCGCGGAAATGCCCGATGGCGTTTCGTCGCGCGACCATGGGGAGATCATGGCGAACTTGCCCATGCAATAGAGGATGGCCTTGCCGCGATAGACTTCGAACCCCTTGATCGGCAGCGGTCCCTGGCTGACGATCAGGTCCACGCCCGCGTCGATGAACGCGCGCGCCGCTTCGCGCTGGTAATCGGCAATCGCGGATTCGTGTTCGAGTATGCCCCAGTGGCAGCTCAGCACAACGGTATCGACTTCGGCCTTGAGCCGGGTGATGCACTCGATCATCGCCGCCAGATCGTCGCGGTTGACCAGCGTGCGCGTGTCCGGTTCGATGCCCCAGTCGTGCCAGCTATTGTTTTCGGCATACGTATGGCGGCGCAGCGGCACGATCCCCGGCGTGCGCCGCCCGGCATGGGCGCCGGGCAGGAACCCGGACGTGCAGGCCAGGAAGCCGATCCGGTGGCCCTTGCGTTCGATGATCGCCGGTTCGCGCGCGGTGACGATGGTATCGCCGCCGCCGACCGGTTCGATGCCCGATTCGCGCAGCAGCGCGATGGTGCGCAGGAAGGCGCGGTAGCCACCGTGCATGGTGTGGTTGTTGGCAATGGACATCACGTCGAACCCGGCGGCGGCCATCATCGCAATGCTTTCCGGCGCGCCCGGCGCGAACAGATCGCCGCCGTCGAAATCGTCGTTGATATGCGCTTCGACCGGGTGGGTATCGCCCGCCTCTTCGGCATAGGGCCATTCGCAGTTGCCGAACGTCACGTCGGCGGCGGACAGCACAGGCGTGACTGCGGTGAACAGGTCTGCCGGGGGTTCGCGCGTCATCAGTTGCAGATCGCCAACCGCAAACAGGCGCAAGGTTTCGTCGGGCATCGAGCGGGTCCTCTCCATTTGGCGCAAAGGCTGCCGCCCATCGCCTTGGGCTGCCCCTATCGGCTGGCCGGTTCCCCCCGGTGCGCGTGCATTATTGCAGAAGGCAAGAACAGACAGCCTGGCGGGAGATGGGCATGGCAGGACGCTTTACGGGCAAGGTGGCGCTGGTCACCGCCGGCGCGGACGGCATCGGCGCGGCGACGGCGCGTGCCTTTGCCGCCGATGGTGCGGCGGTGGTGCTGGCGGACATCAACGATGCGCTGGGGGAAGAGCAGGCCGAAACCTTGCGCGCCGAAGGTTTTGCCGCGCACTACATCCATGCCGATGCCACCGATGAAGACCAGGTCGCGGCGCTTGTCCGCCAGACGGTCGAGCGGTTCGGCGGGCTGCACCTGGCCGCAAACGTGGTGGGCGATGCGCACCCGGATTCGGCGGGGCCGGATCTGCACACCCAGCCCGTTTCGGCCTTCGATCACACGATCACGATGTGCCTGCGCACCACGTTCATCTGCCTCAAGCACGAAATTGCCCACATGGTTGACCATGGCGGCGGAGCGATCTGCAATGTCACGTCGCTAGCGGGCATGATCCACAACGGTTTTGGCGGGGCCGGGTATGGCGCGGGCAAGGCGGGGGTGATCCGCCTGACCAAGTTTGCCGCGGTATCCTATGCCGATCGCGGCATCCGGGTGAACTGCATCGCGCCGGGCGTCACGCCGACGCGGGCCTATTACAAGTTCGGCGACGATTACGCCAAGGTGCTGATCGGGGAACAGGTGATCAACCAGCCCATTGCCCGCGCCATCGGGTGCGATGAACAGGCCGCCGGGATCGCCTGGCTCTGTTCGGACGAAGCGGCGATGGTCACCGGCCATGTCCTGCCGATCGACGGCGGATGGACCGCGAAATGAGCGGGGCGGTCGGCATGGTCACGCCGGTGACGGAAGATGGCCTGCATCACCGGACCTGCCCGCTGTGCGAAGGTATGTGCGGGGTTACCGTGGCGGTCGAAGGCGGCAAGGTGGCAAGCGTGCGACCCAACCGTAACGACGTGTGGAGCCGGGGCCATGTCTGCCCCAAGGGCACGACGCTGGGCGATCTGCACCACGATCCCGACCGGCTGCGCACGCCGATGGTGCGCGATGGCAGCGAATGGAAAAGCGCATCGTGGGACGCGGCCTTCGCGCGGCTGGAAGAGCTGGTCGAAGGGGTGCGGGCGCGCCACGGGCCGGATGCCTTTGCCGCCTATGCCGGGAACATGGCGGGCAAGGATTCGGCGCTTTCGCGCTATTCCGGGCTGATGCTGGCAACCTCCGGCATCCGGCAGGTCTATTCGTCCAGCACGGTCGATCAGCACCCCAAGAATCTTTCGGCCATGCTGATGTTCGGCAACGAATGGAAGATTCCGATTCCCGATCTGGACCGTACCGACCTGTTCGTGATCTTTGGCGGCAATCCGGCGGCATCGAAGGGCAGCATCTTTTCCCACCGCGACGTGATGGGGGCGATGCGCGATCTGCGCGCACGGGGCGGGCGGGTTATCGTGATCGACCCGGTCCGCACCCAGACCGCGCGCGCCGCCGACCAGTGGATCGGCCTGAAGCCCGGCAGCGATGCTGCGTTCATGCTGGGCGTTGCGCATGTCCTGTTTGCCCGCGATGCCATGCGGCTGCGCCACCTCGATGGGCTGGTCGAAGGGCTGGACGCGCTGCGCGCAGTAGCAGCGGATTTCAGCCCGGAACGGGTCGCGCCGTTCTGCGGCGTCGAAGCGGCCGTGATAACCGGCCTTGCCGATGAACTGATCCGCACCGATCGCGCCGCGATCTATGGCCGGATCGGCACCTGCACCCAGCAATTCGGCACGCTCGCGTCGTGGATGGTCGATGTTCTGGCGATCCTGACCGGCAATCTCGACCGCGAAGGTGGCAGCATGTGGAGCCGCCCGGTCGCGGCGCTGGTGGATATGCTGGCGACTCTGCCCGAAGGCATGCCGGTGGTCATGGGGCAAAGCCGGGTGCGCGGCGCGCCCGCCGTGCTCGGCCAGTTCCCGGCATCGTGCCTGGCAGAGGAAATCGCCACGCCCGGTCCCGGCCAGATCAGGGGCTTGCTGACCGTTGCCGCCAATCCTGCGCTCAGCGCCCCCGATGCGGCACGGCTGGCCGCTGCGCTGCCACTGCTGGAATGCATGGTCAGCATGGACAACTATATCAACGAGACGACGCGCCATGCGCACGTCATCCTTCCCAGTCCGTCGTTTCTCGAAAGCCCGCATTTCGATATGTGGTCGTGGATATTCTGCCTGACCAGCGGCGGGCATTATTCGCCGCCGGTCTTTCCGCCGCAGGGAAGGCCGGAACACTGGCGCGTGGTGGCGCGTGTCGGGGCAATCATCGGTGGCCAGCCGCACGCCGATATCGACGCGATGGACGACGGCTATTTCGCCGCGCTGGCCGCCGGGCGCGGGATGGACCCCGAACAGGCGCTGGCGTTGCTGCCCGATCGCGGACCTGCGCGCATTCTCGACCTTGCCATCCGCACCGGGCCGTTCGGGGACCGGTTCGGTGCGGTTCAGGACGGGTTGTCGCTGGCCAGCTTTGCCGGTGCGCCCGATGGGCGGATCATCGGCCCGGCCGTGCCGCGCGCTTCCGAAGGCTTTGCCACGGCATCGGGGCGGATAGAGATCGCCCCGCCGCTGATCCTGTCCGATATTCCCCGGTTGGAGCAGGCGCTGGATGCGCCCGCCGCGCCGCTGGTGCTGGTCAGCCGCCGCCACCTGCGGTCGATGAATAGCTGGATGCACAATATCCCTACGCTGGTGAAGGGCAAGGAACGCTGCACGTTGCGCATGCACAGCGCCGACGCCGCTGCACGGGGTTTGCGCGGCGGAGACATGGTGGCGGTGACATCGGAGGCCGGGACCATCACGGTTCCGCTGGAGCTGGACGACGATATCCGCCCCGGCGTGATTTCCATGCCGCACGGCTGGGGCCATGGCGATCCGCAAACCCACCTTGCGGTGGCGCACGCGCATCCGGGCGCCAATACCAACGTGCTCAGCCCCGGTACGCTGGTCGATGCGGTTTCGGGCAATGCGGTGCTGAACGGCATCGCGGTGGAGGTGCGCAAGGTGGAGAACACCGGCAACGTCATGACGGGAGAGACAGCATGAACAGGGTTCTGGCAACATTCGCCGGGCTGACCGGGATCGGGCTGATCGCGTTCGGCTTCTATGCCATCGCGGCGACCACGGCGGTTACCGATCTGACGGCGCTGACGCCCCAGGGCGTCGCGGGGCTGAACGAGGCGCGGGCGATCTATGCCGGATCGTTCTGGGCGATGGGGGCGCTGATTCTCCATGCGCTGGCCCGCCCGCGGGAACGCCATCCGGTGCTGTTGGCGGTCGGGGTGATCTTCGCCGGATTCGTCGTGGCGCGTTTCGTGTCGATTGCGATGGATGGCTACGACCCCGTGCTGGCCCCGGCGATCGCTTCCGAACTCGTTGCCGCGCTCGTTCTGATCCTGGCCAGCCGGACAATGGCGCGCCACTGAACTGCGCCAGGCCAGCCGCTGGCGCGGGGGCATCTTTTCGGATGACAATAATGTCATTTCAATATACTTCCGGGCAAACGCTTCCGGAGGGATACCATGAACGCTGTCACGACCACTGCCACCGCACCGCTTGCCACGCCGGTGCGCGCCGCTCCTGCCTGCGTCACTGATCCCGTGCCGGTCGCCGCCGCGCTGGTGCCCCTGCTCGCCGCCCACGCCGAAGCGTGCGAGCGTGAAGGGAAGATCCAGCCTGCGGTGATGGACGCCCTGCGCGCGGCCGGGCTGTTCCACATCACCGCGCCGCGCCGCGCGGGAGGGCCGGGCGGCACGTTGCAGACGCATGTCGAAACCGTGGCGCAACTGGCGCAAGGCTGCGTCGGCACGGCCTGGGCGTTCTGCCTGCTGTCGGGCGTGACGGGAACGGTGCTGGGCTTTCCGCCAGCGGTGACCGACATCGTTTTCCGCACCGGCAACGAACTGCTGTGCAGCGCCTCTGCGCCAACCGCCACGGCCACGCCGGTGCCGGGTGGATACCGGGTGACCGGCAAGTGGGGCTATGGTTCGGGAAGCCGCCATGCCGATTGGGCGCTGAACGGGGTGCAACTGCTCGACGATACGGGCGCGGTGACGGAAATGGCGATGGTTTTCATCGACCTGCGCGATCCGGCCTGCGCCCTGCTGGACGACTGGCACGTGGCCGGGATGGCGGGATCGGGCAGCAACAGCATCGTCGCTACGGACCTCTTCGTGCCCGAAGCCCTGATCCTGCACACCGCGCATGCCCCGTCTGCCGAAGTCCTGCTGGGCCTGCCGGGCATCGAACCGCGCGATCTGTGGCCGATGGAATCGCTGTTCCCGCTGGGCGTGCTGCCGCCGATGCTGGGCGCCGCCACGGCGATCCTGCAGGCAGTGGTGCGCGCCACCGGCGCGCGGCCGGTTGTCGGCTGGACCTATGAAAATCAGGCGGCATCGCAGACGCTCAACGCCATGATCGGCCAATCGGCACTGGAAATCGATTCGGCGTGGATGCACATCCGCCGCGCGACCGGGCTGATGGACGATACCGCCAGCACGCGCCCGCTGACCGGGTTCGACAAGGCGCAGATCCAGGCCGATTGCGGCTTTGCGATGGGCCTGTTGCGCACAGCGGGCAACCGCCTGCTTGACGTGGCCGGGCCGGGCGCTTTCGCGCTGGGCAATCCGTTGCAGCGGTTCTGGCGCGATCTCAATGTTGGCACCCGGCACAATGCGCTGAGCAGCCACCTGTCCACCGAACTCTATGGCCGCGCGCTGACCGGCCAGCCGTCGAATCTGCGGCTGCTTCCCGATATCGGCCCCGCGCCGGTCTGGGCCACCGTGGCGTGAGCGCGCCTGCCGAGGCGGCGGAAGGTGGCAAGCGGCTGCGCCTTGCTGCCGAACGGCGGGAGCGGATGCGCGCGCGGCTGCTCGATACCGTGCTCGATCTCTACCAGCCGGGGCGCGATAGCGCGGCGCTGGTGATTGATGACGTGATCCGCGCGGCCGGTGTATCGCGCGGCACGTTCTACAAATACTTCGCCTCGATCGAACAGGCCGTCGATGCGCTGGGGGAAAGCCTTTCCAGCGGGATGGTGGCCGATTTTCGCACGCTGTTTGCCGCACACGGCGATCCGGCGGTGCAGGCGATCGGCGGGGCGGCCATGACAATGCTGCGCGCCTGGCACGATCCGCGCTGGGGCGGGTTCACCTGCCGGGTGGACTATGTCGATTACTTCGCCCGTGCCAGCGCGCTGGATATGCTGGTGCGCGATGCGCTGCGCGCGGCGCGGGACGCCGGGCAGATGCGCTTTGTCTCGCTCGATGTTGCGGTCGACCTGATCGTCGGCATGACAGTGGAGGCGCGCCGCCGCCTGATCCGCAGCCCGCACGATCCGCAGGCCTATATCGACGAGATGCTCGCCTGCACCTTTACCGGGCTGGGCATGGCCCCCGACGTGTTCGCCCGCGCCGCACAATCGGCATGGTCCCGCATTTTGGAAGGTGCGGGCCAGTTGCAATGGTGGTCCACCGCCCGTGCCGCGTGAATCGCGCACGCAAGTGGGAGAGACGGACACCATGGGATCGCTTGACGGAAAAATCGCAGTCGTAACCGGCGCTTCATCGGGGATTGGCGAAGCTACCGCCCGCCGCCTGGCCGGAGCAGGCGCGCGCGTGTTTCTCGCCGCCCGGCGCGAAGACCGGCTCGCCGCGCTGGCTGCGGAACTTGGCGGCGGCTGCGGCTATCTTGCGCTCGACCTGGCGCAACCTGAAGCCCCTGCCGCCCTGCTCGCCGACGTTACCGCCCGGTTCGGGACGCCCGATATCGTTGTCCACAACGCGGGCGTGCTGCATGTCGGTACGGTGGACGAGTTCGATATGGCCAATCTGCAACCGATGATCGCGCTCAATTACGAATCCGTGGTGCGCGGATCGCACCTGTTCGCCCGCGCGATGAAAGCCGCCGGGCGCGGCGATATCATCAACATTTCCAGCATCGGCGCGAATATCGTTTCGCCCGGCACCGGGATCTATGGCGGGCTGAAAAAGGCCCTGGAAATGTACACCGATGCCTTGCGCATCGAACTGGCCGGAACCGGGGTCCGGGTCGGCCTTGTGGCGCCGGGGATGACCAGCACGGAAATCTTCGAACCGATGAAGGCCGCGGGCAAGGAAGGCTGGGACACGTATATCCCGGCGCTGGAACCCGATGACATTGCCCGCGCCATCCTGTTCATGCTGGAACAGCCGCGCCGCGCCAGCACTGCGCGGATACACGTCTATTCCGGCCACGAAGGGTACTGATCCCGAAGGCTGCGCCGCCCCGACGCCGTCCGATGGGGGCGAGTCGGGGCGAAGCGCCAGAGTGCGTCAGGCCAGAGTGCGTCAGACCAGAGTGCTTCAGGCCAGCCCCAGCATCTCCGCATCGGCTTCCACCGGGTAGATCGACAGCGGAAAGCCCTGCTCGGTCGGGCCGAAGAAATAGGCGTTGCCGCCGCTGGCCAGCGCGCGGCTGTGCCGCACCGGATAGCCAGCCGCTTCCAGCTTCGCGCGCGCGGCCTCCACGTCGGGGTGCATGATGTCTACCGAAACCAGCGCGCTGGCGATCCCGTCGAGCAGCGGCGATGGCCCTTCGATCAGCCGCACACGGTGCGTGCCGGACAGCCCGCGCTTGCCAAAGCCCACGGGATCGAACGGGTGGAATTGCATGTCGTAGCACGCACCAAGCGAGGCGGCGAGCGCATCGATATCGGGCGAAACCACCGTAACGCAGCCGATCTTGGGCGGCGCGGCATCGTCAAGTGCATCGAACGGCAGTTCCGAACGGATCTGCGCTTCGTTCACGCCTTCGGTGCAAGCGAGGAACTGGATGCCGTGAAAATCGCGGCCGAACAGGTATTCGTTCACTGCCGGGACCGGCAAATAGCTGACAGCGATGGGTTCGTGCCCTGCCGCCTTCATTCGGGCGAGGACCGAATCGGCATCGGCCACGTCCACCGCGATTTCGATCAGCGGATCGCCTTCGGCAAAGGGCAGCCCTTCGACGCCCGGCTGGATCGGTTCGATGCCGTGCTGGCCGAACCGGACCTTGAACGTGGCATCGGGATAGACTTGTGCGATCAGGCCCGGCGTGAAGAAGGTAAAGCCGAACAGGTCGTGCATGCGTTGGGTAAAGGCGTCCATGTCGTCAACCCGCCACGCCATGCGGCAAAACTTCGGTACCATCGGATTCTCCCATTTCCATAAGGTGCAACAGGCCGGGGCATGCGCAGCCCGTGGCCGTGACGGATCTTCTGTCCGGTTCGTGCAGCCTGCAGACTAGGCACGCCATGGCGCTGGCATACCCCGTCTTCTGGTAGGAAGTCGCGCCCGGCGCGGTGCGTATCACTTCGTCATAACGAAAAGAACGTGGTTCCGACCGGCAAGGGAGTTGCAGGTCGCACATAGCATCCGATCATGGAGAGAGAGATGGCCGAGGCAAACGATTCCACCAACCGCGGTGCAGCAGAAAGCGCCGACCAGCTTGAGCGGATCACCCGCTGGGCCGAAAGCAACCTGGGCGGCAAGGTGACCCGCATCGAGCGGCAGCGCCGCTGGCGCCCGGTGTGGCGCGTCAGCATGGAAGACAAGGGCGAAGCGCGCGAATACCTGTTCAAGGGCGACCGCGTGTGGGCCGCGCACCCTTATCCGCACGTCCACGAAATGCACCTGCTCAACGTGCTGGCGGCGCACGGCATCCCGGTGCCGCCGCAGCGCGGTTTCTGCGATGATCCGCCGGCCATCGTGATGGACTGGGTGCGCGGCGGGCGCGATCCCGGCCTGGTCATGGAAGCGGTGGAATCGGCATCGACGATGACGCCCGACCGCTGGGCGGCTTCGTTGCAGTACATGGAGCAGCTTGCCGCCATGCACAAGATTCCGGTCCCGGCGCTGGAAGCCATCGGCTGCACCCGGCCCGAAGGCCCGACTGAACTGGCCCTGCAGCACTACGAACGCTTTCAGGCCATGTACGAAGAGCTGGGCATCGTCGATCCGCCGATGGAGTTTGCCACGCGCTGGCTGCGCCGTCACGTGCCGCAGCACCGCAACCGCATTTCGCTGGTGACGGGCGATTGCGGGCAGTTCCTGTCCGAAGGGCCGAACCTGACCTGCGTGATCGACGTGGAAATCGGCCACCTGGGCGATCACCTGCACGATCTGGCGTGCTTCCGTGGGCGCCATCCGGTTGAAAACATGGGCGATCTGCCTGCGCTGTTCAGGCATTATGAAAAGGCGCTGGGCGAACCGCTGGATCTCGACGCAATCGCCTATCACACGGTCGCATTCCTGGGGGTCGGCTATTTCGCGCCGCTGTTCGCACTGGCGCGCACCGATGCCGGTGGCGACTGGGTGGAAGCCGCCGTGCAGTGCGCCTTCATCGGCCGCCGCATGCTCGAAGCCCTTGCCGAAGTCGAAGGGATCGAACTGGACGAACTGACCCTGCCCGATCCGCGTCCTTCGCCGCTTGAGGAAATGGCCCTGGCCAAGCTGGCGGCGGACCTGCACCGCCTCCCGCTGAGCGAAACCTTCGCAAGCTGGCAGCGCGGCATTCTGGCCAGCGTGCCGGAATACCTGCTCAACCAGGCGCGTTATCGCCGCTGGGCCGAAGATGCCGACCTCGACGATCTCGAAGCCCTGCTGGGCGAGCGTCCGGCCGATCTGGTCGATGCCGACAACAAGCTGGTCGCCTTCATCCGCAGTGCCGGGCCGGAACACGATGCCGCCCTGACTCGCCTGATGCACCGCCGCCTGCTGCGCCAGTGCCTGATCATCGCCGGGCCGGGCGCACCGGAGGACCACCTTGCCCTGATGAAGGTCGAGCCGCTGCTCGATGGCCGGATGGACCGGGTAGGCGATCCGGCGCTGGCCTTCGCCTGATTGCTGCTGGCCGGGCGCGCGCATCGCGGCGTCCGGCCCACCGTGCGGCGTCCGCTGTGCAGGCGGGCACGCGCATGCCCGAAAGGAACAGACATGGATTTGGGAATCAGGGGAAAAGTGGCGCTGGTGACCGGCGGCACGCATGGCATGGGCCGGGTCGTTGCCGAACGGCTGGGCGATGAAGGGGCGCGTGTCGTCGTCGTCGCGCGCGGCCGGCCGGGGCTGGACGATACCGTTGCCGCAATCGCGGCAAAGGGTGGCGAAGCGGTGGGCGTTTCGGCGGACCTGACCGATCTTGGCGCTTACGATTTCATCGTCGCCGAAGCGGCAAAGGCGTTTTCCGCGCCCGACATTGCAATCTTCACCCCGGTGGCGCCGCCGTCGGGCGGGTTCGATGCGTTCGACGATGCCGCCTATGACGCTGCCTACAACAATATCGTCAAGGCCTTCCGCCACTTCGCACTGGCGGTCGTCCCGGCGATGAAGGAGCGCCGCTGGGGCCGGATCGTCACGATCGGGTCGGGCGCGGCGAAATCGCCCGCACGCGCATCGGTGCTCAATTTCGACTATATCCTGGCCAACACCGTGCGCCCTGCCGGGCTGGGGTTGAGCCGCAGCCTGGCCGACGAGCTTGGCCGCTTCGGCATCTCGGTCAACACCGTCGCCCCCGGCTTCATCGACACGGGCGAGGCTTATACCGCGTTTTTCGAACAGTGCGCGCGCGATGCGGACATGGCGTTCGAACCGTTCATGGAAGCCTTCCTGCGCCGCATCCCGGCCAACCGTTTTGGCCGCCCCGAAGAAGTCGGCTCGCTGGTGGCGTTCCTGTGCGGACAGGACGCGGGCTATGTTTCGGGCCAGTATATCGTCGCCGATGGCGGTTACATGCAGGCTTACCACTGATCCGCGCGCGAAGCGCGGGACGAGAGGACGTATCATGAAATCCATGCCATTTCTTGCAGGGGCCGCGGCGCTTGCCGTTGCCACTGCCACTATTGGCTGCGCGCAATCGCCCGCAGCGCCGACATTCAACGATCCCGCCGATGTCGCGGCGATCGAGGCCATCGAGGAAGTGCTGGCGACCGAGCTGGACATCGAAAAGCTGATGCCGCTCTATGCCGACGATGCGGTGGTGCTCGATCTGTTCACGCCCGGCGTATTCCAGGGCAAGGAGCAGATTCGCGCCGGTTTTGCGCCGCAGCTTGGTGCGATCAGGAGCATGACCAAGACCACGCCTGAAATGATCGTGGCCACCAATGGCACCTTCGGGTGCGCTGCCAGCCAGGTGGCCTATGAAACGGTGATGAAGGACGGCAAATCGTTCAAGATGAACGTGCGCGTGCTCGATGCGCTCAAGAAGATCGATGGCAAGTGGCAGGTCGTGCAGCAGCATCTGTCGCTGCCGGTCGATCCCGCGACGCTTTCGGCCATGACCGAAGCCCCGATCGAAGGGCGCTCGATGCAGTGGTCGGCCATGCCGCTGGAGCCGGTTTCGACCACGCCCGACAAGGCGAAGGAAGAGATCCGCGAATACATGGATGTGGGCGGGGCGTCGGTCGGGCTGGAAAAGCTGATGACCTATTACGGGCCGGGCGACGACACGCTGCTCTATGACGGGTTCAGTGCGAAATCGCTGATCGGCAAGAAGGAAATCGCCGATTTCTACGCGCCGATCATGGGCAGCTACAACGGGATCAGCCTGGAAATGCCGCTGTTCGCTGTCGATTCGGATGGATCGTTCGGCATCCAGATCGATACCCAGCAGCTTACGCTGAACATGAAGGATGGGTCCAAGCGCAAGGTCGCGCTGCGGCAGAGCGATTGCATGCGCCGCGTCGGGGGCAAATGGTACAGCTTCCTTGAAATGGTATCCTACCCGATTGATGCCGCGACGATGAAGGCACAAGTCACCTTCTGATCGTGCGCCGACGAACGCGCGAGGGGCCGCCGCAAGGTGGCCCCTTTTTTGTGCGCGCGTGACGCGCAGCATTGGCGCGCGCTTGCCGGTGTGTCCGCGCGGTGCGGCACGGCGATTCGCATCAAAGGCCAATGCTTGAAGGGTTGAGGCATGGACGGTTTGCCAGAGCGGCGGCGGGTGTCCGCGGTGCTCAAGGCAGGTGCGCTTTGACGCCGGGGTTGCGGCCTATGGCCGGGCGCGTCTTTGGCGGGCAAAAGAAAACGGCGGCCGCACGAAGCGACCGCCGTTCCTTTGGTCTGTATCAGATCAGAAGCTGTACTTGACCGTTGCACCATAAGTGCGCGGGGCACCCTGGAACTGCACGGTGGCGCCAAGGCCGGTATAGCTGTTGAACACGTTCGTGAAGTTGGCCTTGTTGCCAACGTTGCGGCCCCACAGCGCGATTTCGATCGCGGGGTCGTTGAACGTGTAGCTCGCCTGCAGGTTGACGAGGCCGTAGCCACGCACCCGCGATGCTTCGTTTGCAATCGCCACGGCGGCAGCCTGAGCCGGATCGCCGGTGGTGAAGAAGTCGAAGTAACGCGACGAGATGTACGAGTAGTCGCCATGCAGGCTGAGACGGCCGTTTTCGAACTCGAAGCCCTGGGTCAGCGAGACGTTGGCGGTCCACTTCGGCGCCTGGGTGATGGGTTCACCGGAACGGTCGACCTGGACCTGCCTGCCCCCGACAAGCTGCGTTTCAAAGCGGCTGCCCGCAACATAGGAAGCGTTCAGATACGCAACGCTGGTGCCGACTTCCATGCCTTCCCACGGAATGACGGTGCCTTCGAACTCGAAGCCGTAGGTCTTGGCCTTGCCCGCGTTGGTCACGAACTGGGTCAGACGGGTCGCGCCAGTGCTATCAACGAAGGTTGCGTTGATGATGCGCTGCACGTTCGACTGCCAGGCGTGGAACACGGCCAGGTTGGTACGCAGGCGACGGTTGAAGAACTCACCCTTGATGCCGCCTTCGATATCGCGCACGTCTTCCGGCTGGAACGAGCTGGAGTAGGGCGGCGGCACCGGACGGGCGTTGAAGCCGCCGGAGTTCGACGCACCGCTGGTCTTGGCATAGACGAAGATGTCGGACGACAGCTTCACGTCGATGCCAGCGGTCCAGGCCGGATAGCTGAACTTGGCGGTGCCGGGATCGGTACATCCGCTGTTCGGAGCCTGCATGCCGGTTGGAGCCGGCCTGCCGGCGTTCACCCCTGCCTGGCAGGTCACAACCTGGCCAGGACGCGGCAGGTGCGGTACAGTGCCCTGACGGTTGATTTCGCGCGTATCCCAGGTGTAGCGCAGACCGCCGGTCAGGCGGACGGCATCCGACACGTTGTAGTACAGCTGTGCGAACACGCCGGTGGACTTTGAAACGAAAGAACCGAAGGTGTTGTCACCGCCGGTTGCGATCGGCGTGGCGTAGAAGATTGCCGAACGCGACTGTTCCGTACCAGCTTCGCGGAAGTAGATGCCGCCGAAAATGTACTGGAGCTTGCCGATATTGCCAGAAACCTGCAGTTCTTCGCTGAACTGGTGCTGCTTGTACTGGCTGATGAACGCGCCTGCACCGGTGTTGGTGCCAAGCAGGTCGAGGTTCGACGTCGTGTTCGAGTTGCGGTAGCCGGTGATCGACTTGATCGTGACTTCACCCACATCGACCGAGAGATTGCCGGTCAGCGAGTAGGCTTCGCTGAACGTGCCGCTGTCGTCGATCGCCTTCACGCCGGTGAAGGGGGCTGCGTAGTTTACCCGCCAATCGCGTGAAAGCAGGCCGGCCTGCTGGGCGGCGGTGGCGAATTCGGAGTTCAGGTACTGCGTGACCGGGCCGATCGGACCGCGCGAGAAACCGGCGAAGGTCGATGCCGGAACCGAGAACGTGGCTGAAAGCGGGATCGGCGCGCTGCCGGGGATCGTGCCGGAGCGGACGCCCTGCGAAATGGCATAGAAGTTTGCCATCGGACCGGTCGGGTTGATCGCGGCTACGGCAACCGGGTTGCCGGTGTCCTGATAGTTCATGTAGTCGCCCGACAGGTTCAGCGTCAGCGGAACCGAGCTGGGTTCCCACTTCAGCGAGCCGCGGCCGTAGTATTCACCCTTGATCCCGCCGTTGGCGATGCCGGTGGACAGATTGGGGAAATAGCCATCGCGGTCGTTGTAGCGACCGGCAAAGCGCACACCGAGTTCATCGGTCAGCGGGAGGTTGACGACGCCTTCGACAGCCTTCTGCGAGTAGTTGCCGAAGCCGACCTTCAGATAGCCTTCGGTAACGCCGAGCTTGGGCTGCTGGCTGGTCAGGTTGAGCGCGCCACCCGTGGTGTTGCGGCCGAACAGGGTGCCCTGCGGACCACGCAGAACTTCCGCACCGCCAGCGTCGAGGAAGCCGAGGTTGCCGACGATCGGACGGGCGACATAGACGCCGTCGATGTAGATGCCGACAGCGGCGTCCGAATACGAGTTCGGGCTGTTCTGGGCCTGGCCGCGAATGGCGAGGTAGACGATGGTGGCCGGACCGGTACCGCCTGTACCGATCGAAAGGCTGGGCGCGGTGCGCATCAGGTCGGTGACCTGCAGAACCTGGCGCTGTTCCAGCTTTTCCGCACTAAGGGCGGTAACGGCGACCGGAACGGTCTGGATGTTTTCACTGGTGCGGCGTGCGGTAACGACGATGTCGGCCAGGCCGCCCGTGTTGCTTTCTGCTTCCTGTGCATGGACGGCACCGGACATGCCGAGTGCAGCGACCGGCGCAACCGTCGCAAGCAGAATCCGATTGTACGTAGAATACCTCATGTTGGCATTTCCTCCCATTCGAGCATCCGGGCATTGTATAGCCCGGCAGTCTTTTCGCGGCTGTGCCAGTACGTCGTTTGCGACAACTGTACGCCGCCGGACCATTTCAGAGCGGGTTGCTCACCGCGCCGCTCTTAGATGATTCAGTTTCTATCGTGGACATGCAATAATATTGTCATCCTGCCATTGGTCATCGCCAAACAGCAATTCCGTTGCTGCCGGGCGAGATGGCGAAGACTTCCTGCCTTTCCCCTCTATCCCATTCTACCACATTGAGTGCGCGGCTTTTTTTATTGGGCGCGGGCACAGGGCCATCACCTCGTTTGTCGGTAGATCGTGCATGAGGAAGGCAGCACCTATCTTCAGGTAGGGCTGGTAGGGGAAACGCAGGCCATTGACCCGGTAGCCCGTGCGTCTCCACTATGGCAGGCGAGCGACCGGGCAGAACCGTGGCGATTTGTGCAGCAGTGTTGCGCACAAGCATCGCCCCGACGCCGCAACACGGTGGCATCATACCATCAGAAGGAATCACCGCATGACCGACAAGTGGGCCAAGGGAATTGAGATGTTCGACGCCGTGTATGGCAAGGGGTCGTCGGCCATGGTCGAGGCTGCGCCCCGCTCTCCCTATCTGGACGAGACGGTCGAACACCTCTTCGGCGACATCTGGGCATCGGGCGAACTGTCGATGCGCGACAAGCGGCTGATGGTGATCGGCGCGACCACCATGCTGGGGCGGGCCGATCTTCTCGAAATCCAGATTGCCGGGGCGATTCTCAACGGCGAGCTGACCGATGCACAGTTCGAGGAAATGAAGCTGCTGATGCTGTTCTATGCCGGGGCCGGCAACACCACGGCGCTTTCGCGCGGGATCGACATGGCGCGCAAGCGCGCGGCGGACATGGCAGCGCAGTAAGCGCGCCGGGCCAGGGGATGAGGATGCGGCCGGAACCGGCCGGAAAGGGCAGGGACATGCAACACACGCCACCCAACGGAATCGTTCCGGCCGGAGGGATTCCCTTCGATCCCGATGCGTTCGATGCCGCAATGCTCAACACGATCATCGCGCCATGGCGGCCCGACGTGCGCATCGCGCAGGTTCGGGTGAAGGATGCCAAACGCTATGGCGATGGCATGGTTTCCACCGCTGCCCGCGCGTTTCTGGATGTCGACTATGCGCCCGGCACGCCAGTGGACGTGCCGCGGCATCTCGTGCTCAAGCTGGGGCGTTCACCCGATTTCATGATCGGCCCGCTCTACCAGAACGAAGTGCGCTTCTACAACGTGCTGCGCCCCGAAGTGACCGACATCGAAGCGCCGTTCACGCTGGGCGGCGCCTATGACCCCACGACACAGGCCTTTGCCCTGTTGCTGGGCGATCTGACCGATCACGGCGCGCGGTTTCCCAATGTCCTGTCGCGGACCACGCTGGACGAAGTGCGGGCGATTCTCGAAGTGCTTGCCCGGCTGCATGCGCGCTACTGGCGGTCGCCGCGCCTGACGCAGGATCTGGGCTTTCTGGAAACGCATACCGAGGGCGAACTCGCGCGGTTCATGCACGACTTCGTTCCCCATGCCATCCAGCAGGAAATCGACAGCGAAAACTTCAAGCGCGAGATGGTCGCCCGGCTGCGCACTACCGGCGATGAATTGCGCCGCGGTGTGGCGCGCTTGCATCAGCACCAGCAGACCCTGCCGCACACCGTGCTGCATGGCGATACCCACATCGGCAACACCTATCTGCTGCCCGATGGCCGCGCCGGATTGCTCGACTGGCAACTGACCGTGCGCGGGCATCACATGCACGATGTCAATTACCTCATCACCACCGCGTTGCCGATCGACCAGCGCCGCGACAACGAACGCGACTCGCTGGCGTTCTACCTCGACCGGCTCAAAGCCCATGGCGCAACCGACGTACCCGGCTTTGCGGAATCGTGGGACGAATACCGCCGCTGCCTGGTCTGGGGCGTATACATTGGCTGGCTGACGACCAACATCGCCAACTACGGGTGGGAGATCACCGTGCTAAACCACCTGCGCCTGACCACGGCATTCGAGGATCACGATACCGCCGCGCTGCTGCGCGCGCTGGACTGAAGGGGAGTGCCTGCAATGACACTGGAAGATCTTGTTGCCCGCGAAGCCATCAAGGATGTCAAGGCGCGCTACTGCCATCACATCGACCTCAAGGAATGGGATCTTTACGCGGGGCTGTTCACCGCGGACGCCACGCTTGATGTGGACCAGTCCGTTTCCACGCGCGGGCGTGCGCCCAATCCGCAGCCGCGGATCACCGGCCGCGCCGCCATCCGGGCGTTCATGCCGCAGATGCTGGACAACGCCGATACCGTTCATCAGGTTCACGCCCCGATCATCACCCTGACATCGCCGACAAGCGCGAAGGCCGTCTGGGCGATGGAAGATATCGTCAGGATGCCGGGGTTCCACCTCGAAGGGCGCGGCCACTACCGCGAAACCTATGCGCGCATCGATGGCCAGTGGTACATCGCGTCGCTGCACCTGACGCGCACCTGGCTCAACATCGTCGAAGGCAGCGAAACGGGGCCGCTGGTCGACTGACCGGAGGCCGCGCCATCAGGGCCGCAGCAGCCCTGATGGTGCGGCGCGGGTGCCGCCCCCGTGCGCTCCGACCTATTCGACCGTGGCGAGCACGCGGGGGTGAAAGGGCATGAAGGGCACATCGTCGCGCACCTTTTCCGCCCATGCCGGGTCTGCGATCAGGGCGCGGCCGACGCCGACAAGGTCGAACTCCCCGGCCTCGATGCGGGCTTCCACATCGGGCACGTTGTTCACCGCGGCGACTTCGCCCATGAAGCTGTTCTTCAGTTCGTTGGCAAGGCCGATCCCGCCGACCGCCATCGTCGGCCGCCCGGAAAACCTGCGGGTCCACCCGGCCAGCGTCAGGTCCGATCCTTCGAAAGCGGGGTGGTGATAATAGCGCGTGCTGGCATCGAAGATATCGACCCCGGCATCGGCCAGCGCCCCGACCAGTTCGGCCAGTTCGTCCGGCGTCTGCGCCAGCCTGGCGTTATAGTCCTGCTGCTTCCACTGCGAATAGCGGAACATGATCGGCATATCGCCCACTTCGGCGCGGATCGCCTTGACCAGTTCCACGCCGAACTGCGCCCGGTCGCGCAGCGCCGCGCCGCCCCAGCGATCGCCGCGCCGGTTCGTTTCATGCCAGAAGAACGCGTCGGGCAGGTAACCGTGGGCGCCGTGAATGGCGATCCCATCGAAGCCGACAGCCCGTGCATTGGCGGCGCTGCGCGCGAATCCGGCGATCACGTCGACGATATCCTCGTCGGTCATCGGCGCGGTCGGCACCAGCATCTTCTCGATATAGGACGGGGCGACGGTGGCCAGCCCCCCCGCAGGCCCCCAGATGCCCGACGGCCGCGACGACATGCGATCAGGGTGCGGCCCGGTAAGATCGGTGCGGATCGGTCCCTGGTGCCACAACTGCGGAAAGATCACCCCGCCTGCCGCATGCACCCCGGCCACGATTTCACGCCAGCGGCCCATGGCGGCATCGCCGTGCAGTTCGGGCATGTTCGCTTCGTCGAGCGACCCGCAGCCCAGGGCCGTGGGGTGGTCCACGCCGATGCCTTCGGTGACGATCAGGCCGACGCCATGTTCGGCGCGGCGGCGATAATAGGCATCCACCGGCGCCGAAGGCACGCCATCGGGCGATGCCATCCGGGTCATCGGCGACATCACGATGCGGTTGCGCAAGGTCACGCCGCGCACCGTCAGCGGACGGAAGATGGGTCGATCCTGATTGGTCATGCAAATCCTCATGGTGCCCGGTCACAGGCCGAGTTGCCGCGCAAGGCAGGCAAGGTGAGCAGCGATATTCCCGCAATCTGCTTCGCCGTTCAACCTGCCGCAGGGCAGGGCCAAAACGACACACTGCGCGCCAGATCAAGGCGTTGTGCGATGCGCGTGCTTCGGCTGGCCGCATGGCGACAGCGTTTGTCCGCATGGCTGCACGGCATGGCCATATCAGGCGATAGGCGCAGCCGCGCGGCGAACAGCGCAGGCAGGACGCAGGCAACGGGGGCGGCGCGGCAATGGACCGTCGGCCCGAACAGCGGGAGCAGGCAGAGTGGAAACGACGCAGGGTGGCGATGCAGCCGCGCAGGTGCCAGGCCCGCTTGGCCTGCTGGCGCTGCTGACAAGCTCCATTTTCCCGATGCTGGGGCTGTTCGCGCTTGGCCCTGCACTGCCGCGGGTGGCGGCGGCCTTTTCCGCCGATCCCAATGCCGAACTGCTGGCGCAGCTTATCGGTGGCGCTGCCGGGTTTTCCTTTGCGCTCAGCTCTCCGATCGTCGGCGGGATGATCGGCCGCTGGGGGTACAAGCCGGTCTATCTTGTCTCGCTTGTCGCCTTTGCGCTGTTCGGAACGCTCCCCTACGTGCTGGACAGCCTGCCGGTCATCCTGGTCACACGGCTGTTTCTGGGCGTCTGCGTGGCCGGGGCGATGACCGCCGGGCTGGCCGGCATAGGCACCTTGCCTGCCGCCGAACGACCGCGCCTGTATGGGCGCAACGCGATGTTCACCAGCGTCGGCGCGGTGATCGTGTTCCCGACCGTGGGTGCGCTTTCGACGCTTGGCTGGCGGCTGCCGTTTCTGATCCATCTGGTGGCGCTGCTGGTCATTCCGCTGGCGATGACCCTGCCTGCGCGGGCCAACCCGCAAACGCGCGCAACCATCCCCGAAGGCCGGGGTCTGGGCGTGGCACCAGTGCTGCTGCTGCTTGCCGCGTTCATCGGTCTGGTGATGTATGTCGGCCCGATGTTTGCCCCGTTCTACGTGCGTTCGATCGGAGTGACGGACCCGCGCCTTGCCGCCATTCCGCTCAGCGCGATGTCGATCGGCTCGTTGCTGGTCACCAGCTCCTACGGGCGCCTGCATGCCCGTTTCGGCGCGATCGGGCTGTTCGTGGCGACGCTGGTCCTGTCGGGTGCGGGCCTGCTTTCCGCCGGACTATCGACGCATCTGGCGACGTTCGTGGTTTCGATGTTCGCGGTTTCGTGCGGCCTTGCGCTGTTTGCGCCCAACCTGAACTCCTACATCGCGGCTACATCGACCAACATGGCACGCGGCATTGGCTGGGCGATGTCGGCGATGTTTGCCGTGCAGGTGGCGTTTCCGTTTCTCGCGCGCGAATTGTCGCAATCCGCCGGACCGGCGGCCGTGTTCCATGTGTTCGGGGGGTGCGCGCTCGTGACGGGCCTCGCGCTTGCTGCGCTGGCCCGGCGCGGCAGCCGCCGCAAGCCCGGACCGGCGTGAAGCGCGCCCGCGCTGGCGTTCAGGCCAGGGCGGGACGCGGCGTGATCGGCACCGGGGCGTTGCCGCGGTCGAGCACTTCCTGCACGCCGCGCGGCGGCTGGCGCTTGGCCGGATCGTACCACGGCGAAAGGATTTCCCGCAGGTGGCGCAGGAAATGCTTTCCGGCCAGCTTGTTGACCTGCTTTTCCCGCGCCTTTGACGCGGCCAGTTCTTCGGCCGACATGCCTTCGCGTTCCTTGGCCAGCAGGTGTTTGCCGATCTTGCTGATGTTGCGCAGGATGTGGAAGGTGGCGAAGAAGAAGCCGTAGATGCGGCGGAAATAGGCCACCGGGCCGCGCCCGTAGATCGCGGTATAGACGGAATGGACGACTTCGCGGTGTTCGTATTCTTCGGCCAGATGCCATTTCCACAGGGCTTCGGCGCGCGGATCGGCTCCGGCCCACAGTTCGTCAAAATCTTCGAAGAAGCAGGTGGTGGGGATGGCGCTCATCGCTTCGAAGCCTTCGCAATAGGCGAGGTTGGCCTGGAGCGAGCGGGTCTTGAGGAAGCGGTTGTAGTCGGCCTCGTAGGCGCGCGCCATGGGTTCGATTTCGGGATAGTGGGCGAACAGCATCTTGTTGAACGCAATGTGCTGCTTGCAGTGCTGCATTTCCTGCAGGTTGAACAGGCGGATCATCTCGTCCAGCTTCTTCTGGCCGGGCTGGAGCTTCTTGCGGGCCTCGATCATCACCTTGACCAGGAAGGGTTCGAGATAGGCCGGGCAGATTGACGCTGCGTTATAGAGCTGGGCGAATTCGCGGTTGCTGGCCCAGTGGGGGCCGATGTCCGCAAAATCGGCCTCAAGAATACGGACTTGCATGGTCATCTCCCAGGCGGGCACCCGCCAACTTTTGCGCAATATTATGCATGATATACAGAAAATACCGTTTTTCCGCAAGCGCGGGGCCGGGCGATTGCCCTTCGAGGCAGGTGTTCCTGCCCCGCTTTTGGAAATCATGCACGATTTTAACTTGTCACTGCGTCAAAATCGAGGCCAAGATCCTCGAAGATCACCTGCGCCGCGTTGCGCCCCGGCCCGCCCGTGACTCCGCCGCCGGGGTGAGTCGATCCGGCGGTGAGGTACAGCCGGTCGATCGGCATGCGGTATTGCCCCCAGCCCGGCACCGGGCGGTTGCCGCCAAGCTGCCAGCTATAGAAGCCCAGATGCTGGATATCGCCGTTGACGAGGCTGGTGTTGTAGCGCGTGATGTCCAGCGGGGTCATGAAATGCTTGCCGAGGATATTCTCCTCGGTGACGTTTGGGGCGATCTTGCGCAGGTTTTCGATGAAGCGGTTGGCCCATTCCGCGCCTATTTCGTCCCACTTTTCGCGGCCGCCGTCCTTGAGGTCGAGCGGGACGAAGGCGTAGATGTGCAGTTGCGCCATGCCTTCGGGCACGCGGGTCGGGTCGGCGCGGAACTGCTGGACATAAATGGCGAAATCGTCGCGCGGGATGCCGCGCTTGAGTTCCTGGAAGCCCTGCGCGAAGGCATCGACATCGGCGTGCCCGGTTTCGACCCAGTAGAAATCGTCGATCCCCTGCCCGACGGTGAAGCGTGCCGGTTCCTTGAGGGCAAGGTGCACGGTCATCGGTTGCAGTGCAGCGTACTTGAGCACGTCGATCCGGTGGAGGAAGCCGGGCGGCAGTTCGGCGCCTTCGACCATGTGCGGAAATACCTGCGCCACGTGCAGCCCGGCGACCACGGCCTTTTCGGCGCGGATTACCTCGCCGCCTTCCAGCACCAGACCGCGCGCGGCCTGGTTTTCCAGCAGGATGCGTTCGACCTGCGCGTTCAGCCGGATGGTGCCGCCGTGGTCCTCGAAGCAGCGCACCAGCGCATCGGCCAGTGCGCCCGATCCGCCAACCGCGATGCCCAGCCCGAACTTGTACATGTAGGGCAGGATCAGATAGAATCCGAAGCCGGTCCCGTTGTCGAACGGGTCCATCATCGTTTCCGAGGCATAGCGCGCCAGAGCGATCCGCACCTTGGGATGTTCGATCCATTCGCAGATCAGATCCCACGCGCTGATCGCCTGCAGGCGCATCAGTTCCTGGCCTTCGGGCGACGCGTTCATCATCATCGCCTGGGTGCCCGGATCGGGCGGCACGCTGAACATGCCCATCACCAGCATGTCGAGCGTGCGGTCGACGGTTTCGACAAAGCGGCGGTAATTGTCGGCATCTTTCGGGCTGATCTTCGCAATCGAGGCTGCGGTGCGGTCCAGATCGCTCCAGAACTCCAGCACGGTGCCATCGTCGAACAGGAGGGCAGAGATGCGTTCGGGGTGGTTGTAGGTCAGCCCGTATTTCCCAAGGAGCTGCAATTCATCATTGCGGATCAGCGGGTTGCCCATGATCAGCGAATGGCTGACCGAACAGACGTCCTGCTTGAATCCGGGGCCGGTCAGTTCACGCGTCGCCACGCTGCCGCCAGCCCGGTCGGACCGTTCGACGATCAGGGTACGGACCCCGGCCTTGGCCAGATAGCAGCCGACGATCAGCGCATTGTGCCCGGCCCCGGCGATTACCACGTCATAGGTGTCAGCCATGTCTCTTGTCCTCTCGCGTGTTTCGGTCAGCGGGCGGTATCGATGATGAACCCGCCATCGGGCGTCAGGCTGTACCCGGTCATGAACCGGGCGTCGGCGCTGGCCAGGAACAGCGCCACGGGGGCGATGTCCAGATCGGGCGAACCCAGCCGCGCTATCGGGGAATTGGGCACCCAGGTGGCAGCGCCACTTTCGTCCGCCGTTGTCGCATCGTAGGCGTCGGTCTGGGCGATGGGCAGGATGTTGTTGACGGTGATCGCGTCGGCGCCCCATTCGCGCGCCGCCACGCGTGACAGCGCCCGGATTGCTTCCTTGGCCATGGCATAAGGCGCAAAACCGGCCGCTCCGATCACCCCGACCGACGATGCGAAGTTGATGACCCGCCCGGCGCCGCTGCGCTTGAGGTGGGGGTAGGCCGCCTGCATCGTGCGCAGGCAGGCGATCGGCCCGGTCTGGAACTGGTGCAGCAACTGGTCCACGCCAAGGTCGAGGACGCTCGATTGCGTGGTCGAAAGGTCGAAGGCGTTGTTCACCAGGATGTCCAGCCCGCCGAACGATGCGACGGCCCCGGCAATGGCGTCCCTGACGTCCTGCTCGCGCGCGACATCGCACGTGATGCCGATGGCCTTGCCGCCCGCAGCGGTTATTTCCGCGACGAAACTGTCGACGTTGGCGCGGGTGCGCGACGTGACCGCGACCTGCGCCCCTTCGGCGGCGAACAGTTTTGCGATCGCGCGGCCGATGCCGCGCCCTGCGCCGGTAATCAGCGCGGTCTTCCCGTCGAGTCGGTGCATCGTCCTCTCCACATGGCGGTGATTTTCACCTTTGGCGGCAGTGTGGCACCGGATGTGGCGATGCCGCCTATCGTTCGAAGGGTTGGCGGCGGGGCGCAAGGCGACGGCGGCACTGGTTGTGGACGCAGCGTCAAACGAAAGACACGCGCGCCGGAACCGGCGGTCGCTGGCGGACCTGTCATCGGGCAGGCCCCGTGGCGATGCGGCGCGCTAGTCTGCGGGCAAGATGCGCGGTCCCGCTTCGGGGATGAGCGCACGACGCGGATGAGGACCGGATGGTGGCATGAACGCAGATCGGGCAAGGCGCTGGTTCATCACCGGCATTTCGACAGGCTTCGGGCGTGAACTGGCGCGGGTTGTCGTGCAGGCGGGGGACGCAGTGCTGGGCACGGTGCGCAACCCGGCGCAAGTTGCCGACCTTGCCGCCGAAGGGATTGCGGCCATCGTCATGGACGTGAACGACGAGGCTGCGGTTGCCGCCGGTGTCGCGGCCATGAACGAACGGTTCGGCGGGGTGGACGTGGTTGTCAACAACGCCGGTTTCGGGATGAACGGCACGATCGAGGCGCTGTCGCTCGACGAACTGCGCGCGGTGATGGAAACGAACTTCTTCGGCGCCGTGCGCGTGTCCAAGGCGTTCATCCCCGCGCTGCGCGCAGGTGGCGGAACGATCGTGATGATTTCGTCGATGGCGGGGCATATCGGGTTTGGCGGCATGGGCGCCTACTGTGCCTCCAAGTTCGCGCTGGAAGGGGTGTCCGATGCGCTGGCCGAAGAGCTGGCCCCGTTCGGGATCGACGTGCTGATCGTCGAACCCGGTGCCTTCCGCACCGATTTTTCGGGCCGGTCGATGAAGGGGGCCACGCGCGCACTCGATGCCTATGCCGGAACGCAGGCGGGCGAAGTGCGCGCCCGGCTTGCCGCCTATCACGGCAACGAGCCGGGCGATCCGGTCAAGGCGGCGCACGCCATCGTCCAGGTGGTCCGCAGCGGCAAACCGCCGCGCCGCCTGGCCCTGGGCGCCGATGCCGTGGCCGGTATCCTGAACAAGCTCGACAGCGTGAAGCAGGATATCGAAGCCTGGCGCGCCGTGTCGGTCGATACCGTGCTGGACGGGACAGACGCATGAGCCGGGGCGCCGTTTCCAGCCATTTCATCACCACGAAGGATGCGATCCATGCCTGAAACCGAAAGCGCCACCACGACGAAGCCGGATGCGATCATCGCGGTGGAACGCTGGAACCACCATTGGGGCAACCGCGATCTGGAAGGCATGAAGCGCGTGGCCGCCGACGATTTCATCCAGTGGCACGCCACGGTGCGCAAGAACCTGACCAAGGACGAAGAGTTCGACATGCTGGTCGAGGCGCTGAAGGTCATGCAGATCCAGTTCCGCGACATCCACCTGACGCCGATGACCAATGATACCGTGCTGATGCAGTGCGTGGGCGATATCGAGATCGCCAATGCCGGCGCGCGCAGCGGCGTTCCCTTCGCCATGGTGTTCAACACCCGTGGCCAGCAGATCACCCGTTGCGATGAATACATGGACGGCATGTCGTTGCCACCGATCGACTTCACGCCAAAGGACTGAAGCGGCGCGGGCAGGGGGCCTGCGAGCGGACGGTCCGTACACATTTGCCCGTTTCCTGCGCGGGCGCGGGCGGCCATGCTGGTGCAGCAAATGCCATGCTGGCGCGGCGAATGAGGGAGAGACGGAATGGCGCAAGGCGAAGCCGGGCTGGCGCTCGACGATGAATCGGGTTTCACCATCGGCAGCTTCATCGCCGCGGTATTCGATCAGGTTCCGGCCACGATCACCCGCGAACAGGCGCTGGCCACGCTGCAGGCGTTGCAGGACACCTACGATGTGCCCGACATCGACAGGCGGCTGGCGCTGCTGGCCGACGATTGCGTGATCGAAGATCCGGCGGGTCTGCCGCGCGGCGGCGGCAAGGCCGGGATGGAAGCGTTCTTTCGCAGCACCTTCGACAACGGGGTGAAGATCAACCGCATGCCGCGCGAGCGGATCATCGTCGGCAACGAGGCGATCGAACATTCCGCCATGGTTCTGGAGAAGGAAGGGCTGGAACCGCACGCGCTGGCCCATGTCGTGCACTATACTTTCGACGATGCGGCGCGGATCAGGACGATGCGCGTGTTCTTCGACATGAAAAGCATCTTCCGCCAGCCGGAAGCAAAGCCCGGCGGCGGCTGGTAGCCACACCGCCTTTTGCCGCGCCCGCCAATGCCTGCCAGAGGGTAGGCCCCTGGTACGGGCGGGGCTGCAATAGGATCATGCACGCTGCACGAAGATGCGGCACGGAGAACGAAGGATGCCCCGGCTTTCCACTGCACGCCAGAGCCTTGCCCGCCTTGATGCCCGGATCGCGGCCGAAAGCGACGCCCGCCGCAAGGCGTGGCTGACGACGTACCGCAACCACTGGTGGGGCGAAGTGATCGGCGATGTCGACATGGTGATGGACACGATGTCGCACGGCCCGATTTCCTATACATTCGATGGTCACCCGTTCATGTCGGCCGACGAAAGCCTCGCCCGGATCACCGACCGCGCCGGAACCCGTGCGATGTACGAAGGCGTGGTTGCGCTGGGCGTGCGGATGGCCGGGCCATTCGATGACGAGCGCGTGCTGTTCGACGAACACGGGATGGCCCTGACCTGTGTGCTGAGCGCGGTCTATCCGGGCACGTTCCTTGCCCGCCACAGCGAACCTGTCGACCCCGATGGCATCTACCTGATCCGCTGGCCCAACGTGACCACGATCCGGTTCGATGCCGAAGGGCTGATGATGGGCGAAGATATCATCAATGGCGCGCCGATTCGCGTGCAGCAGGTGGACCGCAGCCAGGTCGACATGCTGCTCGACGGCCCGCTGCCGGCGGCATGATGCCGCCCACCCCGGAGAGCGAAGCAATGAGACGACTGGAAGGCAAGGTTGCCGTCATCAGCGGTACGAGCGGCGGCATCGGCGCTGCCACGGCGCGGCGGCTGGCGTCCGAAGGGGCAAAGGTGGTGCTGGCCGACATCAATCTGGAAGGTGCGGAAAAGACCGCGCAGACCGTGCGCGATGCGGGCGGCGAGGCCATCGCGCTGCACCTCGACCTTGCCGAGGAATCCAGCATCAAGGGGCTGATCGACCAGGCCGCAGCCCGTTACGGACAGATCGACGTGCTGTTCAACAACGCCGCCGACACGCGCTATGAAACGATGCTGCACGATGCGGCGGTCGCGTTCATGGACGCCGATCTGTGGGACAGCGTGTTTCGCATCAACACCCGCGGGACGATGCTGATGATCAAGCACACCTTGCCGCACATGATCCGCCAGGGTGGCGGATCGATCATCAACACCAGTTCGGGGGCATCGCTGCGCGCCGACCTTTTCCGCGTGGCCTATGCCTCGTCCAAGGCGGCGATCAACGTGCTGACCGAATATGTCGCGGCGCAGTATGGCAAGCAGGGCATTCGCTGCAATGTCGTTTCGCCGGGGCTGGTGGTGACGGAAAACACCGAGATGAACCAGGGCCATAATCTGGACCTGTACCTTGCCCATCACCTGACACCGCGGCTTGGCCGACCGGACGATCTTGCGGCCATGGTCGCCTTGCTGGCGTCGGACGACGGCAAGTTCATCACCGCCCAGATCATCCCTGTCGATGGCGGCATTTCCACCCACTTCCCGCATGTTGCGGAAACCCGCGGCGGCGTTGACGCCTACAAGCCGGTCAAGAATTGAGGATAGATCCATGGGACGACTGACCGGAAGAACCTGCATCGTCACCGGCGGCGCCGGCGGCCTTGGATCGGCCACCGTGCGGCGGCTTTGCGCCGAAGGCGGGCAAGTGGTGATTGCCGACATCATGCTGGAGCCTGCACAGGCGCTGGCCGAGGACATCCGCGCGGGCGGCGGCGATGCGATTGCACTGCATGTCGATCTTGGCGATCCCGACAGCATCCGAAAGCTGATCGACGATACGCTGGCGCATTACGGCAAGCTGGAGGTGATCTTCAACAATGGCGCGGCCACCCAGGCCGATTTCCTCAACCGCGATGGCGCGGCGGGGGACATGGAGATCGAGGTCTGGGACACGACCTTCGCAGTCAACGCGCGCGGCACCATGCTGATGATCAAGTACGCGCTGCCTGCGCTGATCGCATCGGGCAGCGGGGCGATCATCAACACCAGTTCGGGCGCGGCGCTGCTGGGCGATCTGGCGCGCACGGCCTATGCGGCATCGAAATCGGCGGTCAATGCGCTGACGCTCTACGTCGCGGCACAGTACGGCAAGCAGGGCGTGACCTGCAACGTGATCTCGCCCGGGATGGTGCCCACGGCCACGTCGCGGGCCAACCAGCCCGAACTGATCCGCATGGTGGAACGCCATCACCTGACCCCCGAACTGGGCTATCCGGAGGATATCGCGGCGATGGTTGCACTGCTTGCGTCGGATGAAGGCCGCTTTGTCAGCGGGCAGATTCTGCGCGTGGATGGCGGCGTCAGCAAGGCGTTCGCTCATGTTGCCGATAACCGCGACCAGTTCGAAGCCCATGTCGCAAACATCTGGGGAGGCGCAGCATGAGTGCCGACACGCTTGAAAGCGTCATGGCCGTGGCGCGGGCATGGGAGGACGCCTGCCGTTCGGGCGACAATGCCCGGATCGTCGACCTTCTAACCGACGATGCCGTCGTCTGGTACAATTTCCAGCCCGACGTGCACCATTCCAAGGCGGCCTATCGCGCCATTCTGGATGCCAGCGACAGCACGTTCACGAACCGCACCTACACCGACATGCGGCTGAACTTTCACCCCGGCGGCTTTGTCGAACAGGCAACGCTGTCGGGCGATACGCCGCAGGGCCGGGTCGAAATCCCGTTCCTGCTCGTCGCCACTGTTGCAGGTGGCCGGATTTCCCGGATTGCGGAGTATTTCGATTCCACCATCCTGCACCAGGCCGGGCTGGCCCCGGCCTAGGGCGGACGGGCCAGGCGGTCACAGGATCGAATTGGTCATCCCGCCATCGCACAGGATGGTTTCCCCGGTGGTGTAACCGGCGGCCTGCGAACACAGGAACAGGCACAGCGCGGCCATTTCCTGCGGCTGCCCGGCGCGGGCCGCCGGGATATGCTGCACCATGTTGGCGCGGAAGGCGTCAAAGCTCATCCCTGCCGCTTCGGCCTGCGCCCGCGTCCATGTGCGGTTGCTTTCGGTGTCGATATAGCCGGTGCCGATGGTGTTGATGGTAATGCCCTGCGCGGCGACTTCGCCCGCCACGGTCTTGGCCAGCGCGGCGGCGGCAACACGGGTGCTGTTGGCCAGCACATAGCCGAAGTTCAGCCCGCTGCGCACGATCTGCTTGGCCGTGCCCGATCCGATCGTCACGATTCGTCCCCAGCCCTGCTGTTGCATGTGCGGCAGCACCACGCGCAGCATCCGGGCATAGCACAGCACAACGCTGTGATAGGCTTGCGCCAGCATGGTTTCGTCGACATCGGCAAAGGTGCCGGGCGGCGGCGGATCGAGATTGTAGATGGCAATGTCGGGCGCGCCCAGCTCGGCCACCGCGCGATCGTGAATCCGGCCATAGCTGTCGAGATCGAGCAGGTCCGCGCTGATGCCGCTGGCCGTCCCGCCACTTGCGCGTATCGCCGCCACGGTATCGTCAATCGCGGCTTGCCCGCGCGCCACCACGATCACGTTCGCGCCTGCGTCAGCAAGGTCGAGCGCGATCTGCCGGCCAATGCCCTTGCTGCCCCCCAGGACGAGCGCGGTGCGCCCCTTGATTCCCAGATCCATTCCTTGCTTCCCCTGCCATGCCTGCCGCCCAGCGCGGCCTTGCGCAAACAATGAAGGCGTGCGCCAATCGGCAATCTGCCGCCCGGTAGGGTTGACCGGAGCGTGCCGCGCCGCGCGGGCAGCAGTGCAACTCGCCTGCCTGCGGATAGGGTTAAATATTCTGGCCCAATCTATACACGATCCACTACGGAACGGTTGATCGGGCCACAGAGCCGGACGGCGTCACGGGAGCATGCTGCGCAAGGCCAGGGTCCGGCCCTGGCACTGTCTACAGAGATATTTTCCAAACAAGAACAGCAGGAAGATTGGGGGAGTGATGACATCATTTAACATGAAGTTGCGCCTGCTTGCGGGCGCCGCCGTACTGGCGTGCCCGGTAGCTTCGGCCCACGCCGAAGATGCGGCGCAGACGCAGGCGCAGGCGCAGGACGGTCCCGGCGTAAACGCGGTTGAGGACATCGTCGTGACCGCACGCCGCCGTGCGGAAAGCCAGCAATCGGTTCCTGTGGCGATTACCGCCGTCAGCGAGGCAATGCTGCGCGAAAAGGCGATTGTCACGCCCTACGATCTCACCAACTCCACGCCGGGCATCGCCGCAACCGCGGGCAGTGCACAGCGCAACGACGTGCTCTATTTCATCCGTGGCCAGGGCGCCACGTTCGGCAGTTCGCCGTCGGTCGTGACCTATTTTGCCGATGTCCCGCAGCAGACCAATTCGACCAGCGGCGGTTCGAACATCACGTTCTACGATCTGGCTTCGGTCCAGGTTCTCAAGGGACCGCAGGGCACGCTGTTCGGCCGTTCCACCACGGCAGGCGCGGTCCTGCTCACGCCGAAGGCGCCCAGCGACGAGTTCGACGGTTTCGTCGAGGCGAACCTTGGCAACTACAGCATCCGCGAGTTTACCGGCGCGGTGAACGTGCCGATCATCGGTGATGCCCTGGCGATCCGCGTTGCCGGGAACTACAGCTACAACAAGGGCTTTTCGATCAGCAACACGACCGGGCAGCGGCTCGACGATCGCAACCGGTCGTCCTACCGCATCAGCCTGCGTCTGGCGCCGACGAACTGGCTCACCAACACGGTGATCTTCTCGGACACCAACATCAACGAAAACGGCACCGCCGCGGTCCTTGGCAACTATGAACCCAACGGTCTTGCCCGTCTGGTCGTCGATCCGCGCATTCCGGGTGGTTCGACGGTTACCGGGTCGCTCCTCGATACCCGTCCGGGTGGCGTGCTGGGCCTGACCACGACCAACCCGGCGGCGGCTGGTGGCTATGGCTTCATCGCGGTGGCCGGCCTGTGCGGTGCGATCACTACGGCGGGCAGCGCCGCCTTCAACGATTGCCTCAGCTCGCGTCTGGCGCTTATCAACAAGGCCCGTGCCAGCCTGGATTCCGAAGCCGCCCGTCTGGCTGCCGGGGGTAGCGTGCGCGAAGTGGCCACGACCCGCGACAACTTCATCCGCTCGCATGTCCAGCAGATCATCAACACGACCGAAATCAACTTCGGCCAGCTTGGTTTCCTTGGCGACACGACGTTCAAGAACATCTTTTCGACAACGCGCAACCTGCAGTCCACCGCCATCCGTGAAATCCAGGGCGGCGTCGGGACCGGTGTGGTCTACAACGTCATCAACGTGACCAACCCCAACTGCACCGCCACGGCGTGCACCGGGCTTGCAAACTATAACGATTACGGTGCGGGCAAGAACAAGTGGGGCGATGTCTATTCGGAAGAAGCCCAGCTTTCCGGCAGCATCAACAACAAGCATGACTGGATGGTCGGCTACTTCACCGAAGCCAGCGAAACCAATGCCTATCTCAATGTCCCGGCGGTGTTCCAGACGTTGAACGGGGCCTTTACCATACCGTCGGGGCTGCCGGGCATTTCCACCGGCTACAACCGCAACTACCGCAAATCGCAGAGCGGGTATTTCGGCCAGGCGACGGTCGACTTTTCCGACTTCGGTCTGGATGGGGTGCGCTTCACGGCGGGGTATCGCCATTCGATCGTCAAGGCCCGGTTGCTTGCTGTCGATGCGATCATCGTGCCTGCCACCGGCATCCAGCCGCGCCCCGGCGATCCGGGGATTCCGGCCAACCTGAAGCAGACGGCTGACAGCTATACCTTCTCGCTCGACTGGACGATCAAGCCCGGCGTGCTGGTCTACGGCACGACGCGCAAGGGCTTCAAGGAAGGCGGGATCAACATCCAGTCGATCCTTCCGGCGAACAGAGGCGTAGCGGCGGCGGTGCCGTACTTCGGGCCGGAAACCGTTACCGACTACGAAATCGGCATGAAGGCCGACTACGAACTTGGCGGAGTCGGCCTGCGTACGAACATCGCCCTGTTCACGGCGGACTACGGCGGGCTGCAGCGCGCATCGTCGTTCTTCAATGGTGCGACCACTTCGAACCAGATCATCAACGCCGCCAAGCTGCGCTCGCGCGGTCTGGAAATCGAACAGGTCATCCGCTTCTCGCGGGAGTTCTCGGTCAACGCGAACTATGCCTACCTCGACTCCAAGTTCCTGAGCTTCCCCGGCGTGATCGTCCGTCCTTCCGACGGCGCGGTTATCAACCGGATCGACACCGCGATTTCCGGTGCGCCCAAGCACAAGTTCGATGTGGCCGCGCGCTATGAATACGATGCGGGCGATACCGGCCAGTTCGTGCTGGCGGGCAACGTGTCCTACCAGAGCCGGTTTGCGCACTCGGATGACTCGGTCTTTGCCCTTTCGGCAGAAGATCAGGCGCCTTACGCCCTGGCCAACCTGCGGCTGGACTGGAACAACGTGATGGGCAACCCGGTCGATCTGTCGGTCTATGCCAAGAACGTGTTCAACAAGACGTTCGTGATCGGTTCGGGCAACCTCATCAGCTCGCAGCTTGGCACGACCAGCTACATTTACGGCGATCCGCGGGTCGTCGGCGTGCAGCTTCGCGCCCGCTTCGGCCGCTCGGCCGAACAGTAAGGACGGTGCCGGTCCCTGATGGGGCCGGCTACCGACTGTGCATCAGACAGGCAAAGGCGGATGCCCGGAAAGGGGCGTCCGCCTTTCGCGTTGAGGCGCGCGGTGGCGGTGTCAGGCGGCGGTCATCGTGCTGGCGTCGAAACCGCCAGTCTGCGCGCTGTCGAGGTATTCCTCGATCCGGGCGATCCTGCCATCGCGCAGCGTGAACACGATGATTGCGGGCAGGTTGTCGATGCGAAAGCCATCGGCGCCGCGCGCATCGACGCGGTGCTGCTGCACCCAGCCATCCGGCGTGGGCAGCCGCCGCACGTTCCGGAAGCGCACCTGAACGGCGGTGAAATACGCCTGAAAGAACGCCAGCGCCTGCTTGCGGTCGAGCGTCGCGTCGCTGAAATTGTACCAGACTTCGAAATCGGGCGCGAACAGCGCGTCGAGCGCCGCAATGTCTCCTGCGCCGAGTGCGGCGGCGAAGCGGTCGCCCAGCGTTTCGATGGTGGCCAGGTTCGGCATGGTCGGGCATCCTTTCCGGTCGAACGCCTTGCGTTCCTGTGCCGTTGTGCACCGGAGATGCTGCGGAATTGGCCTGCCCTGGGACAGGTGTGCATGATCGGCGTGCCGCCCATGCGAACGGGGTTCGAGAATGCGTTTGGTGGAGAAGGTTGTGGCGGTTGATCGTGAAGAGGCTCTGCGCCTGGGGCAGTTCTGGGTGACGGTTGCCGAAGAGCATGACACGGACAAGTTCCAGACCGTGCTGCATGAAGATTTCGTGATGTGGTACAATTTCGATCCGCAGGACCGTTCGCGCGCCGAGTTCATCGAAACGCTCAAGGCCGCGCACGCGATCTTCCATGACCAGAAGAACGAAGATCCCCGGATCACCGTGACCGAAGATGGCTTCGTGCTGCAGGCGACGATGACCGGCGTGCTCGACGGCAAGCCGATCCGCTCCCCCTATTGCTTCATCGCCCGGATCAAGGACGGGCTGATCATCCGCGGCGACGAATATTTCGATACCGCGCAGCTCACCAAGAAGGCCGGACGCCCCGGCGAAGGCATGGTCTGATCCATCGCTTGCCCGCCGCCGCTTGTTTGACGACGCGTCAAGGGAGAAGAATGGGAAATCTGGCCGTAGCAACTATACAGTATGCATAATGTTCTGACTGGCATAGCCTGCGCCTTCCGATGACGCGCCTGGCCGGTGGTGACTGGAGGAGAGAGAGCCGATGGAAATGCAGCACGCGATGGCGCAGCCGTTCGACCTTGGCAGCGGGACGCTGATCCCAGACGCGGACATCATGGAAACCGGCAAGGTCGATCTTTCGGTCTACACCTCGCAGCAGCGATTCGAAGCGGAGCGCGAGATTTTCGGCAAGGTCTGGCTCAACGTGGCCGAGACGGCGGAAATCCCCAACGCGGGCGATTGGGTCGTGCGCGATGTCAAGGTGCGCTCGGCCTCGATCATTCTGGTGCGCGGCAAGGACATGCAGATCCGCGCCTTCCACAACATCTGTTCGCACCGTGGCATGAAGCTGGTGTGGGATTCAAAGGGGCGCGGCGGCAAGTTTTCGTGCCCCTACCACGCGTGGATGTTCGATTCGGCGGGCGATCTCGTCAATATTCCCGATGAAGGCTGTTTTTCGCACGTCAGCAAGGCGGACAGCGGGCTGACCCCGGTGCGCTGCGATACGTGGGAAGGGATGATCTTCATCAATCTCGATTCCACCGGCACGCAATCGCTGCGCGATTTTCTGGGGCCGCTGGCCGACCGGCTGAGCAACGTGCCGTTCGCCAGCTACCCCTATACCGCGCGGGTCGGTTCGATGATCGACGCCAACTGGAAGCTGGCCATCGAAGCGCAGTGCGAAGCCTATCACGTCCGTGCGCTGCACGCGCGCACCGTGTCCAAGATGCTGTCGTCGCGCGACAACCCCTTCGTCCACCCGCTGCATGTCGAGTTTCTCGGTGCGCACCGGATGAACTCGGTGCCGCGCAACCCCGAATACGAACTGTCGCCGGAAAAGCTGGTTCAGGCGTTCTCGTTCATGAACGCGCAGCAGATGGTGATTGCCGATACCGGCGCGCAGGAAAAGCCGGAAGAAACCTTTGCCGGACACCCCGATGTCAACCCGACCGGGTCCAATCTGTGGGGCAACGACCAGTTCATCCTCTACCCGCACTTCATCTTCCACGTTTCGCTTGGCGGGTGGTGGCTGCACCGGTTCTGGCCGATCGCGGCGGACAAATGCTATTGGGAAGCAGTCTATCACTTCGAGCGCCCGCAAAGCCTGCGCAACCAGTTTGCGGTGCAGTATTCGCTCGCGCTCAACCGCGATACGCTGATGGAAGACAACCTGGCGCTGGTCCAGCAGCAGGAGGTCATGGAAAGCGGCGCCAAGAAGATCGTCCAGTTCGGCGAGCAGGAAGTGATGTGCAAGCATCTGGCAGCCGTGTCCGAAGCGGCGGCCAACGATGTGGAAGCGGCGCAGATCGCAGCGGAATGACCCACGCCGTGGCAAGGCCGGCGCGACGCGCAAGGCTTGCCCGATGAAAACGCATGAATCCGGCCGCCGGGGTGCCCGCTCCTGACAATGGGCGGGCACACAGCCGTTGCGGGCGGCGATGGCGGCAAGACAAGACTGAACGGGCAGGGGTTAAGGAATGGATCTGGGGATCGCAGGCAAGCGTGCGCTGATTACCGGCAGCACGTCGGGTATCGGCGCGGCAACAGCGCAGATGATGGCCGCCGAAGGCGTGCGCGTCATCATCAACGGGCGCAACGCCGAACGCGCGGAGGCCGTGCGCGCCGCCATTGTCGCTGCCGGGGGGACCGCGGCCATCGCGCTGGGCGATCTGGCCACCGATGCGGGCGCCGAAACGGTGATGACGGCGGCCAACGCTGCGTTCGGCGGCATTGATATCCTGGTCAACAACCTCGGCAATTTCGAACCGTTCGTGCCGGTGTGGACCGAGGCGACTCCGGCGCAATGGGCGGCCACGTATGAAGCGAACGTGATCGCCGCCGTGCGCACCATCACCGCATCGGTCGATACGATGAAGGCGCAAGGGTGGGGCCGGATCATCAACATCGCCAGCGGCGCCTATACCGAACCGCCGCCGGAGTTTCCGACCTATGGCCCGTCCAAGGCGGCGCTGGTCAACCTGTCGGTCGGGCTGGCCAAGTCGCTCGCCGATACCGGCATCACGGTCAACACGATCAGCCCCGGCAATGTCCTGACCGAGGCTTTGAAGTCCAACCTGCCCACGATCGGCAAGGCCAGCGGCTGGGAAGAGACGGACATCGACGGGCTGGAACGGCGCTTTGCCCGGCAGTGGCGCAGTCTTGTCAGCCGCACCGGGCGGGTCGAGGAAATCGCCGCGCTGATCTGCTTCGTGGCGAGCGCCCATGCCTCGTACATCACCGGCACGAACTATCGCATCGACGGCGGATCGCACGCCACGCTGAACTGACCGTTCGGCCCGCAGCCGCCGCGCACGAAAGGAACCATGAATGAAGCTTGCCGGAAAAGTCGCCATCATCACCGGGGCGGGCAGCGGTATGGGCGCGCAGGAAGCGCGGATGTTCGCCGCCGAGGGCGCCAGGGTTGTCATCACCGATATCGCGGGCGACGCCTGCCGCGCGATTGCCGAAGAGATCGGCGCCAATGCCATCGCCATCGAACACGATGTTGCCGATGAAGCGGGCTGGGAAACGGTGATCGCCACCACGCTGGATGCGTTCGGCAAGATCGACGTGCTGGTGAACAATGCCGGGCTGACACGGTCGGACACCTTCGACAACACCGATGCCGCGTTCCTGCGGCGGATGCTCGACGTGAACATCGTCGGTTCGTTCCTGGGCATGAAGGCGGTGCGCGGCCCGATGAAGGACAATGGCGGTGGCGTGATCATCAACATCGCGTCCGGCCTCGCCTTCACCAGCCTGCCGGGCTACTTTGCCTATGGCGTATCGAAGTGGGGCGTGCGCGGCATGACCCGCCTTGGCGCGAAGGAGCTTTCGCCCGACAATATCCGCGTGGTCACCCTGACGCCGGGCGCGATCGAAACCCCTTCGCTGGTGCCTTCGGTCCGCGAAAACGCCGCCGCCCTGATCCCGCTGGGCCGGGTGGGCGAGGCGGACGAGTTTTCGCGCGTGGTCGTGTTCATCGCGTCGGACGATGCCAGCTATGTTTCGGGCGCGGAGTTCCTGATCGACGGGGCGATGATCTGCTGAGCAGGCTGGGGAGCGTGCAATTGCGGGCCTAACCGGGGAAAGGCCCGGCCCTATCCGGGGAAAGGGACGCCGCAGCGGCGGAGCGCATAGCCTTGCGCAGTGAATCAGGCGGGCCGTGTTCCCGCCGTCTGCTCAAGAGGATGCCATGACAGATACCGTCGCGCTGGTTACCGGCGCAAGCAAGGGCGTTGGCCGTGGCGCGGCGCGCGCGCTCGGCTCCAAAGGGATGACCGTGTACCTGACCGCGCGCAGCGAGGAAGAGCTGAACGCCGCAGCGGCAGAGGTGGATGCCGCCGGGGGCAAGGGCATTGCCGTGGTCTGCGACCATGGCGACGATGCACAGGTCAAGGCGGTGATCGACCGGATCGAGCGCGAGCAGGGCCGGCTCGACCTGCTGCTCAACAATGCGGCGGCGGTCTATGGTGATGAACTGGCGCGGCCCGGCGGATACTGGGAAAAGGATCTGAAGCTGGCCGACATGATCGTGGTCGGTCTGCGTTCGGACTATGTGGCGGCCTATTATGCCACGCCGCTGATGATCCGCACCGGCGGGGCGCTGATCGCCAATATCTCGTTCTATGGCGCGGTGTCCTATTTCGTCGGCCCTGCCTATGGCGCGGCCAAGGCCGGGACCGACAAGATGGTGCACGACATGGCCATCGACCTTGCCGGTACCGATCTGTCGATCGTTTCCTACTGGCCGGGCTATGTCCGTACCGATGCGTTCAAGGCGATCCCGGACGAGCATTTCCCCGAACCGCTGCGCGCGATTCTGCCGGAGTTCGAAACGCCGGAGTTCACCGGGCTGGTGATCGCGGCGCTGCTGGGCGATCCCGATCGCAAGGCGCTTTCGGGCAAGGCGCTGATCGGGGCGGAACTGGCGCTGAAATACGGCATCAAGGATATCGACGGGAAACAGCCGCGCACCTGGGTTGCGGAAATGGGCCGGCCGCAGGCGTTCTTCGTCGCGGGCTGAACAAGAGGAACGGGCATCAACCGCCCGGCGGGAGAGCAAGGATGATCGAGGCGCTGCTTGTCGTCTTCACCAACGCCACCGAAGGGCGCGACGACGATTTCAACGATTGGTACACGCATATCCACACCCGCGATGCGTTGCGGTTTCGCGGTTCGATCGCCCAGCAACGCTTCCGGCTTGCGCCCGAACAGGTCCAGACCTTTGCGGGCGGGGCGTTCCATGCGCAGTATCTGGCGCTCTACGAAGTCTTCGACGCCGAGCGGTTCGTGCAGGAGCATATCGACAATGCCCTGACGACACGCATGGTGGTCGAGGATTCGATCGACATCTCGCGGCTTGACGATTTTCACTATTACCCGCTGCAATTCCGCGACAAGGCGCCACGCACCTTTCAGAACGGCAGCGTCGTGGTGGAGCAGATCAAGGCAAGGCCCGGCCACGAAACGGCGTTCCGCGATTGGTACAACGACCATTACCTGCCCGGCCGTTTCCGCGAGGAAGGGATCATTACCGGCGCACTGCTGGCCTATGACCCGCACGCGCAGCTCGTCAACTATGGCCCGGAGCACGATCATGTCGGGATCTGGCGGCTGTCGGACGACAGCGCCCGTTCGCACTGGCGTTCGCGCGCGCTGGCCGATTGCCCGCATATCGACCAGACCTCGCTGGCCGTCACCTGCTGGGACATCCTGACCGAGCGGCTGACCGAGGATGCCGTGCATCACCCCACGTCAGCCGGGCTTGCCGGCGAAGAGCGCGCCCGCGCCCGCATCGCGGCGGCGGGCAGCGCACAGACCGATCGCGGCGATCACCTCAAGACCTGAACGCCCGCCACGGGTTTCGCCCATTGCAAGCCCCGTGGCGCACAGCCCGCGCATGGCCCTTACCCGGAAATGGCGTATCCGCCGTCGACCGGGATCATCACGCCGGTAACGAAACGGGCTTCGTGCGAGCACAGGAACCCGACCACGTCGCCCAGTTCCTGCGGCTCGCCCCAGCGCCCCATCGGGGTGCGGGCCACGATCGGCGCGGCCAGCTCGGCGTTTTCCCACAGCATGCGCGACATGTTGGTCCTGATCCATCCCGGCGCCACGGCGTTGCAGCGGATGTTGTCCCCGGCCCAGCTTGCCGCCAGCGTTCGCGTCAGGCCGACCACGCCAGTCTTGCTGGCGGTGTAGGCGGGGGCCATGGTGCTGCCGAAAATGGCATACATCGAAGCGATGTTGACGATCGCGCCGCCCTGGCGGGCCAGCAGCGGCCGCGCAGCGGTGCACATGCGCATTGCCCCGGTCAGATTGACATCGAGCGTGCGGGCGAACTGGTCCAGATCGAACTCCTGCGGCGTGGCATGCCCGGCACAGTTGACCAGCGCATCCAGCCGCGGCAGGTCCGCGACCAGCGCATCGACGCTGCTCTGGTCGGTCACGTCCAGCAGCCGCGCGGAAATGCCTTCCACAGGCGGTACAAGCGCGATTTCCTTTGGCGAATAGCCGGTCACGATCACCTCGAATCCCAGCTTGCGCAAGGCCGTGGCAGACGCAAAGCCGATGCCGATGGGGTGAGCGCCGCCGGTAACGAGGGCGAGCTTGGTCATGCTGGAAGGCTCCTTGTGCAATTCCGCGGCACTTTGCGGGCGTTGCGCCATGCCGGAACCTGCCCTCTGGCTGGCAGGATTTGCGCCGTACAAAATATGCATGATATGCTTGCCATGCACGATGTTCATTGATTCGACGCGGCGGTGATGCGATGGTTCGGCAACGCAAGGTGCCGGGCCGGAGAGGAGATTCAGATGAAAGTGTCGTATTTGTGCATGACGGGTTACGATGGGCCTGCGCCTGGGATTGAGGTATGGCCTGCGTCGCCGGAGTATTGCGATGCGGGAGTGGCGCAGGGGTCGTATGCGCGGTATCTGGAGATGGTGGAGCGGGCCGAGGCGCTGGGTTTTGACTGGGTTTCGGTATCGGAGCATCACTATGCGCCGTACCAGATGACGCCGAACCCGATGATCATGGCGTCTGCGA
>JBHSCB010000011.1:0-105436 GCA_042650965.1 Novosphingobium lubricantis | reverse complement strand
GACCCGCAAATCCATCGAAAGACCGTGACCCATCCATGCCGGCCTCCTTCACCAGCATGGATTCTGAATCAGAAATCTCAGCCGACGGGAATCCCATGCCGACTCAAAGCGGTCGAAAACCGCTCTAATCGAGCTTCGCCGCGGGCACTGGAAGACCTAAGCTCAGCCAATCGTCTTTCGCCTGCCGGTGCCTGCAGACATTGAACCAGTGTGGGTGGTCGCTACGTTTAAGGGATTCAACCCTTCAGGCGCAAGCTTTTGTCGCTTCTCCTGAATGCCGTAGATACATTCGGGTGGCGAAACTCAGGTAACTACAATATATTGGCAGCGACGGTCCGCCGTCTTCTTCCTTCATCGCTCCTCGGCCCGCGAACTTGGGCGCAATGGGGCGACCCGGAGCTCGGGCTTTTTCCCGGATCCAAGGAGGTTGATATGCGGATCGCATGCAACTGGCCGAAGTCAGTGTCGGTTACCGACTATTGGCGTTTCCGGCTTGGGCAGTGGGAGCATGTTTGCTCGCACTGTCGTTCTTACCCTACTCGTTGACGCGGCGTAGGTTACCGACTTGCGGCGGACCGTCACCTTAGAGTCTGAAACGAGGCCGAGCGCAAGCTCGGATTTTGTGCTACACCTTACCGATCGCTAAGCGATGAATTGACGATCTGGCCAGATCGGTCGGACCGGGCAAAAAAGCGACAAGCCGAAGCTTCGGTTATTGATTTGTTGGGAATCGACGCATATGTCGGTGTCGATCGCACCCGCCCGGCCTCTGTCCGCAAGGATATGCACACTGGGCGGGTCTTTTATTTTTGGCCGATGCGTTGCACAAACAGGCCAGAATGACCCGCACCTTTACAAAGCCTGCGCTCACTTGGCAGCAGCAGATCGAACATCTTCGTGCCAGCGGCATGCATATCGCCGATGAGGAGCGCGCCGAGTATTGGCTGCGCCATGTCAGCTATTATCGTCTAAGCGCATATTGGCTTTATTTTGAGCATCCCAAAAACCATGTCGGCCCGAGATTCCGTGCTGGGACCACCTTTGATCGGGTTACAGCCTTATATGATTTCGACCGAGTTTTGCGACGCCTAGTTATGCGCGGCACTGAGCATGTTGAAGTCGCATTGAGAGGGACCTGGGCTTATCACCTCGGTCAACTTGGAGATGGTCATAGCTACCTCGATGCTAGCTTGTACGACGACCGACGGGAGTTCCATTCAAACCTATCGAAACTGGCGAGCGAGACGGGCTTTTCCCGCGAGACGTATGTGAAGCATTATCGGGAATCCTATGACGTACCGGCCATTCCTCCCGTCTGGATGGTGGCGGAGATGATGTCGTTCGGGCAGCTTTCACGCTGGTATTCCAACCTCGCCGACCGCGCGTTGCGGAATTTAATTGCACGACCGCTCGGCCTTCCGGAAACAATCCTTGTACCGCTAGTCCGTCACGTTACCGACCTCAGGAACATTTGCGCCCATCATGGTCGGCTGTGGAATCGTGGCTTCCTCATTCCACCTAGACTCGCCCAGAAGCCGGTCGATCTCCGAGACACGCTGGATCAGGGAGCAACGCAAGCACCAGCAAAGCTTTATAACGGCGTCTGCCTTATCGCCCATGTGGTCAGGACGGTGGCACCTGATTCCAATTGGCGCGAGGATTTCGCGGCCCACATTAATTCGCATCCCGAAAATGATTTGGCTTCGATGGGGTTTCCAGCAGATTGGAAGCAGCGGCCAATGTGGCTGTGAACCATCATTGGATAACAAGTTGCAGAATATCGGCCAATGACATTCGAAATGGCGGCTAATCGCGGTGTGCTCGATGACCCATCAGCTCGGCAAAAATCCGTGTGATTGGCCGCATTGGATCGTGCGGGCAGTAGTTGCGATCCAGTGTAAGCCGCGCGGAAAGCGCGCCAGGGACTTCCGCATAATTCCCTGCAATTGCCAGCAACTCCTGAACCGCCACAATCTCCCGAACACTCGTGCCCCGCCAAAGCCGAACTTCGGGCTCGGAAGATGCGTCAGGAGTTCCGAACACCTGCACGAAATAGGTATCAAGCCCGGGATCCCAGCCAACGGCTACCTCGAAAATGTCCGAGTACTCCGGCAGCGGTTTCAACGAATACCGGCTCATCGGCTCACCAGTCGCTCGCCAGCATGATCGTGACCACGCGGAAGCTTTGCTGCGCGTCCCACGGCGTCTCCGACCCCCAGGAAAACGTCCCGTCGTTGGCGTAGACGTCGACCTTCCAGAAGATCTTGTGGCCCTGGAACTCGACCGCGCCAAAATCGCGCTCACCGTAAGGGTCGTTCCCCGGCTCGATCGGGGTCTCGTTGATCAGCCTGCGCAGCGCTGCCTGTCCCAGCATCAGACTGGCCTGACGGGCGCCGGGGTCCGCAGCGTCGCCAGCCAAGATGTTGGCCAGCGCCCGCGTGAACACCGTCCGCGAGGTAGCCAGCGATCCCGCGCGGGCCGCGTCGTTGAGCCGGGCGATCTCGGCAGTGTGGTCAACGGCGGCAGGCGTAGCTTGAGCAAGCTGGGTCATCGGCTCTTCCTTTCAAGATTGATCCCCCGCCGAGTGCCCCCTCCCCTCCGCCGTCTGGTTGACGGGGCTTGAGCGTTCACGCTACGTTCTTTTGGAAAGGATCTCGCCATGCCCGCTACCAGCCACCTCGACCATTTCGATCTCGACATCGGCCTGCGCGATGCGTCGTGCGACGAGAACCTGCCGCCGGTGCGCCGGGCGATCGCGGCGCTGTGCATCGGGGTCGGCGTGGACGACGCCTACCTGTCGGTCCGGGAACTGCACGAGGCAGTGTCACTGGTGCATGAGAATGCCCCCGGCGGACGGGCGAAGCTCGCCGGTATCCTCAGCACCCAGTGCGACGATTTCCAGCGGGCGATCTATTATTGCCTTGCCGGGCGCGGCGTGGTCGAGATGGCCGAGGCGATGGATTGGCTGCTCACGATCCTCAAGGCGCGCGGCCGCACCGCGGCGTGGCTCAGCCGACTGCGGGTGCGGCGCAAGGACCTCGTTTCGCCCTATGTAAGCGAAGCGCCCGACGGACCGGTTGTATCGGCCAGCGCCGATTTCGAGCTCGGGCAATCGTGGTTCGTCGAGCGCGGTCCCGGGCCTTACTGATCATCGGGCCCGTCGTCGTTGCAGGTGACGACCCGCGAGACGGTTCGCCCCGGCGCCGCCTTGCTCGCCAGGACCACGCGGAAGGGCTGCAGCGGATTGCCGGTCTTGACCACGGCGGTGTCGCCCTGGACGTGTTCGGCGACCCGGGTGGCGATCCGGTTGGCGTTCTCGATGCTGCACAGGCGCGCCCGTTTTGACGAGCGCTGAGGCGGGGCGGGGTCGGTCATGGCGCTACTCGCTTGGGTGCCGGGTCACGAGGTTGACGGAGCTGCAGGCGGCGGCACGATCGTCCAGGCCCGGCTCATCAGCTTGCTGATCTTCACCCCTACCCCGTCGCTTACTCGGCGCAGGATGGTTTTGCGGCCTGACTGGACCACGCGGAAGCTGCGCTCGCTCTGCCCGTCGGTGAAGGTCAGCGGCTCGGCCAGCACCAGCATGTCGCCCGGCGCCGGCTTGCGACGCGTGGTCAGGGCAAGGCGCTGGCGACAGTGCTCGCGCCACTGCGCGGCGTATTCATTGCCGGGTGGCCCCAGCAGATCGAGGATCGAGGCCGGGCAGTCGTAATTGTACGGCCCCATCGTTTCGGTGAGATCCTTATATCCAAACTCTTCGCCGCTGCGCGCACCCGGGTTCCATTTGACAAGGCAGATGATCGCGAAGGTCTCGCGCGGGCCTTCGACATCGTAGCTCTGGCAGGCGGCGTAGTAGGCCCCCGAACGCACGGTGGATTTGAGGACACGCAGCCCCGTTGCCCGGCCCTTGTCGGGGTCGGGCGGATAGGTGCACTGGTTGTCGAGATAAGCCTTCGGCGTGGCGAACGGGGCCATGCCGCCGCGTGACATGAACAGCCAACCCATATGGGGTCTCCTAGACGAGCGCCTGCTGGCGCGGATTTATCGAAAGGCCGGTCTCGCGAACGACGAGCGCGCGGAAGCTGGGCGGTGCGGCAAGGACGGCGATGTCGCAGAAGTGGTTGCGATCGCCGAGGTAGTCCTGGCGCCCCTTGCAGCGGCGGAACATGACCTCGCGGCCCGGACGGATGCAGGGGATCGAGACCTGGACATAGATTTCGTCACCGTGGAGCGTGATCTCGCCCGAGATCGCAGGCCCCGCAAAGTTGCTGCGCAGATCGTACTGGTCAGGTTCGAGTCCCAGATGGCGCACCATTTCGGTCCAAAAGCCCGAGTCCCTAGCACCGCCGCCTCTACGCCAGAGACGGCGGTGAGGGTGCGCAGCAACTCGGTGCGCGTGCCGCAGATTCGCACATCCGTCTTGCTGTGGACCTCGACCCGCTGGGCCACCGCCCGAATATGGTTTCGCGCATAGGAGCCATCGTCGTGGCGGAGCTTGCGTTTGGCGACCAGCGCGAAGGCGTGAAGGCTCTCGACCGTGATCTCCGGGCTGATCCGCTCAATGTGTGCGACCGCGCGCTCGGCATCGCCTCTGGCCTGGTCGCGGATGGTGGTCAGCTCGGCAATCCGCGCCTTGAGCGACGGATCGCCCATATCGACCAATCCATTCTCGATCGCTTCATAGAGCCGGGAAAGCTTGGTCTCGACCTCAGTCGCGCGCCGTTCCATCTCGGCGACGTGCTGGCGGCGCTCGGTCACCCATTCGTCGCGTCGGGCAATAAGCTGGTCCATCAGCACTTCAAGGCGCGCGGGATCGAGCAGCCGCTTCTCCAGGTGCTCGATCACCGCCTCGTTCAGCCGATCCATCGGAAGCGAGACGCCGGGGCATCCCGTCTTCCCTTTCGTCGCCTTGGTCGCGCAGGTGTAGTAGCGATACTCCTGCCCACTCCGGCTGGTGCCGGTGCGCAGCGTCATCGCGCCACCGCAACAGGCGCAGAAGCAGATGCCCGTCAAGAGCGTCGATCCGCCCACCGCCCGCGGCGGCATCATCTTCGGGCTGCGCGCTTTCAAGGATCGCTGCACGGCCTCGAACTCCGCCACCGTTATGATCGGCGGCACCTCCATGATGGCGTGCTCGGTCTCCGGCTTCGCGCGCCCCTTCTTCACGTCATAGGTGTTGAAGCGGTGCTCGCCGATATAGGTGGTCCGCGTCAGCACCTGATGGACCATGCCCTTGCCCCACCGACCGCCATAGCGCGTGCGGATATTATTCTCATTGAGCCAGCACGCGATCGCCATGACCCCGATCGGCCCGCGCCCATCCGCGCCTTCCAGCGCCAGCCGGAAAATGCGGCGCACCGTTTCGGCGTGGAGCGGATCGATCTCCAGCTTTTTCTTGATCTTCGCGCCGCGCTGCTCGGCCGCGACCGCGCGATAGCCGATCGGAGGACGGGCGCCATTCCAGAAACCCTGCCGGGCGTTTTCGTTCATCGCGCGCAGCGTATGCTTGCCGTTCTCCTTCGACTGATATTCGTCGAACAGCGTCATGATTTTCCGCATCATCTCGCTCATCGGATCATCGCCGAGAATCTGCGTGATGGAGACGAGCTGCACGCCGTTCTTCGCCAGCTTGCGGAGGTAGAACTCGAACTGGAATTGATCGCGGAAAAAGCGCGAGAAGCTATGGACCACGATCACGTCGAAGGGCGACGGCCTTTCCAGCGCCGCGTCGATCATTTCCTGGAAGGCGGGACGGCGATCGTCTGTGCCCGAAACCCCCGGCTCGACAAACTCGGCCGCGACTTCCCAGCCGTTCGAGTGGCAATAGCTCGACGTCTGGCGGCGCTGGTCCGGGATCGACAGATCGCTCTCGGCCGAACGCGGCGACGAGACGCGCAGGTAGAGCGCGGCCCGCAGCGCCGGTTGCACGGCTCCGGTTTCCGAGGGGGCGAGAGCAGCGTTCGTCATCGTTCGACCAATCTTTGAATAGTGTGCATCGGCAGCACGAGGCGTTGGGAATCTGGCAGGCGCACGAAGCCATTGCCTTCGTAGAAGGCTGCCGCGCGATCATTGATGGCGTCCACGACGAGTATCGACGAGCCAGCTGTCGCGGCCGTCGCCCAGACGCGCTCGACGGCATCGGCGATCAGGATCGCCCCAAGGCGTTCGCCCTGCCTCGCTTGCGACACCGCGAGCTGGCCGATCAGCGTCGCGGCGACGAGCGGGTAACGCGGGACATGCTTTCGCGCCGCTGCCGGAATGTCGCCCTGCGCGATGTTGGCCTGACTAAGCGTGTAATAGCCGAGAACCACGCCGGGATTTGCACGCTCGGCGAGAACGAACACACCAGCCGAGCGGCGGCGCATGTCCTGGCCCGCCTGCCTCCGCAAATATCGATCGAGACTGTCGATGCCGCAGGAAAATCCCTCGCGGTCGTGATGCGGCCCCAGCGGCTCGACCTGCAAATCCGCATGCGCCGTCATGATCAGGACGCAACCCGGCGCCGGTGCTCCTGGAGAGCGCGGATCAGCCGCTCGCTGGGCTCGGGCGGATTGATGAGCGCATCGAAGAACGCCGCGCGGTCGCGATCCGACAGCACGAGCGTTTCATGCTCGGCGATCGTTCGCCGCGCCGTGTCGGCTAGCGCTGTCACGCAAAAGTCGCTGACCTTGCGCCGCGTGAGGTGAGCTGCCCGCTCGATCAAATCCTTCGTTTCTTCGTCAATACGGAAGCCGAGCCGCTCGACGCGATTGGCTCTGGCGGACTCCGCTACGGCTTGTTTGCGCGGCATGGGACCGACTCCTGACTTATCCATTTCCGCTACAATGTACGTCACTTTGACGAACATTTCAACCCCTTTCCATTGGCCGTTTTAGGGGAGCGGCCCGAACAGGGCGTCCAGCTCCTCACGAAAAGCGCCTTCGATGACGCGCAACTCGGCATCGCCGATGGGAACCTGCTCGGGCCAGTCGTCGGTAACGACGATCGGCGCGCTGGCGGCATTCTTGCGCGCCGACGCGCGCGTCGGCTGCGGCTGCATGTAATCGTGCAGGTCTTCCAGCCCTTCCGACCAGCCGCGGGGTGCGCGGCGGCGACGTTTGCGAGAGAGTCCCATATTGCTCAAGCTGCCGCGCATCTCTCGGGAATCCAGCAAAATCGCCCTCGGGCGCATACATGCCGGACCCGTAGCAACGGCGGCGGGATTCGGCGCACGGCGGCGCAAGGCGGAAATAGCGAAGTGTAGCGTAGCAAAGATAAGTGCTCACGGCGGGATCGTGGATGCCGTGTGCAGCCCGGTTTGCTATCCTCCCGCGCATGGACTCGCGGACGGACACCGACACCGACACCGACAGAATCGACGAGGCGGTGCTTGCCCTGCTATGGCTCAACCTCAGCACCACCGGCACGGCCTGGAAAGGCTTCGACTGGAGCGCGATGGATCGACTGCACGAACGCGGGCTGATCTCCGATCCTGCGCGCAAGGCAAAGTCGGTGCATCTGACCGACGACGGCATGGCCGAAGCCGAGCGCCTATTCACCGCGCTGTTCGCTCGCCCGTGAATCCTGCCACGCCGACGCGAAAGCCATAACCCAGCCATCGCTGCTGGGTCCGCTGAAATACCGGGTGCAGCATTGTCTCCCGTCCTGCCTGCCCGACCGACCCTCGCGGCCTCCCTCGTGGCTTGATCTGATCGTGTCCACCTGGCGGCGCAACGGCGCCGGGCAGCTTTTTTCCGCCGCCTTCGGCTTTGCAGCGCGAAGCAAAAAAGCGGCCCTTTGGCCGTCCATAGGCCGCAAGCGGTGCGCAGCCGAACGTCCCCGATCTTCGACACGCCACGAGGCCGCGAAGGGCGCGGTCCCGAGTCAAGAAAGGACTGACGACATGATCTGCGGAAACTTCAAAGCGACCGATCGCGGCTTTCACGGCGAAATCCGCTTTTTCGGTCTCAGCGAGAAGGTGGAAATCCTTCGGATCGGCGACAAGGCAAGCGACAAGTCGCCCGACTATCGCATCGTTGCCGCCGACGATGAACGCGTGGAATTCGGTGTGGGCTGGCTCAAGGCCACCAAGGACCAGAAGCCCTACGCTTCGCTCAAACTCAATCCGGTCCTGGCGCCGGACGTTCATCTCCGGCTTGTCTCGACCGAGACAACGGGCAAGTTCGAGCTGAAGGTCGACTGACCGCGGAAGCGTCCCGCCAGCAATGGCGGGGCGCTTCCAGTTTTCCATAAAGGATCTGCGCCGTGCGAAACCGCACCAGCCATTGCATCGGCCTGCCACCGGACGATGCCATACTCGCTACAGGCGCCCGCCCAGCCAGATAACGGTAAGCCCAGGACTCCGCATCCTGGTCGACGGAGGCATCCATGCGCGCAAAGTGCAGGGGAAGCGTCCCACTTCTGCCCCCATTCCTACCTTGCCCGGCGTGTTTTCCACTATGGCCCTAGCCTTGCCGATCCCGCTTTGCCCGAAAATCCGTTCATCTCCCTCCCGGGCTGGTTGCTGATTAGCGCATCTGGCTTTGCCGGGCGCCTCATGCGGGAAGTGGCATAGCCACCAAGCAGAAAACCGGCGCCAGCGCCTACGGTTTCCGCAAGCGGACCCTCCGTTTTTCAGCTTGCCCGCGTCGCCCGCCAAAGCCTGCCTGATGCATCAGCAACGCCAGCACACAGGAGGCAGACATGAAAAAGGATTGGGCAAAGATTCGCAGGATCAACAAGGCCAGGGCCGACCGGAAGATGGCCGCCGAGCAGGCCAAGCCGGAATGGGAACGGAAGTGGGAAGCGCGCGAACTGGCACGCGCCCACGGATACATCCCCTACCTCAGCGATGAGGTTGCAGCCTACCGCGACCTGTAAGGCGGACAGCACCCGATGGCGCCCCACGCCATCGGGTTTTTTTGTGCCTCGCAGGATAGCGGTCTGGGGGGATCGAGCAGGGATCGGCCTGAAGGCCGCGCCGGTAATCCCGGCTGTCATTTGCTTTTCGCGCCGCCAAGGCGGCGCGATCGTTGCTAAGGACGTAGTCCTCGCGCCGGTCAAGGTAAGTGGAACCGTCCGGGGCGGTATCCCCACCTTCCGCGCTTCGCTTGTGCAGGCGGGTGATTCCCCTCCGCCCCGGCCGCCCTTGCCCCGTTGCTACCCTTGGCTCGCCGCCGGGCAGAAGTTCAGGCGCGGCATTCCGCTTCGCTGAACTTCAGAACCAAAGGATTTGAGATATGACCAGCAAGGCACAGGCTCCCCGCGATGTGATCTTCAACGGTGATTGCATTGAAGTGATGCAGGCTTTCGATAGCGGCACGGTGGATTTCATCCTGACCGATCCGCCCTATGTGACCCGCTACCGGGACCGCCAGGGGCGCAAGGTCGCCAATGACGATAACGGCCGGTGGCTGCGTCCGGCGTTTCGGGAAATGCACCGCGTCTTGAAGGATGGCGGCTTTGCGGTTTCCTTCTATGGCTGGAACAAAGTCGATTTGTTCATGGATGCATGGAAGGCGGCAGGCTTCCGCATCGTCGGCCATCTTGTTTTCCGCAAGCGTTATGCGTCATCGGCCCGCTTCCTTCGCTATGAACATGAGCAAGCCTATTTGTTGGCAAAGGGCAATCCCGTCCGTCCGACACGGCCTATCCCCGATGTGCTCGATTTTCCTTACAGCGGGAACCGCCTGCACCCCACGCAGAAGCCGGTTGAAGCACTGGCGCCATTGATCGAGGCTTTCACGCAGCCGGGCGACCTTGTCCTGGACCCATTCAGCGGTAGCGGTTCGACCCTTGCGGCAGCCCAGCAACTCGGGCGCGACTGGACCGGCATAGAACTGGACAACGGCCACTATCACACCGCCAGCAAGCGGCTTGCCGCGCGGCAGCATCGCCGGGCGGCCGCATAGGTCGCCACCCTTTCCCATCATTCGCGCCCGTCCCTGCGGCGGGCGCCACCCTCACAAGGAATTATATCATGCGCTGGATTATCACATCCGATCATATGGGCACTTCCCTTGCCGGGGTCGGTGAAGATGCCGAAGGAAGCATCGCCTATGCCGGCACGAACGAGGGCGACAGTTTGCCGATGGAGTTTCGACTCTATGACGCGCGCCATAAGCTTTGCTTTGAAGGGCGTTGCGGCGACATTGACGCCGATTGGTGGCACGGCTTTGAGCCGCTGATTTGGACCTGGAACGCATTTCGCTGCCGGCGGCTGACCTACCGCCGTGTTGACCGAAGCTGGAAAGAACAGCCGTTCTTGCCTTTCTCGGGCCGATATTGAGAACCGACAACCGACAACCGACAACCGGCTGCAGGTCCTGCCCGGAGCAGCGGCGGCCGCGCGGCCCATAGGTCCGCGCGGCCGTCATGGCGCGCGCTCGCCGGGCATCGCCCGGCTCGCAAGAGACAGTAGCCAGAACGGCGTCCCCGTCCTAAGAAAGACGTGGGCCGCTACGCGGCGGCCTGGGGCGTGGAAACCCCTGAATATCCGGTTGGGCGTCGGCCGTGACGGCGCCGCTATCCTTGACCACATGGTCGGGGAGCCTGTGACGTATACAACAGGCTTCCGGGCTAAAGGTCACAGGGACCGAGATATTCCGGTTTTCCAACTCCCCGATCAGGGTCAGGAGCGAAGTTTGCGGGGGCGCACCGCAGACGAACCGCTGCTGACCTGGAACCCGACCATTGCGGACGACGCGCGAAGCCATGCCCGCCGTGCGTATAGAATCGTCTCCGTTTCGGTCTAAAAGGTTAACGGGACTGGAGGAACGGGGGCGTTATGACCGGCAAGCATTTCAAGGATCGCGCGCCCGACGCGCCGCGGCTCACCGCCTATGACGAGGATCACCTCGCCGACTATATCCGCCTGCTCGATACCGACGACGAGGGCGCCGACTGGCGCGACGCGGCGGCGCATATCTTCGGGATCGATCCGGCCGCGGAACCCGAACGCGCCCGCGCGATGCATGAGAGCCATCTCGCCCGCGCGCGCTGGATGACCGAAGTGGGCTACGCATATCTGCTCGGCCCGCGCGCCATCGAATAAGTTAACATTCAGACCGAAATGGATTTTTCCGGTCGTGGATTCCGATGCGCGGCCGGCATCGCCTGGCGCGGCCTTCGCGCTGTCGGGATGCAGTGCTTCTCCCGATCCTCGGCGGTCCAGACTCCGCACAATGAGCGGCTGGAGAGGATGATCCCATGCCAATGACGCCCGAAGGGCGCGCGCGGCGTGCCGGCAATGCGCCGGACACGCCGGGCCGGGCCGAATTCGCCGCCGCGTTCCTGCAACGCAACCGCCAGTATCGCGCAGAGCGGGCGCGACTGAACCCGAACGCCCCGGCCAGCGAGCGAACGACGCTCGCCCGCCGCTGGGGGTTGTCCTTTCGCCTATCTGCCTGATGAGCTGTCGGGCACGGTGATCTGGCGGCCGGAACTCACCGCCGTCACCGTGATCCTCGACGCTGCGCCGGAAGGATATACCGGCGCCAAGGCGGTCGATCCGCTGGCGCTGGGCGCGCTGCTCGCCGACCAGGCCGGAATCGACGGCCGGCATGTCGTCGTCGCTGACGCGGCCGGCGAGCATCGGCTGTGGCTGCGCGATCCGACGCCCGGCCGGCCGCTCGCCGCGATCGTCCCGCTCGACAAGGACTTCATCAAGCGCATCCTCAGCCTGCTGCGTTTCCATCGACTCATGTCGGGCAAGCGAACCGGCCCATTGCCGCGCGGATGGCCGCTCACCCCGATCCGCGCGGCCCGGCTCGAGCTGATGCTTCGCGCGCTCGATCTGCGCCTCGCCGGGGCGACATACCGCCAAATCGCGATCGCGCTCGGCAGGGACGAGGCCGCGCATCTCTCGGCATCCGATTTCAAGAATTCGGACGCCCGGTCCTTCGCTTATCGCCTGGTGCGCGACGCCACCGCCATGATGAAGGGCGACTACCGCAAGCTGCTGCGCTTCCGCTGATAGCGCCCGCCGCATGACAGCGGCCGGGGGGTGGTCACATCGGCGCAGCTGCGAATCTTCGTTCCCCACCCTGCCGTGAGCACTTCGCCATGATCGCCTCCTGCCACCCCGCCTCGCAGGAGACGCCCCTTGTCCCGACCGCCCGTGACCCTTCCGCCCCGCTACCTGCGGACCCCCGAGGCGGCGCGCTTCCTTGGCCTTTCCGGCCGCACGCTTGAGAAGCACCGCTATTTCGGGAGCGGCCCGGCCTATCGCCGGATCGGCGGACGGGTGGTCTATTCGGTCGACGACCTGCGCGCCTGGGCCGACCTCGGCACCAAATATTCCACGTCCGACCCCGGCCAGAACGATCTCATGCCGCAGCGGGATGCGGCGATCACGCAGAGCCGCCGATGATGCCGCGCACCGCCTCCCGTTCCGGCGAGCGCGCCCAACTCGCGCTGTTCCCCTCGCTCGGGCGCGATATCGCGCCGCGCGATGCCCAGGACCTCATGGCCTGGCCGTTCTTCAGCCTCGCCAAGCGCAGGCGGGTGACGCCGATCGATTTCCGCATGGGCGCGACCTGGATATCGGTCGAGGCCGTGCCCGAACATGGCATGGCGACCATATGGGACGCCGACGTGCTGATATGGGCGGCGAGCCAGATCGTCGCCGCGCGCGACGCGGGGCTGCCGACCTCGCGCCTGATGGCGACGACGCCGCACGAAATCCTCACATTCACCGGACGAGGCACCGGCAAGGATCATTATGACCGGCTGAAGGCCGCGCTCGACCGGCTGCAATCCACCACGGTCGCCACCTCGATCCGCCAGCAGCACCAGCGGCGACGCCATCGCTTCTCGTGGATCAACGAGTGGCAGGAACGGCTCGACGGCGACGGCCGTCCGCTTGGACTGGAGCTGATCCTGCCGGACTGGTTCTATGCCGGCGTCGTCGACCGCACGTTCGTGCTCACCATCGACCGGGCCTATTTCGACCTAACGGGCGGGCTGGAACGCTGGCTCTACCGGATCGTGCGCAAGCATGGCGGCCAGCAGGAAGGCGGCTGGAGCTTCGACGTCCCGCACCTTCACCTGAAATCCGGCGCGCTCTCGCCCTTGAAGCAGTTCGCGTTCGAGCTGCGCGCCATCGTGCAGCGCCAGTCGCTGCCGGGCTACGCGCTGGCGATCGAGCGGGCGTTCGGCCGCGAGCGGCTGACCTTCGCGCCCGTGCCCGCCGATCCGTTCGAGAAGGCGGCGCGGGTCATGGGGCTGGCTGTGGATAACCGGCCATGAGACTCGGCCTATTGAAAACCGCCGGACTCGGCCGATTAAAAACCGCTGACTCGGCCTATAAAAAACCGGACCTCCGCACAAGCTTCTGGAATCGCTCGCGGAATCGGCTCTCTTCTAACTATGCTAACAGTAAAGAATACTTCGTATTCTTTCTAACGCGCTTTGGTGCTGTGGATAATTCGCGAGACGACGCGAAGTATCGGGCAGTAAATCCGCCGTCTCCCCTACGCTATACTACTACGCCTTTTGCGTGCGGCGATCAATCCCGGCACCGTGTTACGCGGCGCGGGCCGGAACCGCGGCCATGATCGCCGCCCAGCACTTCGGCAGCATCTCGGGCGGCAAGGACAGCCAGGCCGTCCTTTGCCGGATGGTCGAGCGGATCGAGCGCAGGGGGCTTGCCGCGTTCGGCAACCGCGCGCCGCGGTTCCTCTCGGCAGACAACGGCCACGAGAACCCGATCACGCTCGACCACATCGCGTATCTCGACGGCTGGCTGCGACAACGCACCGGCCTGTGTATCGAGACGGTCTCGGCGAACGACGTGCCGGGGCTCACAGACGCGGCGGCCTTCGCCCGCAAGCGCGCGATGCTGCGCGAGGAATGGTCGAAGGAGAAGCGGCGGACCCGCCATAAGGGCGCGTGCAACCAGCGCCGGGCCGCGTGGCAGGCAGGCAGGCTCACGAAAGGCCAATGGCTCGCCGCGTGCGAATGTCCCGTCCTGGTCTCGCCCCCGGTTCCCGATCATCTGATCGACCGCGCGCTCGAGCTGCTGCATCCCACCGGCATCCCGTTCCTCGACATGGCGATGCTGCACGGCCGGTTTCCCGGCACCAAAACGCGCTTCTGCACCGACGAGACCAAACTGATCCCGATGATGCATCGCAAGCGTCCGCTGCTCGATGCGGGGATCTCGGTCATCGACTGGATCGGCGAGCGCGCCGACGAAAGCCCGGCGCGGGCGAAGAAGCCGCCGATCCAGTCGGTGCGGCATCCCTCCGGCGCCCGCAAGGTGCTCTACCGGCCCATCTTTCGCTGGTCGGCGGCCGACGCCTTCGCCATCTCCGAGCGCCACGGACTCCGGCATAACCCGCTCTACACGATGGGGATGAGCCGGGTCGGCTGCTCGACCTGCATCATGGTTAGGAAGCGCGAACTGCGCGCCTGGGCCATGCGGTTTCCCGCGGAAGTCGATCGCGTGCGGGAGTGGGAACGGCTGGTCAGCCTCGTTTCGCGGCGCACCGCGATATCGGGAGCGCCGGCATCCCTGCTGCCCGCGCCGACCGTGCCCGGCGATCCCGCCGATCATGGACGTGCGACGATCGACAGGGCGATCGCGTGGTCGCGCACCAGCCGGGGCGGCCGCAACTACGACCTGTTCCTCGCGCAGGAGCAGCGCGACGCCGATGAGCACGGCCTGCTCTGCGACAGCGAATACGGGCTTTGCGAATGATGCGCGCGCTCGACCTGTTCAGCGCCGCGGCGGGCGGCTGGTCGCTCGGCCTGCACCGCGCCGGATTCGTCACCGTCGCCGCCTGCGAGATCGTCGAATGGCGCCGCATCCTCTACGCGGAGAACAATCCCCATGTCAGACTCTACGCGGATGTCCGGTCCCTCACGGCAGCTCGACTTGTTTCTGAACTTGGATTCCTGCCCGACATCATCGTCGGTTCGCCGCCGTGCCAGGACATCTCCAGCGCCAACACCAAAGGCAGGGGGATCGAAGGCGAACGGTCGGGCCTCTACCTCGAAGCCGTCCGGCTGGTCGGAGAGTGCCGCCCTCGCTGGTTCGCTTTTGAGAACAGCGCTAATCTGCGAACTCGCGGCGCTGACCGGCTGCTCCTTCTCCTGGAAACGCTCGGCTACGCCTGCGAACCGTGCGTGGTGGCTGCTGAAAATGTCGGCGCCAACCATGTCCGCAAGCGGTCCTGGCTTATCGGCTACGACCCAGGCCAGCTTGCCGACGCCGGTATCGCAATCCCAGCAAGGCGGCATCCGGCTGGAGGGTGGATCGGGCGCACGGACGGCCCTCAAGGAATCGGGTCTGTTCGACCTGTTTCGCGAGAACAGGCTGCCGACGCCGATGGCGACGGACGGGATGAGGGACGGCGCGGGCGGCGGCGCAGGATCGACATATCCGCTTCGCATGATCCTCGCGACGCCGCGCAAATCGGATGCGGACAAGGGCGGCCGGGGCGATGTGCTCAGCCAGTTGCAGGGCCATGCGAGCCGGCACGCGGGCATGATGCCGACGCCTGTCAAACCGAACGGCGGACGGAGATTGAGCCGGCAGGAGATCGAAACGGGACGCCGGGCGAACGGCGCGAAGGCGCAGATCGACACGCCGAACCTGTTGCGCCACGCGGCGGAAATCCTCCCCACCCCGACGAAGCGCGACAGCCGGATGGACGGCTGGAGTCCGGCCTACGATCGGCGGAAATCGCCGACGATGGACGCGGTGATGGACGGCGCGATGACGGATCGCGCGCCGGACAAATGGGCGGGCGCCCGCGCGCTGGCGGCGATGCTGCGGAGCCGTGGGCTGACTGGAACGGCGGCCTTGCCCATCACCTACGGCTGGATGATGGGCTTTCCGCCTGGGTGGCTGGCACGCGCGTTGCGATCGGCGCTGGAAAGCGGACGGCTGCGGCCAGCCTGATCGTCGAGGCGTTCGGCGACGCCGTTCTCCCGCAAATCCCCGAAGCCATCGGCCGCGCCATCCTGCGCACCGAAGCCGCGCTCGACGTCGTGCTCGGGCGAACCTCCCCCGACATCACCGGAGACGAACGATGAGCGATCCCGCGCATCCGCAGCGCATAGACTTCAGCGGGTTCGAAGCCGCGCTGCGCCGCCGCGCGGCGGAGCAGGCGCAGGCCGCCCGAACGCCGACAGAACCAACGGCGCTGGCATCGCGATCGCGGCTGACCGAAGTCGAACTGACCTGGATCGAAAAGAAGCTGGAGCACTGGATACGCTTCGGCCGCGTCGCGCAGGAACGCATCGTCACACGCCGGACGCGCGTCATGAGCTTCCGGCCGGGCGCGGTGTTTGCCTTCGTCCGCTGGACCGCCAACGACTATGGCACGATCGCCTCGCGCATCGACGTGGTGCGCGCGGTCACGCCGGGCGAGCCTTATACGACGCTGCCGTTCGTGCGGCCGGGCGGCGAAATCCTCCTGCACATCGAGAGCTGGCCCAAGGTCCAGCAGGTGCTCGCCGCGATCGACGCGGTGGAGACGGCGGGCGTCGATCCCTGCGACGCGGCGCCCGAGCACTGGCGCCACGTCCACAACCGCATCGCCGCGGGACACCAGCCGCGCCCTTACACGCTGGAGCGGCATCGCGCCTGGCTTCGCCGCAAGGAGATCGAAGGGTGACGCGCCGCCGCTACGTCATGGCGACGGCCACCGCCGCGTCCGCCTTCGCCGCGGCGTTCGTCGCGATCGCCGTCGCCGATCCTTTCCCGCGCGTGATCTGGAACGCCAGCGCCAGCGCGCCGATCGGGCTCTACCGCATCCATCCCGACCGCGATCCCGCTATCGGTGTGCTGGTCGCCGTCACGCCGCCCAAGCGGCTTTCCCGCTGGCTTTCGGCGCGCGGCTATCTGCCCGAGGGCGTGCCGCTGCTGAAGCATGTCGCCGCGAAAGCCGGGCAGCGCGTGTGCCGCATCGGCGCCGTGGTGAGCGTCGATAGCCAGTCCGTCGCCAGCGCCCGCGCGCGTGACGGCCGGGGCCGCCCGCTGCCGGTCTGGCGGGGCTGCCGCACACTGCAACCGGGCGAACTGCTGCTGCTCAACCCGTCCGTCCCCGACAGCCTCGACGGCCGCTATTTCGGCCCGCTGCCGGCGTCCGCCGTCATCGGCCGCGCGACGCCGCTGCATCTGCGCGCGCCGTCGCAATCGCCTTCCACCCCCGAAGCCAAGGAGATTGGCCATGCCGACGAATATCTTTGAACCCACCGCCAATGGCTATGCCGGGCGCGCCCGGTATTTCGGTGTCGACGAGCAGATCGTGCTGGTCGCGATCGATCCGGGCGACGCCGAGAACGCGCCCGATTACCGCGTCCACCTCGACGACGAGGACGGCCCGGAAGTCGGCGGCGCATGGAAACGGGTCGGCGAACGCGCGGGCAATTACATCGCGCTGGAGATCGACAGCCCGCTCTTCGGGGCGCCGTTCCGGCCGGTTCTGTTCCGCGCCGACGACGATGGCCGGACGTTCCGGCTGTCATGGAAGCGCCCCCGGCCGCGCGACGACCGGAGCTGATCGGTGGCTGTTTCGATCATCATCCCTTTGTTCGCGGAAAAGCCGCATCCCTCCGTCCCGCTCGGTCGCAGGCTGACCGGCGCGCGCAGCGAAGGTCAAGAGTCTGCCCCGGACTTGATCCGGGGGCGGCCCACGGCCGGCGCATCGCGCGCACCCTTTACCGCAGCGAGCACGCTGGCAGGCTGGCGTAAGAGCGGGGGCGGATTGGCCGTCCTGCTCGCGGCCCTGCTGCTGTCGTCCGGCATCGGGCCGAACGCTGTGCGGGCACAGGACACGCCGGCCGAACGCACGGCAGCCAGCCATCCCTATGCCGTTCACGTCGCCGACGCCGCGCGGCGCTTCGGCATCCCGGAAAGCTGGATATGGGCGGTGATGCGCGTCGAGAGCAACGGCGATGTCCGCGCGGTCTCGACGGCCGGGGCGATGGGCCTCATGCAGATCATGCCCGGCACCTGGGCGAGCTTGCGCGCGCGCCACGGGCTGGGACGCGATCCCTATGATGTGCGCGACAACATCATGGCGGGCGCGGCTTACCTGCGCGCGATGCACGACCGCTACGGCAACGCGATGGCAATGCTGGCGGCCTATAATGCGGGGCCGGGCCGCTACGACGAATATCTATCGCGCGGCCGTCCGCTGCCCGCCGAGACGCGCGCCTATCTCGCAAAGCTCGCGTCGATCATAGGCGGCGCGGACGACAGCCGGCTTGCTGCCGCACCGCCGTCCGATCCTTTTGCATGGCGCAGGGCTGCATTGTTCGCGGCGCGGCCGAACGGCGATCCGGCCGCACCGGAAACGTCGTCCGGCGAACGCGCGGCTGACATGCGCGCTGCGGTCGAACCGCCCGCGAACAGCCTGTTCGTCGCGCTGTCGGGGCGGAGGCAGCCGTGAAGATCGCCTATGCCGATCCGCCCTATATCGGCTGCGCGCATCTCTATCGCGATCATCCCGACTATGCGGGCGAGGTCGATCATCCCGCGCTGATCGAGCGGCTCCAGCGAGACTATGACGGCTGGATTTTGCATGCCGCCGCGACGCCGGAATCGGTCGCCGTGCTCGCGCCGCTCGTGCGCGAGACCGGCGCGCGGTGGATGGCCTGGGTGAAAGGCTTTGCCGCGTTCAAGCGCAACGTGCCGGTCGCTTATGCGTGGGAACCCGTCATCGTGAAGCCCGCGCGCAAGCCGGTCGTAAGCAAGCGGCTGGTCCTGCGTGACTGGATCGAATGCCCGATCACGCTGCGCCGTGGGCTTACCGGCGCGAAACCCGAAGTGGTCGCTCATTGGGCGTTCGAGACGGTCGCCGCGCGTCCCGACGACACGCTCGACGACCTGTTCCCCGGCACCGGCGCCGTCGCCGAAGCGTGGCGAACCTGGCGCCTCAAGTTCGCGCTGCCGGGCGATCCCGTTGCAGCGCCGCCGCGGCCGAATTGCACGGTGGCTGCACGTCGAGAGGCGAGCGGCGCGCCATGACCGCCCCCGTTTTCAGATTGCCCGGTTGGAAGGTGGAAGTGCCTGGAAGGGCAGGAAAAAGCCGAAGGAAGGGACGGCAAGATAGAAAGCGCGCCCCAAATTCGCTGAAAGCCTATGTCTTTCAACGATTTGGCGCGGGTACGTCGGTCGGCGAGCGTGCCGCTCGGAAGAAAAAAGCCAGCAAAATCAAAGCGCCGAATGGCACTATGGGCCATTTTCGGCGGAAAGCGGCCCGGCCGTGAGCGAGGACGAGGATTTCCGCGTCCGGCCGGGCAAGGTCAGGAACAGGGGAGCCGGCCAGGGCCGCAAGGCGCAAGGACTTGTCGTCCAGGTGCTCCGCGTCGCCGCGCGCAGCGGCGGAGGCCGGCGAACGGCCGGCTGGGGCGGATCGCGCCAGCGCGGGCAATCGAACTTCGGCCGTGGCCGCACGTCCTTCGCACGCAGCCGCCTGTTCGGATCGGGCCGGCGCGTGCTGGTCAAGATTGTCCCTGTCACCCGTTTCCACCGGAATGGACGGCCGAGGGCGCCGCTGTCCGCGCACATCGCCTATCTCAAGCGCGAGGGCGTCACCCGCGACGGATCGCCCGCGCGGATGTTCGACGCCAATGGCGATGGCGCCGACGATCGCGCCTTCGCCGATCGGTGCAAGGACGACCGGCATCATTTCAGGATCATCGTCTCGCCCGAGGATGCGGCGGACCTGTCGGACCTTCGCGAATATACCCGCGATCTCGTTCGCCAGATGGAAGCCGATCTCGGCACCAGGCTCGAATGGGTCGCGGTCGATCACTGGAACACCGACAACCCGCATGTCCATCTGCTGGTGCGCGGCGTCGATGACCATGGCGCCGACCTTGTCATCAACCGGGACTATATCAGCCACAATCTGCGCTCGCGCGCCGAAGAACTGGCCTGGGCCGAGCTGGGTCCGAAACCGGAGCATGAAATCCAGCGCGCGCTCGAACGCGAGGTAACGGCCGAACGCTGGACCAGGCTCGACGCCGAGATCGATCGCACGGCGGACGCACTCGGCGTCATCGACTTGCGCCCCCAGCAGCCCGGACTCGACGATCCCCAGGTCCGCCGCCTGATGATCGGCCGCTTGCAGCATCTGGAAACTATGGGGCTCGCAGCCGAGGCCGCGCCCGGTCAGTGGGCACTGGCGTCGGATGCGCAAGCCAGGTTGCGCGAGCTGGGCACGCGCGGCGACATCATCCGCACGATCGGCAAGGCGCTGAACGGTCGCGGCCTGCAGCGCCCGCTCGACACTTACGAGATCGTCAGCGCAGCGCCGCAAAAGCCCATCGTCGGCCGGTTGATCGACAAGGGGTTGCACGACGAGCTGCATGGCTCGGCCTATGCCGTGATCGACGGCATCGACGGGCGCACCCACCATGTCCGGCTTCCGGGCATCGAGGCGCTGGATCGCAGCCCGGATATCGGCGGCATCGTTGAGCTGCGCGCCGTCGGCCGGCCGGGCGATCCGAAGCCGTCCCTGTTCCTGGCGACGCGATCCGATCTCGACCTCGCGGCTCAGGTGAAGGCGAGAGGCGCGACCTGGCTCGATCATCGTCTGATCGAGCGCGGCCGTGGAGTGACGGCCGCCGGCTTCGGATCGGAGGTGCAGCGGGCGCTCGACCAGCGCACCGACCATCTCGTGCGCGAAGGACTGGCCCGCCGCTTCGGCAACCGCGTGGTCCTGCAAGGCAACCTGATCGAGACGCTTCGCCGCCGCGAACTGGACGCGACAGGTGCCGAGATCGCGGGCCGGACGGGGCTCGCCTACCGGCCTACCAATCCCGGCGACAAGGTCGCCGGCACATGCCGCCAGCGCCTCGCGCTCGCCTCCGGTCGCTTCGCGATGATCGACGACGGGTTGGGCTTCCGGCTCGTCCCCTGGTCGAACGACCTTGAACGCCAGCTCGGGCGCCAGATCGCGGGCATCGCCCGCAACGGCGGCGGCATCGGATGGTCATTGGGCCGCAAGCGCGGCCTCGCCCCCTGAAAGAAGGAGACTCTCATGCCCGCTACCAAAATCCTCTGGGGCCAGATCATCGCCGTCTTCCTGATCGTGGTCGCCGCGATCTGGAGCGCCACACAATGGACCGCGGCGGCGCTGGCGTATCAGCCCGAGCTTGGCGAACCCTGGTTCACGGCGCTCGGCTGGCCGGTCTATCCGCCCTACGCCTTCTTCTGGTGGTGGTTCAGCTACGACGCCTATGCGCCCGCCATCTTCCAGACCGGCGCCTGGATCGCCGCGTCGGGCGGCTTCGTGGCGGTCGCTGTCGCCATCGCCATGTCGGTCTGGCGCGCACGCGAGGCGAAGAACGCGGAAACCTATGGCTCGGCGCGCTGGGCGACCGAGGACGAGGTGCGTGCGGCCGGGCTGCTCGGCGACGACGGTGTGGTGCTCGGCAAGCTGGGCCGCGCCTATCTGCGCCACGACGGCCCCGAGCATGTGCTGTGCTATGCGCCGACCCGCAGCGGCAAGGGCGTCGGCCTCGTGATCCCCTCGCTTCTGACCTGGCCGGCATCGGCGATCGTTCATGACATCAAGGGCGAGAACTGGACGCTGACCGCGGGCTTCCGCGCGCAGCATGGCCGCGTGCTGCTGTTCGACCCGACCAACGCGGCGTCGGACGCCTACAACCCGCTGCTGGAGGTGCGGCGCGGCCAGTGGGAAGTCCGCGACGTGCAGAACGTGGCCGACGTGCTGGTCGATCCCGAAGGCAGCCTGGAGAAGCGCAACCACTGGGAGAAAACCAGCCACGCGTTGCTGGTCGGCGCGATCCTGCATGTTCTCTACGCCGAGCCCGACAAGACCCTGGCGGGTGTCGCCGCCTTCCTGTCCGACCCGGCGCGGACGATCGAGCAGACGCTGGCCGCGATGATGGCGACGCCCCATCTCGGCGAAGCCGGCGTGCATCCGGTGGTGGCCTCGGCCGCGCGCGAACTGCTCAACAAGAGCGACAACGAACGCTCGGGCGTGCTCTCGACCGCCATGTCGTTTCTCGGGCTTTACCGCGATCCCGTCGTCGCCCGGGTCACGCGCGCCTGCCACTGGCGCGTCATGGATCTCGTATCGGGCGAGCAGCCGGCGACGCTCTACCTCGTCATTCCCCCCAGCGACATCTCGCGGACCAAGCCGCTCATCCGCCTGATGCTCAACCAGATCGGGCGGCGGCTGACGGAGGAACTGCCGAGCGGCGCCAGGCGTCATCGCCTGCTGCTGATGCTCGACGAGTTTCCCGCGCTCGGGCGCCTGGACTTTTTCGAGAGCGCGCTGGCGTTCATGGCCGGCTATGGCCTGAAATCCTTCCTCATCGCGCAGTCGCTCAATCAGATCGAGAAAGCCTACGGGCAGGACAATGCGATCCTCGATAACTGCCATGTTCGGGTGAGCTTCGCGACCAACAACGAGAAGACGGGCGAGCGCGTGTCGAAGGCGCTCGGCACCAAGACTGAGATGCGCGCGATGAAGAACTACGCCGGGCACAGGCTCTCGCCCTGGCTCGGGCATCTGATGGTCTCGCGCTCCGAAACCGCCCGCCAGCTTCTGACCCAGGGCGAGGTCATGCAGCTGCCGCCCGACGAGGAAATCGTCATGGTGTCGGGCGTCCAGCCCATCCGCGCGAAGAAGGCTGCTTACTACGCCGATCCCCGTCTCGCCGCGCGGATCATGCCGCCGCCCGATCCGGCCGCATCGCCACCTCGGGAAATCCGTCCCGACGACTGGACGGGGCTCGCCGCTTCGGCCGATCCCGCCGAGATCGCGGCAATCATCCGGCGCCAGGAGGATGCCGCCAACAGCGGGCTGCGCCGCGAGCCCGAGCTTCCCGATCATGTCGCCATCGTGAAGGAGACGACGCCCGCACCGCCCGCGCAGGAGTTTTCCATCGTCGAGGACGAACCCGAGGATGCTGCGCGCCAGGCGGCGGCACGGCGGCGGATGCAGGGCGTCGCGCGGCAGGCGTCGCTCGATCCCGACGACGGCATCGAAATGTAGGAGATTCCCATGCGCGTGCGTCTCAACGTCTATTTTCCGCCCGAGCTGGCCCGTCAGGTCAGCGAGCTGGCGATCCGCCGCCGCATCTCGCGCTCGGCGATCGTGGAAGCCGCCGTCACCTCCTGGATGTCGCCGGACGGCGCCGACCGGATGGAGGCGGCCTTCGCCCGAAGGCTCGACCGGCTTTCGCGGCAGGTCCAGCGGCTCGAACGCAACACCGGCCTCACCACCGAGGCACTGGCGCTTTTCGTCCGCTTCTGGCTGGCGGTGACGCCGCCGCTGCCCGACGAGGATCAGGCGGCCGCCCAGGTCAAGGGCCGCAAGCGCTATGAGGGTTTTGTCGAGACGCTGGGCCGCCGCTACGCCAGCGGCAAGAGCCTGCTCGACGAAATACCGGAGGATATTGCAGGTCGTGACGGCGGCTCCACCGACACATGACAGTGCAGCGAACCAGCCGGGGCCGGCCATGCGCGAATCGGCCAGGTATCTTCACGAAATAGCGCGGGCGGAGAGCGGTGCTGAAAGCGTCAGACCGCAACGCGCACTTATCTGCCGCCGTCACTACTACGCCCTGACATAGTTGTTGCCTCGCGCGATTTCCTGTCTCTCTTGATGTGCCCCTGACGCCGGGCGGCGGTTCGCCCGGCCTAATTCAGGGGCCGTTTCTTGTCCGTCCAGCCGATCCGATCCGAAGCGAACACGCGCGGCGCGCGGATGCTGCGCACGGCGCTGGGGCCGTCGATCGCGGCCTGGCTCGACGATGCCGCCGTGATCGAGGTGATGCTGAACCCGGACGGACGGCTGTGGGTCGACCGGCTCGGCGAGGGCATCAGCGACACCGGCATGACGCTGGCCGCCGCTGACGGCGAGCGCATCGTCCGCCTGGTCGCGCATCATGTCGGCGTCGAGGTTCATGCCCGGTCCCCGCGCGTCTCCGCCGAGCTGCCCGAAGGGGGCGAGCGGTTCGAGGGGCTGCTGCCGCCCGTCGTCGCGGCCCCGGCCTTCGCCATCCGCAAGCCCGCCGTCGCGGTGTTCACGCTCGACGACTATGCGGCCGCCGGGATCATGTCGGCGGCCGAGGCGGCGGCATGCCGCGATGGCGTCGCCGCTCGCGCCAACATCCTCGTGGCGGGCGGCACCGGCAGTGGCAAGACCACGCTGGTCAATGCGCTGCTGGTGGAAGTCGCCAAGACCACCGACCGTATCGTCCTGATTGAGGACACGCGGGAGCTGCAATGCGCCGCGCCGAACCTCGTCGCCATGCGCACGAAGGATGGCGTCGTCTCGCTGTCCGATCTCGTCCGGTCCTCGCTGCGCCTGCGCCCTGATCGCATCCCGATCGGCGAGGTGCGCGGCGCCGAGGCGCTCGATCTCCTCAAAGCCTGGGGCACCGGCCATCCGGGCGGCATCGGCACGATCCACGCCGGAACCGCGCTCGGCGCGCTGCGCCGTATGGAGCAGCTCATTCAGGAGGCCGTCGTCACGGTCCCGCGCGCGCTGCTGGCCGAGACCATCGACCTGATCGCCGTGCTCGTCCGCGACGGGCACGGCCGCCGCCTCGCCGAGCTGGCCCGCGTCGAAGGGCTCGACGCCGCGACCGGCGACTACCGCCTCACGCCGCTCACCACCCCCCAGACCGGAGACCTGCCATGACCAACGACGCCACGCCTCTCAGGACCATGAAGGGCCGCCTGCTCGGCGGCACCGTGCTCGACCGCCTCGGCCATATCGGCATCACCGCGGCCGGGCTGCTCTACGCGATGCCCGCCCATGCGGGCGGATCGTCGATGCCGTGGGAGGCGCCGCTCCAGTCTATCCTCGAAAGCATCGAGGGGCCGGTCGCCAAGATCATCGCGGTGATGATTATCATCGTGACCGGGCTGACCCTGGCCTTCGGCGATACGTCGGGCGGGGCACGGCGGATGATCCAGATCGTGTTCGGTCTGTCGATCGCGTTCGCCGCGTCGAGCTTCTTCCTCTCGTTCTTTTCCTTCGGTGGCGGAGCGATGGTCGCATGACCGGCGCGGCCGATCATGGCGAGCCCATCGCGGGCTACTTCGCGCCGGTCCACCGGGCGCTGACCGAGCCGATATTGCTCGGAGGCGCCCCGCGCTCGCTCGCCATCGTCAACGGGACGCTGGCAGGCGCGATCGGGCTGGGCCTGCGCCTCTGGATCGCCGGCCTCGCGATATGGGCGATCGGCCATGCGCTCTCGGTATGGGCCGCGCGGCGCGATCCCCAGTTCGTCGACGTGGCCCGCCGCCACCTCCGCTACCCGACATGGATGCAGCCATGATGAGCTTGCGCGAATACAGGAACGGCGCCGCGCATCTCGCCGACTTCCTGCCCTGGGCCGCGCTGGTCGGGACAAGCGTCGTTCTCAACAAGGACGGCAGCTTTCAGCGCACCGCCCGTTTTCGGGGACCGGACCTTGATTCCGCCACGCCAGCCGAGCTGGTCGCCACCACGGCGCGGCTCAACAATGCGCTGCGCCGTCTCGGCTCGGGCTGGGCAATCTTCGTCGAAGCGCAGCGCACGCCCGCGCTCGACTATCCGGAATCGGACTTTCCCGATCCGGTCTCGGCGCTGGTCGATATGGAGCGGCGCGAACAGTTTCGCGAAGAAGGCGCGCATTTCGAGAGCGACTATTATCTGACGCTCCTCTGGATGCCACCGGCCGAGGACGCCGCCCGCGCCGAAACCTGGCTCTATGAAGGCCGTTCCGGCACGGGCGTCGATCCGTGGGAATTGCTCCAGAGCTTTACCGATCGCAGCGACCGGGTGCTCAATCTGGTCGAGGGCTTCGTGCCCGAGGTTTGCTGGCTCGATGACGGCGAGACGCTGACTTACCTGCACAGCACGATCTCGACCCGGCGCCAGCGCGTGCGCGTGCCGGAAACGCCGATGCATCTCGACGCGCTGCTCGCCGACGAGCCGCTGACCGGCGGGCTGGAGCCGAAACTCGGCGACCATCATCTGCGCACGCTGACGATCACGGGATTCCCGAGCGTCACCTTCCCCGGCCTGCTCGACGAACTGAACCGGCTCGCCTTCGAGTATCGCTGGTCGACCCGCGCGATCATGCTCGACAAGACCGACGCGACGAAGCTGCTGACCCGCATCCGCCGCCAATGGTTCGCCAAGCGCAAAAGCGTTGCTGCGATCCTCAAGGAAGTGATGACCAACGAGGCATCGACGCTGCTCGACAGCGATGCCTCGAACAAGGCGGCCGACGCCGACACTGCCTTGCAGGAGCTGGGCGCCGACTACGCCGGCATGGCCTATGTCACCGCCAGCGTGACGGTGTGGGACCGCGATCCCGCCATTGCGGCTGAAAAGCTGCGGCTGGTCGAAAAGGTCATCCAGGGTCGCGACTTCACCGTGATCCCCGAGGGCATGAACGCGATCGAGGCGTGGCTTGGGAGCCTCCCCGGCCACACCTATGCCAACGTCCGCCAGCCTCCGATTTCCACCATCAATCTCGCCCACCTGATCCCCCTGTCAGCAGTATGGGCGGGGCCGGAACGGGACGAGCATTTCGGTGCGCCCCCCTTGCTTTATGGCAAGACCGAAGGCTCGACCCCGTTCCGGTTTTCCCTTCATGTCGGCGATGTCGGGCACACCCTCATCGTCGGGCCGACCGGCTCCGGCAAGTCGGTGCTGCTTGCACTGATGGCGATGCAATTTCGCCGCTACGAGAACGCGCAGGTCTTCGCCTTCGATTTCGGCGGCAGCATCCGCGCGGCTGCGATCGGTATGGGCGGCGACTGGCAGGATCTCGGCGGGATGCTCGCCGACGAGGCCGGGGACGGCGTGCAGCTCCAACCGCTCGCCCATATTGACGACCCAGCCGAACGCGCCTGGGCCGCCGAATGGCTGGCGGCGATCCTCGCATCCGAGAATGTGACCGTCGACCCGCAGGCCAAGGAGCATATCTGGTCGGCGCTGACCTCGCTCGCCACCGCGCCGATCGCGGAACGGACCCTGACGGGCCTTGCCGTCCTGCTCCAGAGCCAGCAGCTCAAGCAGGCGCTCGCGCCCTGGTGCGTGGGCGGAGCATGGGGCCGGCTGCTCGATGCCGAGACCGAGCGGCTTGGCGAGGCCACCGTTCAGGTGTTCGAGACCGAAGGCTTGATGGAAAGCGGCGCGGCCCCGGCCGTCCTGTCCTACCTGTTTCACCGCATCGCGGGGCGGCTCGACGGCAGCCCGACGCTCATCGTCATCGACGAGGGCTGGCTGGCGCTGGGATCGCCCGCGTTCGCCAAACAGCTTTCGGAATGGCTGGTGACGCTGCGTAAGAAGAACGCCAGCGTCATCTTCGCCACCCAGTCGCTCGCGCAGATCGAGGGCAGCACGATCGCGCCCGCCATCGTCGAGAGCTGTCCGACCCGGATATTCCTGCCGAACGAACGCGCGGTCGAACCGCAGATCGCGGTGATCTACGAGCGGTTCGGGCTCAACGCCCGCCAGATCGAAATCCTGAGCCGGGCGACGCCGAAGCGCGATTATTACTGCCAGTCAAGGCGCGGCAACCGCCTGTTCGAGCTGGGGCTTGGCGAGGTCGCGCTGGCCTTCGCCGCCGCCTCTTCCAAGACCGATCAGCGCCGGATCGCGGAGCTGGTGGAGGCGCATGGCGCGCCTGCCTTCGCGGCCGAATGGCTGCGTCACCGCGGCTGCGCCTGGGCGGTCGAGCTTCTTCCCGAACCTCAACCCGATCCGCTGGCCGGAAACCGGGAAGATACCGGCCAGCTCCCCCTTGCCTTGAAGGACATGATCCCATGAAAGCCACCATCCTGCGCCGCGCCATGCTGGCCGGCGCGATCGCCACGTCCGGCATGATCGGCACCACCGCCGCGACGCCCGCGCACGCCCAGTTCGGCGGGATCGTCTATGACCCGACCAATTACGCCCAAAACGTGCTGACCGCCGCCCGGTCGCTCCAGCAGATCAACAACCAGATTCAGCAAATTCAGCAGCAGGCGACGAGCCTCATCAACGAGGCGCGCAATCTCGCTTCGCTGCCGCTCTCGACGGTCGACGTTCTCCAGCAGCAGGTCCGGCAGACGCAGCAGCTGCTTAGGCAGGCCCAGCGCATCGCCTACGATGTCCGGGACATCCAGAGCGCCTTCACCGACCGTTACAAGGGCACCGCGCTCACCGGCACCAACGCCCAGATGATCGCCAATGCGAACGCGCGCTGGGAGGACAGCGTCGGCGCGTTCCAGGACTCCTTGCAGGTGCAGGCCGGCGTCGTCGGTAATATCGAGGGCGCGCGCACCACGATGAACAGCCTGGTCTCGGCCAGTCAGTCGGCGACCGGCGCGCTCCAGGCCGCGCAGGCGGGCAACCAGCTTCTCGCCCTGCAATCGCAGCAGCTCGCCGACCTCACCGCCGCCGTCGCGGCGCAGGGACGGGCGCAGTCGCTCGACGCCGCGCGGCAGGCCGCGATCGAGGCGGAGGGGCGCGAACGCTTCCGCCGCTTCTTCGGCCGCGACTGACAGGAGAAGCCGCATGTCGCGCAATGCAAAGATCGCCGGTGTCGCCGCGCTCGGCGGCATCATGCTGGCCGTGGCGCTCGCGGGCTCGCGCGAACCGCATGAACCGCAGCTTGAAGCCGTCCTGCCCGTCCTTGAAGAAGGAGAGCAGGAGAAGCGGCTGGCGCGCGAACTGGAACGCTGCGCCACGCTCACCATGCCGGATTCCGGCTGCGAGGCGGCATGGGCGGAAAAGCGCCGCCGCTTCTTCGGCAAGGATGCCGACGCGCCCGCGCCGGGCGAGCATCCTGCGCTTCCCGCCGCATATGACAGCGACGGCAGCCGGGCTGACGAGGCGATCCGGCCGGAGCTTCCCGGCCCCTTTGTCCCCGCCGATCAGGCCGGGAGCACCGCGCCGTGAGTGACACCGGGATCGTCGATACCTTCCTCGACACCTTCACCAGCTACATCGACAGCGGCTTTGGCCTGCTCGGCGGCGAGGTCGGCTTCCTGTCCTCGACCCTTATCGCGATCGACGTGACCATCGCCGGGCTGTTCTGGGCCTGGGGCGCCGATGAGGACGTGATCCAGCGGCTGGTCAAGAAAACCCTCTATATCGGCGCCTTCGCCTTCATCATCGGCAATTTCCAGACACTGGCGACGATCCTGTTCGACAGCTTCGCGGGGCTGGGGCTCAAGGCGAGTGGCGATGCCCTCAGCCTCGCGGAGTTCATGAAGCCCGGCACGATCGCTGCAAAGGGTCTCGATGCGGCGCAGCCACTGATCGACGCGATGGAGGCCTATAACAGCCTCTGGTCGGTGTTCGCCAATCTCGCGATCATCGCCGTGCTGCTGCTCGCCTATCTGATCGTCGTCCTCGCCTTCTTCATTATCGCCATCCAGATATTCATCACCCTGATCGAGTTCAAGCTGGTGACGCTGGCCGGATTCGTCCTGCTGCCCTTCGCCTTCTGGAACCGCACCGCGTTCATGGCCGAAAAAGTGCTCGGCCATATCGTCTCCAGCGGGATCAAGGTGCTGGTGCTCGCGGTCATCACCGGGATCGGCACGACCCTGTTCAGCACGTTCACGGCGACGGTCGGTCCCGAACCCGACGCGCGGCAGGTTCTGGCGATCGCGCTCGGCGCGCTGTCGCTGCTCGGCCTGTCGATCTTCGGCCCCGGCATCGCCAACGGGATCGTCTCGGGCGGGCCGCAGCTCGGCGCGGGCGCGGCGGCCGGCACCGTGCTGGCGGCGGGCGGCGCGCTGGTCGGTGGCGCCGCCGCCGCGAAGCTCGGCGTCGGCGCTGCCGCCTCGACCATAGGCGCGACCGGGCGGATGGGTGCGGCAGCCGCGCAAGGCGGCGCGCGCATGGCGGGCGGCGCGGCGGGCGCCTACAGCGTCGGCTCGCTCGGCAGGAGCGGCGCGGGCGCTGTGGCGGGCGGCATGGCCGCTGTCGGACAGACGGCGGCGACCGGCGCCGTCAATGCCGCGCTCTCGCCGCTGCGCCGGATGGCCGGCAAGGCGAGCGCATCCATGAAGGACAACTTCCGCACAGGCGCCCGCGCCGGGCTGGGCGTCGCTCCCGCATCGGGAAGTCCCGCGCCCGCGGCATCGCCGGCAGCCCCGGCTTCCGCGCCGCCCGCATGGGCCTCGGCCATGAAGCAGCGCCAGTCCGCGACCCACGGCGCGACCGTCCTCGCTCACACGATGAAGGCCGGCGACAGCCACGGCGGCGGCGGCGGTCCCGACGTCAAGGAAAGGGAGTGATCCGAAAATGTTCCGACGACCCACCATCCGCTACGGCCAGACCCCCGAACCCGCGACGCCCTACCAGCGCGCCGCGCAGGTCTGGGACGACCGCATCGGTTCCGCCCGCGTGCAGGCGAAGAACTGGCGCCTTGCCTTCTTCGGCGCGCTCGCCCTGTCCGGTGGGCTCTCGGCCGGACTCGTCTGGCAATCCGCCCGCGGCCATATCGTGCCCTGGGTGGTGCAGGTCGATCGGCTCGGCGAAGCGCAGGCCGTCGCTCCCGCCGAAACCGGCTACCGCCCGACCGATCCGCAGATCGCGTTCCATCTCGCCCGGTTCATCGAGCAGGTCAGGGCGATCCCGGCCGATCCGGTCATCGTCCGGCAGAACTGGCTCAGGGCTTACGATTTCACGACCGACAAGGGCGCACTGGCGCTCAACGACTACGCGCGCGCCAACGATCCGATCGCACAGGTCGGCAAGGTGCAGGTCGCGGTGGACGTCTCCAGCGTGATCCGTGCCTCCGGCGACAGCTTCCGCGTCGCCTGGATCGAGCGGCGCTATCAGGACGGCAGTCTCGCCGAGACGACCCGCTGGTCGGCGATCCTCACTGTCGTTGTCCAGACCCCGCGCACCCCCGACGCGCTGCGCAAGAACCCGCTCGGCGTGTTCGTCAACGCCCTCAACTGGAGCAAGGAGCTGTCGCAATGACACGCATGTCCGCCCGCCATGCCGCCAGCGCGGTTATGTTATTGTCCGCAACCGCGCTGGCCGGCTGCGCCACCTCATCGGCGAAAGCGCCGAGCATCGCTTACGATGATCCACCGCGCGAGATCGCGGCCACGCCGGCCGCACAACCGCCACGCGTGGTCGAGGTGGTGACTATCCCCGAACCGCTGCCGCTTCCGGGCCAGTTGAAGCCGGTCACGCAAAGCGCCTCGCCGCGAGAAGCGACCGATCCGCGCCGCCGCGTCGGGGCCGCGAACGCGGCCGCCCGCGTGCAACCCACCCGCGACGGCTATGTGAACGCCATCCAGCAATATCCCTGGACCGAAGGCGCGCTTTATCAGGTATATACCGCGCCCGGCCAGGTGACGGACATCGCGCTTCAGGAGGGCGAGCAGCTCGTCGGGCCGGGGCCGGTCGCGGCCGGCGACACCGTGCGCTGGATCATCGGCGACACGGTGAGCGGCAGCGGCGCGACGGCGCGCGTGCATATCCTCGCGAAGCCCACGCGGCCCGACATTTTCACTAACCTCGTCATCAACACCGACCGGCGCACCTATCATATCGAACTGCGCGCGACGGCCTCGACCTATATGGCGTCGGTGTCGTGGACCTATCCGCAGGACGCGCTGATCGCCCTGCGCGGCGCAAACGCCGCCGCTGCCGCCTCGGCCCCCGTCGCCACCGGCATCGACATCGCGGCGCTCAATTTCCGCTACCGGATCGAGGGCGACCGCGTGCCGTGGAAGCCCGTGCGCGCCTTCGACGATTCCGCGCAGGTGTTCATCGAGTTCCCGGCCGGGATCTCGCAGGGCGAGATGCCGCCGCTGTTCGTGACCGGCGCGGCTGGCGACGCCGAGCTGGTCAATTACCGCGTGCAGGGGCGCTATATGGTGGTCGATCGCCTGTTCGCCAGCGCGGAATTGCGCCTGAGCGACAAGCGCACCGAGCGGCGCGTGCGAATCGTGCGCGACGGCGCGGACACGTCCCGCAGGGGGCGGTGATGGCCGATCCCACCAATACGCCCGTCCAGCCAGCGCCGCAGGCATCCCCCCAACCCGCATCCGCGAACCCCGCCGCCTTTCAGCTTCGCGGGCCTGCGCCGCGCGTCATGCGCCTTTCGAGGAAGGCGCTGGCGACGCTCGGCGTGGTCGCGGGGCTCGGTATCGGCGGCTCGCTCTGGTATGCGCTCGCGCCCAAAGGAGAACAGGCGGCGAAGGAACTCTACAATACCGACAGCCGCGCCGCATCCGAGACCATCACCTCGGGGCCGAAGGATTACGGCCAGGTCCCGAAGCTCGGCCCCAGGCTTCCCGGCGATCTCGGCGGCCCGATCGTCTCGGCGCAGCAGCGCGGGGAGAATGTGCCCGTGCCACCGGTCGGCGCGCAGCCCGATCCGCGCATCCAGGCCGCCGAAGCCGCTCGCCAGCGCATCGCCCAGGAACGCGATGCAGCCCGCACCAGCATGGTGTTCCTCGGCGGAAGCAGCGCCGGGACCGGTGCGATGCCGTCCTTGCCGAGCCTCGCCATCGCAGCGCCGGAGGCCGCAGCTCCGCAACCGTCAGAGGCTGCGCAGGGCGACCAAGCCGCCAAGCGGGCGTTCATGGCGCAAGCGACCAATCAGCGCACTGTCAGCGCCGAGCGGCTGACCGCGCCGGCCTCGCCCAACATTGTCCAGGCCGGCAGCATCATCCCCGCCGCGCTGATCACCGGCATCCGTTCCGACCTTCCCGGCCAGATCACCGCCCAGGTGACGCAGAACGTCTATGACAGCATCACCGGGCGCATCCTGCTCATTCCGCAGGGCGCGCGGCTGATCGGCGAATATGACAGCGAGGTCGCCGCGGGGCAGACGCGTGTGCTGCTCTCCTGGGACCGCCTCATCATGCCGGACGGGCGCTCGATCGTTCTCGAGCGCCAGCCCGGAACGGACGCCGCGGGATTTGCGGGGCTACAGGGTCGCGTCAATCAGCATTGGGGCAATCTGCTGAAAGCCGCCGCCGTCTCGACCTTGCTCGGCGTCGGCGCCGAGCTGGGGGCCGACAGCGAGGACGACCTCACCCGCGCGCTTCGGCGGGGATCGCAGGACACCATCAACCAGACCGGACAGCAGGTCGTGCGGCGGCAGCTCAATGTGCAGCCGACGCTCACCATCCGGCCGGGGCATCCGCTCAGGGTCGTCCTGACGAGAGATTTGATCCTCGAACCCATCGGAGCAACGCGATGACCAAACTCAAGCTGGGGCAGATCCCCGAGGACAAGCCCGTCAAGCTCGCCGTGGAACTGCCCGCGCCGCTGTTCGAGGATTTACGGCGCTACGGCGAGATTCTCGGCGAGGGCAGCCCGATCCCGCCCGCGCGCCTGATCGCGCCGATGCTGGAGCGGTTCATGGCCACCGACCGCGCCTTTCGCCGGCATCGCGCGCAGGGGGACTGAAAGCCCGTTCGCGTGGTCAATTGCCAAAGAACTTCTTGTGCCGCGCTCGGCCCTCCGCCTCGGTCACGGCCATCTCGGCATTGAAGCATTCGTCGCCGCGCGTCGAGCCTTCCGCGCACTGTGTCAGAACCTGCCGGGCCTCGTCGAGATGCGCCGCGAAATATTGCTTGCCGCGCGGCTCCGCGGGCGCGGCGACGGGCACAGGACTCGCGACCGCTGCTGCCGGTTCGGCCGGCGCGATCACCGGGCGCAGAACGAAACCCGCTCCGAACCCGACGATCAGCGTGACCAGCACGATGATGAGTGTCTTTCCCTGCGTCATGACGGCTCCTTTCTCCGGTTGCAAATCAGGCCGGCCGTTGGTTGCGATCCCGCCTGTTAACGTCGCATGTCACTGTCTCGCGCGGTCACGGGATGTCGAAGGACAGCGCATAGCGGTCGCGCACGAAGGCGAGGAAACGCCTCAGCGCGGGATTGGCGTTGTCCTTTCGCCAGTAGCCCGAATAGTTGATGAAGGCCGGTCCCTGCTCGCCCTGGACGGGGCGATAGATGACGTCGGGATAGCGAGCGCCCGTCGCGCCCTCGCAGACGATCGACACGCCCAGACCGCCGCCCAGCACGCTCAGGATCGCCTCGCGGCTGGCCTGATGCATCCTGATATCGGGAGGCTCGCCCGCCATCATCAGGCGGCCGAGCAGCAGGTCGCGGATTTCCGGGCCGGGATCGGCGGCAGGCAGCAGAAAGCGCTCGCGCCGCAAATCGGTCCAATGAACGGCCTCGCTTGCGGCAAGGGCATGATCTGCCGGCAACGCGGCCATGACACGCTCGTTCCACAACCCCTCACGCCGGAATCCGGCATGGCCCGCTTCGCCGACCAGGACCGCGATATCGATCTCGCCCGTATCGAGCCCCGCGAGCAGCGCGCCCCGGTCGGCTTCCACGCCGTCGATCTCGACATCGGGATTTGCCGCTCGCCAGCCCAGTATGGTGGCGCGCAGATGGCCGGCCGAGATCGCGCTGTTGTGTCCGATCATAAGTCCCCCCGCGCGGCCCTGGCCCGCCGCCCGCATCGTTGCCACCATCTTGTCCGCGTTCGCCACCATCGACCGCGCCGCGCGGATGAACTGCGCGCCGGCGAGCGTCATGCTGACGCCGCCCTGCGAGCGGTTGAAAATCCGTCCGCCGATCACCCGCTCCAGCTTCAGGATGGCCCGGCTCAACGTCGACTGCTCCACGTCCAGCACCCTGGACGCGCGATAGAAGCTGCCATGATCCGCCGCGGCGATGGCGTAGCGAAGTTGGCGAATGTCGAAAGGCATATCTATTTCTTCAATCCGACATGGTCAGTACAATCTGAATGGCCGATACCGAGTATAACTCGGTATCGGCTGTAGAATCCCAAGGAAGGCACTCTGTTTTTATGCGCTAGATTAGCCGCTTTATGTCGGCATACTGGCCTTGAGTTTCCAGAAGCACGGTCACTTCGGCATCACCCCGATTGCGCCAATACCAACCATGATTGCCGTTAAACGCAGCCGTAATTACGCCTTCGCCCCTGGAAAGGCCGCGCTTCTTTTCGTAGCTGATCGATTGTCCGCCGCCGTCACCGTGGAGGTCGACATTCACGGCTCCGCCTTGAACGGTCCAGACGAAGCTCGCCTTTTCCCCTCGTTTCATCACGAGCTTCACCTCTGCACCCTCGCCGGGTTTCAGAGTGACGCTCATCCGATCAGTCCGGCCCGGCGCAGCGTCGACTGCGGGCGGGGCGTCGGCGCTCTGCCCAGGGGCGATGGTTCTTCCTGATGCAGCGGCCTCGATGATGGCCCTGCTTCTGGCATCATTCGCGGCGGTATCAACTTTCCTGTCCGCTTCGGCCTCTTCGGCGAGTTGGCGCTTTATATCCCCCATATCAGTGAAACCGAGCGCGCGGCCGATTCCGGTAGGATCGACACCATATTCGGCCGGGAGCACGATCGTGACGAGGAGCGCGACGGCTGTCACGGCAGCGATCACGGTCGAACGGATAAGCTGGCCGGATGACGGCAGTTCGGCTTGTGAGGGTATGGGCGAGTTATACATGGTTCAAATCCTTTGATCAGGCGACGACCCAGCCGGTGAGCTGATATCCGATCAGCACGAACCCGGCGGTCATCATCACGACGTTGGCGGTGTAGGCATGACGCCAGAAGCTCGGCGTTCGGCGCCAGAAGCCCATGATGATCAGAATGGCGGCGAGCGCGAGCAACTGACCGAGTTCGACGCCGACATTGAAGGCCAGCAGGTTAGGCAGCAGGCCGTCGGGAGAAATCTCATAGTCGATGATCTTGTTCGCCAAGCCGAAGCCGTGGCAGAAACCGAATATCAGCGTTGCAGCCTTGGTGTTCGGCTGGAAGCCGAACCAGCGTTGGAACGCCCCAAGGTTGTCGAGCGCCTTATAGACGATCGAAAAGCCGATGATCGCGTCAATAATATAGCTGTTGATGCCGAAGTCGAAGAAAACGCCCAGCAGCATGGTCGTCGAATGGCCGATCGCGAACAGGCTGACATAGATCGCGATATGCTTCATCCGATAGAGGAAGAAGATGATCCCGAACAGAAATAAAATATGATCGTATCCCGTCACCATATGTTTGGCGCCGAGATACATAAACTCCAGCAGGTGAACCCCGCTGATCTCCTGGATATAGCCCTTATCGCCTTCGGCGACGGCATGGGCGAAGGCGGTGCCGGTCCAAAGAACGAGGCTCAGCCCGGTCAAGAACAATAACAATAGGAGCCGGGAGGACGCACGTCGTCCGTGCGCCGGCTCAGTAAAAGCCTGTATCATGAGAATACCTGTCTATCTATGTGAATTGCCGCGCTGGCGCGGCGTCGCGGTCACATCGAGGACAGGTACTCCGGGGGGCGGTCCATAGGGTCGCTGTTGCGGCCGCTCAATATCGGTCCGGCCTGAGGTGGCCATCCCTGTTGCACAAGAGGGAGATCGACGCCTGACTGGGCAACACCGATAGGCGTATCATGGCTATGGTCGGCCGGGTTATGCCCATGCACATGGCCACGCACGCGCTCGCCATCATCGCCGTCGTCATGGATGTGGCCGTGGGCAGCGGATTGCTGCTTTAATTCGGCATGGCGTTCTGCCTCCGCAGCGAGCGTTGCACTAGGGGCGTGGCGTGCAATAGCCTGACAAGCGGAAAGTTGCACAGCAAAGGCGAGCAGGCCCAACAGAAAGCGGCGGAATGTTTGACTTGAAAACAGTGTGGACATGGCTCCGTCGCTGTTCTTTCCCGGCTGCGTCGGTTAGAGATATTTAGAGATAGCTTGAAACTCAGCCATCGCCTTTTCGCCGTGCGCCGGATCGCCACCGATGCAGTGGCTGAGGTGATCCTGGATCAAGGTTCGCTTGGCGGTCGCGATCGCCTTTTCGACCGCCTGCAATTGCATGGCGATATCGGAGCAGGATCGTCCGTTCTCGATCATGTCCACGATGCTGCGTAAATGACCGGTAGCCCGGTTGAGGCGTTTGACGATTGCGGGATGGGTCGAGTGAGGATGGGGATGGGACATCTTCTTATCATCGTTACCTAAGGTCATGCTGTCGAGACGTAGTTTTCGGTTCACCGACCGCCAGGTAGGAATTTGATCATGATGCCACCGACCGAAAGAGCGATCGACACCAGTCCTTTATTGACCTTTTAACCGCAACGAGGATAAAGGCAAGTATCCCCCTGGGGGGATATGCCCGACTCGTTGGAAACCATGCTCGCCGTTCTTGCGAACCGAACCTACCGGCATCTGCTGCTCGCCCAGGTCATCGCCCTGGTCGGGACCGGCCTTGCGACCGTGGCGCTCGGCTTGCTGGCCTACGATCTCGCTGGCGGCAATGCGGGCGCTGTCTTGGGAACAGCTCTCGCTATCAAGATGGTCGCCTATATCGGGATTGCGCCCATCGCCGGGGCCTTTGCTGATCGCGTCCCGCGCAGGGCGCTGCTCGTTTCTCTGGACCTCGTGCGCGCGGCCGTTGCGATCTGCCTGCCCTTCGTGAGCGAGATTTGGCAAATCTATGTCCTGATCTTCGTGCTCCAGGCTGCCTCGGCGGCATTTACGCCGACCTTCCAGGCGACCATTCCCGACGTCCTGCCCGATGAGCGCGACTATACCCGCGCGCTCTCGCTGTCGCGCCTCGCCTATGACATGGAGAATATCACCAGCCCGATGCTGGCGGCCGCCTTGTTGACCGTGATCAATTTCCATTGGCTGTTTTCCGGCACGGCGATCGGTTTCATCGGTTCGGCGCTGCTAGTCGTTTCGGTCATTCTGCCGCGCGCCGAGCGGTCAGCAGATCGGCAGGAAAGCCTCTATGCCAAGACCACGCGCGGGATGCGTATCTACCTCCAGACGCCGCGCTTGCTCGGTCTGCTGGCGATTACCTTGTCCGCCGCCGCCGCCAGCTCTATGGTAATCGTCAACACCGTGGTCATCGTCCAGAGCTTACTCGGGATGGCCCAACGCGACGTGGCGCTGACTCTGGCAGCTTATGGTCTGGGTTCGATCGCCGCAGCCCTGCTTCTGCCCCGATTGCTCGACAGGATCGATGATCGAAGGGTTATGGTCGGTGCAGCTGTCGCCCTGTCTGTGGGCCTCGGCGCAATGACCTGGATCAGTATCGCCGTTCCGGTCGGTCCTTCGTACTGGCACATGTTGCTCGCTGGTTGGGTCGTGCTGGGGATCGCATATTCGATGAGCGTCACGCCTTCGGGGCGGTTGCTCAAACGATCGGCCAATGCAGAAGACAGGCCGGCGCTGTTTGCCGCACAGTTTGCTCTCAGCCACATATGCTGGCTGATATGCTATCCGCTGGTTGGTCAACTCGGCGCCAATATCTCCATGACCGCTGCGTTCGGTGCGATGGCGATTTTTGCAAGTGCGGGCACGATTTTTGCCTTGCTATTTTGGCCGTCTGACGACCCCGATGTCGTGCCGCACGAGCATGACGATCTACCGAAGGATCATGAGCATATTCGTCTATATCATACGGGCGACGGTGCCGCACACGCCTATATGATCGACGATCTCCACCCGCATTGGGCGAGGCGGGCATGAGGGCCGTTCGCTGTCTTGCGGGAAGGTCGGGATTGCCGATTTGCGCATTTGCCGATAGTAAAAAGAAGATGCGCCTCGGCCAACGCCATGTCCTTCATGCAAAAGCCGCCAATCGATACCTCATCGTTGGCGCGCTGTTGGCCATGCTAGCGATGCTCAACGTGCTCGGCTTGAATGCTTGGCACAGTTCGATGGCCGGCCATGATGAGACGAGGATCGAAAGCGCTCTTGTCCAGCATGATGACGATAGTCCGTCCATGCCGGAAGTCGATCTTCATAAGGCGACCCACACGGTCATTCATGGGTTGGCGGACATCGTGCCTAGCACTGGCATGACTGCTACTTTCTTCGCCGTTTCAGGCGACTGGTTCGTTTCCAAAGACTTCGTCATCAGCGGTCTTTTACCGGAAGCCCTTCTGCGTCCCCCACGAGGCTGATGCCCGCGCGCCGACCGGCGTTCCGCAAGCATAACCTCAAGGAAAATCCAAATGACCGATTATATCGGCCAACGGCGCGTTCGCGTGGCGCTGTTTGGCCTGTTCACGGCGGCCGGCGGCCTGATGTGCACAAGTGTAAACGCGCAAACCGCCCCGCCTTTCGCAGAACTCTTTCGCGAGACACAGGAAGCGCCGCGTCAGGTGATCCTGGAAGCAGATGTCGAACGCGCCGAGGGCCTGGCCCGGCAAGCACGGGCACGGCCCAATCCCAGCATTGGGGTGATGACCGAGAACATCGCCGGTCAACAGCCCTATAGAGGTTTCGACCGGGCCGAGAGCACACTGCAACTCAACCAGGTCATCGAGCTGGGCGGCAAACGCTCCGCGCGCATTGCGGCTGGCGAAGCGGGAGTCGTAGCCGCTCGCGCCAGGAGCAGGGATGGTCGCCTGGCCTATGCCTATGATCTTGCCCGCGCTTACGGCGCGGCGGAGATCGCTGATCGACGAATCACTCTGGCGGAAGATGAAGTCGAGGAGGCCGAGACTGACCTGCGTGCTGCACGCGCGCTCGTTGGGGCTGGAAAGGAAGCGCGGCTGCGCAGCCTTCAGGCCGAGACCGAGGTCAATTCTTTACGGGCATCCGTGGACACGGCGAAGGCCGAGCGGGTCGGCGCCTATGCGCGCCTTTCCGCGCTTGCTGGTCAGACGACACCGTTCACTACCTTGTCCGAACCTCTCCTGGGAAGGTTCGAGGCGCGGTCCGGCTATGGTCCCGTGGACCCGATGCAGACCGCACCTTACCTCGCCGCCAAGGCTGAGCGAGAGGCGGCAGCGCATCGTGTGATCGTGGCACGGCGTCAAGCAGTGCCGGACGTGACGGCGTCAGTCGGCGTCCGTCGTTTGGAAGTCGACAAGGCCAATGCGATCATCGCGGGGATAACTGTCCCCTTTCCGCTGTTCGATCGCAATCGCGGGAACATTGCCGCCGCCCAGGCGGAGCTACGCGGCGCGGAAGCGCGGGCAAATGCTACCTTGCTAGAATTGGAAGCAGAAATCAGCGCCGCTGTCGCCCTCAACGAAGCGGCGGACGCGCGTGTCGCAGCGGCCGAACAGACGCTGCGAACGGCAGACGAGACCTACCGGCTTGCTCGCATCGCCTACGAGTCCGGCAAGTCGCCCCTGATCGAACTCATCGCGGCAAGGCACGGGCTGGGACTTGCGCGCGGGGTCGTTCTCGACGCTGCCGCTGCCCGCCTCGATGCCCGCGCCAATCTCGCCCGTCTCCAGGGCCTCACCATCACCGGAGAACCGGTCCAATGAACGACAAGAACCGCCTCTATGCCGGTGCCGCCCTTGGGCTGGTCGCCGCCGCCGCGCTCGGCTTCGGTGCCGCGCGCCTCACGCAGCCTTCCGCCTCTGCTCCGGCAGCAGAAACGGAGTCGCAAGCTTCGGCTGCACCAACCGATACGATAGCCATATCGCAGCAGGGCATCGCCGCGTCACAGATCGGCATTGCTCCCGCCGCGTCCGGTGAACTGGACGCGGCGATCCCGGCCGCCGCCACGGTTGAAGCTACGCCGGATGCCGAGGCGGTGTTGACCGCAAGAGCGCCCGGCACCGTGACCCGAATCTTCAAGCGGATCGGCGATCCCGTCGGGCAAGGTGAAACCCTCGCTCTCGTTGAGAGCCGGGATGCTTCGACGATCGCCGCCGATCAGGCGGCGGCGGCGGCGCGCGTCACGCTCGCCAACCGCCAGCTCGCGCGTGAGCGGGGCTTGCTGGCGCAAGGTGTGAGTCCGAGAGCTGACTATGAAGCCGCCGAAGCGAATCTCGCCGTCGCACAGGCCGATGCCCGCCGGGCGAGCGCGGCTGCGGGCGCAGCAAGGGTGTCGAGAGACGGCCGCTCGGTCGCGGTGGTGAGCCCGGTCAGTGGCCGCATCACGTCGGCTCCCGCCAATCTCGGCCAGTTCGTCGCTGCGGAAACCGAACTGTTCCGCGTTGCCGATCCGCGCCGTCTGCAAATCACGGCCAGCATTCCTCCGGCAGACGCCGGGCGCGTGCGCACAGGCGATCGCGTCGAACTCACCGTCAGCGACGGCCGCACCATCGAGGGCCGCGTCCGGTCCGCGACCGGCGTGATCGATCCGCAGAGCCGGGCAGCGACCGTCGTCATCGAGCCGAAGGGTGACGCGGGCTTGCTCGCTCCGGGGCAGCTCGTCCAGGCGCGCATTTTTGCGAGCGGCGGTGCCGTCAAAGATGGCGTTATGGTGCCGCAGGATGCCGTGCAGACGATCGGGGATCGCACCGTCGTCTTCGTTCGGACCCGTGACGGCTTCAAGGCGCAGACGGTCCAGGCCGGCAGCCGCAGCGGCGGGCTCGTTGCCATCGTCTCCGGCCTCAAGGCCGGGACGCCGATCGCCACCACCAACGCTTTCCTGCTGAAAGCCGAACTCGAAAAGGAGTCGGCGGAATGATCGCGCGTATCCTCAGCCTCTCGGTGAGGGGGCGATGGTTCGTCGCCTTCCTCGTCCTCATCATCGTCGGCATCGGCGCATGGCAAATCACCAAACTGCCGATCGACGCCGTGCCCGACGTCACCAACCGTCAGGTGCAGATCAACACCTTCAATCCGACGCTTGGTCCCGTCGACATGGAAAAGCAGGTCACGTTTCCGGTCGAAACCGCGTTGGCCGGTATTCCCGGCCTCACCCTGACCCGATCACTGACGCGCAACGGATTCAGCCAGGTGACGGCGGTATTCACCGACGACACCAACATCTATTTCGCGCGGCAGCAAGTGACCGAACGGCTCGCCCAGGCAAGGGATAGCCTGCCTGCCGGCGTCCAGCCCAATCTGGCGCCGCTCAGCACCGGCCTCGGGGAGATTTTCTTCTACTCGGTCGCCTTCCGCCATCCCGACGGGAAGGGCGTGAAGATCGAGAACGGAAAGCCCGGCTGGCAGTCGGACGGCAGCTATCTCACGCCCGAAGGCGAGAAGCTGACGACCGAACTCGCCAAGGCGGCTTATCTGCGGACGGTGCAGGACTGGATCATTCGCCCGCAGATGCGGACGGTGCAGGGCGTGGCCGGCGTCGATTCCAACGGCGGCTATGTGAAGCAGTATCTCGTCCAACCCAACCTCAATGCGCTGGCTTCCTATGGTCTCTCGATCACGGAGCTGGCAGACTCGCTGGAGCGGGCCAACCTCTCTGCCGGTTCCAATTACATTCGGCGGGCCGGTGAAAGTTTCCTTGTCCGCGCCGACGCACGCCTCAAGTCGATCCAGGACATTGAGGAGGCGGTCGTAGCCACGCGCGCCGGCGTGCCGGTGCGTGTGAAGGATGTCGGTCACGTCGAGATCGGTGGCGCGGTCCGCACCGGCTCGGGCAGCCGCATGGGATCGGAGGCGGTCATTTCGACCGTGCTGATGCTGACCGGCAGCAACAGCCGGATCGTTGCCACCAGCGCGGCAGACAAGCTCACGGAAATCAACCGGGCACTTCCACCCGACGTCTTCGCGGAGCCCGTTTACAATCGTTCCAAGCTCGTCAACGCCACCATCGCCACTGTCGAGAAGAATCTCGTCGAAGGCGCTTTGCTCGTCATCGTCGTCCTGTTCCTGCTGCTGGGCAATATCCGTGCAGCGCTCATCACCGCGGCAGTGATCCCGATCACCATGCTCATGACCGCTACCGGCATGAACAGGCTCGGCGTGTCGGGAAACCTCATGAGTCTCGGCGCGCTCGACTTCGGCTTGATCGTCGACGGCGCGGTCATCATCGTGGAGAACGCGCTCAGACGCCTTGCGGAGCGGCAGGAGCATGAAGGACGGCTTCTTACCCGATCCGAACGCATGGAGGAAACCACACTCGCCGCACAGGAGATGATCCGGCCGACCGTCTATGGCCAGCTCATCATCTTCCTGGTCTTCGTGCCGCTGCTCACCTTCCAGGGCGTCGAGGGTAAGACCTTCGCGCCGATGGCGATCACCCTGATGGTGGCGCTCGCGTCCGCCTTCGTGCTGTCGCTGACCTTCGTGCCCGCCATGATCGCGCTCGTGATCACCGGCAAGGTCAGCGAGACGGAGGTGAAGCCGATCCGCTGGTTCAAGGAGAAATACGCGCCACTCCTGACCAAAGCGGTGGCGCATCCACTGCCGTTTGTCGCCAGTGGCGCGGGCGTGTTCGTGGCGGCGATATTCGCCTTCGGCCTGCTCGGCGAGGAGTTCATGCCGCAGCTCGACGAGAAGGACATCACCGTTACCAACTTCCGCGTGCCCTCGGCCTCAATCGACCAGTCGACGCAGATGCAGCTTCAGATAGAAAATGCGCTGAAATCGCTACCGGAGGTGGCATTGGTCTTTTCCAAGAACGGCAACGCCGACCTTGGCACCGACCCGATGCCGCCCAACGCCTCGGACACCTATGTCATCCCCAAGCCCGAGGATGAGTGGCCGGCCGAGGTCAAGTCGAAGGAGGACATCCTTAAGCGAATCGAGGAACGGATGAAGCCGCTGATCGGCAATCGCACCGAGATTCAGCAGCCCATTCAGATGCGCTTCAACGAACTCATCGCCGGCGTGCGCGCGGATGTCGCGGTCAAGCTCTATGGCGACGACCTCGGCGCGATGAGTGCCCAGGCCAACCGGATCGCCGGTATCCTTCGCTCGATACCGGGCGCCGGTGACGTCAGCGCAGAGCAAACATCGGGTGCGCCGACCTTCGACGTTAAGATCGATCGGCAGGCTGCGGCGCGTTACGGCCTGTCGGTCGAGGAGGTGGCGAACACCGTCGCCGCCGCGCTCGGCGGGCGCGAGGCCGGGCTGCTGTTCGAGGGCGATCGGCGCTTCTCAGTGGTGGTGCGACTGCCGGACGCGCAGCGCGACGATCTGGAAACGCTTGGCGCGATTCCGGTCATGCTGCCCGCAGGACCGGGCGAGGTCGCGCGCTCGATCGCGCTGCGCGAGGTGGCACGGTTCAGCTACACACAAGGGTTGAACCAGATCAGCCGTGAGAACGGCAAGCGCATGGTCGTCGTGCAGGTCAATGTGCGCGGTCGCGATCTCGGGGGCTTCGTCACCGAAGCCCAGGAGAAGATCGGCCAGCTCAATCTGCCCGCTGGCATGTATACCGATTGGGGCGGCACGTTTGAAAGCCTCCAGTCGGCACGTTTGCGCCTGCTGATTGTGGTTCCGATCTGCTTCCTCGCCATTTACGCACTGCTTTACATGGCGCTCGGCGGCTTCGTGCCGGCGGCGATCGTGTTCTCGGCAGTGCCGATGGCGCTGGCGGGTGGGGTGTTTGCGCTGCTGTTGCGTGGCATACCCTTCTCGATCACGGCGGCGGTTGGGTTCATCGCCCTGTCGGGCGTCGCCGTGCTCAACGGCCTCGTCATGATGAGCGCGATCCGAAAGCGGCGTGACGATGGCGTCGATGAGGATGAAGCGATCATCGGCGGCGCGATGGAACGTGTCCGGCCAGTGCTGATGACCGCATTGGTCGCCAGCCTCGGCTTCGTGCCGATGGCGCTCGCCACGGGCACCGGCGCCGAGGTGCAGCGTCCGCTCGCGACAGTCGTGATCGGGGGCCTCATCACCTGCACGGCGCTCACCCTGCTGGTCCTGCCGGCGATCACTGCGCTCATGTCCCGCTACATGGCCGGGCGCGGGCAAAGGGATGAGCGCGCAGAGCCGCATGAGCCCTTGCCGGCCAACTAGCAAGAGGGGCCGGCGGCGAACCGCAAACGTCGTCGGCCCCTCGACACGAAACGAAGAGAGGACAGCGTTATGACAGCCAAATCCTATTCCTTGCTCCGTATCTTCACCGATGAACTGGCGATGAGCGGCGACCGTCCCGTGTTCGAGGTGATTCTGGAGAAGGCGAAAGCGCATAAACTGCTTGGAGTGACGGTCCTGAACGGGCGTGTCGGCTTCGGGCATTCCAAACTGATTCATGCCTCTGGCTTCCTCGATCGCAATGATCCCCTGGTCGTTGAAATCGTCGACGAAGACGAGCGCCTTCGGACGTTCGTGACGGAGATCAACACCATACGTAGCATCGGGCTCATCACGATCGCGCCGGTCGAGACATTGCTCGGCGCGCGCGACGATCAAGCCTGAAAAGGCCGTCGAGACGTCGGGAGCTGAGCCATGTTCACCGTCGAGAATGAAACCGTCATCCACACGTCGCTTCCGCGGGTTTGGACCGCCATCACGAGGTTTGACGATTACCCTCGCTGGCATCCTTTCGTCAGAATAACCGGTTCGCTGACGTCGGATACAAAGGTCGATTATTCGTTCCGCATGAAGACAGGCAATGCGCCTTTCCGAACCGTCGATGCCCGCATTGTAACGGTAGATGAGCAGCGGTGCTTTGCCCTGCGCTTCGGTCTGGGAAAGCTTTTCGCACTGGAGGAAAGCTACCTGCTCTCTGCAATCCCCCCAGGCGCGCGCGTGGTCCACAGTTTCCGCTGCACGGGGCTTTTATCCTTGCTGCCGCTCAAAGGTGCGAAGCGACTTTTCGGTTCGTTGCTCAGGGCCGAGGACCGCTTGCTCGCGCGGCATCTTGCGCTCCGCAGGCCGTCAACTGCACCCAGGCGTCGCGCCAGGAAGGGCTTTCGCTCCGGTGCTTAAAATCGAGATTGGTTCGGGCCTGCCCCTTGAGGTCTGAACCACGCCGCGGGCGCTCGCCCCCGCGCTCGCGGCGAAATGTCCCCTCAGGGTGCGGGAAACGGGAGCCTCTATCGGGCGAACGGAAAAATGAAGCGACAGGAGGCAGCGTTACGATGAGTGAGGCAGTTGAACCCCGGGAAGACGGTGCGACCTGGCGCGACCTGATGACACGGGAACGCTGGATCGAAATTGGCCGGATACTGCTTACCGGCACGGTGGCGCTGCTGTATTGGCAACAGCTTGTGCCGATCCAGGTGCTTTGGGCTGCGGTCGTCATCGGCCTCTATCCGCTGGTCAGGACAGGGCTCGCCGACCTCATAACTGAACGTAAGATCGGCACCGAGATCTTCGTGACGATCGCGACCATTGTCGCGATATTCGGCGGCGAAACTGTGGCCGGCGCCGTCCTAATGGTCATCATTCTCATTGCGGAGTTCATTGCCGACCTCAATACCGATCGCGCTCGCGCCTCGATCAAGGCGCTGATCGGGTCCGTGCCCCAAACCGCGATCGTGCGGGATAACGGGTCGGAGCGCACGGTGCCGATCGCGGCGCTCAAGGCGGGCAACATCGTCCTCGCGCGAACCGGCGAGAAAATCCCGGTCGATGGCGTGGTCGTCGGCGGGCGAGCCTCGGTCAACCAGGCACCGATCACCGGTGAAAGCGTCCCCCAGGACAAGACGGAGGGTGCAGAGGTGTTCGCCGGCACCATCGTTGAAGCCGGCGCGCTCGACATCCGAACCGAAAAGGTCGGCGGCGATACGATCTTCTCCCGCATCATCGCGCTGGTCGAAAATGCCGAAGCCGAGGCTGCCCCCGTGCAGAAGCTGGCCGACAAGGTCGCGGGATGGCTGATCCCGGTCGTGTTCGTCTTCCTGATCGTCGTTTTTCTGGTGACGCGCGACGTCTCCAAGATCGTGACCTTGTTGATCTTCACCTCGCCGGCAGAGCTTGGCCTGGCGACGCCGATCGTCATGATCGCCGCGATTGCCAGGGCTGCTCGCAGCGGCATTCTCATCAAGGGCGGGCTCTATCTTGAGCAACTCGCCAAGGCAGACGCGATCGCCTTTGACAAGACCGGCACGCTGACCGCCAACAAGCCGTTAGTGGTCGACGTCAAGGTGACCAATCCAGATTTTTCGGAAACGACACTGCTGCGGATCGCGGCCGCCGCCGATCGCCGCTCAGCCCACCCTTTGGCCAAGGCGGTGGTCGAGGCGGCCGCCGAGGACGGAATCACAGTGCCGGAACCGGAAAACTACGAGCAGGTTCAGGGTCGAGGCGTTAGGGCGACCGTGGAAGGCAGAACCGTTCTCGTAGGTAATCCGGCTTTACTTCGCGAGAACGGCGTGTCCATCGCCTATGCTGTCGAAGATCGGGATCGCACGCCCGTCCACGTCGCGGTTGACGGCCGGTTTTGCGGGATCATCTTCATCGCCGATACGCTGCGCCCAGGGGCGCGAGAAGCCATCGCCGCTTTGAAGGAAAATGGCGTCAGACATATCGTCATGCTGACCGGCGACAATCAGACGACTGCTAACGCGATTGCGAGAGACTTGGGTGTCGATGAGGTCAAGGCCGACCTGATGCCCGAAGACAAAGTCGCCATGATCGCCGACTTGCAGAAGCGCGGCTATAAGGTTGCGATGGTGGGTGACGGCGTCAACGACGCGCCGGCACTCGCGCGTGCCGACATTGGCATCGCCATGGGCGGCGGCGGCACGCAGGCGGCGTTGGAAGCCGCTGACATCGCACTGATGACCGACGACCTCGGCAAGATTGTTGGCGCGCGCACTATCGCGCGTCGCGCCTATCGGACCGTCCAGGAAAATCTCTGGGTCGGTGTCGGAGTGGTCCATGTGCTTGGCATCACCGCCGCGCTCATGGGCTGGATTGGACCAATCCAGGCGGCGTTCATCCATCTGGGACCAGACGTTCTCGTGTTCCTTAATTCGGTCAAGCTTCTGCGCGTCAGGATTGCGGAAGCATGATGGAGGGGTCTCGGCGTTGGCCACCGAGTGCTGAGTCCTTCGGGCATAAGTGCGGAAACAGTCCGCGCCATGGGCGTCTCACTGGATGCCCATCGCGAACGAGGCAGGGAGACTGAGGCATGCGACATCCGAGCGAACGGCATCTGGTGCAGCGGGTCGGCTGGCTGCGAGCGGCAGTGCTCGGCGCTAATGACGGCATCATTTCAACCTCCAGCCTGGTGGTCGGCATCGCTTCGGCCCAGACGAGTTCGTCGACGGTAATGCTGACCGGCGTCGCAGCGCTTATCGCCGGCGCAATCTCGATGGCGGCGGGTGAGTATGTCTCGGTGAGCAGTCAGGCCGATGTCGAAGGCTCCGACCGGCTGCGCGAAACGCGCGAACATGCATCAGACCCCGAGGAGGAACGCCGCGAACTGGCCGCTGTCTATGAAGCGCGCGGGCTTGCACCCGACCTCGCCGTCCAGGTCGCCGAGCAGTTGATGCGCAGCGATCCGGTCGGCGCGCACATGCGTGACGAGCTTGGCATCACGTCCGAATTGGCGGCACGGCCGATCCAGGCGGCACTGGCGTCGGCGGCAACCTTCTGCGCAGGTGCGATCATACCGGTGTTAATGGTCGGCGTGGTCCCGCGCGCCTCGCTGGTCATCGCAATCACGATCGCGACGCTCGTCCTCCTCGCCATTCTCGGCGCGATCGGCGCAAGGGCAGGCGGCGCGTCGATGTGGCGTGGCGCGGTGCGGGTGACCTTCTGGGGCGCGATCGCGCTGGCAGCCACGGCGGGCATCGGCCACCTGTTCGGCACGACTGTGCAGTGAAGGATGCGAACCGCTATGCCTTCTGTCGATCGCGATGATCGCTATAGCGGCGCCCTATGCCGGGTTGTTCGTGACAGCGTTCGTCGCCGCGACCCTGCTGCCTGCACAGTCCGAAATCCTGCTCTCGGCGATGGCGATCAGTGGGCGATACGATCTGCTCCTGCTGCTGTTAAGTGCGACGGCAGGAAACACGCTCGGTTCGCTTTTCAATTGGCTGCTCGGACGCGGTTTCGAACGGCTGCGCGACCGGCGCTGGTTTCCGTTCAAGGCCGCCACGGTCGAGAAGGCCGTTTGCTGGTATGCCCGGTGGGGCAAATGGTCTCTCCTGCTTTCCTGGGCGCCGATTGTAGGAGATCCGCTAACCTTTGCGGCCGGATTGCTACGCACGCCTTTACGGGTCTTCCTGCCGCTGGTGTTGCTGGCCAAAGGCGGGCGCTATGCCGTGCTGCTGATCGCGGTCGAGGCTGTGCGGTAATCTGCGAAAGCTGCTGCGTGTCGCCTCACCAAATTCAGCGCCCAACAAGTGGAAGTGTGAAGCATGGTTCGAAGATTTTTTGCGGACGCCCCTGATTTCAAATTGGATTTTGACGCACTGGTGGAAGCGCGGCGCGAAGCCGACGAGGATGTCTCGGTGGTCGTGCGCGAGGTGATCGCGGCTGTTCGCCGGGACGGCGACGATGCGTTGCGCGCCTATACTTGGAAGTGGGATCGGCACGACCTCGACCAGACCGGATGGACGATCGGCCGCGACGTTTGCGAGAGGGTGTTCCGCGACCTCGACCCTGACTTGCGTATGGCCCTGGAACTTGCCGCGCGGCGGATTGCCACCTACCATGAAAGGCAGTTGCCCACGGACAGCGACTATGTGGACGGTGCTGGCGTCCGGCTCGGCGCGCGATGGCGGGCAGTGGAAAGCGCCGGTATCTATGTGCCGGGGGGCCGAGCCACTTATCCCTCATCGGTGCTGATGAACGCGATTCCTGCCGCCGTTGCGGGCGTAAGTCGCGTGGTGATGGCGACCCCGATGCCCGATGGCATCGCCAACCCGCTGGTGCTGGCGGCGGCCTACCTCGCCGGCATTGACGAGGTGCGTCCGATTGGCGGTGCACAAGCGGTCGCCGCGCTGGCTTACGGCACTGGGTCGATCCCACGCGTCGATGTCATCACCGGTCCGGGCAATGCCTGGGTCGCCGAAGCCAAGCGGCAGGTTTACGGTGTCGTGGGAATCGACATGGTCGCGGGTCCATCCGAGATTGTCGTCCTGGCGGATGGAGCGAACGATGCGGATTGCATCGCCGCCGACCTTCTCAGTCAGGCCGAACATGATCCGACGAGCCAGTCGATCCTCATCACCAACGATCGGGCCTTCGCCGACCACGTCGCTGCGGCGGTCGAAGTGCAACTCGGCACCCTCGCCACTTCGGCGGTGGCGCGTTCCTCGTGGGAAGCGCATGGCGCGATCATTGTCGTCCCTGCTCTCGACGATGCCATACCACTCATCGATGCGCTTGCGCCCGAACATCTCCAGATCGCCACCCCTCGACCTCGCCATCTTTTTGACCGTGTCGCACATGCTGGCTCGGTCTTTCTCGGCCAGCATACGCCGGAAGCTATCGGCGACTATATCGCTGGCCCCAATCACGTCCTGCCAACAGGGCGCCGGGCGCGGTTCGCCTCAGGACTATCGGTGCTTGATTTCATGAAGCGCACCAGCGTTATCGAGCTGGACGAACGGGCTTTACGAGAACTCGGTCGTGCAGCCGTGACCCTTGCCGAGGCTGAAGGACTGCCCGCCCATGCTGCATCTGTGGGTCGCCGTCTTGAATGGAATAGCCGTTCTTACAATCGGAGTTAAGGTGCACGAACATGCGCTCTTCCCATTTGACGATGCAATATTGATGAACGCAAGTCCCTTTTGTTGCGAATGCGAATTGTTTGCGCTACGTGGGTGATGTTGAATTGGACCTTGGGCTTCTTAGAAGCAATCGAAATCAGGGATATATGCATGCGTTTTCGCTTGACGGGATTGACTGCGGCGGCTCTCGGCTCAAGCGGCTTTGGGGTAACGCCAGCTGGCGCGCAGACGATTGACCTTTCGTTCACGCTGCCGCGATTGTCGGTTGCCGAATATCATCGCCCCTATGTGGCGGTCTGGCTGGAGAAGGCGGGCAGCGCTCCCCGGACCCTCAGCATTCTCTATGATGTCGACAAGCGCAACAATGCGGGCGCCAAATGGCTGCGCGACGTGCGTCTTTGGTGGCGTGCTGCCGGACGAATGCTCAGTGTTCCTGCCGACGGCGTGAGCGGCGCAACCCGTCCGGCCGGATCGCATACGCTCAGCTTCACCGCCGGTCGGGGAGGTATGCCCGCGCTGACACCGGGGAACTATGTCCTCGTCGTCGAAGCAGCACGCGAGGCCGGTGGACGCGAAGCGGTGCGTCTGCCCTTCACCTGGTCGGGAACCCAGGCAACTGCATCGACGAGCGGCAAGTTCGAGCTTGGCCGCGTCTCACTGAACGCCCGGCGTTAAGGGGGAGCTATGCCTGTGAAGATGATCCGCACGTCGATCCTGTCGGCCCTCGCCATGGGAGCCGCGCTTGCGCCGATCGCTGTCGAGGCAGCGCCCCGGTCGTGGATGCTTCCTTCCGAGACCATGTTCGTCGGTAGCGGCGACGAATGGCTGACGGTCGATGCGGCCCTATCGACGGACCTCTATTATTTCGATCACGCCGTGCAGAATTGGGAACCGTTCGCGCTCGCGCCGGATGGCAGCAAGGTAGCGGTCGAGAACAGCGCGAAGGGCCGCCTGCGTCAGACTTTCGATGTCCATGTCGTGCAGCCCGGCACCTACAAGATCGCAATCGTTTCTGAATCGGTGAGCGGCAGCTACCTGCTGAACGGAGAACGGAAGATGCTTCCGCGCGGGACCACGCCTGCAACGCTCGCTCAAGCTGTGCCCGCCGGGGCGACCGATGTATGGAGCGCGGTCAATACGAGCCGCATCGAGACCTTTGCGACCGCTGGAGAGCCGACCACCGCGGTTTTCAAGCCGACCGGCAAGGGACTTGAGATGGTTCCGGTTACGCACCCTACCGAACTGGCGAGCGGCGAGGCTGCCACTTTCCAGTTCCTGCTTGATGGCAAGCCGGCGGCCGACCTTTCCGTGAGCGCGGTAAACGGTGGCGTTCGCTATCGCGATGGCATTCAGCAGCTTGATCTCACGACCGATGCCGAGGGCAAGGTCACGATCACTTGGCCGGACGCCGGTATGTGGTGGGTAAACGTCGCCAGCGGCGGTGGACGGAGCGCGGCCGGCCCCGGTGGTTCTGCGCCCCAAGCCAGTGCCAAGGCTGAACAGCCACTGGCTGCTGGTAATCTGCCCGGAGGCGAAGGAGCACCGCGCCCGATTGCGCCACCGCGGCCACGATCGTCTTATTCCATGACTGTCGAAGTTCTTCCGTCATAGACTCGACTGCGGCGGCGGCCCATCCGAATTGATTCGAATGTGCAAGCATTAGGGCGGTGTTACAGCGTAAATGTAGTGTTCATCATCGCGGGTCACCACATACCGTTGGTTTCCGCCGAAAATGACCTATAAACCGCCTTTGCTACGCCAGCGTAGTGACAACGGCGATCGATGACGGTCATGGAGTTCAAATCGATTGCGGAGATTCTGGCTACGTATCCGCGACCAGCATTCCGAAGGGACGGTGCAGTCTGACCGGCTTGATATTTGCTGGATCACAATGCCGATGCCCATCCGGGCACCGGCATTGCGTTTGCCTACGAGGTCGCCAACTTGGCCTTTGGCATGGGACCGATCTTCAGGCGGGCTGTCCAAGCCGTAATCGCCGGCAGCACCAGCCTGGCCTTCGGCCGCCGGCAGCATGACCGGGATGACGCCAAGCGTTTCAAGATCGTCGCGCTGGGCATCCGGCAAGCGGACCACCACCGCGAACCGCCGATCGCCCTCGAACAGGGCGATCGAGGGTTTCAAGGCAATCTCGCGCTACTTGTAGATTGAGCCAGCGGGCGCCGATGCTCATCAGGCGATGAGGAGTAATCTCCAGAACACAATAAGGTTCGTTTATCGATAAATATCCTATCCAGGGGGATGGGATGATGCGAAAGCTCATGCTAAACGCCACGCCATGACCTCTCTTGCAGACCTGCTTCAACAAAGCGCCGCCCATGCGTGGCTGTTTGTGCCTACCGCCATCTTGCTCGGCGCGCTGCACGGGCTCGAACCGGGCCATTCGAAGACGATGATGGCGGCCTTCATCATCGCGGTCAGGGGAACAGTGCGCCAGGCCGTGCTGCTGGGTTTGGCGGCGACGCTCTCCCATACGGTCGTGGTCTGGGTCGTGGCGCTCGGCGGCATGTGGCTGTTCGGCGGCCTCAACGCGGAAGCGACCGAACCCTATTTCCAGCTCGCATCCGGCGTGCTGATCGTCGTGATCGCCGCCTGGATGCTATGGCGCACCCGCCGCGAGCAGATTGCAGCCGAACACTATCACCACGATCATGGGCACCATCACGGCCACTCCCACGGCCACGGGCATAATCATCACGGCGATCACGACCACCATGAACATGAAGAATTCGAGGAAGCCGAGGAACGCGGCCTGGAGGTTGCGACCGGCGGCTTTGTCGATGCGCACGAAATGGCCCATGCAGAGGACATCCGGCGCCGCTTCGCGAACAGCAATGTCACCACCGGCCAGATCATCCTGTTCGGCCTGACCGGCGGTCTGATCCCATGCCCGGGCGCGATCACCGTGCTGCTGCTCTGCCTCCAGCTCCAGCGGCTCGCGCTGGGCGCCGTGCTGGTGTTGTGCTTTAGCATCGGGCTTGCCATCACCATGGTCGCGTCGGGCGTCATCGCCGCGATCAGCGTCAAGCAGGTGACGAAGCGCTGGAGCGGTTTTGGCGAGATCGTCCGCAAGGCGCCCTATGTTTCGGGTGGGGTCATCCTGATCGTCGGCCTCTATGTCGCCGTTCACGGATGGATCGCGCTACCGCATTGAGCAGGACATTTGCATGAGCCATGCCGCCAATCCCGATCTTCTCAACCGCCTGAAGCGCGCGCAGGGCCATCTCGCCAAGATCGTCGAAATGGTTGCCGAAGGCCGGGACGGCCTCCAGATCGCGCAGCAGATGCAGGCGGTGGTCGCTGCGCTCGACAAGACCAAGACACTGCTGGTCAGCGATCATATCGAACATCATCTGGAGGAACTGGTCGGGCCGTTGCCCAAGGCGACGCGCGACGAACTGGCTAAGCTGGGTGAACTGGCCAAATATCTCTGACGCCGCCGTGCTTCAGCGCTGGGGCTGCGCGAGATTCAGTTTGAGCGCCCAGATCGCGGCGGGATGACCATGGGCCGGAACCGCCACGAACAATCGGTCCAGCTCCGGCACATAGAGCCCGGTGCGTGCGCCGCCAGCAGTTTGCGCCCACGCGCTCTGTCCATCGGCGCCGATCACATCGACATGGCCGGCGCCGCAGACCAGCAGGATATGATCGCGCACCAGGAATAGATCGTCGGCATCACCGCAAGCTGATCCGAGGGAGAGCGTTTGGCCGCTCGCTGTATCGATCGTCGCCAGCGCCGCCGGGAGCCGATAGGCGATCACGATCCGGTTGCCTGACGGCTCGACCGCCATCGGGAAGTTAAGCCGGTGCAGTCCGGTCGGCCAGCGTGCCAGTTGTTTTCCCTGGTCGATGTCGGCCGCGATCACCGAGCCGTCATCGGGGATATTGATATAGGCGCGCGATCCGGACAGCCGAAACCCCTCCGGATGGCCGGGCAGCGCCAATCGGGCGAGAACCGTGTGACGGACGGGATCGATCGTGGCGAGGCCGCCCTTGCCATAGCCGACGATGACATGGCCGTTGCGCGGATCGACCCGCACATTGTCGGCATCGTCCTCAAGCGCGATCCGCGCCCGCTCGTGAAGCTCTGTGTCATAGAAGCGGACCGAGCCGTCACCGCAGGCGACCACCAATTCGTGGGTCGCCGGAAGCCAGGCGACGCCCTGCGGTTCGCCAAGGCCGGCGATGCGGCCGATGACCTTGCCGGCCTCAAGATCGACCTCATCGACCGTGCCGTTGGCGATCTCGGCAACGAACAGCCGATGGTCCGCCAGATCGACCGCCAGATGGTCGATGCGCCCCCTGGTGTCGGGGAGCGAGATCGTTCGCTCCAGCACGAGAGGGGAGTGCGGATCGGTCGGTTGTGCCTGGCTGCACCCCGGCAGCGCCAGCAGCAGTGCCGCTGCACATCCCCTCCAGGGTTTCATCGCTGCGCCCTAGTTCGCCGCGACCGCGACATGGCTGAGCGCGGCGGTCAACCCGCGCGCGAGCTTCTGCGCGTCGTCATTGGCCCAGAAGTGCATGAAGAACAGGCGCGGCTCGTCGTCGAGCATGTGGTTGTGGAGCGCCGTCACCTCGATCCCGTTCTGCCGCAACTCGCGCAGCACCGGATTGACCTCCGACGCTGTCAGCACGAAGTCGCCGGTGATCGCCGCCTTGCCGCCGCCGGTTGGCTGGAAGTTGATGGCGATGGCCGCGCCCATCGCGGGCGGTAACGCCATCCCACCATCGCGCGGTGCCTCGGCACGGGGAATGCCGAATGCATAGACGCCGCCGCCGATCTTGCCCTTGTGGCCCATGATGCGGTCGAGCGCGGCGGTGTCGAGGTCGATCGTCTCCGGCGCGGCGGGGCTTGCCGCCGGAGGCGCGGACAAGGGCGTGCCGCTCAGCGCCAGCGCATCGTGCAGCACCTTGGCGAGTTGCGCCGGATCGCCATGCCCGGCGATGTGCATATACATGGTGTGGGGTGTGTTCCGCAGCAGATGGTTGTGGAGCGCGGTGATCTCGATTCCGCCGGCGACAAGCTTGGCCATCACCGGATTCACTTCGGTATCGGTGAGCACCAGATCGCCCATGACCATCGCCTGACCCCCGCCATGCGGTACGAACGCCAGCCAGGAGCCGAGCGCCAGCGCCGGTTTCAAGGTCACGCCGTCGAGCACCACATGCAGGTCGCTGCGCGGCAGGCCGATGCGATAGACACCGCCCGGCATCTCGGCGCCCGGTTTGCCGATGGCGGTGGCGACCGCCTGTTCCCAGGGTTCAGCCGCCAATGCGGGCGAACTCAGAGCGAGAAGCCCCAACAGGCCGAACGTGGTGATACGCTTCATCATGATCTCCTTGAGCAGCAGCGGGATCATTGGACCACGCCTGACAGATAGAGGGCCGCACCGATCGCGGAACTTGCCGCGAGGACCGGGATCATCCCGACCTTGAACCGGAACACGGCTATCGCGGCGCCGGCGGCCAGCAGCGCCGCCGGGAGGTAAAGCGAGGTCAGAACCGGGAAGTCGAAGGCGAACCGCGCGACCCGGACCACCCGCACGTCCTGGAACAAGGTGTGGATCGCAAACCAGACGGCAAGGTTGAGGATCACGCCCACGACGGCCGCCGTGATCGCGCTGAGTGCGGCCGAGAGCGTCCGGTTGCCGCGCAACTGCTCGACGAACGGCGCACCCGCGAAGATCCACAGGAAGCAGGGCATGAACGTCACCCATGTCGTCAGGATCGCGCCCAGCGTGGCCGCGACCAATTGCGGCAATGCGCCCGCATCGCGAAACGCCGCGAGGAAGCCGACGAACTGCGTGACCATGATCAGCGGCCCCGGCGTCGTCTCGGCCAGGCCAAGGCCGTCGAGCATCTCGCCGGGCCTGAGCCAATGATAGGTGCCTACCGCTTCCTGCGCGACATAAGCCAGCACGGCATAAGCGCCGCCGAATGTAACCATCGCCATCTGGCTGAAGAAGGTTGCGATGCGCGTGAACACGTCATCGGGGCCGAGAAGCACCAGCAGCGCGATGACCGGCGCGAGCCAAAGGAACAGGAATGTCCCGGAAATCTTGAGCGACCAGCCAAGGTTGGGCTTGGCATGATCCGGCAGGCTTTCGCCGAGCGCGGTATCGCGGTCATGGACGACATTCCCGCCCGCGCTCCCATGTCCGCCGCCGCCCTTGAAGGCCGACAAGCCCAGCCGTCCGCCGACATAGCCGCCGATGCCCGCCGCTAGGACGATCAGCGGAAAAGGCGCATTGAGGAAAAAGATCGCGACAAAGGCGGCCGCCGCGATCCCGCGCATGACGTTGTTCTTGAGAGCACGCGATCCGACCCGCACCACCGCCTGGATCACCACCGCGAGGACCGCCGCCTTCAAGCCGAAGAACAACCCGGTGATCAGCGGCACATGGCCGAGCAGCACATAGAGATAACTGAGGCCCAGGATTGCGAGGAAGCCGGGCAGCACGAACAGTCCGCCTGCGACCAGACCGCCCTTGGTCTTGTGAAGCAGCCAGCCGATATAGGCGGCAAGCTGCTGCGCTTCGGGGCCGGGCAGCAACATGCAATAGTTGAGCGCGTGCAGAAAGCGCTCCTCACCGATCCAGTGCTTCTCCTCGACGAGGATGCGGTGCATTACCGCGATCTGGCCAGCGGGGCCGCCGAAGCTCAGCGATGCGATCCGCGCCCAGACGCGCACGGCTTCACCAAATGTGATGCCGTGATCCGGCGTGCCTGCTTCGCTGCCTACGGGCAGTTCCGTCACCGCGCCGCTCATGGCCGCACCTGCGCTTTGGCGCGGGCTTTCGCGGGCTGGTGCGAGACCCAATTATGGGTTTCGTCGGTCGCGTCGCGGCACCAGCGATAGAAGGCGTCGTAGAGGAGCATCCCGGCCTCGAGCTGTTCCTGATCGTCGGCATACATGCGCGACAGGCCGAGCGAGGCGGCAAGCAACCCGTCCGCTTCGGGCACGAGGTCGGGGCGGCCGGTATCGGCACCGCGCACGATCGGCGCGAGGCGTTTGAGTGACTCATGACCGCTGAGGCCGAATGCCTCGACCATGACGTCGAAGGTGCATAGCTCACCCCGATGGCTCCAAGTGACGCCTTCGCCTTCGATGTCGAAGGGAGCGGCGCCAAAGCGCTCGGCGACGCCCTGAACCTCGGAGGGCGCCACGAACAGGAAGATCGCGCTCGGATCGATGAAGCGGCGGATCAGCCACGGGCAGGCGATCCGGTCCACCTTGGGGCGACCGCGCGTCACCCAGACGGTCCGTCCCTCGGCATCGCGGGGCGGCAGCACGGTGTTCGGCACCATTGGAAGACCAGAGTTCGCCCATCCGGCCACACCGCCCTCCAGCGCCTCCGCTGACACGCCGTCGTGGCGCAGCCGGGCGGCGACGCCTTGGCTCAGCGATCCACCGTCCCGACAAGCAACAACGACCGACTGGCCGTGGAATGCTCGTGCCCAGGCGCTGACATCGCTGGCGGACCTTCGCAACGATCCAGGGATCAGCAGCGGTTCGGCCGAGAATTCCTCCTCGGGTCGAACGTCGATCAAAACAGGCCCGGTCGGAATACCGACCAAGCGAACGAGTTTATCCGGTGAGATCGTGTTGAGAACAGACATGATGCGTCCTTGTTGAAAGTAGGACGCGATTCTTGAGCCTGTCGCCTCGTGGGGAGACCGCGATCCCCATATTCAAATCATGGCAAATGCCGCATGGACGGTCAATCCTTTCGATGTGATGGTTTGCCGCAGGGTGATCGTTCCTCGACGGATGAGTAAAACGGTTCCTTTAGGTCATAGCGCTGGGGGCAATCCGGGGACGAAGGAAGGCGATCATTTGCGTTAAATGGCGGCTCTAGGGTAGTAGAAGCGGCGATTCATATTCATCGCTTTCGTCCGCCTTGGGGCGCCGCCACCCGCAGCGCCGAACGCGCCTCGCGGTGGAAGGCGCGCTTGGCCTCGGGGTCGTAGCCGATGCCGCGGCGGGCCAGCGCGACAAGCGCGGGCTTGGACTTCAGCTCGTCGATCTTGGCGAGGCACTGCCGGCGCAGCGGCAGGTCTTCTGCGAAGGTCTCATCCGGCGCGTGGCCGAGCGCGATGCGGCCAACATGACGCGCGAGCAGGATGGTCGCAGGATCGCGGGCCGGGTCAATCCCGGCGTTGCGCGCATCCTGCATCGCATCGACCACGGCCTGGGTCGCCGTGGCAATGGTCGCGAGCGCATCAGGCTGCAGGGCACGGCGATAGCGGAAGTCGAGATCGTAGTTCATCGGTGAAGTCTCCCTTTGGGCCCCCTGGCGCATCGGGCTCCCACCCCCTCCCCTTCCCGCTCGCTCTGCGAGCGGCCGCAGTGCCTCCGCTTTCCGGACGCCGTCAGGCTGCCTCCTTGAGTTCGTCCGGCAGGGTCGAACCGAGCGCCGGATCGAACTGGCGCAGCCACTTCACCGCCTGCTCGGCCTTGGCCGCCGCGTGGAGGATGGCGGTCTTGTCGCCGCGCAGGATCTTCATCCAGTGGTGGATGTATGAGGCGTGGCTGTCGTGGAGTTCGTTGGGGAGGCCGTATTCGGCGCAGAGGGTGGCTTGGCACAGCGACGCGACGATTTCTTCGAAGGCATAGGCATCGTCCCCGAAGCGCTTGCCGAACTGGCGGTTGAGCCGTTTGGCCGACCCCGTGGCGTGGCCGAGTTCGTGGCACCGGGTCGAGAAGTAAGCCTCGATCGAATGGAATGCGTTTGGCGACGGCAAGGTCACCGTGTCGGTGCCCGGCGTGTAATGCGCGCTGTCGCCGCCGTGGACGACGCGGACCGGGATCGCGTCGAGGAAGGCCTGCACTCCTGCCGAGAGTTCGCCGATCGCCTTGGGGTCCGGCGGCTCGGGGTAGTAGTGCGCCGGCAGCCCCTCGATCTGCGAAGCGTTGAAGACGTGGTTCCACTTCATGAACCGGATCGTCTTCTCGGTCGTTTCACCGGTCTCGCGATCAGTGTCGGTCTTGCGCGCCGAGCTGTAGAATACGCTGAACGAGCCGCTCTCGCCCTTGCGGACATGGGCACCGAGCTCGAGCGCCTGGCGGAAGGTCATCCAGTAGGGGCTGGCGTAGGCCCGGCTCTCGGCGACCGCCCACAGGAAGAAGGTGTTGATCCCTGAATAGGGTACGCCGTTGTGGCGGAGCGGCCGCGTGCTGGTCGAGGTCCAGGGTTTGAGCCACGGGGCGGTGCCGGCGGCGATTTTTTCGAGGATCAGGTCGGTGATGACCTGCGCGACGTCGGGTTTGGAGTGGCGGGTCATTGGGCCGGGCCCTCCTGGGCACGATCGAGGAAGAGATCAGAGGCGGCGCTCGACCACGAAAGTCGCAGCGTGCGCCCGTGCGGAATGCGCCAGGCGACCCGGTCGGCGAAGGCCATGCGAATGCCGGCAAGAATTGCCGCGTCCTCGCCTTCGAGGATGGCATGAGCGCGCACCGCCGCATCGTGGCGGAAGCGGGTCTCCTGGGTGTCGTAGCTGTCGGCATCGGAATCGTCCGAAGGCGAAAACACAGCATCGATGATGAGGTCGGTGAGATCATCGGGCCCAAGCGCGGTGGTGCGGGTCAGCGCGATGCGCGCGCAGTCCGGATCGCCCCAGGTGTCGGCATCTTCCAGAATCGCAAAGTCGGTCTCGAGATCGAGCCGCCGGTCGTGCTGATCGGTGAGTTCGATCGTGATCGCATCGGGGCGCAGGGTAACGGCACCCTCTTCATCGGTGGGCATGCCGTCATCGAAGGTGAAGCGTTCGCCGGTGCGCACGAAGGCTGGGAGGGCATCATACCATGGGTAGCCGATGAAATTGGTGATCGGCTCGTAGAAGGCGCGCGGTTCGGGCCCGCCGAGGCGGTGCATCTCGCCGCCGTTCGAGCGCCGCAATGCCCGCCCGAAAGTGACGGCATCGAAGGAGGCGGTATCATCGTAGATCGCCGCGCCCGGCTCGAGGTCGGCAAACCGCGGCACCTCGCGGTAGCTGTCGCGGGCGAGCGTCGGGTACCACAGCGGCAATTGCCGCGCCGCCTGCGGGAAGTCGTCGTGGTAGAGGCTCGCCTCGAGCCAGTTCTCGAAGCTCAGGCGGTGGAACGGCTCCTCGCGGATGGCCGAAAAGATCGCCTCGCGGCAGAGTGCAACGAGCCGGTCGAGCGCGGCGTTGCGGTAGATTTCCTTGCGGGCGGGCAGCACCAGGACGAGATCGGGTGCGTCGATCACGTCGACCTGCACGGACCACTGGGTGTGGTGGACTTCCTTCACGACCGGGAAGGCGTGTTTCAGCGTGACCCCGTGGAAATTGAGCGTCGCGATGTGGGGCGAGTGCCGATCGCGGAACACGCCGATCCGGAACCCCTCCCGCTCGATGACCTTGTGCGCGTCTGCGAGGAAATCGGCGCGGGCGAGGTCCTTGCCGTTGTAGCTGACGGCAAGCGACAGGAACCGCGCCGCCGCCTCGACGCAGCGTTCGAGCTTACCGTCAGGCTGCGGATCGAACCGGAAGGCGATTGTCGTGCCGGGCGCTCCATCCCACGGGAGCACATCGATGTCGGCCTCGCCGGTCCAGGCATCCCCCGCAATCGCGAGCGAGAATGCACCGCCCCCGCTTCGCGAACTGACCACCGTGTCAAGGCCAGCCAGACTGAAGAAGCCCATGCCCGCCGGGTCCTCGCGGGTGCGGCATTCGTCGGACCAGTCGGATTGGCCGAGCGAGAGGAGGTCGACCGGATCGGCGATCCCGCCGCCGTCGTCGCCTACCGTGATGAGGCAGGCGTCCGCCAGATGCTCCGCGGTGACGGTGATGCTGGTCGCACCCGCGCGGCGGGCATTCTGGAAGAGTTCGTTGAAGATGTCGTCGAGGGTCCCGTTGAAGATCCGGGTAACCTTCGAGATCGCGTGCGGAGAGACCCGGGCGCGCAGCTTGGTGATCATGGTCATGAGGTGGTTCCTGGATGGGCCGGCACGCTGTCACAGGGCGCAAGGGATGCGCGGGCAGCGTGCCGGCAGGGCTGGCTCAGGCGTCGACGGTCTCGCCGGCGTCGGCGTCCTGCTCTTCGGCAGGTTCGAGGTCGCCCGCATCGCTCTCGGGTTCGTGCTCGACCGGCGCCTCGTCATCGGGCTCGCTCGCCGCGAGCACCCGGAACCGCATGGCTTCTGGCACCCACGCGAGGGCGGCTTCCTTTACCTCGGGGGCGACGATGGTCTCACCGGCAAACAGCTTCTCGCAGGAAGCCGAGAGGTCGCCCTTCTTCGAGCCCATGAAGCTCGCCGCCATGGTTGGGCCGCCGACTTCGCTGACATGGGCGAGCAGCGCCTGCTTGCTGACGCGGTCGAAGTAATTGGCCGAGGTCGGCCGCCAGTGGCTGGCGACGTTGATCCCCATCAGCGCCGCAAGGTGATCGTGGAGATCGATCGGCTCGGGGCCGGACTGCCCTGCCTTCTTGTCGATCCCCATGCTCGCCTCCAGCGTCTTTGCCATGCACCAGGCGAGCCAGCTTGCCTTGGCATCGTCGTCGAGCGCGCTGAACGCCGAGAACCGGTCGACCGTGCGGCGATGCTCGGTCCACGACAGGTCGAGCGTCTCACGCATGTCAGCCATCAGCGTATGCGCCGGGCTTTCGGGGTAGTTGGCGAGGTAGATCGAGGGCGACGGCGCGCGGAGCGTCGTTCCGAGCGCCTGCGCACTGTAGAGCGCGCGGGAGTCCGCGATAGCGAAGATCAGGTAGTCGAGTGCGATCGCCGGGTTCGAGGCGAGGTTGATCGCGAGAATGTCGCGGCGCTGCACCGCGAGCTCCTCGACCAGCTTCTGCGACAGTGGCTTGGGCGCGGACGAGGCGCTACCGCCATCCCCTGCCGTTCCGCTGGCACCCTCGGCGGCGTCGCCCCCGCGGGCCTTGCGGCGTTCGAGCGGCTTGTCGCTGTAGAGGCCGCTGGCAACCGTGGGCTGGCCGTCGGCGCCGATGATCACGAAGCAGCCGACATTCGCCTTCATCTCCTCGGGGATCACCGGGGGTTTGTCGTGGAGCGCGTCGTAGGCGCTGCTCGCGGCATCCCAGCGGGTCTGGAACTCGGCGGCGGCAGCCTCGTCGTCTTCGTCGAGGGTCTCGCTTTCAGCTTCCAGCGCCGAGATCGTCTCGAGGAGCTTGTCAGCCTCGACTTGTTCCTCGTCGGTGAGCGGTGCCGGTTCGAGATGGACCTGGTGGAGGTCTTCGGTCGCGTTGTAGGTGACGCGGGTCTCAAGGATCGGGCGCACCCAGGCATAGCCGGAGGTTTCGGCAATCTCGGCCGCAAAGGCCTGGAGCTTCTCGCCGGCAATGCGCTGGGCGATCTCGGCATCGATCCAGGTCTCGCCGCCATCTTCGGTGAAGAGGTCACGCTCGATCTTGCCGCCAGCGGCCAGGTAGTCGGCTTCGGTTGCCAGCTTCGCCATTGGCGAGGATGAGCGGATCGCGCTGTGCGTGACCATGCGGCGGATTGAATCGGGGTTGTTGCCCTGCCATGAGTTCGACAATTCGCTCCAGACCATCATCTGGCGATCATGGTTGGGCGTCGTCGCATAGGCCTTGGCGACATCGAGGGTGATCTTGCCCTCCTCGAGTGCGGCGAAGATCGGATCGGCAAGGTCGGCAAGCCGCAGGCGGCCTTCGATGAACCGGCGGGTGCGGCCGAACCGCTTGGCGATCGCGTCGAGGTCGCTGCCCTCGTTGACGAAGTGCTTGTAGGCGCGGATCTCGTCGGTCGGCGTCATATCTAGCCGGATGACGTTCTCGATCAGCGAGAGTTCGGACTGCTCGGCGGTATCGATGTCGAGCACCCGGCAGGCGACGGGGTGGTCCTTGGGGAGCTTGCCGGCGGTCAGAAGGAAGTTGAGGGCGCGCAGGCGGCGGCCGCCTGCGGTCACGTCGAACATGCCGCGCTTCTTGGCGGGCACGACGATCAGGTTCTGGAGGAGGCCCTTGGCCTCGATATTGGCAGCCAATTCTTCGATGAAGAGGTTGCTGTCGTTCTTGCGGACGTTGGCTTCGGACAGCCGTAGCTTGCCGAGCGGGATCAACTCGATGTCGTTCATGGGGGTGCTCCTGAAAGCCGGATTTGGCCGAGCCCTTCGGCTCACCTCTTCCAGCCCCCCTCCCCTCACAGTTTCAGGACGCTCCGGACGTCAGACCGAGCCCGAAATGCTTGCGGGCACAGCCGTTCAAAGCCCCGTGAGGCATAAATTGTGGATTTATGCCTCAAGATACGGCATAGAGTGAGGCATAAACGCAGGATCAATGCCTCATGAAGTGGAACTGGCAGCAGCCGGATTGGCCTGATTTTCGCTGGAACGGCGCTGCTCTCGCCGCGCTCGAGGCGCGATTCCTGCAGCAGTCGGGCGTCATGATCGGCGTGGTGAAGCACCTTGGCGAGAAGGACCGCACGAGCGTCGTTCTCGACGTGATGACCGACGAAGCGATCAAGACCTCGCAGATCGAGGGCGAGTTGCTCAATCGCGACAGCGTCCAGGTATCCTTGCGACGCGAGTTCGGGCTCGAGACCGAGAAACGCCGCGTTCTGCCCGCCGAGCGCGGGATCGCGGAAATGATGATCGACCTCTACCGCGGCTTTGCCGATCCGCTAACCGAGGACGTTCTGTCGCACTGGCACCGGTTGGTGCTGAGCGGGCGCAGCGACGTCGAGGCGGTCGGACGCTACCGCGAACACGAAGATGCGATGCAGGTGGTTTCGGGCGTGCTGCACAAGCCGACCGTTCACTTCGAAGCTCCGCCGTCGAGCGCGATGGCGGATGAGATGGCCCGGTTCCTGGAATGGTTCGCCGCGAGCGGTCCTGCCGGCACGGCACCCCTGCCCGCCCTTACCCGGTCGGGCCTCGCCCATCTCTACTTCGTCAGCGTCCATCCTTTCGAGGATGGCAATGGCCGCATTGGCCGGGCGATCTCTGAGAAGGCGCTGTCGCAGGCAATCGGGCAGCCCAGTCTCATCGCCTTATCGCAGACGATCCAGCGCAGGCGCTCGGCCTATTACGATGCGCTCGAAGCCGCCAACAAGGTCAACGAGGTCACCGACTGGCTCGTCTATTTCGCCGAGACGGTACTGGAAGCGCAGGCGCACAGCCTGGCTCTCATCGATTTCCTGCTCGCCAAGACGCGGTTCCACGACAAGTTTCGCGGACGACTCAATGCGCGGCAGGAAAAGGTCATCGTGCGCATGCTGCGCGAGGGCCTTGATGGCTTCAAGGGCGGGCTTAGTGCTGCAAACTACGTCACCATCGCCGACACCTCGCGCGCGACCGCGACGCGTGACCTGCAGGAGCTGGTGGCGATGGGCGCACTTGGCCAGACCGGGACCCTCAAGTCGACGCGCTACCATCTGCTGATCGACGCGGAACGCCCCTCATCCAACATCGCCGCGCCCATCTAACAGCAGTGATGTTAAATGAGCGCGGGGGTCAGGCCTGCCCGGCGATGCTGGCGATGATCGCCTCGGCCCGGTCGAGTGGCACGAACACCCGCGTCTTGTAGGCGATGATTTCGGTGAAGCAGCCCATGGCCTTGAGCTCGGGAATGCGCGCGGCTTCGGCATCGACGATCTCGATCCTTCGGGAACCGTTCACCCGGGACGTCCGGATGGTAAAATTGAGGGGATGCGGCGCCTTCCACGTGCCCCCACCGAGAATGGCGGCGGCAATCTTGGTCGGATCGGTCTGCGCCTTGCGGGCAACCCCAAGCTTCTCGAGGGTCGCATCGACGTAGAGGTCGTGGACATGGCGGCCGAGCCAGGAGGCGCCCGACTTGTCGACGATGCGGTTGACCGTGAGGTCTTCCTTGGGAAGCGCGCCCCAGATTGGCAGGAGCAGGCCGGTCGCGAGATAGACGGTCTCTGTGACCAGTTGGCTCTCGTCGGCGGCGTATTCCTCTTCCCACAGCGCGCTGAACCGGGACTTGGTGACGGGCTCCCAGGCGGACTCGTCGAGACGGTCAGCGCGGAGGTACTCGCTGCGCAAAGGCCGCACGAGTTCGTAACGGCGGATCATGTGGCCCTCCTCGTCCATGTGCGAGGGCGCCGCGATGCCGAGCGCAACCTTCCCCGACTTGTCATTGCGCAGAAACAGCGGCTGTTCCTCATACGATGCCATTTTGAGCACGCGCTCGAGCGAGAGGACCTTGCGCCGCTGGGTCAGCGACAGCTCAAGCAGGTGCGAGGTCGCGCCGGTCACGGGGTCGGTCCGGATCACCGTGTCGGACAGCACCTCGCAGGCCTCGACCGCCACGGTCTCGACGCCGATGTCGAAGGTGCCGGCTTCCTTGGCTGCGGAGACGCGGGTTTCAACAAGGGTGAGGAACTCGTCGAAGATGGCGTTCTGGACGGCGATCTTCATGGCGAGGATGCGGTTGAGCCAGCGCTGGATCGGCGGCAGGTCCTCGCGCAGAATCCCGTCCTGATCGGTGAGCTCAAGCCCGCTCATCCGTTGGAACTCGGCCAAGGTCGTGCTCTTGAGCTTGGCGGTTGCGAGCAGGCCGTACCAGTCGTGCAGCGCGTGCTTGGCATAGATGCTCTCGAGGTTGTCGCTGGCATCGAACATGCCCTGCCCGCCGGTCTGGCGCTGGCCGCGAGTAAGCGCGCCCAGTGCGTCGAGGCGCCGGGCGATCGTGCTGGTGAACCGGGCCTCGCCCTTGCAGTCGGTGGTGACCGGTCGGAACAGCGGCGGGCAGGCCTGATGGGTGCGGTGGGTGCGCCCCAGCCCCTGGATCGCACGGTCCGCGCGCCAGCCAGGTTCGAGCAGGAAGTGGACCCGGCGCTGCTGGTTCCTGGCATCAAGACTGGCGTGATAGCTGCGGCCCGTGCCGCCCGCATCCGAGAACACAAGTATGCGCTTGGCCCCGGTCATGAACGCGGTCGTCTCGGCAAGATTGGTCCGCGGCGAACGGCTCTCGAGGCGCTGCTGGCCCGAACCATCCCGGACGAGGCGTTTGCTACGCCCGGTGACCTCGGCCACCGCAGTCACGCCGTAGTGCTCCAGCAGGGCATCAAGCGCGGTCGGGATCGGCGGCATCGCGCAGATATGCTCGATCAGGTCTGCGCGCGTAGCCTCGGCCTGCGGGTTGTGGACCGGATTGCCTGCCTCATCCCACATCGGCCGCGAGCGCACGTCGCCGAGCTCGTCGGTGTATTCTTCCATCTGCCGGGTCGGGAAGGCCCGGGTGAGGCAGTCCACGATCGCCTCCCTGGGCGAAAGGTCCAGTTCCAGCGCTTCGCGCTCGTCGGGATCGAGCTCATTTAGGCGCCGATTGAGGATCGATTCCGCCGTGCTGACGAGTTGGACGACCACACTTTCGTCGTTCGCCAGATGCTCGTCGATCGCGGGATAGATCGAGGGCAACTTCAGCGAGAGCAGCACCTGGGCAAAGAACCGCTGCTTCGTCCCCTCGAACCGGCTGCGGGCCGCCGCCTTGGCGCCGCTGTTGAGGGTTTTGTTCTCAAGCCCATCGACGATCCCGGTGAGTTCGAGTGCAGCCTCGAGGTTCTGGTGAATGATCGTCCAGGCCTCGCAATAGGTGTCGTAGACCGCGATCTGCTCCGGGGTCAGATCGTGGCGGAGGATGTCGTACTCGATCCCAGCGAAGCTGAGCGCCCGGGCGAGGTAGAGCCCGGAGGCCTTGAGGTCGCGCGCCACCAGTTCCATCGCGGCAATGCCGCCGTCGCGGATCTCGCTGATGAACTGCTCGCGGTTCGCAAAGGCCGTGCCCGGTCCCCACAGGCCAAGTCGGACCGCATAAGCAAGATTGTTGACGTCCGATGCGCCGGTGGCCGAGGCGTAGAGCACCCGGGCGCGGGGCAGTGTGTTCTGGAGCAGCACCCCGGCAATGCCTTGGAGGGAGCCCTGCTTTTGGCCAAATGCCCCTTCCCCGCCCGCAACGCCGCCCATTTCGTGGGCCTCGTCGAAGACGATCACGCCTTCGAAGTCTTCGCCGGCCCAGCGGACGATCTGGTCGAGCCGGGTATCCTCGACGCGCGAGCTGCGCAGCGTGCCGTAGGCAACAAACAGGATGCCCTCGGGCGCGGTGATCTCCTCACCGATCTTCCAGCGGGCAAGGTCGAGAATGTCCGACGGCAATCCGCCGATCGCCGTCCAGTCGCGCTGTGCGTCCTCAAGGAGCGGCGCATTCTTCGAGATCCAGATGTGGCGGTGATTGCCCTTGAGCCACTGGTCGAGAATGCAGGCCGCAGCCTGCCTCCCCTTCCCTGCCCCGGTGCCGTCGCCAAGGAAGAACCCCGTGCGGTAGAGCTTACCCTCAGGATCCTCCTTGAGCGCAACCTCGCCGGCGGGATGGCTGAAGCGGCCATGAAGGTCGCGGCTCCAGGCCTCGCCCGCGTAAATCACGGTTTCAAGCTGGGCGGCGGACAGCAATCGCGCGGTCACCGTGCGTTCGGGCAAAGCGGGCACGTAGCCGGGTTTGGGCGCGGCGATCGAGGCCATGGCGGCGGATTCGACCAGGTGCGTCGGGTGTTCGCCAGCTTCCGCGATCACCACGCGTGAAGGCCGGTAATCGGCATAGACCCCGCGCTGCTCGCCCATCGCGGCGGGTTCGGCCAGCACTTCGTATGCGACGGGACGGACCTCATTGGTATTTGCCGCCCGCACGATCACGGGCCGGGCTGGGCCGGTCTTCACCGAGCGGAACAGGCTGAGCTTTGGTCGGGGCGCTGCCGCCTGCGTCGGGTCGCGCAATGGCGCCCGAGGCGGCAGGGTTGGCAGCGCGGCGAAGAGTTCGCCGACCGAACCGCGATTTATCGTGGATACGCCGATCTCGCCTGGCATCTTGTCGATCACCAGCACGCGAACGGCGATACCGGTGCCGTGCTTGGCATAGCCGCCCTTGGCCAGACGAAGCGACAGGACGACCCGCGCACCTTCGAGGGTGCGCCGGAAGGTTTCTTCGTACCTGGCTGAGGGCGAGAACCAGTCCGGCATGATCGCGACGATCCGGCCTCCAGGCAGCAGATGGTCGAGGGCGGCCCGCAGGTGTCTGGCGGCAGTGTTCTGATCTTGCCCACGTGATTGCGACACCGAGAACGGCGGGTTCATCAGGACGGCGCTTGGCCGTTCAGTTCCGGAGAGCAGCGCGCTGAGTTTTGCGCCGTCGTGGCGGTAGACCTTCGTTCCCGGAAACACGGCCTCGAGCAGGTCGGCGCGGGTTGCCTCGAGTTCGTTGAGTATCAGATCCTTGGCCGCGCCCTTGGCAAGCGAAGCGATGATCCCGGTGCCTGCGCTCGGCTCAAGCACCACGTCATCGCTCGAAAGCCGCGCCAGATGAACTGCAAGACGGGCCAGCGCCGGCGGCGTCGAAAACTGCTGAAACTGGATCTGGTCCTCGCTGCGTACCGTGTGGGTTGGCAGTTCTTTCGCCAGCGCCTCCAGCGTGGCGATCGCCGCGCCGACGTCCATGCGGCTGACAAGCTCGGGAATGGCGAGGGAGAGCGCGACTTCCAGCGCTTCGAAACTGTCACGCTGCTGCCAGGCACCTGCTGCGTCACGGCCGCCAGCACTTTCGGTCATGGCTTGGCTCAGAGCGGCGCGGTCGATCGGAACAGCGAGGAGCAGCTTGGCGGCAAGTGTGCGCGCAGCGCCGAGAATGGCGCTCGCGCGCGGAATCGTTGTGGTCATGCGGAGAACTCCTGAGCTCGTGCCGATCAGCGGCACACCCGCTCCAGCCCCCCTCCCCTCACCGCTTCAGGAGCTGCGCCCAGTCGTTCATGCGGAAAGGCGGCCATTCGGTCTCGATTGCAAGGCCGGGGCGTCGGTAGGTTTCGGCTGCGCGCTCGCGCGCGCGCCTGCCCTCGGCGTCGTTGTCCGCCAGCAGGATCACGGTTTCGACGGATGCCGGGATATCGACCTGGTGGAAGCGCTTGGCGCCCATGGTCGCCCAGGCCTGGATACCCGTGAGCGAGGTATAAGCAGCCGCAGTCTCGAACCCCTCGCAGATGCCGATGGTCTTGCCCGGCGGGCCGTTGGTCCATGCAGCGCCGATAGCCTGGCCGAGGACGCGCTTCTCGGTGTAGTCCGCTGTCGACGGATCGAGGAAAATCCGCTGGATCGCGGCGATCGCGCCCGCCTTGCGCATCGCGACGAGGAGTGCCGGCTCGAAGCTCGCAAGCATCCCCTTCCCTCGTGGACACCGGGGATGAAAGCGCAGGTCTTCGAGGGGTGCCCATATCTGGCGCACCTCGCGCACATATCGCTCCGCCAGAGTCGCTTCGATTGGTCGACCGGCTTGCCAGATTGCGAGGTGAATTCCCGTGCTGCGCTGGAAGCTGGGGGTCATGCCAGAGGCATCGACCGTCGGCAGGTCTGCGATGCGTCGAAGAGCTCTGATTACGTCCCGGCTGTCGCAACCTGCATGGCACGTTACGAGAATGGCTCGATCACCTTGGCGGATGGATAGAGATGGTGTTCTGTCGGCATGGCAAGGGCACCGACACATCGCGGTATTACCGGACCAATTGCCCCCGATGCGCCGAACAAGACTGCGTAGGTCGGGACTGGGATTGTTGTTGACGATGGGCATGACTGCCCAGTTCGACCCTACTCCCCTCCCCCTCGTCCTGCGCTTCAGCCTAACCGAAGTGCTCGGAAATCATCGGTCAGCCAGCATCCGAATTTGCGCGTCGCTCGGCATAACGAATGACAAAGGCTTCCCAGACTCTCAACCACTCGGCATCGGTCCGCTCTTGTTTGATACCGGGAAAGCCGGTGCGGAATGCGTTCGCCATGGTATCGACGCACCAGGGCTTACCCTTCTCAAGGCCGATTGCTCGGAACTTTGTTTCCCTTTCGCCATAGGTCAGGCTGCCTGCTGGGAAAGGGAATACGGGCTCGGAGACCTTGATGTTCCGGACAGTCGACCGAGGAGCTTTGGTGACCGATGATCTCGGTGCGGTTTCCGGGGCCGGAGCGCCCAGCAACCGCAAGTGCGGGCCAACGAGCTTCCGCTCTAAAGGTGCCGGCGAAGGCCGCAGCACTACTTTCCTGCCGCTGAAATCAACGTCGGCGTTCGGGTAGACAGCGGAGACCAATTGCATTGTTTCGCGCACGGTCTGGCGGAAGCGTTTGCTGTCGGCGTCGTTGCCCAAGTGCTTGGCCAACTGGTCCCAAGATATTACCTGGCCTCGATCGCTGCTGATCCGCGGGAGCCTGTACGCGAGGTAGGTATAGAGATCGAGCGCTGTGGGTGTGCCCTTGAGCTCACGGATTGCAATCTCGTTCAACGGAACGGCGTGGTCGATAAGGTGACTATAGAACGCCTCGGACATCCGGATTTCGCGAGCAAACGCCCCATTTTTTTCCAGCGAGCCGGCGTATTCGTTTGAAATTTTTACGTCTCGCACGGCGAATGCGTTGTCGCCAGCGTCGTTGCCTTCCCAACGGATTTGCCATTCACACGCAAGGAGCCGATCGACTTGCTCGCGCATCAGATTGGCCGTTCCCCGTGGGCCATATGAGACGGTCTGGTAGCCAAGGCGGCGCATCCATTCCGTGAAATTACGCCCCAAATAAACGTCTCGCGATCGCTTTGTGACGGCCTGAGAAAGCAGATAGATCAGCGCAACGCGTGGATAAGCTCCATAGGGCACACCAACGCTTCGTAGCACGGGCTTACCGTCCACCGTCTGGAGAACCGGCCGTGGATTGATGGCCAGTGCATATTTTCCGTCTTCGCGAAGAATCGGTAGAGTATCGTCCTTCGGTCGCTTGGTCGGCAACGACATGGCGCACAATGCGGAATGCAGAAATGCCGGAACGGGTTCTTCGTCCTGGACGCGAAGGAAGGCATCCATCGTGAGTTGAGTGCCGGCAGACTGCGCTAAGGAGCGAACTCGCTCTTCACCGCCGCCTAGCATTGCTAGGGCGTATTGATGTCCGATTGGACGCAGTGTGTCTCCGCTCATTGAACCGTCCCTTCCCGACTCATTGGAGCCTCGGGTTGGTCGTTAAACAACAGGTTTGAGCTTCGAAAGCAAGGCCATTGGCAGTTTCGACGGGTTTCCGGGCCTCAAACCTCCAAGTCGGCCGATGATCTCGGAGCGGTTTGGAGGAGCGAAACCAAATCCAATCTCAATTTTGAAAAAAGCGATTCGCGAATCGGTTTTTCTAGGAGATTCCTTTAGTAGGTATGGGCTCCGAGATCATCGGTCCAAAGGGAACCGAGATCATCGGGGAAACGCACTGAATTCATCGGCTTGCACCGAGATCATCGGTGATTGTCCACAGCCGGGTCAATTCGGCTGTGAGGGCGCCCAGCGGACTATGGGGTTGTCGCCTCCTAGCCACCTCGCGGGACCCGACATCATCGGTCTGAGTCCCTAAGTGCTGCATCGAGCCGGCTCCTGATTCGCGAAAGGGCACGGAGATCATCGGTCAATTTGTAAGGTTGGTGGCCGAAGTTTGCTCAAAACTGCCAAGAGTGCTAATTGGCGCCCTCAATCTCACAAAGCGGTGATCATGGCTACCGACGCAGCGCTCGACGCACAACCCGATGAACTCTTGGAAGACGGCCTTGGCAATCTGCACCGCAAGGCCCTCACCATCCTGAAGCGTATTCGTGACGGTGCGCTCGATCCGGAGACCGGGCAAAAGGTTGGCCCGTCGTATTCCATTTCGAAGGCGGCCTCCCTTGTTGGGCGAACAGCGTCTGCAATTCGCGAAGCTGAGCGTGATGGCCGCCTCCCCCAGCGCGACCGAACCGCTTCTGGCCACCGGGTCCAGTACTCATTGGAAGAATTGGATCATATGCGTGCCGTTTTTGGCACTCGCCCGTGGCGCGCTCCGACGGACACCCCGGCGGTCATCTCCGTCTCGAACTTCAAAGGGGGCGTAGGCAAGTCGACTGTGGCTCTGCACCTCGCACAGCACTTTGCCATTCACGGCTACAGGGTACTGTTCATCGACTGCGACAGCCAAGCCAGTTCGACGATGATGTTTGGTTATCGGCCGGATGTCGATCTGACCGAGGATGATACCCTTTACGGCCACTTCCATAATCCTGAACTGTTGGGTGTTCGTTCGATCATCCGGAAGACGCACTTTTTCGGGCTCGACCTGATCCCCGCCAATCTCAAGCTCTACAATCTAGAATACGAGATCGCCGGCTACCTGGCACAAAATCAGAACTTCGACATCATCGACATGATCGCCGAAGCCATCGATACGGTCGTCGATGACTACGACATCGTCATCATGGATCCGCCTCCGGCGCTTGGCATGGTTTCGATGGCAGTGCTGCAGGCGGCTAATGCGATGGTAATTCCTGTGCCGCCGAGCGTCATCGACTTCGCATCGACCGTGTCGTTTATCGACATGGCGCGCACAACGATGAAGCAGCTCGAGCAGCTCGCGAAGCGGGTGAAGCCGGCCTACAACTTTATCCGCCTCGTTGGCAGCAGGGTGGATGAAAGCAAGTCTATGCACCGCGAGATTCTTTCGATGATGCGGCAGGTCTTCGGCGGCTCGATGGCGACTTCTGTCCTCAAGACCAGCGCAGAAATCGACAATGCCAGCTCACGCATGAAGACGGTCTTTGAACTTGATCGACCGGTCACGTCCCATGAGGTTCACAACCGGTGCATGAAACATTTGAGCGACGTTTGCAGAGAAATCGAGGCGGATGTCATTCGGTCCTGGGCAAGCAGGGCAGGGGAGGCGGTCTAGGGCCGTTGCCACGTGGCAACAAAGACATAATACGGTGATAAATCAATAATTAAGCGCATGTTTTGAGAAATTGGATTGGTGCGACAGGGCGAGATTTTACTGGCTGAACGATGAATGTTGCCACGTGGCAACGTGCGAAGATTCAGGGTAAAATCGAGGCGCGGGCAAGGGCTTGTTGCCACGTGGCAACAAGCGGCCGCCAAATGTGATTTGAAAGGTTTGGAGTAGGTGATGGCAAAGGGTAACCGGGGCTTCGGCAGCAGTTTGACAGAGGGGCTCGACGACGAGATCGACGTCGGCAGCCCTGCGCCATCGGAGAGCATTATGGCGAGCCGTAGTCAGAGCCTCGCGAGGATTGCTGCCGGCAAAGTCGTCACGGATCGTACCGAGTGGGTCGACCCAACTCGCTGTCGTCCCTGGCGTCTGCATAACCGCGATCTGGACCACTTGAACGAAGAGAGTTGCCGCGATCTCATCGACGCATTCCTCTCCGCTAAGAAGCAGCGCATTCCCGCGATCGTACGCCGCCTCAAGGATGACCCAGACTACGACTTCGAAATCATCGCGGGCGTAAGGCGATGGTGGACCGTTCAGTGGCTACGCGAGCATCATCACCCGGAATATGAATACCTCGTCACGATCCAAAACGTTTCGGACGAGGAAGCGTTCAGGGTTTCGGACATCGAGAACCGGTCGCGCAAAGATATCTCTGACTGGGAGCGGGCAAAGGAATATTCCCGGGCGTTGGAGGAGTTCTACGATTCCAACCAGAGCGAAATGGCAGAGCATCTGAAGATTTCGCGCTCATGGCTCAGCCGCCTGCTCGATGTGGCGCGGTTGCCGGCCGAGATCGTGAACGCCTTTCCTGACACGCATGGCATCACGGTCCGCATCGCAAGAGACATCAAGCCACTCACTTCAGAAAAGCGCACCCTGGATCTGATGGTCGCAGAGAGCAGGGCCATTGTTGCTGAGCGCGACGATCTCGGAATGGCTATGCCCGCTCCGGAAGTGGCAAAGCGTCTTATTCGAGCCACTGTCGCCCCTGCAAAACCTGCTGGGGGCGACGTCGAAGTGAAGGGCGCCGCTGGCAAGGTTATCTTGCGCTATGTCTATTCATCGAGGAGCGGATATACCTTCAAGGTGCCTGCGCGTAGCGGCGCTTCGGCAGCTGAGGTCTTGAAGGCCATTGAGGCTATCCTGACGTCCTGACCTTTTGGGGGCGTTGTCCAAGATCATTCGGTGCGTCGATCGTCCAATTCGCCTGGGGGTGGATCGGGACCAAAGGGCAGGGAAGGGCGGTCTCGTTCGCCTGCGCGGATGAGGCGGCGCATTTTGCCCGCCGACTGCTGCGCCGCCGGGCGTCTGCGCCCAAGCGGATCGGCGTGCTCTACCGCGAGGTCGCGTTGGCACCGTAGGAGGCCTCAGGAGCCTCTGTGAGCGCCTTTGGGGGTCACGGCATGGTCTCCGGGGCGCAGCGTTACCAGATCGGCTTTCTCGAGCGCCATAGCGGCCTGTGAAGCGGTGCGGCGGGTCACGCCGAGCGCACGGGCCAGTTCGGCGCGGGTGAGGGGGCCGATGCCTCCAATCAGCTGCCACATCGCCGGCGCCTGCGACGAGGCGTAGAGGCCTGCGAGGCATTCTTCCCCGCGCGCAACCATGGACGTGACGGCGGCGAGGTCCGTTGCCACGTCACTGGCCGCAACGCCGATCGCGCCCGCCAGCAGGGCGGGGAGGGGGCGTTCGGCCTCGGCGCGGAACAGCGCACGCGGGGCGAGCCCGGCGAGCGCCAGTGGCGCCGCGCCGAGGGCGAACAGCTGCGGGCGCATCGCGGCGGCCAGGGAGGCGGCCCAGGCGCTCCCGCGCGCGGCAAAACGCTGGAACACGCGGCCCTCGATCAGCACCTCCTCGCTGCCGCCCTCAAGGAAATCGACCTCGTCCTCGCGCAACTGGACGATCCATTCAGCCAGCGTCGCCAGGGGGTCGCGCGCCGGCAACAGCCCATCAAGCCGTTCGAGCGCGCGGTCAGCGGCCGCATAGGCGCTCGAGAAGCTCTCGCGCGCGTCCTTGGCCGCCAAGGCGAGCCGCGCGGCGCGGGCGAGGGGAGGGGGGCCGCGCCGGCCGATCCACGACAGGAAATCCTGCCGTTCGGCCGCGTACCACGAGCGGGTCAGTTCGGCCGCTTCAAGCCCCGGATTGTGCTCGGGGCCTTGGTTTTCCTGAGGAAAGTCGCGGACATGGACGCGCCACAGCCGCCTGAGCGAGGCCCGCGCCAGACCGTCCGCGACCTCGGCGGACAGGAACGGCAGCGCGCCCTCGAGGCGCGCGAGGGCCAGTTGCCACGGGGGAGGGGCGTGTTCCATCGGTCCCAGAATATACCATAACGGCAAAAAGTATACTCGGCTTGTACGGTCCGTTCACTGTCCGATAATTGCCCTTCACGGACAGTAGAAATGGGCTATGGGAGAGGCAGTTCGGCACGGGAAAGGGGCGAAAAAAGGTGGACGAAGGCGAAGCTAGCGCGGGTAACGCTGCCCGGGGCGCCCTGACCGCCGTCACTGGGGCATTGCCTGACACGCTGGCCGAACCCGGCGGGCGGCTCAGCGAAGAGATTGCCGCGGCGCGGGTCTATCGCACCCAGGCCAAGGCGGCCAACACCCTGCGTGCCTACATCAGCGATTGGAATCAGTTCGAAGGCTGGTGCGACGAACGCGGCCTGGAACCGCTGCCCGCCCGTCCCGAGGCTGTCGCGACCTATTTGGCCGCGCTGGCGTTGGCGGGTAAAGCCGACACCACCATTGGCCGGCATTTGGCGGCGATCGGGTGGAAGCATCGTCAGGATGGTGAGGTGCCCCCAAGCGTCCGCGATACGCATAACGTGATCGCTGATACGCTCGCCGGGATCCGCCGCGAGGCGCGGACGCGACCGAGCGCTCGCAAGGCGGCGATCACCGCGCGCGAATTGGCGGCGATGATCGCGGCAGCCGAGGGCGAGGGCACCCGCTCGCTCCGCGACCGGGCGATCCTGGCGCTGGGTCTGGCCGCCGCGCTCCGCCGCTCGGAACTGGTCGGGCTCGAGTTGCGGGATGTCGAACTGGTCGACCAGGGCCTGAAGCTAACGCTGCGGCATTCCAAGACCGATCAGGAGGGGGAGGGGCAGGTGATCGCGGTGCCTGCGGGCAAGGTGCTCAAGCCCGTCGAGCGGCTCAAGGCCTGGCTGGCGGTTCGCGGGCATGGTGCCGGGCCTCTGTTCTATCAGATCGATCCGCAGGGTCGGCTGACCGATGAGCCGATGTCCGACCGCTCGATTGTCCGATTGATCCAGAAATATGCCGGACGGGTGGGGCTCGACCCGGAGACGGTGGGAGGACATTCGCTCAGGGCAGGGTTCCTTACCGAGGCCTCCCGGAATGGCGCGACCATCGCCAAGATGCAGGAGGTATCGCGGCACAAGAAGGTCGAGGTGCTGCTCGGCTATGTCCGCTCGGCTGAGTTGTTTGAAGACCACGCAGGCTTGGTGTTCTTGTGATCGCAAACTGGCTTCCAGCTATAGGGCAGAGAAGAGAGCCCTAATACCAAGGGCTCGGTACTTCACTGCCTCAACCGATACCCGGAGAGCTTAGCGTTCGTTTACGACCAGAGATTACGATGCCCCCGTATTGCCGGCCGGATCTCGCGTAGTCTAAATTCCAAATCTGCTATTCATACAAAAGAAAAATTTTCATTTTACTTGCAAATTCAAGCCAGCGCACAGCAACTGCACCTCGTTCGCGCAAGCCGCTACACGTTGATGAAGAAACCCTGCCTCATCCCGAAACCGGCGCGCCAACTGGTTTTCCGGGACGATGCCCAATCCGACCTCATTGCTGACGAGTATGAGGGTCCCTTGCGCAACCGTGATGGTCTCAATGAGTGTGCGGACTGCCGCCGGGATATCGTGATCGCCGATCAGGAGATTGGTCACCCACAGCGTGAGGCAGTCCACCAGCAAGACCCGGTCGGGTGAGGCATGCAACTCGATCGCTTCCGCAAGCTTAAGGGGGGCCTCGACCGTTTCCCATTCCACGCCGCGATCCGCCTGGTGACGAGCGATACGGTCGCGCATTTCCTCGTCGAATGCTTGAGCCGTGGCGATGAAGACCGGCGAGAGGCCGGTAGCCTCGGCTCTGGCCTGTGCATAGCGGCTCTTGCCCGAGCGCGCTCCGCCGATCACGAACAGGCTATGCATCGGCTTTCCCCATTGCGAGTTTCAACAGACCATCCACATCGAGATGATGTTCAAGCTCAGCCGCGATCGCATCGAGCGCGTCATTTATCCTCGCATCATGGTCGATCCCGTCCGATTGCGCGCCCAGCATGCCAAGCAGAGCTGAACGCAGCGCCGTGCTGGCAAATGCGCCGTGGACGTAAGTGCCCATGACTTGCCTGTCTGCACTGGTTGCGCCGTCGGGCCGCCCTTCGCCGAGCAGCGCAAAGGGGTGACAGCAATCGGCACCGCTGGTCACGCCCATGTGCATTTCAAAGCCGGTGAAGGCCTGATCGAGCGCAGTGCCTGCAACCTGGCGCAGTGCCTTGCTTCCGGTCAGGACCGTTTCGACATCCAGCAGGCCCAGACCGGGGATGTCTTCAGGTGGCCCCTCGATCCCTTCCGGATCGGCGATGCGGCGGCCGAGCATCTGATAACCGCCGCAGATGCCCAGAACCTTTCCGCCGCGCCGATGGTGCGCAAGGATATCAATGTCCCAGCCCTGTTCGCGCATCGCCTTCATATCAGCGATCGTGGCTTTTGATCCGGGCAGGACGATCAGCGTACAGTCACCGGGGATGGGCTGGCCTGGCGGTACCATGACCAGTTCGACCGAGCTTTCCGCTTTGATCGGATCGAGATCGTCAAAATTGGCGATCCGGGGGATGATCGGGCAGGCGATTCTCAGGCGACCGGCGGTTTCGCGTGCGGTTCGTTCAAGCACGACCGCATCTTCGCTTGGCAAATGGGCAGTGGCGCGCAGCCAGGGCACCACGCCATAGCCTCGCCAACCTGAAAGCGCCTCGATCTGCCGATAACCATCGGCAAAGAGCGCCGGATCGCCGCGAAACTTGTTGATGAGAAAACCCCGGATCATCGCCGCGTCGTCCGGGTCCAATACCGTCCTCGTGCCAACGAGCGCGGCGATGACGCCGCCGCGATCGATATCGCCGACCAGCACGACTGGCAAACTGGCGGCACGGGCAAAGCCCATGTTGGCAATGTCGCCGGCCCGCAGGTTGATCTCGGCCGGCGAGCCGGCGCCCTCAACCACTACGACATCGCACTGCGTCTGCAGCCGGTGCCAGCTTTCCAGTACCTCGGGCAGCAGTTCGCCACGCTTGTGCCGGAAATTGCCACCGCCCAGCGTGCCGCGGACCTTGCCATGAACCACCAATTGCGATGTGTGGTCGGCCTGAGGCTTGAGCAAGACCGGGTTCATGTCGGTGTGCGGTTCGACCCGGCATGCTAGAGCCTGCAAAGCCTGGGCTCGGCCGATCTCGCCGCCATCGACTGTAACCGCAGCATTGTTCGACATGTTCTGAGGCTTGAACGGGCGAACGCTCAGCCCGCGATTGGCAAAGGCGCGGCACAGCCCGGCAACCAGCACCGATTTCCCGACATCGGAACCCGTGCCCTGCAACATCAGAGCGCCCATACGATATCCTTCCAGGTGAGAGCGGCCACGATGGCCCAGAGCAACAGGCAGGCGCGCACATAAATGCGCAAAGCGCGCCTGACGTCAGCAGCGCCGGCATCGCGCCGCCCGCTGCCGATCCAGTCCTTGGCATGGGTCACACCATCGTAGGACACTGGTCCCGCCAGCGCGAGATCAAGCGCGCCCGCCATGGCCGCCTCGGTCCAGCCCGCATTGGGTGAGGCGTGGCGACCGTGATCGCGCCACAGCGTGGCCCACCCTCCGCCGCCGGCAAGACATACCACGACGCCGCCAAGCCGAGCCGGCAGCAGGTTCATCACATCGTCCGTGCGCGCCGCAGCCCACCCAAAGGCGCGCCAGCGCGCTTCCTTATGGCCGATCAGGCTGTCTGCCGTATTGATCGCCTTGTAGGCCCAGAGGCCGGGCAGGCCGCCGATAACCAGCCAGAACAGCGGCGCGGCGATGCCGTCGCAAAAGCTTTCGGCCAGACTTTCGATTGCAGCTCGTGCCACGCCCGCGCGATCAAGGGTGTCGGTATCACGCCCGACGATCATGGAGACGGCATGGCGCGCACTTTCAAGATCATCCTGCTCCAGCGCGACTGCGATGGGCAGGACATGATCGTAGAGGCTGCGTTGGGCCATGGCGGGCCAAGCGATTACTGCGGCACCAAGCCACCAGCATGAGCCCAGCAGGTGCCGGGCGAGCGCGGTAAGGCCAAGTCCAGCCCCGATTGTCAGCACCAGCAGTATCAGCACGGTCATGATGCCGAGCGTCGTGCGTATGCCGTCTGAGTGAGCTGGCCGGTTCCATGCCGCTTCGCAGGCATTGATGATCCGGGCAAACAGGCCGACCGGATGTCCGACACGGCGATACAGCGCGTCAGGCCAGCCAATGGCAGCATCCAGCATCAGGGCCGCAAGCGCCAACGGCTCAGCCATGATCTTCGAGCACGGCACAGACACGCTCCATCGCCTCGTTGTTGGCGGGCAGGCCAAGGCGTAACCAATCCGGTTTTTCGGCGAAGGGCCGGCTGAGGATCGCAGCCCGGGCAAGACGTTCAAACAGGTGTGATGCGTCCGGCGTCGTTATCAGCCGGAAGAGTGGGCATGCGCCGCTTGCCAACAAACCGAACGAGGCCAAGCGCTGATCGAAGCTGCTAGCCTCGGCGATGAGGCGCTCCCGCATCGCGTCCTGCCAGGCGATATCCTGATAGGCGCGGGTGCCGATGGCGATCGCAGCCGCCGAGACCGGCCAGGCACCTAGCTGGGCGCGCAGACTCGCCAGGATCGGACGAGGGCCCAGCACAAAACCGAGCCGCAATCCGGCGAGGCCAAAGAATTTCCCGAAGGACCGAAAGATCAGGAGTCTGTGCCGATCATCAACTTGGTCGGCGAAACTGTGGTCGGGGTGGCAGTCGGCAAAGGCTTCGTCGATTACCAGCCACCCTTTCCGACCACGCCGCACCAGAAGATCGCTCAAGGTTTCCCGAGAAAGCAGGACGCCATCCGGGTTGTTGGGGTTGGCAAGGATCAGGCTTGATCCATCGGCCAGCGCCAAATTGCCAATCGTCACGGGATGGCTGGAGGCCGCCATCTCGCCGTGGGTGCGATAGGATGGAACGGCGTGGCATACGTCATCGCCCAGCACCCTGCCAGCGAGGCGAAGGCCAACTTCGGTGCCTGGCACCGCGCAGACATGATCGGCCTTGCACCCGAAGCTGGCGGCGGCTGCTTGCTCCAGCGCGCGCAGGGCCATTTCGTCGGGGAGAGCACGCCAATCGATCTCCACCGCCCCTGCACCGGGCCAGATATGCGGATTGATCCCGGTGGAAAGATCGATCCAGCCGCGCGCATCGTCGCCGAAATGCGCGCGGGCCGCAGAAAGGCCGCCGCCGTGCCATGTCCAGCGATCGCGGGTCATGCGACCGCCATCACGACAAGCGCCAGCAGCAGCGCCGCCTCGATCAGTTCAATTCCGGCGCCGTGGCCATCGCCCGAAATGCCGCCAACGGCGCGCTTGATCCACAGGCCCCATAGTGCCGCTGCGGGAACCGCAATGAGCAATGCGGGAAACGCCACCGCGGTGGCGAGAAGCACCGCGGCCCATAGTGCCAGATCGATCGACCTGATCGCGCCCCGAAAGCGCGCACCAAGGCCATCGTGCAATGGCGGTAGCAACAAGGTCCATGCCAGCGGTGCGATGCGCGCGGCGACCGGCACCCAGATCAGCGCCGGCAACTGGCAGTGCTCGATCATGGCATGCAGCAGCACGAGCTTGGTCAGCAGTTGCACGGTGATAGCCGTTACGCCGAAGCTGCCGACATGCGGATCTGCCAGGACGGCCAGGAGCCGCTCGCGGTCCTTGTGGGCCGCGCCGCTGGCATCGGCCATATCTCCCAGACCGTCGAGGTGAAGGGCTCCGGTGACGAGAACCCAGGCGATCAAAGCGGAAAGGGCTCCGGTCCAGGGATCGGTCCTTGCTCCAACCCAGGCGGCCCCGGCCACGATAAGGCCAATCACCAGGCCAGCAGCTGGAAACCAGCGCATGGACTGGGCGAATTCCTCGGCAGAAACCGTGAGCCGGGGCGTCGGCAAACGGGTGAGGAACTGGAGCGCGATGAGGAAGCCTTTCATGCGATCGGGCGCTTCATGTCCAAAGGCCCGCGATCTGGGCTGAGCGCGGCGTTCCCGGCCAGACACGCAGGCTGACCAGCGCGGCATAGGGAAGGTCGAACGCCCAGACCTGCCGCTGTCCGAAGCCGAACAGGCTGGCCAACGCAGCCCGGATTGCTCCGCCATGAGTTACGACCAGCGTGTCTTGCGGCGGGATTGCGGCCAAGGCCGCTTCCACGCGCGAAACCAAAGCAGACCAGCGCTCGCCACCGGGTGGCGGATTTGCGTCGGGGTCGTCCCAGAAAGCGCTGATCGCGGCGCTGTCGACTTTAGCGGGTGCCAGACCGTCCCAGTCGCCAAAGTCCAGTTCGCGCCACCGTGCGTCGAGGATCGGGTGTAGGCCTCTCGAGTTGGCAATGACTGTGGCCGCTACTGCCGAGCGCTGGAGATCGGAACATACAATCGTCCGGAACGACAGTTCCTCGACCTGTGCCACGCATGATGCGACGCCCTCAGGCGTCGAAAGGGTATCGGTCCTTCCGAGAAGCAGACCGGGCTCTATGGGTGCGCCATGCCGCATGAGGTGCAGGAAAAATGCGCTCATACGCCAGCAGCCACGCCAGCTTCGGCAAATGTCGCCATCTGGTTGTGTGCGGCGAGAGCCGAACTCACGATCTGGGCCGCGACCGCAGCGCCGCTCCCTTCGCCCAGGCGCATGCCCAGAGTGAGTAGCGGTGCGAGACCGAACCGCTCGAGCAACCGTTTGTGACCAGGTTCGGCCGAACAATGCCCCGCCAGGCAATGATCGAGGATTTCAGGTGTGGCGGCAAAGATCGGCGCGATGGCAGCGCAGCAGATGAAGCCATCTAGGAGCACCGGCACCCGAAGCTGCCTTGCGCGGACAACTGCTCCTGCCATGGCGGCTATTTCCCTCCCGCCCAGACGCCGCAGGGTTTCGAAAGGCGTTGCCGGTGCAACCTGATGGAAGGTGAGCGCCGCTTCGATTACACCGATCTTACGCGCGACGCCCGCCGGATCGAGTCCGGTTCCCGGGCCGACCCATTCGGCAACATTGCCTCCCAGCGCTTTTGCGCAGAGGGCGGCAGCGGACGTGGTGTTGCCGATGCCCATCTCGCCGGGGACAAGGAGATCAAGGCCTGCTTCGACCATGTCGGCCCCGGACGACAGCGCGGAGAGGCATTCGGTTTCGGTCATGGCCGGGGCTGAGGTGAAATCGGCGGTTGGCCGGTCAAGCTCTAGCGCCAGCACCTGAAGATCGAGCCCGGCAGCGGCACACAGCGCGTTGATGGCAGCGCCACCGGCTACAAAATTGGCCACCATCTGGTGGGTGACTTCGGGAGGAAAGGCGCTAACGCCCCGTGCCGTAACGCCATGATTTCCAGCAAACACGACTGCACGCCCCCGTTCCAGCTTGGGTCTTTCGTGCCCTTGCCAACCGGCCATGAAGATCGCGACCTCTTCGAGCCGTCCCAGTGATCCAGGCGGCTTGGTCAGTTGCGACTGCCGGTCGCGCGCGCTGGCCATTGCTGTTTCATCTGGCGCAGGCATCTCGGCAATGGCAGCATCAAAGGCATCGACCGAAGCAAACGTGCTCATTGCGCGACAAAGCCCGGCGGCGGTGTGCGGGTGATGAAGTGGCCTTTGACGCCTTGCGGCCAGTCCTTGAACGGGACCCGGCCATGTTCGCTTTGCGCATAGTGGACGGCATAGTCGAGGATGGCAGCGGCGGCATCTTCTTCGGGGGTGAAGCGGCCCAGAACATACCCGACTTTGCCTGGCGCCCGAAGGTGGACCGTGCAGAATTCGCTGCAGGCGAACAAGCAGGGCATTTCCTGCACCGCGATACCGGAATAGCGTTCATCGCGTGCCTGCACGGCGCGCAGGGCCTCGACCATCCTCGCCCCACCACGCACGCCCGCGTCATCCTCCTGTGCAGTGCTGCTGTGCCGGCAGGTGTTGCATGCCACTACGGCAGGACCGTCCTCGACGGGGATCAACATAATTTCTTGCTCCATAGATTGGGGTTCATCGGTCGAACACTCGGTTGGTCACAGGTTCTCTGGCTTGCCAGCCCCGCCGCTCCAATTCGGGTGTTTGGGACTGGTCCTGGGGGTATCCGATGCACAGCAGTGCGATCAGCGACCAGTCGGCGGGTACGTCCAGCAAGGCGCGGATGACGCCGGGCTCGAGGATCGATACCCATCCGACGCCAATGCCGCGGAGCCTTGCCGCCAGCCAGAGTGTGTGGATCGCCAGCACGCATGAATAGCGCAGCATCTCCGGCATACTGACAATACCAAGTCCATGGCCTGCTTTGGGCTGTTCATCACAGAACACCACGATCAGTTCCGGGGCCTCGCGAAGGCCATGCAGCTTGAGCGAACGATACTGTTTCTCCCGGGCTTGGCCGGCATATTGCTGCGCCGCTTGTGCGTTCTGTACATCGACATGGTCGGCCAGCGCCTGACGAAGGGTGGATGAACGCACGCGCACGAACCGCCAGGGCTGCGCATTCCCGACCGAAGGTGCGAGGGAGGCACACTCCAGCAGCGCACACATCTCCTCTTCGGCGACAGCACGGGCTTCGAAGTGCCGCACATCGCGTCGCCAGCGCAGCAGCTGCGCAAATCGAGCCGCGAACTCGGCATCGAACTGGGGCGGCAGATCGCTCAGAACTCGATCCCTGCCTGTGCCTTCACGCCCGAGCGGAAAGGGTGCTTGATCATGGTCATCTCGGTGACGAGATCGGCCGCCTCGATCAGTGCATCGGGCGCATTGCGTCCGGTGACGATGACATGTTTCATCTCGGGTTTCGCGGCAAACGCCTCCAGAACCTCATCCAAGGGCAGGTAGTCATACCGAAGGACGATGTTGAGTTCGTCGGCTACCACCATCTGGTAAGCCGGATCGGCCATCATGCGGCAGACTTCATCCCAGGCAGTACGTGCCGAAGCGATATCGCGTGTCCGGTCTTGCGTATCCCAGGTGAAACCGTCACCCATCGGCTTGAACTCGACATTTTCCGGGAAAGCGTCGAACACCGTCTTTTCGCCTGTCGCCATCGCGCCCTTGACGAACTGGACGACCCCGACCTTCATGCCATGTCCGATAGCGCGCACGACCATACCGAGTGCAGCGCTCGTCTTGCCCTTGCCCGTGCCAGTGTGAACAATCAGCAGCCCCTGCTCGCGGGTCTTGGTGGCCATCATGGTGCTACGCGCAGCCTGAATCTTGCGCATTTTCTCGGCATGGCGCGCATCTGCGCTTGCAGCATCTTCTTCGCGGTCAGCAGGCATCGGCTCGTTCCTTTCGCATCAAGTAGACATCCATGATCCAGCCGTGGCGCGCGCGCAGTTCGGCGCGGCGCGCGGCAATCTGCGGCGCAGCTTCGGCAAGTGGCCCATGCACCAGTGCTTCATGCGACATGCCCAGATAGGCACCCCACCAGATCGTGATGCCAGCAGGATCGAGGACTTCGAAGGCGCAGCCGGAATCGAGCATGACGACGATCGTGTGCACTCCCAGCGGCCAGCCTTCCCGGCGCAACCTGCGACCGGTGGTGATCGTGACAGGTTCGGCCAAGGCGTTCAGCGGGATGGCGTGAGCAGCCGTAAGAGCTTGAATGCTGGTGATACCGGGTTCGACGCGAACAGTGAGGTCGACCCCAGCCGTCCTGAGCCGATCGGCAATACGCAATGTGCTGTCGTAAAGCGACGGATCGCCCCACACGAGCAGCGCCACCCGCCCACCATCAGGAAGGTGAACCGCTATCTGCTCTGCCCAAATCGCTGCAATTGCATCGTGCCAATCGTCGATGGCTTGCGTGTAGTCGCCATCCTGTCGGCGAACGGGCATGTCGAACTCGGCCATGCGGACTGGTGAAGCCAATGCGGCGTCACAGATGGAGTGGCGCAGGTCCAGGAGATCTGACTTGGCATCGCCTTTGCGGGGCAGCAGAATGAGATCGACCGCGTTGATTGTGCGTATTGCAGCACGCGTCAGGTGGTCGGGATTCCCGGTGCCTATGCCGATCAGATGGAGGTGGATCATGCCTCCTCCATCATGGGGCCGTAGATCACCAGTGCGGTTGCATCCGATCCGCCGTCGGCAAGTGACCGAGCAAGTCCGGCAATAGTGCTTCTGGTAAGTCTTTGGTCCGGTCGGCTAATGTTTTCTGCCAACAAGGCTGCAGTATTGTCCGCAAGTCCTGCCGCGACAAGCTGCGCAGCAAGCGCCGGAAATGTGCGCTTCGGCATGAAGACGACCGTTGTGGCACAAGGGTCAGCAAGCGCTGATAGATTGAGGTCTTCGGGCAAAGTGCCAGTCTTGCCATGTCCGGTTACGAACTGGACGCGTCTAGCATGCTCGCGTCGTGTCAGTGGTATCGCGGCAGCTGCCGCTGCGGCGGTCGCCGAGCTGACGCCAGGAATGATCTCGAACGCGATTCCCGCATGGCGAAGCGCCTCGATTTCTTCTTCGAGCCGGCCGAACAGGCCGGCATCTCCCGATTTGAGCCGGATGACATGTTTGCCGGCCAGGGCATGGTCCACCAGAAGACGGCTGACTTCGGCCTGACTTGGAGATGGCCGCCCGGCGCGCTTGCCTACCGCTACCAGTTCAGCGTCATCGCGCGCGCGGGCCAGGATCGGTCCCGCAGCCAGATCATCAAACAGCACCACCTGCGCTGTCTCAAGACGTGACACGGCTTTCAGGGTCAGGAGCTCGGGATCGCCAGGGCCCGCACCCACAAAGGATACGAACCCCTTCACGATGCGTTCGCGATCATGTGGAAGAAGGTTCCGGTCACGCGGCCGCGATACGAGCCTGTTTCGGCAACCGCGACGCCATCTGCATCGGTTACGCATGCCAGCGCTGCGTCTGTCTGCTCGAGGATCGTCGAGTAGTGGAACTCGTGGCCGCGCAGTCTTTTGCCCTTGGCCAGTCCGGCTATCGGTGCCAGCAGTTCGGCCTGGCGATAACCGAGATGCATACGGCGCTGCGCATAACTGGTAACAAGGCCCAGCAGGCCGGCCATGTGATGCCGCTCTCCCGACTTGTCCACCAAGGCCTCGCCCAGAACCATATAGCCGCCGCATTCGCCGTGGACCGGGCGGGTCTTGGCGTGATGGCGCAGGCCGGTCAGGAAGTTCGTCGCTGCAGCGATGGTCCCTGCGTGCAATTCAGGATAGCCGCCCGGCAGCCAGACAAGATCGGCATCGCGGGCAGGGGCCTCGTTTGCCAATGGCGAGAAGGTCATGATCTCCGCGCCAGCCCGCCGCCAACCTTCGAGCACATGGGGATAGACGAAGGAAAAGGCGGGATCGCGGGCGATGGCAATCCGCTGGGCAGGGGGAAGCGGCAGTTGGCCGGGGGCCGGAGGCGGGGCGCTGTTGCTGCTGGCGGCATGGCGGATGGCATTCAGATCGACATTTGCACGCAGAAATGCGGCATAGTCGGATATCGCCCGCTCGAGATCGGGATGCTCGACAGCCTGGACCAGACCGAGATGGCGTTCTGGCAGGGTGAGATCGCCGCGCCGGGGCAGGGCACCCAGCACAGGCATGCCTATTGCTTCCATCCCCCGGCGCACCAGCCGTTCATGGCGGGGGCTGGCCACCCGGTTCAGGATCACGCCGGCAAACGGCAGCGTGTCATCCAAATTCTTGAAACCGAGCGCCGTTGCAGCAGCGGATTGGGCTTGTCCGGACACGTCCAGCACCAGCACAACCGGCCAGCCCATTGTCCGTGCAATGTCGGCACTGGCGCCGTTGCCGAGGGCCCCCCGGCTCGCGACACCATCGAACAGGCCCATCGAGGCCTCGGCAAGCACGATGTCCGCGCCAACAGCCTCACCAGCGATCGCAGCGATCAGGCTGCCATTCATGGCCCAGGTATCGAGGTTGAACGACGCACGGCCGCAGGCGGCGCGGTGAAAGGCGGGATCGATATAGTCGGGACCGCTCTTGAAGGGCTGGATCACCGCGCCGTCTTCGACCAGCGCTCGCAGCAGGCCCAGCATGACCGTAGTCTTGCCCGTTCCCGATGCCGGAGCGGCGATCATCAGGCCTGAAACGCTCATTCCCCGTCTCCTGCAAAGCGCGAGCTGGCATCCTGTGGGCGGAAGCGCCGGTCGTAGCCGTGGGCGTAGAGGCTGCTTTGTGCGAAGTCCTCCGCCCCCAGCACCCGTCCGACAAGGATCAGCGCGGTTCGTTCCATGCTGCCGGCGATGGCTGTTTCGACGGTCTCGAGGGTGGCACGGACGATCCGCTGGTCGGGCCAGCTGGCGCGCCAGACGACCGCAACGGGGCAATCCGCGCCATAGGCGGGAGCAAGATCGGCCACGACCCGCGCGAGGTTGTGGATCGATAGATGGATAGCCAGAGTCGCGCCCGTCACAGCGAAATTGGCGAGGCTCTCGCTCTGCGGCATCGCGCTGGCCCGCCCTGGCGTGCGCGTGAGTACCAGCGACTGGCCGAGTTCGGGCAAGGTCAGCTCGGCTTCCAGAGCCGCCGCTGCCGCCGAGAAGGCGGGGACACCCGGCGTGACCGTAAACGGAATGTCCAGTGCGCGCAGGCGGCGCAATTGTTCGCCCATCGCCGACCAGACGGACAGGTCGCCCGAGTGAAGCCGGGCAACGTCATGTCCTGCGGCGTGGGCAGCCGCGATCTCGGCCATGATATCGTCAAGCGTCATGGGCGCGGTGTTGACGATGCGAGCACCGGGCGGACAGTGATCGAGCACTGCCACAGGGATCAGCGAACCGGCATAGAGGCAGACCGGGCTGGCGGCGATCAGGTCGCGCCCGCGCAGGGTCAGAAGATCGGGTGCGCCGGGGCCGGCGCCGATGAAGTGGACGGTCAAGGCTGTGTTCCTTCGGCAATGGCGCAGCTGGCCATGCGATCGGGCGAGATGTGGCGCGTGCCCAACAGGCGGGCGCCCGGACCAGCGGCGACCAGCGCGCAGGCTTCTGCGACACTGCCGGTCGCGCGTGCCTTCAAGCTGGCGGCAGAGCTGGTGGGCGTAGGCGTGGTGGTCAAGGACGCCGATGGGATGCCGGTCAGCGGCAGTCCCAGTGCCTCTGCAAGCGGTACCAACGCAGACGTCTTGTCGATGGCGGTCGCCAAATGGGTTATAGGGGGCAGCCCGTCCTGCGCCAGTTCCAGCGCCGCCCGCAGCGAAGCGAGGCCTGCGCCGCGCCGAAAGCCGAAGCCAGCCACGATCATAGCGTGACGCTCCACTGTACCACGGGATAGCGCCCCTTCCAGCCATGCCGCTGGCCAAGGGGCACGGCATCGGCCAGTTCGATGCGCAGCAGACTGCCGCCCTTTGCGCCATGCCAACGGGTAAGAGCGGCTTCCGATTCAAGGCTCACGGCGTTCGCCACCAGCCGCGTTCCATCAGGCAGCCGGGCCCAGAGGGCATCGAGCAGCGGGTCGGACAAGCCGCCACCGATGAACACAGCATGCGGATGGGGGCCTTCCGGCAGGCCTTCGGGCATCCGGGAATTGATCACATCCAACCGGTCTACACCCAGAGCCTTGGCGTTTGCGCGGGCGCGGCCGGCCCGTAGCGGATCGGCTTCGAACGCGGTCGCCCGGTTGGCGGGATGAGCCAGCAGCCATTCGATCGCGATTGACCCAGAACCCGTGCCGATATCCCAGAGCCATTCACCGGCACGCGGGGCGAGGGCCGAGAGGGTCAGGGCGCGCACTGGGGCCTTGGTGATCTGTCCGTCGTGATCGAACCACGCATCCGGTCTGCCGGATGTGACGGGCAGGACATTGCCTGAACCGGCGAACGCGATGCCCACGGCAACGGGATGGGCAATGTCTGCGAACGGCAGGGCTTGCGCGGTCGTCACGCGGAGGCGTTCACGGGGGCCGCCCAGCGCTTCCATCACATGAAGCGTCGATGGGCCGAAGCCCTTGCTGGTCAGATATTGCGCCGCCGTGGCAACGGCATCGCCATCGCGCAGCAGGACAATGGCGCGCTGGGCGGGTGCGATATGGGGGCACAAGCGGTCCAGCGGCGCTGCGTGCAGGCCGAGGCAGGCCGTTTCCTCGATCGGCCAGCCCAGCCGGGCGGCAGCAAGGCTGAAGGTCGATGGCGCGGGGTGCGCAACCCATTCCGCCGGACCGAGATGGCGCGCAAGGCTTGCGCCTGCGCCGAACCAGAACGGATCGCCCGATGACAGCATGACCACCCGCCGCCCGCGATGCGCCAGCAGTTCGGCTATGCCGTCGGCAAAGGGAACTGGCCATTTGAAGACCGCGCAGGTAAGCGCGGGAAGCAGCGCTAGATGGCGCGCCGATCCCATGACCAGTTCGGCCCTGGCCAGCGCGGCCCGGCCCGCTGAGCACAGGCCGTCCACGCCGTCTTCACCGATGCCGATGATCGTCAACCATGCGCGAGGGTCCATGTCAGCCATGCCGAATGTTCTCCTGCTTGGCGGAACAACCGAAGCGAGCGCACTGGCGCGCCTGCTTGCGGCAGCGCAGGTTGCGACGACACTCAGCTACGCGGGCAGGACCGACAACCCGCGGCCACAGCCGGTGCCGATCCGCGTCGGCGGCTTTGGTGGGGTGGCGGGGCTTGTGGCCTATCTCCAAGACCATCACATCACGCATCTGGTCGATGCGACGCATCCTTTTGCCGCGACTATGAGCGCACATGCCATAGAGGCCGCGCGGATTGCCGGGATTGCCCATATCGCCTTGACCAGACCCGCATGGGAGGCCGGGCCGGGCGATCGCTGGACATGCGTGAGAGACACTGCCGCTGCGGTGGCCAAACTTGCGGGCACGCCGCGCCGCATCCTGCTCGCGCTGGGCCGAATGCATGTGGAAGCCTTTGCCGCACAGCCGCAGCATCACTACCTGCTGCGCTTTGTTGACCCTCCGGCTGCGCCCCCAGGCCTGCCCTCTCACGACCTTGTGATCGATCGCGGGCCGTTTACGGCTGAAGGTGATCGGCTGCTGATGCAGGCTCACATGATCGACCTTGTTGTGTGCAAGAACGCCGGTGGCACGGGCGCCGAGGCAAAGCTTGTCGCTGCGCGCCAGCTCAAGCTTCCGGTCGTGATGATCGACCGCCCGGTGATCGGTGACCGGATCGAGGTCTGTCACGCAGAAGATGTGCTGGAATGGCTTGGTCATGAGCCCACTTCCGCAACGGACCGGGGCGTATAGAGGATAGGGCCTGCCGCACGTTCGATGATCCGCGTCCGGCTTGATCCCACGATCACCGTGGTGCGCATGTCGGCCATGTCGTCCTGCGCCTCGCCCAGCGGCACGATGCGCAGATCCTCCTGCGGCGTCGTGACGGCGCGGGCAAACAGCATCGGGCGATCAGCACCGCACACTGCTCTTAATACGGCCAGCGCCCGAGCGAAGCCTTCTGGGCGCGCCTTCGAGCGGGGGTTGTAAAGCGCCACGGCAAAGTCTGCCTCGACCGCCAGCCGCAGCCGCTTTTCGATCACGGCCCAGGGTTTCAGGTTGTCGGAAAGATTGATCGCGCAAAAATCGTGACCCAGCGGTGCCCCGGCCCGTGCACTGGCGGCCAGCATGGCGGTGATGCCCGGCAGCACCCTGATATCCAGCGTCCGCCAGCGAGGAGGACCTGCCTCAAGCGCTTCGAATACCGCCGAGGCCATCGCGAACACCCCCGGATCGCCTGACGATACGACAATGACCCGGCGGCCCTGCGCCGCAAGATCGAGCGCCAGAGCAGCGCGGTCGAGCTCCACCCGGTTGTCCGAGGGGTGAAGCGTCAGGCCTTCGCGTGCAGCTATCCGGGCGACATAGGGAATGTACCCGATCACGTCCGTAGCCCCGGCCAGCGCGGCGGTGACTTCGGGTGTGACGAGTGCCTCGTCTCCTGGTCCCAGACCGGCGATTGCGAGCCAACCCTTGTCCTTTCCCCCGGTCATGGTCGCCTCCCCTGACCATGGATCAGCAGGATCGAGAAATAGGGGGTCACCGCTTCAGCCTCGGCCAGCATCGTGACGCGCTGTCCGGGCATCGCTGCGTGTTCGACCAGCCATGCCGCATCCAGACGCCCGGCGGCTGCCACGGCGCGGCGCAGCTTGGGCAGGTTCCGACCGATCTTCATCACCACCAGCGCGTCAGTCTCGCGGATCCGGCGGGCAAGCTCGGCTTCCGGCAGCGTGGCCATGACCACGGTCATTACATCATCGCCCCAGGTGATCGGCAGGTCCGTCGCGGTCCAGGCGCCAGACATGCCCGTGATGCCAGGGACGACTTCCACCGGTATGCGGCCTGAAAGGCGGGCATGGAGGTGCATGAAGGAGCCGTAGAAGAACGGGTCGCCCTCACACAGCACGACGACGTCCTCACCCTGCTGCGAAATCGCTGCAAGCCGCTCCGAACAGTGCGTGTAGAACGCCGACAGGCAGGCATTGTAGCGAGGATCGGATACCGGGATTTCGGTGGTTACCGGATATTCCATCGGAAACTCGATCACGTCAGCGCGGAGCATCCCTTCCACGATGCGCCTTGCCTGGCCGGGCCGCCCAGCCTTGCGGAAATAGGCGACGTGGTGCGCCGTGCGTACAAGCCGGTCGGCGCGCACGCTCAGCAGGTCTGCCGCACCCGGACCAAGCCCGACACCGTGAATGGTGCCGATGTTCGTGCCGGCGTTCATTCTGCCGTACTCGCCAGCGCGTTGATGGCGGCCACGGTGATGGCACTGCCGCCAAGGCGGCCCTCGACGACGCAGCAGGGTGCAGGCGGAGCGGCCCAGAGGGCAGCCTTGGATTCAGCTGCTCCCACGAAGCCCACCGGACAGCCGATGATCGCCGCAGGGCGTGGGCAGGCGGGGTCTTCCAGCATGTTCAGCAGATGAAACAGCGCGGTTGGTGCATTGCCGATCGCCACGACCGCGCCCGCCAGAATGGGCCGCCACAGTTCCAGCGCGGCAGCGGATCGGGTGTTGCCGATCTTGCGTGCAAGGTCAGGCACCGCAGGATCGTGCAGCGTGCAGATAATTGCGTTGCTCCCGGGAAGCCGGGCGCGGGTGATCCCTTCAGACACCATCCGCGCATCGCACAATATTGGCGCGCCGCCGGCCAGCGCAGCGCGTGCCGCATCGGCAAATCCCGACGAGAACCGGATATGCGCTGCAAGTCCGACCATCCCGGCCGCATGGATCATCCGCACTGCCACCAGCTCTTCGCCTGGCGCGAAAGGGGAGAGATCGGCTTCGGCGCGGATCGTGGCAAACGACTGGCGATAGATCGCTGCCCCGTCGGTTTCATAGACATGGGGCATCAGACGGCTCCAAAATGCGCGAGGATTTCGTTGGCGCTCAGGGCGGATCGGCACGGAGGCGATCCGGCCTTGCCAGCAAGGGCCAGATCGAATCTGCCGTTGCGTCCGGTCAGCGTGACATCGGCCACCTGCGAACAGGCGCAGCCCTTGGCACAACCCGAAACGTGCAGCCGTCCCGAGACATATGGCGCGAGGCGGCGCGCAAGCGCGCGGGTTTCAACCGTCGCCTGCGCGCAGAATGGTGCGCCCGGACAGGCTTCCACATGCAACAGCGGATCAGGTTCAGCGCCGGTGAACGGGTGGGTCCCGGCAGCCGCCGCCCCCTCGATCAACAGCCGCCGCCACGGTGTTGTTCGCAGGCCAGAAGCAGATCCGGATTCGAGCAGGATGGCGAGCTCCGAAGCCTCTATCAGCCCGAACGCCAGCGCGATCGATGGATGATGTCCGGTGCCAAGCACATGGCCCGGTTCAGCCATTGCAGGCGCGATCGCACCTTTTGCCCATGCGGGAAGTTCCGCATCCCAACGGGCCATGCGCCCGGCTGAAGCGCCGCCGCTCGCGGCGAACCAGTGAGCGAGAGCGATCAGGGCGTCCGCTTCCGTGCCTGGAGACAGGCTTGATCCGGTGAGGCGACCATCGGCGCGAAGGATGAGGCTGCCGTCCGTGCCGCGTTCGACACGGAAATCGCCGGATGCGCCGGTCAGCACAGCGGCAGGGCCGGCATCGATGACGAACCCGACCTTGCCGGGAAGATCGGGCCATTCGCCTATCCGGGCCAGCAGGGCGTTGGCGATGCGGTGGGTGTCGTCGTTCTCCTGCCAGTCGGGCGCGACAAGGACGTTGCGCCGCGCTTCGAGTGCAGGCTCGGGTTGCACTAATTCCAGCGCAATCATCCTTTGGATCAGCAAGGGCCAGCGATCTTGGGCAACGCCGCGGATCTGCAGATTGGCGCGCCGCGTCAGGTCGATCAGCCCGCTGCCGCAGGTGGCGGCCGCATCGCAAAGGGCCAGCGCCTGCTCCCGCGTCAGCCGCCCGAGCCGGGGTTTGACCCGCACCAGTAGGCCGTCTTCGGACATCATCGGGTGCCATGCGTCCGGGCACCAGCCCTTGACGGCAAATCCGGTCATGGTGCCTCCCGCAGGCTGGCCAGGATGGAATTTCGCCGGGTGCGCCAAAGGCCTGCGGCATGAAGCGCCGCAAAGCGCGCCTCCATCGCCGCCAGTGCATCGGGATTTTCGCGTTCGAGAAAGGCGCGAACTTCGGACTGGCCGAGCGTTGCCTCGTGATAAAGGTCGATCAGCTGCGGCGGCACGCTGCCGGAAAGATGTGCGAAAGCACCAAGATGGTCCAGCGTCGCGGCCAGTTCCGCGCCCCCACGAAAGCCGTGGCGCATCATTCCTGCGATCCAGCCTGGATTGGCGGCTCGGGCACGGACCACGCGGGCAATTTCTTCGGTCAGCGTGCGGGCCGCCGGGTTGTTCGGGTCCCGATTGTCGAGATGATAGAGTGCGGCCTTGCCTCCGACAATCGCCTGGGCTGCGGCAAAGCCTGCCTCGTGCCCGGCATAGTCCGCGGCCAGCAAGAGGTCGGTTTCAGGCAAGTCTTGCAGGTGGACGAAGGCGTCCGCGCTGGCCACTCGCAGACGGATGCCATCGGGGTCAGCCTCGCTTCCCGTGCTGGAATCGGAAACGCCATCCAGCGCGTGGTCGGAGGCTGCCAGCCATGCTTCGCCCGCCGCACGCCGGGCATCGTCGGTATAGGTTTCGGCCGCGTCTCCGATCCCGAGTCCATACCGGCCCGGACGCGGACCATAGACGCGCGGCGCCGGGGCCAAGGCAACGAAAGGGTTCCAGTCGGCGGGTTCGTCCCTGGTGCCCAGCGCCCGGACGGCCTGACCGAACAAGGCGGGCAGGGTGGGAAAGGCATCACGAAACAGGCCAGAAACGCGCAGCGTTACATCGATGCGCGGGCGGTCGAGCATGGCGAGCGGGAGAATCTCGACCCCCGTCACTCGCTCTGAAGCCATGTCCCACATCGGCTTTGCCCCCAGAAGGTGCAGCGCCATCGCAAACTCTTCACCAGCCGTGCGCATCGTGGCCGAACCCCACAGATCCACCACAAGGCCGCGCGGGTAATCGCCGTGATCCTGCAGATGGCGGCGGAGCAGCTCCTCGGCGAGCACGACGCCCTGCGCATGCGCTGCGCGCGAAGGTACAGCGCGCGGATCGATCGTGTAGAGGTTGCGCCCGGTCGGTAGCACGTCGGTGCGCCCGCGATGGGGCGAACCTGATGGTCCGGGCGCGATCCATCGGCCGTCCAGCGCAGCCAGAAGCCCGTTCCGCTCAGCCGCGCCCTGTTCACCGCGCCCGAAAACATGAAGGCCATCACCGAACTGGCTGGCCTTCACATCGCAGACGAAGCTATCGATCCGGGTTATCGCCTCGACCAGAGTGGTGGCGGTATCAAGGCCGAGCTCTGCCTCCAGCCCCAGCGCGGCAGCTTCCTCGCGGATGGATTTCTGCAGCCGGTCCCGGCGGGCAGGGTCCAGCCCGTCGGCATTGGAGAATTCGTCCAGCAAAGCCTCGATCCGGCCCAGCCCGGCGCCACTTCCCGCCGGTACGAGCGGGGGCGGCACATGGCCGATGGTGACAGCGCCGATGCGGCGCTTGGCCTGTGCCGCCTCGCCAGGATCGTTGACGATGAAGGGATAGATGACCGGCATCGCTTGTGTCAGCGCTTCGGGCCAGCAAGCGTCAGACAGGGCCACGGCCTTCCCCGGCAGCCATTCCAGCGTGCCATGCGCGCCAACATGGACCAGCGCATCCGTCCCCTGCTGGCCCAGCCACAGGTAGAAGGCGACATAGGCGTGCCGCGGGCAGCGCGAGAGGTCGTGATAGTCTGCATCGCGACTGATAGGCTCGCCCCGCTCGGGCTGAAGCGCCACCAGCACCTGGCCGAGCGTGAGCGCTGGGAAGCGAAATGCCCCATCGACAACCAGCGGATCGTCTTCCGGCTCTCCCCATGCCGAGGCAAGGTCCTGCCGCAGCGTCTCGGGCAGGGCGGACATGGCAGTGCGATAGGCATTCAAAGGCCAGACCTGATGCTCAGCCGCCAGCCGCCTGGCAAGATCGCTGGGTGGGCCGACCTCGTACCCGGCTGCCGCCAGATCGGCGGCAATCGCATCGACTGAGGCCAGCGCGTCAAGACCCACAGCGTGCGCCATCTGGTAGGCCTTGCCGGGGTAAGTCGACAGGATCAGGGCGACGCGGCGTTCGCATGCCGGCTTGCGGGCCAGCCCGATCCAGCGCGCCACCCGGTCGGCGATCGCCGCGATCCGGTTGTCATCGCCGCGGTGCGAATAGGGAGCGAAGCCGAGTGCCGGATCGCGTTCGCCCGCTTCCTTGAAGCTCGACACGCCTACAAAGATGCGCCCGTCAATCTCGGGGAGCACGACATGCATGGCAAGGTCAGCAGGCGAGAGGCCACGCGATGTGCTCGCCCATCCTGCGCGCGGCGCGGTGGCAAGCGCGATCTGGAAGACCGGAACGCCCGCCCCGTCGAGCGGCGTTCCGCCATCCTCGCCCCGCGCGGAAAAAGCCGTGGCATTGACGATGGCTGCAGGCGCCAGCGAACGCACCCAGCGATCCACCTGTGCCCTGACCTCAGGGGGCTTGAGCGAGGGGACGAAGATCGAGAGCGCGTCAAAGCCGCGTTGTTCAAGCGCGGAATGAAGCGCTGTGATCGGGTGAAGGTCGTGTGCGGCGAGGTACGCACGGTAGAAGACGATCAGGATCAGCGGCCGATCCTCATTGGGCCTGAAGGTGGCAGGATCGATGATCCCGCAGGAGGGGTGCCATCCGCCAGTTGCCGGCAGAGCCGTGCATTGCATCACAGTGCTGCCGCCAAGCCCTGCGGCGTGCGCGAGAGCGACCAGGGCCGCGCGCGCCGCTGCCGCGCCGCCCTCGTCACACAATTGGCAAAGCTTGGCCAGCGTGGCGGGAGGAAGCGTGGAGGCACTGTCGAGGAGCCAATCCGGCCGACCATCGGCAGGCAGGACGGCAAGCGCAATCCCGCGCGATCGGGCCAGGATCTCGACCTGTTGAAGGCCGTAGCTCCAATAGGGCGTGCCGCCGATCAGCCGGATCAGCACGGCCTTTGCCCCGGCCAATGTCTTTTCGATATAGGTGTCGACCGACAAGGGGTGGATCAGCGCGGCAAGATTGGCGAGCCGCAACGAAGGAAATGCCGGGTCCGCCGCTTGCGCCTTGCGCCAGCCTTCCGCGAACGCACCAAGATCGCTGTCAGAGAAGGACAGGACCACAAGATCCGCAGGCTCCTGCCCCAGATCCTGCGGGATGGCCGTTTCCTCCATCCCGTGCGTTTCGCGAAAGATGACGTGCACGGCCTGGCTTAGCCTGCCAGCACCGCGCGAATGGCAGGCTCGTCGATATCGTCATGCTCGGCGATGGCGACCAGGGTGGTCTGGCGCTGCTCATCGGGGCGCCATGGGCGGTCATACTGGTGACGAACCCTGGACCCGACAGCCTGCACCAAGAGGCGCAAGGGCTTGCCATTCACGGCAGCGTAGCCTTTTACCCGCAGGATGCGATGGTCGCGGGCCAGAGTTTCGATACGCGCCACCAAATCGGCGGGATCGGCAATCTCGCCGAGCGCGATGACGGTGCTGTCGAAATCGTCGTGCTCGTGATCATCCTCATTGTCGTGATGCGAGGGCCGGGCAGCGATATCGTCTTCGGCTGCAGCTCCAAGTCCAAGGATCACGCGAGGGTCGACGATCCCTTCGGCTATCTCGATCACAGGTACGGGGCGGGGTGCTTCGGCCGCAATGGCTGCCCTTGCGGCAGCGACTCCGTCAGGTCCCGCCAGATCAACCTTGGTCAGCAAAACAAGATCGGCGCAGGCAAGCTGGTCCTCGAAGACTTCGGACAGCGGGGTCTCGTGGTCGATCCCCGGGTCTGCGGCGCGCTGGGCCTCCAGCGCTGCAAGATCGGGGGCAAACCGTCCGGCAGCAACCGCTTCGGCATCGGCCAGCGCAAGCACGCCATCCACCGTGATGCGACTGCGGATTGCCGGCCAGTCGAAGGCCTTGAGCAAGGGCTTGGGCAGGGCCAGCCCTGATGTCTCGATCAGGATATGGTCAGGGCGCGGATCAAGCGCGAGCAGGCGTTCAACGGTAGGAATGAAATCGTCCGCCACGGTGCAGCAAATGCAGCCATTCGCCAGTTCGACGATGTTTTCCGCCGGGCAATCGGGAATGGCGCAGGATTGCAGGATGTCCCCATCCACCCCCAGAGTACCGAATTCATTGACGACCACAGCCAGTCGGCGTCCGCCAGCGTTGCGGATCAGGTGGCTGATCAGCGTGGTCTTACCGGCACCCAGAAAGCCGGTGATGATCGTGACGGGTACCTTCGACAGGTCCGACATGGCAGTTCCTCCGCGCGCCAGAGCGACACCGGGCAGGGCTTGCCGGACAGGTCCGGTCGGCGCGCGACAACGGGCAGGCGCGACAGACGCCCGAAACCACGCGGCCGTGCAGCCCCAGCCACACAGCTTCGTCGCTCAGACGGAAGAGTACCGTGCCTTGGCCATCCCCTGGACCCGGGCAAGAGCGACCAGAGCGCCGGCAGGTCTCCTGGCTCGCGGGTCACAGCTTGATGCACGCCTTCCCAGATGCGCATTCATGCGCGGTCCAGTGGCTTTTCCTGCAAGCGCAGGAAAAATGTGCATCGCGCTATCCGCTTACAGTTGCAGGGACAGCCGCGGATTTGAGAGCCATGCTCCCGCACCGCATTCCCGATTAAGCCCCGTTGGGGGCACCGGCGCGATCATCGATGGCACGGGCAAGCCCGCATCATCATTAAATATCTCTAGACCCAAACTTCGATCATGCCAATCAAAGTTCGCGCTGAAATTGCAGGCGCAACCTCACTGTTCCGTTTCATCGGTTTCAACGGGCGCACGGTCGAACCAGACGCGCCACGGGCCCACGCGATCATTACCGGCAGCAGCAAGACGGCGCAGGACGATCCGCGCTTTCGTTCGGCCCCGCCGCGTTTCGGGCCATTCGAAGAACTCAGGGTTTGCGCCTTCAGCCACAGCGGTGCGGACATGTGCGTCCACGGCACTATCCTGATCAAGGCCAAAGCGATTGAGCAGCGGTGCAAATGCAGTGTCCGTATCGGGCGCGAAATCGTGCCGCTCGCCAAGCGCGTTCCGCCAGGGTGAGCGGGGGTGAATGTTCAGGACCGACTGATAGCCATCCGGAATGGGGACGTTGGCTCCATGTGGCCGACCCTTCCCGATAAGCTTGGCAAGCAGATGGGTGTGCGGGCCTTCCGGAGACTTCCCATCCGGTGGCGGAATCGGTTGGAAGACTTCGATCCGTCCGGCAGGCGAGAGCATGACCCGGTGGGGCTGGGCACGCAGAACCTCGGCCATCACTGTTGGCGAAGACAGCAGGTCCTGACCTTCAAGAGCCTCGAGAGCACAGATCAGCGCTTCGTCGTCAGTGCGGGCACACATCTTTATGGCGCCGGCACACACGCCCATGTCGAACAGGCGGCTCGACCGGTCTTCCTTGCGAATGGCGTCGGAATCAGGGCCCAGAGACACGACAGCCCGATGGATCGGACTAGACAGCGGCGCGCAGAGCGCCATTGCATGACCCCAGCTTTCGCCATCAGAGGAAAGGCTATCCCAGGCAAGGCATTCAAAGCTATCCGAATGCCTGATCCGCAAGGCACCGCGAGCGGTCACGATTTCAATACTGTCTCGGTCGTTTTGAACCGTGGCCGGCTCATCCTCGTCGCGAATGAATTCGCCGATCGCACCGAATGTGCCGATGCTCCAGCCATGGCCAGGGTCGGACGCGAGACGTGCCAGTTCGTCAAAGGAAATCTGGTTCATGATGATGCCCCGGACTTAAGAAAGCGGACGGAAATGCCGTCCCCGTCACGACATAACCGGACCGGAACGTCATAAAGCGAGGTGAGCAGGCTTTCGGTGACGACCTCGTGCGTCGGGCCGTGTTCAAGCAATCGCCCATCGCGGATTGCGAGGATCGAGTCCGCGAAGGCCAAGGCCAGATCAAGATCGTGGATCGCCATGACGACCGTGCACCCGGCCTTGGTCCGGGCCTTGAGACGCTGGACGGCATCGATGGCATGGCGTGGATCCAGACCTGCGGTTGGTTCATCAACTATCAGAAGCGCTGGATCGCCGACAATCGCGCGGGCCAGCATTGCCCGCGCCAGTTCGCCACCCGACAATTGCGTGGCTGGCCGATCCCGCAGACCCAGCAGATCGCAGGCGAGCAAAGCATCGTCGATGGCGGGCAGCAGACCGGACGGGATGCCACCGAATGCCGGCAGTTGAGGTGTCAGCCCGAGCGCAACCACGCGCTCGACGGTGATCGGCCAATCAACCCCCGCACGTTGCGGCAGATAGGCACGCACCTTGGCAAGTTCCCTGCGGCCAAGCCGGTGGAGGTCCTTGCCATCGAGTTCGACCGAGCCTTGCGCCGGGCGTTTAAGGCCCGATGTGATATCCAGCAAGGTGCTCTTGCCGGCGCCATTGGGGCCGATCACAGCAGCCAGATGGCCTGACGGAACACGGGCCGATATCCCGTCAAGGACCAGACGCTGCCCCCGGCGCGCCGAAACACCGTGAAAGTGCAGCGCGCTCATGTGGTGCGTCTCCGGACATGAAGGACTAGCCATAAGAAGAACGGTGCCCCGATCAGGCTGATGAACACCCCGAGATTTAGCGGCATGCCCCGGAATACCAGTGTGCGAGATGCGATGTCGGCGAGGGTTACCAGCACAGCTCCAACCAGCATGGCCGGGATGAGCACCTTGCCTGGACGATGTGCGACCAGAGGCCGGACAAGGTGAGGCGCAATCAGGCCGACGAAACCGATCGTTCCGGATATGGCGGTTGCGCCTCCGACGCCAAGGGCCGTACCGACCAGCGCCAGCATGCGCGTTCGTGATACCGCAATTCCTAGGCTTTCAGCCTGCGTCTCACCCAATGCAAGAGCATCCAAAGCGCGGCCCGTCAGCAGAAGCATCGTTCCGCCGGCAAGGATAAAGGGTGCGGCAAGGCGGACATGATCCCAGCTTCGATCGGCAAGCGAACCCATAAGCCAGGTCATGATCTCGTAAGCGGCATAGGGATTGGGGGAGAGGTTGAGCGCCAGACTGACGCCTGCACTGGCAATGCTGCTGACTGCTGCCCCGGCCAGAATGAGCGATAGCGTGCCGCCCCCACGCGCAAGGATGAAGGCAATGCCGGTGGTGACGAATGCACCTGTCAGGCCAAACAGCGGTGCGGCAAGGGTAAAACTGGCGGCAAAGCCGAAATAGATGGCGATGACCGCACCAAGCGACGCGCCTGCCGAAACGCCAAGCAGGCCGGGGTCTGCCAGCGGGTTTCTCAACAGCCCCTGCATGACCGCACCCGAGAGGCCAAGGGTGGCACCGATGGCCATCGACAGGACAACCCGTGGCAGGCGGATCTGGGTGACGATCTGGCCAGCCAGATCAGCGTGATCGAAAGCCAGCGCCTGAAACGCTTCGCGTGGTGTCAGCCAGACGGAGCCAGCTAGCACCGAGGCGAAAGCACTGGTGACCAGACAGCCGACCAGCATGGGAACAAGCCACCGGGTCATAGTGATTTCCCACGGGCAAAGGGAAGGGGAGAACGGGCATGGAGAGCCGCCGAACGAAGCTCGTTGCGCAACTGCATCGCGGCCTCTGTCACCATCGGCGTTCCGCAGACGTAGTACGCCTGTCGGATCGTCAGCGTACGGTCACCGTCCCAGTAGCGACGGATTAGAGGGTGCCGTTCGACGTTTTCGCGAAGCCCCGGGCGGCGACCGACCCCAGCGCCCTTCACCAGCAGGGACGGAGCAGAAAGGAGCAAGACTTCAATGTCGGGTTTGCCGTAGCTGCTTTTCTGCAAAGAGCTGGCAACATTGGTCGCTCCGGCGGTCTTGAGCACAGTGTCATAGAGAGATCCCGTGCTTGCATTGAAGCCAGCCCCATCCCACGCAGCCACTCGTAGGGGCGGGCCCGGATCGCGCGCAAGGTCGGCCAGTTGGCGGTCCATTTTTGCGATCAATTCCTCGCCGCGAGTGGGCTCTCCTACTGCCTTGGCGACCTGTCGGGTTATCCTGCGGATATCCTCGTAGGTTTCCGCATGATCGACCTCGATCATTGGAAACCCCAATCGCCTCAGCAGCCCGCGTGTTGCCGGTGTTGTGTATGCGCCGGCAACAACCAGATCCGGCTTCTGGCGCACGACCTCTTCCGACATGCCGTGGTTGATGCCGACGCGAGCAGCCTCGCGGTACATGAGTGAACCGTCGGGGTTGCGTGACAGCCATGTGACGGAAGCAATCCGTTCGGGTGGTAACAGGGCCAGGACAAGCTGATCCGTGCACTGGTTCATCGACATGACACGGACAGGCTTCGCGACCGCCTTGGTGCGCAAAGCGGATGACTCCGCGCAGCCGGCCAGAGCCGGAAGCACGGAGATCATCCAAAGCAGGCAGAGCGCCTTGCGGAACATCAGAAGCGGACGCGAACGCCGCCATAGCCTGCGCGGCCCGGGGTGGCGAAGCTGAACACCTCTTCGTATTGCTCGTTGATGAGGTTTTCTACTCGAGCGAATACCGAAATGTTGGGACGCAACTTGTATTCGGCATTCAGGTTAACCAGCACGTATTCCTGCAGGGACACGCGGACTGGAATGTAGCTCGGGTCAGTATAGGCCACATCGGTCTGACGCCCGTTGTAGCGCAAGGTCAATGTACCCGAGAAACGCTCATCCTTGCTGAACACGGTCGCATTGAAGCTGGCGATATGCTTGGGACGTCGCACCTCGACCGTGCCGTTTTCGCGCGCATGTAGCCACGTATAGGCGGCATCCAGCCTGATCTGAGGGATCGGACGGGCGGAGAGTGCCACCTCGATGCCATGCTGCTTTGACAAAGTGGTACGGTTGGACGGCGTCGCGATATAGGTCGGCGCCGGATAGGTCGTGTAGATCTCATCCTTGAGGCGACTGTCGAAATAGGTCACGCCAATGGTTGCTTTGCCTTCGGCGAAGCTCTGCTCGATCCCGGCTTCCCAACCCTCCGATTTTTCTGGCTTCAGGTTCGGGTTGCCGATGTATCGGCCATTCGAGTAGCCATAGAGTTCGAAGTAGCCGGGGTTCTTCACGCCCGTACCATAGGCCGCGCGGATCCGGGTGCCGGTCGGAAGCGAATAGCTGCCCTGAACCCGCCAGGTTGTGGGGTCGTCAAAGCGATTGTTTTCGTCATGCCGAACCGAAGCGCCAACTGACAGCGCATCGTTAACCAGCAGTTCGTACTGGCCGACAATCCCGACATTTTCGGTCGACCGTTTTCCCTGAAACGCGAAGGATGACGGTGTGGTGTTCTGGAACTCTTCACGCTCGACGTCGATTGCGGCGGTCAGGCGATGCCGGATTGCGTCGGTGCCCAGCCGCAGGCTCGATTCGAACGAGCCTTTGTAGCGGTTGCCCTTGTTGCCATAGTCGAAGCCCGCAGCGTCGAAGCCCTTGCGCTCGCTCAACGCGACTTGCCCTGTCACTGCGTTCGTCCAGCGGCCGTCGAGCCCGATCAGTTCAGCTCTCACAAGACCATAGAAGGCCTTGTTTCTGAAGAACACGCCGGGGCTGTCGACGGTGAATCCGAACAGCGGGCTCGCCGGATTGTTCTCGCTGTTGTTGGTATCGGCTTCCGTGAAGCTGTAGCGGGCAACGCCGGTCAGTTTGAAGGTTTCGGACGGCGACCAGATGAGCTTGGCCGAAAGGCCTGCGATGTCGGAGCCGACATCCCTGCTGCCATTTCGTGCCGTGGGATAGCCGCCGGTGTGATAGTAAGCGCCAGACACGGCATAATCGAGATCGCCAGACACTCCGGCAGCACGCGCGCTTCCGGTGAAGGTGTTGAAGCTGCCGCCCTCTGCGCGCAAGCTGACCCCCGGAGCCTCCTTCCCGGTCAATGTCAGATACTGGATAACGCCGCCGATCGCGTCCGAACCGTAAAGCGAGGACTGCTGCCCTCGCAGGACTTCAACGCGGGCTTCGGGATCGGCAATGAGAGTGGCGAAATCGAACTCGCCATAGTACGGATCTGAAGCTTCTATACCGTCAATCAGAACGAGCACGTGGTTGCCCTCGGAGCCGCGAAGCCGGAGCTGGGTGAGGCCGCCAGCAGCGCCGGTGCGGCTAACGGCAACGCCCGGCACATCGCGCAGAATGTCCGAAACAATCCGGGTTTGGCGCTGCTCCAACGCTTCGCTGTCCAGTACCGTCACCGACGCACCGAGCTTGTTTACGGCCACGGCCTCACCGGATCGCGACGCCGTCACGACAATGGTTTCCCCGCTGTCATTGGTTGTAGGCTGTCCCGGGTTCGACTGCGCGAAGGCCGGGCAGCTGGCTAGCGCCAGCGCAAACGTGGATACGAGAACAGGTTTCTTCATCGGGATACCCCCCTGGTGCCGAGCAACTGCGCGACGAAAAGGGGCAACCGGATCCATCAACTCCCGAGGCGAGTCGGGAGAGCGCACGAACGGTCGGCCAGGCCAACGCGAATGGGCACAATTCACCCGCGCAGGACCAACCCTGCGGCCCCAGCCGCAATGGTTCGTCGCTCAGACGGAGGTTACCGTGCCATGGCCATCCCCTGGACCGCAGCAAGAGCGACCAAACGCCGGCAGGTCTCCTGGCTCGCGGGTCACAGCTTGATGCACGGCCTTCCCAGGCCGCGCTTTAACAAGCGTAAGGCCCAGTGGCTGCCTCCGCCCGAAGGGGGAAGCGATGTGCATCGCGCTCGCCGCTTACAGTTGCAGGGACAGCCTCGGATTCGAAGCAGCAAAAGCCGCTCCTCACCGTGTTCCCGAATTAAGCCCTCTCGGGCACCGGCGCGATCTGTTGACAACGGCTTTTGACCGTCGACGTTGATCCACTAGTCGAAAGTCGCCTGAAAGCCAATCCCTTAACGACTGGCATCGGAACGACGCCAAGCCTCAACGATGGCAGGGTTTTCAAGCAACCGTTCCACCGCATCCACATTATAGGTCGCGAGCGAAATGAGGTTGTCCCCTCGGCGTATTTTGGATGTCCCGGAAATTTGCAGTCGGCCATCTTTCGACCACCAGTTGCGTTCGGCGGGGGTGAGCGACAACAGCTTCTCAATCTGCTTGAGACTAAGGGGTCTCGAAGCGATCCGGCGGAGCCTGTCGCGAAGCTCATCGACTGTCCGCCGTCAGCACCAATGGCACAGATTTGAGGTTGTGATTTAAGGAGGATCTGGGCTTCGTCGTAGTGACGAAGGAACGAAGATGAAGCCCAGATCCTCCAATGTAAAATCGCCCGCCAAGGCCCCAGCAGAGCGGGTAGTGAAGGACATCCGCCGACAGACCCGGCGCCACTTTTCGGCCGAGGACAAGATCCGCATCGTGCTGGATGGCCTGCGCGGGGAAGACAGCATCGCCGAGCTATGCCGCAAGGAAGGCATTGCCCAGAGCCTGTATTACACCTGGTCGAAGGAATTCATGGAAGCTGGCAAGCGCCGCCTGGCCGGCGACACCGCCCGTGCCGCGACCACCGGCGAGGTCCAGGACCTGCGCCGCGAAGCCCGGGCCCTGAAGGAATGCGTGGCCGATCTGACACTGGAAAACCGTCTGCTCAAAAAACGTATGGCCCGCCCCGTCTGCAAGGGGGATTTTGAAGTGTTCTGATCAGTCTGCGTCAACGTATGCGGTCTCATGGGTGACCCCATGGCCAAGATGGACATCCGCACGTCTGGAGCCACAA
>JBHSCB010000010.1:0-106008 GCA_042650965.1 Novosphingobium lubricantis | reverse complement strand
TAACGCTTCGAAACCCGCGTATGCTGTGCGCGGGTGGCTGGGGTCCACATCAAAATCTCCGGGTTGTCTGCAAAACCCCCGGAATCACAGGAACCTCAGCCGCTCAACCCCTTTCGAAACGGCCTCTTAGAATTATTTATCCTTCCGGAAATCTGAGGCACGGTCTCAGAATACTTCAAAATAGGACCAGATATCATGGCCGGAAAAAATAGAACAAAGCCAAGATGTGATAGAAACCCTTGAGAACGGACGCGCCTTCTTGATACGTCAACCAGATACCCAATTTGCTGAAACGTGTAAAAAGATATAGCTAGTGGCAATAATATTTCTGGAACCTCAATGTTTGTAATACCAATATCAAAATGCAAAAAGTATAGAGCTGCTTCAGCATATTTATAATAGAAAAGTATACTGATATTTATTAAAATTCCTACAGCGACAGCTAGCGTTGTACTTTGCCCCCTATCGACAAGTCTTTGAAGAAACTTTGAAATAACAAAATTTATTATTATTGAAGATGCGATTACTGGTACAAAGCGTGAAGCTCCCAATGCATAAAATGCAAGAGAAATAAATACAATCGCAACTTTTCTTCCCCAAGGAAAAGACAAATTCGCAAAAAGCCAATATGTAATTAGGGCTAGAGGTAGAAAAAATGCAATGAAGTTATAAGAATTAAATAACATTGTGCCACTGACCTCCGGTCAATTTGGAAGCACTAATCCCTAAAAATTTTAATTGATGATTCGTTTAATTTTAACTGACCCGGTCGTCAAATGATGAAGGTGCGGCAACTGAACAAATATGCATCGGCAAATTTGCTGCAGTGAAATCAGAAAGCTCCAACGTCCAAAATGTTGCTCTGTCTTCCGGGCGTTCACCGGTGAAGGCAAAGCCCAGCTTTTCGAAATGCTTTTCGACCAGCACGTTCTTGTGCGTCGGAATATATTCGCCGGTAAGGCGCTGCGCCCCGGCGGCGCGCGCGGCCGCAGCAACGTGCGCCAGCACCGCCTCTTCGACGCGGCGGCCAAGGACGCGGCAGCTCATCAGCCAGGTATCGCAATGCCAGTGGTCCTGGTGACGGTCGAAAACCACGACCGAGATCATTCCGTTGTCGCCAAAGCGGTCAACCAGCCGCACCTGCATGGTGAAGCGTTGAGGGTCCGCCTGAATCTGCGCGACATCGGCTTCGGTGTAGCGCCGCGTCGTCAGGTTGAACTGGTTCGACTTGTTGATGAGCTGGGCAATGCGCGCGCGGCCAAGATCATCGAACGGGGCGATCGTGCAGACCATGTCGAGCGACGCCAAGTATTCGTCGAGATTGCCGACCTTCTGCAGCACCGACGCACGCTGGGCGTTGGCCTGATACATTTCGGCACGCTTGCGGTCCTCGTCCCCGAAGGACACCGCCTCAAAATAACCGGCCATGGTCAGCAGCGGCACGTAGTCGGACGGTTCGTCCCCCACTTCAGGCACCGCGACTTCCGGCAGTTCCTGGCGCACGCGCTCACGCTCGGCCGGGTTGTCGTCCAAAAAGACCAGCGCGTCGGTGCCGATGTTCAGCGTCTGCGCAATCGCCTTCAGGTTGGTCGCCTTGTCAGTCCAGTTGGCGACGAACACCGAAACATGCTCTTCCTTCAGCACCATTTCGTCGTGTTCTCGGAAAGGTATCAGCGCGGCGGCTTCCTCGTTCTTGGAGCAAACGGCCAGCACCACGCCACGGCGGCGCAGATCGAGCGCGTAGGACTGCACCGCCAGATGCGCCTCGCCGCGCGCCGAACCCTGACCCAGCTTGATCCCGTCCACGCCATCATCGCCAATCACGCCACCCCACAAGGTGTTGTCGAGATCGAGCACGAGGCATTTGCGCGAAAGGCCCCGTGCTGCAGCAATCAGACGGCACAGGTGATCGGCATAGAGCGGCACGGCATCGAGCGCGCATGGCATCTTTGCATCATGCCAGCGCAGCGGATCGTGCCAGCGCGAAAGGCCGACGCTGGCCGCCAGCGCCGCCACATCCAGCAACAGATCGGCATCGGCAAGCACTTCATCCGCCAGACGCTGGTTGAACCGCCCAATCATCCAGCGCGGCGATCCCGGAATGCGGTGATCGTAGCTGCCAAACACACCGTCAAGCGCCGGGGCCAATGTGTGGAGTATGGCCACCGCACCGACATTTGCCCGCACGCCATCGCGCAGGGATGCAACATGATCGAGCGCGGCCTGGACGGCTGCCTCCGCATCGCCAGCGTCGAACTGCGGCCGGGCAAGACCAAGCGCAGCCGCATCCAGCGCAAGAAAAACGAAATCGGGATTCCATTGCGCCAGTGCCGAGGCCGGATCGAGCACTTGCTGCGCGATCTGGCCATAGTCGGTCTGCAATGTCTGCACCTGCAGACTGTGCCGCAGGCCCGTGGCAGGCAGGACGTCGGCAATCAGATCCGCAGTGTGCGTTGCGGCAATGCCAAGCTTCACAGACCGCAGACGGCCGGAGGCAATCAACGCATCACGCTGCGCAGCAACAAGCTTGCCCAGCGACGAGAGCGCGGAAAGATCGAGCCCGTACGAAGCAAGCGCGATCAGGTCAGCCGCCGCTGGCGCATCGACCGAACGCAGCGCCTTCAGCCTGCGGCGGAAGTCTGCCGGGGCGGGCAGCAACCAGGGCAGGGCCAGCACGTCAGGCATTACCGCTTCACCTTATCGATAGCTTCGATGGCCACGCGAAACGCACGCTCAAGCGAGCTTGCTCTCGATCAGTGCGACCATTTCACCGACATTCTGAAGCCCTTCGATTTCGCTGTTGCTGAAACGGAAACCGAACTGCTTTTCAACCGCGACAACGAACCGGATGTTCGAAAGGCTATCCCATTCCTCAACGTCCGCGGCACTCAATCCATCATGAAATTCGAGCTCATCGAGGTCGAAAACGTCCAGCATGATCTCGGTCAACTGCTCGATGATTTCAGAACGTTCCATCGGGTCCTTCTTTGTCTTGGGCAATCATTACGATCACCGGTGAGGCTGCGTGATTCGCACGGACATCGCCTTAGGGCAACCACATACAGGCGAACACTTTCATTCGCAACTGCAGCATAATCCGGCGAAGGCTGCAAGGCAGTCTTTCGCAAGCGCAAATCCACGCCTTTCGCGGCTATCTTTCAACGCCTTGCCAGCCAGCGGCTCCGCTTAGCGGGGACCGGCGCGGCGCGCACAAACAACTTTCCTACAATCCTGCAGCCATGATAGCGCAATGTTCACTATATGTTCTAAAAGGAGCAGATCATGGCCGCAGATACATTTTCCCACGCGCTGAGCAGCCTCACGTCCCCGGCGGAAAACTGCTTCGTCGTCCAGCCTTCCGATCAGGCCGAACTGCCGCAGGTGCCGAAGGCCATCTACGTCGGGCAGGGTGGAAACATCAGCCTGATCCCGCTGCGCGGAACCGCGCCGGTGACCTTCTACAACGTTGCGGGCGGATCGATTCTCGACGTGCGTGCCCGCGCCGTCATGGCAACCGGCACGACCGCGCTCGACATGGTGGGCCTGGTTTGATGCCGGGGTTCGGATTCGGCTACGGCCCCGCAGCGCGCAGGCGGCGGCGGCACACCTCCGGCGGAAACGCCAGCACGCTTCCCGTGCTGCGTCCATCGGGTGCATGGACCGGCACACCCGGCAGCGGCTTTGCCACGCTTCCCGCCGATCCCGTGCGCACCACCGCCAAACCGGCGCTACGCCTGCTGGTGCCGCCCAACCAGTTCTACACCAGTGAATTGCTGGTCGGGGTGATCGGCGGAGCGAACGACAACGGTTCGATGCTGCGCAACCTCGGTCTGGCGGGCGTGGTCCTGCATTACGAAGGCAATTCGATCATGCTGGCCGAGCCGACCATGCAGGATGTTGTCGATGCCAACGGCGTTACCCGGTCATACATGGGGTGGTGGGCAAAGCTCGGCAGCGACGGACGGCACGGGCATGGTCACGTCTATTTCGAGGCCATCCCGCTGGCATCGGCCATGCAGCGCCGGGTAATCGGACCTTACCAGTTCAGCCCCGCCCCGGCCCTCCACGATCACGCTGTGGATGTCGATCCGGCGCAGCCTGTGGTCGCGGGCCAGCGTTACCAGTCAATCGCCGCCGCGCTGCAATATCTTGCCAGCGCAAGCGCCAACAATCCGCTGATAACACTCAAGGGCGGCGGCACATTCGATATCGGGCAAGGCCCGTCAGCAACCTACCAGGGACAGGGCTACTGCACGATCCGCGCAGAACAGCCCGCCGTCATCGCCAGAACCGGTTATACATCGGATGCAGCCGCGCTGGTTCGTCCGCGTTATGACGGGCTGCGCTTTACTGGTGACAACCTGACAATTGACGGCCGCTTCATCCAGACGATCTATCAGGAAAACACCAGCGGCCGGCAGCACTGGCTCGACGGAATCCGGCTCATCAACTCCGGCGGGCGGGCGGACCTGTGGCGTGGCGGCACACGGCGGATTTCGCAGTTCGTCCGCAACACCCCGTGGTTCACCGAATGCACCAGCGATGGCCTGCCCGATGTCGCCAACGCCGCCAGCCTGGTGCGCGGATGCGACTTGCGCAACGGCTTTTCCGACGTGCTCAGCGATGCCGCCTGCGTCGTCCACACCCGCACGAGCGACTGGGACTCATCCCTATGGCTGGAAGAAAAACCAGCTATGACTGTTATTTACGGAGGACCGGAAGCAACGGCAACACTTGAGCTGAGCGGCGGCAACGACGCTTCCCTGCGGACATTTACCGCACGCTGGGGTGCGAACAGCGCGACCTTCTCTGTCGGCAGTACCGATGCCATGCGCGGTGCCGGAACCTATACCGTCGGCCAGGTGGCTGCCTGGCTCAACGGCCTGGGCGTCGGCTTCACGGCCACGGTTCAGGACGATACGCGCCGCGCGTCAGCCTGTTCTGTCGCCGGGGCAAAGGGCGATGCCTTTACCGCCCGCAACGTCAAGGGAACCGCGCTCCAGATCGTTACCATGTTCGACCTGCACAGCGACTGGTACCAGCAGAACCTGGCCAAGATGCCGGAAAACTGCGTGATCGCCAACAACATCGCAACCGGTCTTGTCGCGCAGGACATCTTCCTGACGGCAAGCGATGGCGCCCGCGATTTCATGGTGTTCAACAACGCCTTTGAAAACAAGCGGCTGTCGGGAACGTACAACAACTATCTCTACATCAACAGCCAGTTGGCCGCCACGCACAGCCATGTCGTGCTTGCGCATAACAGCTTTGCATCACAGGGACTGGGTCTGCGCGGGACGATGGGCTACGCGCCTGATGCGTACTGCCTGATCGCCAGCAACAGCTTCCGCGACATCGGCTGGGACGGTACGCAGAGCGCCGCGGTGCGAATTGCCGACAATCACCTTCAGGATGGTGCAGCCGGGGCGAACATCGGCACTGGCACCTTCGTGTCGGGATCGTCGGAACAGGTTTTCCGGGCCAGCACGGCAGAAAACTTCGCGGTACGCGGGGCTTTGCGCAACATCCGGCGGACGCCTGTCGTGCCTTTCGATCGCGCCGGCATGGCGCGTGCATCAACCGATGCATCGGGATCAGAGGCAATTGCCCCCCTCCCCGTGCCTGTCCCCGCCAGCGAGACGTTCGGCAGCGTGCAGTTTCCTGCATTCAACCGGCATTTTCCCGGCCGCGCAGGGCACATCGCTTATTCCAAGACCGGGATTGCCGATCAGCCGCTCCTGCGCTTCGATGCCGCCGGCGCGTTCTTCATCATGCTGCAAATCCCGCATGAACGGACCAAGGTGAACCGCGAAGCCCGGATCATCGGCAATGCCATCTCGTCCGGCAGCCAGACCTTCAGCCTCGTTCACTATGGCGACGAATATTGGGACACCACGCGCCACGATGAAATCCGCTGGCGTTGCCGTGGTTCCAGCGGCGATGTGATCGACCTTTCCGTGGACGTCCAGACACGCGCCAGCCAGTGGCAACTGATCGTGGTCAGTTGCAACGGGCAAGGCAGCTACGCCATCAACAGCTACAGCGCACGCTCGGCCAGGATTTCCGGTTCGACCCAGACAAGCGCCAATGCACAGATCGACAGCCTGACCGGGACGCACGTGCTGCTGGGCGATATCGGGACCACGGCGGGCGCGCTCGATGTGCTTGTCGGCAATGTCGGAGCCTTCGGCGGCGCAGTGGCGTTCCACGGGTTCGTCCGGGGCACGGCGGGCAGCGACGCGCAGTGGCAAGCCATTGCCGAAGGGGCTGACATCCGCTCCACGCTGGCCGGGGCATCGGGCTTTCGGCTGCTGCGTGACTACCGCGGCAAGGCGGCCATTGGCGCTGCGACCGGCTCCGTCGCTGCGGACGATCCGACACTGGCAGGGAGCATCCATGGCAGCGTTTCTGCCGGCGGAACGATGCAGCAGGCACCGCAGGTCTACCTCGCGTTCAAGCGCCTGCCCGATGGCTATGTCATTTGCCCCAGGGATGGCGAAACGACGGGTTCCGTTACTCTTCAAGGCAACAGTGCCGGGCTTTCGGGCGCACTTTGCGCAAGGGTGCTGTCGCCTGACGGTGCGACACTGGTCGAACCCTTTGCGTTCGAAGGCGTAGGGCCGACGATGAACGTTTCGCTGCCGCTCCCTGAGTTCGCGGGCTGGGGCATCATCGAACTGTGGAGCGAAAGCCACCCCGATATCGTCTTCCGCATGAACAGCCGCATCGGATGCGGCCACAAGGTCAGCGTCATCGGCCAGAGCCAGTGCGACATCATGCTCTATGCAAGTGGCGTGACCACGGCGCCATCGGGTATCGCATCGTTCTGCGGCTACATCGGCCTGCGATCCGACCCGGCCGATACCACAAGCGTGCCGGTCAAGCGTTTCAGCACCTCTGCCCGTCCGCAGATGTTCGTCATCGAACCCGAAATGACCAATGTCTACAACGGTGTCACCGCAATCGCATCGCGTATTCACCAGCATGGCCAGGGCAAGGCCGTGTGCGTGATCGACACCTGCATCCCCGGCACTTCGGCGCGCGACTGGATCAAGGACAGCGTGACGACGCGTCTGTGGGCGCTTGACGTGGAAATTGCAGCACTGGCCGGAACTGATCGTGTGCCGGTGTGGCAGTGGTACACCTCCGATGCGGGCAGTTACCCGGATCTGCTCGATGCCGTTGTCCATGGCACCGGGCCGCTGGCCGGCGACAGGCGCCTGTTCGACGGTTCCATCAACGCGCCGGGCTACAAACTGGGTATCTGCCTGCCGACACGCGCTACCAATGTCACGGCGGGGCCGACGACCGCCGATGACTTCGGCACGACGCGCAGCACTGCACAGGCAGGGCAACTGGCATGGGCAGCGGCCAATCCTGCGATCAGCGCAGTCGGCCCTGCCGTGACCGACTTTGCCGTCGACAACCTTGCAGCAGGCACGCCTTCCGGCCCCAACGCAAACCTTGGCGGGCCACACGGCAGCCAGGTTCTGATGGAAGGCTGCTTCCGCCTGGGCTACCGCATCGGTGAAACCTACCTGCGTGCCAGAGGCTTGAGTCCCACGGCGGGCAACCCTGCCTTGCGCCGCGAAAGCGTGGTCGTCGCTCCAGACAGGTCGACGGTGACCATCAGCGCCAGCCTGCCCAATGGCGGCAGCTTGCGCACACAGGACAGCCGACCGGTCAACGGGTTCGAGTACTCGCTGGATGGCGGCACGACCTGGTCGCGCCTTGGCATCACCGCAACGATCACTGCACCGGGAACGGTAACGCTTGCGCTCGATTCGGGACCATGGCCGGTTGGCGCACGGTTTGCCTACTTGCGCGGCGGGCCGTTCAGCCACGGCACTTCGGTTGAACTGTCAGCACCCTACAAGGGTGGCCTCTACGATGGTTGCGAAGCCGAAAACGGGCTGGGCTTTCCCGTCATGGCCATTCCGGCAACCGAAGCGATCATCGTCTAACCGCCGGAAATCTGCGCCGCCAGCCAGAGGCCCAGCTTTTGCTGGGCCTCTTCGCTCAGGTGCAGCGCATCAAACTGCAGGGTGTCGTCCGGCCCGAACGCGGCAACGGGGTCGAGGAAAGCGGCGCGCATTTCAACCGCGACATGCCGCGCCGCGACCCTGTATGGCTGGAGGCGGCGCTCCATCGCTGCCGTGCCGACAGGCGGTGGAGCAAGGATCAATACCCCTGCACCTTGCCCGGCCAGCCGCCGGACCATGGTGGCAAGCGTGGCACGATATTCCGCAAGCGGAACCGGCGTGCGCGCCGCCAGCCAGCCGCGCGTGGCCGCATCATTAGTGCCTAGCATGATGATCGAAAGATCCGCAGATCCGCAATTCCACGGCCGCCGGGCAATACTGCGCACGGTTGCACCGCCATGCGCCACCACGCAAACGCGCTGCGTCCGACCCAGTGTCCGGGCGAGTATTGCCGGATAAGCCTTGCCGGGACCACCGAGCCGCGTTCCAGCCGTGTTGCTGTCGCCAAAGAACGCCAGCGTCCCGCCGCCCGTCAAAGGATGCGCATCTGGCTGCAGCGCGGGCAAGGGATCGTGCAGGCGCATGACAGCACCATGCAGCGTCCAGCGCGGCACTTCTCCCAGCCACAGGCCGACGCCGAGACAAAGGCCGGCCAGCAATGCAGTGCCGACAGCCAGGGCCAGTATCCGTCGGCCCCGGCGTGCGCTCACCGGCCGGCGGCCAGCGGCTGCCACCAGTCCTCGTTGGCAAGATACCAGCGCAAGGTGCCCGCCAGCCCGGATTCAAAATCGTGCTGCGGAACATAGCCCAGTTCGGCCTTGGCCTTGCGCTCGTCGATCGCATAGCGGCGGTCGTGACCCTTGCGGTCTTGGACGAAGGTCTTGAGGCTCTCCGTCTTGCCGCCCCGCGCGGCCGGTGCATCCGGATAACGCTCCGCGAGGCCAGGAATCTCGGCAAAGGCCCGGTCGACTTCCGCACAGATCCGGTCGATCACCGCAAGGTTGGGCAATTCCTCGCCACCGCCGATATTGTAGGTTTCACCCGGCACACCGCGCAGCAGCGTCGCCTCGATCCCGCGGCAATGATCCTCGACGTGCAACCAGTCGCGCACGTTCATGCCATCGCCATAGATCGGCAGCGGCTTGCCCGACAGCGCATTGAGCAGGAACAGCGGGATCAGCTTTTCAGGGTACTGGTATGGCCCGTAATTGTTCGAGCAATTGGTGGTCGTCGTCACCAGCCCGTAAGTGTGGTGGTAGGCCCGGACGAGGTGGTCGGACGCCGCCTTCGATGCCGAATAGGGCGAATTGGGCGCATAAGGCGTCGTTTCGCTGAAGGCGGGATCGGACGGGCCAAGCGAACCGTACACTTCGTCGGTGGAAATGTGGTGAAAGCGGTGTTCGCGCCCACTCCCGGCGTCCAGCCAGACCGTGCGCGCGGCCTTGAGCAAACTGTTGGTGCCAAGGATATTCGTATCGATGAAGGCATCGGGACCGGTGATCGACCGGTCCACGTGGCTTTCGGCGGCGAAATGCACAATGGTTGCGATATCGCGTTCGCGCAGCAGCTTTTCGACCAGCGCGGTATCGCGGATGTCGCCCACCACAAGCTCTGCCTGAACAACCCCGGCAATTGTCGATTCGTTGCCTGCATAGGTCAGGCAATCAAGCACGGTCAGGCTGTCATCGGGGTATTGCTGTGCCCAGTAATGGACAAAATTGCCACCGATGAAACCGGCGCCGCCGGTCACGAGCAAGTTAGCCAAGCGCCTTTTCCTCTTTCAGCATGGTCTTGAGATTGGCCCGCCAGTGCCGGTTGCCATCCCCCAGCGCGGCGCGGGTCGCCGAAACGTCGAGCACCGAAAAGGCCGGACGTGTCGCGGGTGTCGGATAGTCGGCCGTCGCAATCGGGACAATAGCGGGGATACGGGCAAGCAGGCCGATCGCATGCGCCTCTTCCGCGATGGCCACGGCGAAATCATACCAGCTTGCCACCCCGGCATCGCGGTGATGCCAGATGCCCGGCTGCTGCGTCAGTGCCAGGCCCCAGAGCGTCTCGGCAAGGCCGGTTGCCCATGTCGGCGATCCGATCTGGTCCGAAACTACCCGCAGTTCATCACGCTCGCGCATCAGGCGCAGCATGGTCCGCACGAAGTTTGCCCCGCCCGCCGCATAGACCCAGCTCGTCCGCACAATCGTGGCGGCTTGGCCTGCGGCGATTTCGCCAGCCGCCTTGCTTGCGCCATAGGCCGATTGCGGGTTGCGCGCATCTTCGGGACGGTAGCCCTTGCCGCTGCTGCCATCGAACACGAAATCGGTCGAGACATGCACCAGCCTTCCGCCCGTCCTGCCAAGCGCATCAGCAAAGGCGCCAGGGGCACCCGCGTTAATCGCATGCGCCAGATCGGGCTCGCTTTCGGCGCGGTCCACCGCAGTATAGGCCCCCGCGTTCAGCACAAGATCGGGGCTTTCGGCCGCCACCACGCGGGCAATCGCGGCCGGATCGGCAAGATCAAGCGCGGCCCGGTCCAGCGGAACGCAGGTCCATCCCGCAGGGCAGGTCTTGAGCAGGGCCTTGCCGACCTGACCGTTCACCCCGGTGACCAGCGCCTTCATGGGAAGGTCGGCACCTGATCGAGCGCAAGACCTGCGGCGTCCTTGGCCGACAGTTTCGGCTCAATCCCGTCCAACGGCCATTCGATACCGACCGCAGGATCATTCCATGCCAGGCTGCTTTCGTGTTGCGGCGCATAGGGCGCCGTGCACTTGTAGAGAAAATCGGTATCGTCTTCGAGCGTCACGAAGCCATGCGCAAAGCCTTCGGGCACCCAGAACATGCGCTTGTTTTCCGCCGAAAGCGTGACGCCGGTCCACTTGCCGAACGTTGGCGAGGACCGGCGCAGGTCGACGACGGCATCGAACACAGCGCCGCGCACCACGCGCACCAGCTTGCCCTGCGGTCCCGGATTCTGGAAGTGCATGCCGCGCAAAACGCCCCGCTGAGACCGGCTGTGGTTGTCCTGCACGAAGGTCAGGTCCAGCCCGGCTGCGGCAAAGGCAGCCTGATTCCACGTTTCAAGGAAGAAGCCACGGTCGTCTCCGAACACTTTCGGTTCGATGATCAACGGGCCGGGAATATTGCATTCAATGATGTTCACTACATTCACCGCTGGGCCAGAAGCTGCAACAGGTACTCGCCATAGCCCGACTTGCGCAATGGCTCTGCAATCGCGGCCAGTTCCGCGTCGGAGATGAAGCCCTGCCGCCAGGCGATCTCTTCCGGGCAGCAGATCTTCAAGCCCTGGCGTTCTTCGGTGATGCGGACATAAGTCGCGGCGTCAAGCAATGAACCGTGCGTTCCGGTATCGAGCCAGGCATAGCCGCGCCCCATGATTTCGACCGAGAGCTGGCCTTCATCCATATACAGCCGGTTGAGGTCGGTGATTTCCAGCTCACCGCGTGGCGAAGGCTTGAGGTCGCGCGCGCGGTCGACAACCGTCTCGTCATAGAAATACAGCCCGGTTACCGCATAGTTTGAGCGGGGGACGGCAGGTTTTTCCTCGATCGTTTCGGCGCGGCCCGATGCATCGAAGGACACGACGCCATAGGCTTCGGGATTGTTGACGCGGTAGGCAAAGACGCTGGCGCCGCTGGCGCGGCTGGTCGCGTTGGCAAGGAGCTGCGGCAGGCCGTGGCCATAGAAAATGTTGTCACCCAGCACGAGCGCGCTAGGATGGCCGGCGACGAAACTCGCGCCGATGTGGAATGCCTGGGCAAGGCCGTCCGGGCTGGGCTGGACGGCATAGGTCAGCGCGACTCCAAGCGCCGAACCATCGCCCAGCACGCGCTGGAACTGTGCGGCATCCTCCGGGGTGGTGATAATCAGAATGTCGCGGATACCAGCCAGCATCAACGTGCTCAGCGGGTAGTAGATCATCGGCTTGTCGAACACCGGCATAAGCTGTTTCGACACGCCGCGGGTCAGGGGATAGAGACGCGTTCCTGATCCACCGGCGAGAATGATACCCTTGCGAGACTTGCCAACCGCCGATTCCGCCACGAATATTTCACTCCCAATTGCGCTACGCCGAACCCGACTGCCAGACCGCCTGCGTTAACCGCAGACCTGACCATCTGTCGCGCCGCCTTCGTCCTGCACAGGCCGCTGCCGGCGCAAGGGTCAAAGGCGATTCCCCGTACTGCTTGTTTTTGCATTGCAGCAGAGTGCTTCAAGGTCAACCACAAGCTCTGCCCTGCAACATCTAAGCCAGCGCGTCCCCGCACGACCGGGGACCAAAGCCTTCGTGTCATCTGGAAGCACCAGTACGGCGCCTGATACAGGTGCCGAACTTTACTTCGCCGCTCAAAAACCATACGAGTCCGTTGCAGACCATCCGACCCGGCAATTGTATTGCGGCCAAACTGAAAGATCAGCTCCATCAGATGGCGCAGGACGCAACCGACACAATGCCTGGCGACATGCCCTTTTGCGACCATTCGACCGGCAGTGGAAATATGGGCGCCACGCCGAAACTGCAAAACGGACTGCAACCTTCGCAACGCCTGATCCTGCTGATTTGCGCCGGACCGGATAACAATCTGGCAGAACATTTTGCGGCGCTTTCCGAAGCGGACTGGATCACGCTTGTCGATCAGGCCATCGCCAAGCGGATCGGCCTGCTGCTTGACCGGGCGTTGACCCGCGCCAACTGCCAGCCCCTGCTTCCCGCGCCCTGCCGCGCGGCGATCGAGGACGAACGGCGGCGGCTCACCATGTCCGCGTTCGGGCACATGCTGGCGTTGACCGAAGCCGTAGCGTTCCTCCGGCGGCACAACATCGTTCCTGTGGCGCTCAAGGGCGCAAGGCTGGCCTACCGCGACTACCCGGAGGCGCGCCTGCGCCCCTTGCGGGACATCGACCTGCTGGTCCCGGCGGATCAGGCCGAACGGGCGCAGCAACTGATGATCGACAGCGGCACTTATGAAGTGGCGTCCTGGGCAGGGTATTACGGCATCGAGTTCGGCCACCAGCTACCCGAACTGCTCGACACGCAGCGTGGCGTCTCCTTCGAAATCCATCACCGGCTGAACGCACGCGGCTGGGCCGAAGAACCGCAACTGGTTGCGATGGTGCTGGAGCAGAACGAGGACATGGCAGTGTCCGGCGCAGCCGTGCGCGTGCCTTCGGCACACGCCAACTTCCTCCATCTGGTCGAACACGCAACTTTGCACCACATGTTCGAAAACGGTCCGCTGACGCTCGCCGACCTGCATTTTGCCGCACTGGGTGGCGCAATCGACTGGCCGCTGCTGATCGCTCAGGCGCAGGCGATGGGCCTTGACCGCGCGCTGCGGCTGGTTGCCGCGATCGCTTCGGCCAACGGGGCAACGTGGGTGCCCGGCGGGCTTGTCGTCCCGGCCGAAAGCATGGCCGAACATGTCGATGCGTGCGTGACTGCAATGTTGCGCGACGAAAGCCTGACCGATCATGCGGCCATGCTGCGCGGGATTACATTGCGGAAGGGGCAAATGCCCGGACTTTTCGCCGCCGTCCGCGCCGCATTGACCCCGACACCGGCAAGGCTTGCCGACATTGCGAAGGTCGGACCCGACAATCCGCTACGCTGGCTGGCCTACCCTGTGTGGCTAGTGGCGCGGGGACAAGCCTATTTCGCGGCACGTCGTGCAGATGTCGACCCGGACAGCACTGTGCGTGAAGTCGCCACGCTGAAATGGTTGCGCAGGGACTGACACTGTTTTTCCAGCGTCGTGCCAGGTGTCACACTGCGGCAATTGTTCCACGGCAAAGCCATGAAAGCGCAACGCATCTGCAGCGCATTCAGCCTGGTTAACCATTGATTCATCTAAACTTTGACTGTGATGTGTGCATTTTTCACGGCGAAATGAGTGCAGTGCAACATCGACCGCCACGCGCTCTGGCAATTTCCCTCACCCTGTCAAAATGGCACGGGAATGATAAAAAAATCCCGGAAAACCTAGAATTTCGGCGCTCGCAACGAACATGACTACCTGATCGACACAGCCTCACCTGTTCGGATCAGACAGCCTTTATAAGGGTTAATGCGTAGAACAGGTTGCGAATCATTTTGCATTGCGATATGCCCTTAGGTGAGAGGGCGGTATACGGAAGCGCTGCTGCTTAGGAGATTAAGTTATGAAGTTTTCCCGCATTGCCTCGGCGGTTGCTGCTGCAAGCCTCCTGGTTGCCCCGATCGCGGCGCAGGCTGGTACTCGTGCATCGGCCAGCACCGTTTATCCGACGGAAACCTACTCGGCCAGCCGCGTAGCCAGCTCGGTCGAAGATGAAAACAGCCTGACCCCGCTTAGCTGGATCCTGATCCTGCTCGGTTTCGGCGCTGGTGCGTTCGGTATTGCAAAGGCAGTCGACAGCAAGTCGCCCGGCGCAAACTGATCCCGCAAGGATTTTGAAAAACCCGGTCGTTGCGGTGCAGCGGCCGGGTTTTTCATGTCTTGTGAACTGGCAACATTCGACAGGCACACTAACGGCGCTTGACTTGACCGCAGCATCTCTCAATCAAGCAGCCATGTTTACTGACAGGAACAGGCAGGTCGCTGCCTTGCTTATAGCCATTTGCCTGATCGGCGGTGGCGGCGTTGCTTATGGCCTGCCAAACCTGCTCGTACAGTTGACGGCACTGATCATCCTGGCCCTGAACGGACAACCCGTTGCACGCTTTGTGAAGGCAGCACCGCTGCCACTGGTCGGGCTGACCATCGCCACTCTCGCACTGCCCCTGATCCAGCTCGTTCCGTTGCCGCAAAGCCTGCTCGGCAACTTGCCGGGACGTGATCTGGCAATGGAAGCGTTCAGGGCCGCGGACTACACCGGCTGGTCGTCTTTCAGCCTCGACCATGCACGCACGCTGGTGGCTTTTGCCGGACTGATTGCACCTGTCACCCTCCTGGTCACAGGGTTTGCCATTCCCGCCCGACAGCTTGGCAGCCTTTCGCTCATCGTAATCGCAGCCGGACTGGTCAATGTCGCGCTCGGCGTGGTGCAGGTGCTCGGCAGCAGCGGCTTGTCGACATTCTACCCCGAACTGGCAATGCCGGGCGTTCTGTTCGGCACTTTCGCCAACCGCAATTCAACCGGCTTGTTTCTGGTCTGCTGCCTTGTCCTCCTTGCAACGCTTCCCCCCGCACGGCCCGCGTCAATGGCGTGGCTAGCCAAGGCCGCAGCGGCGGTTCTGCTGGCGACCGGAGTCGTCCTGACCCAATCGCGCACAAGCATCGTGCTCATGGCGATCCCGACCGTGCTGGCCATCCTGGTCTTCGTGCTGCGCAAGGTGCGCGACGGGGCTGGCGGGACCAGCCAGACAAACAAGGCGCTGCAAGCCATGCTTGCCGCAACCGCAATCGCCATCGTAGCCTTACCGCTGGCCGGCGGCAGCCGCATTGAAACAAGCCTTGCCCGGTTCGAAAAGGCTGACGAGCAGCGCCCAAAGATGTGGGAAGATGCCCGGTTTGCCGCGCAGCGGTACTGGCCTGTTGGCGCGGGCATGGGCACGTTCGACGAAGTGTTCCAGGTTGATGAGACGCTGGAATACGTTTCACCGCGCCGCGCCGGGCGCGCGCACAACGACTATATCGAAATTGCTGTCGAGGCCGGAGCCGTAGGGCTTGGCCTTTGCGCTCTGTGGGCCTTGTGGGTCTTGTGGGCAAGCTGGCGCGCGATTGCGACCCCGGCACGCTGGCAGGCGCTGTCAGGCACGGGTATCCTTCTGGCGATAGCCCTGCAATCGACGCTGGACTACCCGCTGCGCAACCAGACCATGCTCGGTGTCGCCGCTCTGGCCATTCTCCTGCTGGCGCGAGCGCGCGAGAGCGTTGAAGGAACGCGCGGGGTAGCCGGGGCGGTGCCATCGGCGGGAGAAAGCGCATGATCACGCGTTACGCCTGGTACGGCTTCATCGCACTGGTCGCGTTGATTGTGACCGGAGCAGAGCTTGATCGCGCCACGCGCCGGGCGCCGCACCTTGTACCTCTTGTGCCGGGCATCTTCCGCAGTTTCGCCCAGATGCACGAGACAGTCGCCACCGTCCGAAAGGCACCTCCCGACGTGGCGCTCGCCACGGCCCGCACGCTGGTGGAACGGCGGCCGGTACCTGCCGAACATCTCACCTTGCTGGCGATTGCCGAAGAACGCGCAGGCCACCGCGAAAAGAGCGGCTACCTTATCCAGGCAGCCGCCCGGCGCGGATGGCGCGAACCGCTGGCGCAGGAAGCCATGTTCAACATTGCGCTCATGGCGCGCGACCCAGCAGAATCGGCGCGCCGTCTTGTAGCGATCATGTCCACCCAGAGCGAAACCGAAGCCCTGCCTGAACTGGTCGCACGGCAATTGGCGACCCCCGCAGGGCGGCAGGCCATGGCCGCGCAACTGGCGACAGGCGGCCGGTGGACCGGCCAGTTCCTGCCCGCTTTATCAGCGGTCGACCGAACCAGCGCGATCGACATGCTGAACCGGGCCGAAACCTTGGGTGCCAGGCTGGATTGTCGCGCGCTTGCCATGCTGCAAGCCGAGTTTGATCGGAGCGCAACGAGCGGAACGAAGCCGGTAATACCACGCGGCCACTGCACCGGACCCATCACGACGGGATAAGGCGAAGCGGCAGCCCACTCAGGCCGCCTGGCCCTCAGGTTTTCTTGCGAACCTGAAAACTGCCGGACACGCGCCCGCCGCCCGCGCCATTGCCCGATCCGCTCGACCGGCCGTCGATGCTGGACAACCCGCTGTCCAGGTCGATGACAAGGCGCCCGCCGTTCAGCGTATCGCCGTTGCGACGCAGCGCGACATTGCCGGTCATGGTGATGATGTTGCGTCCGAAATCATACACCGCCACATCGCCGCGCGCGCTTTCGCCGCTGCGGTTGATCTGCACCCCGCCGGTCGCGTCGATCCGCTGAATCTGGAGATCCCCGGTATCGGAATAGGCAACCGTCGTACGCGCGGCGCGCATGCGCAGGTCAGCCTGCGAAATATCGACGTTGCCGGAAAGGACCACCCGCTTGGCCTTGTCCTGCACCTCGATACGGTCTGCCGCATAGTTGACCGGCGCATCGCTGTTGTGACTGGCGATTCCCTGCGCAAACAGATGCTGCGCGCCCGCGATCAGGGCGGTCGATCCAGCGAAACCGAGTGCCGCCATGCGCAGCGGGCGGGCGGAACGAAGTTGTGCGCGCATGCTCATTGATCCTGCATCTTGCCCGGCACCATCCGAAGACGGGCGTTTCCATCCAGCGTCACCGTCCGGGCTGACAGATCCGCGCTTATCCTGTCGGCAGCAAAAGTGCCAGCCGGAATGCGGCCTTCCACCGGGCCACGGCTTTTCAACCGCTTGCCGCCAAGGTCGATATCCACGTTGCTGGCCGTCATGCGATAGCCATCGGCGGTTCGGAAATTGATCGGCCCGACGATATCGACAATTTCCTTGTTGAAATTGTAATCGCCCTTGCCCGCGGTCAGCAGCGCCGGGCCATCATTGAGCATGATCCGCGCTGTCAACTGATCGAGCTGGATCAGCGGCTCGGCCTTGGTGCGCTGCACGGCAGAGCCTGCGGTGATCGAAAAGCTCCGACCGTCATCGTCCAGCCCGCGGTACATCGCGCTCGACAGTTGCATGCGGTCATCCACCACTGCCACCTTCGTGCGGTCCAGCAGAAAGCTGATTTCGCCGCGCGGCGAAAGCGGAGCGATGACCATCACGGCCAGCAACGCGCCGACCGCCGCAGGAAGCGCGCGCGCCAGAAAGTGCACGAGGCGGTCGTGGAAACCATCCGGCGCCGCAAACACGCGTCGCCGCGATCGGACAATGTCAGCCTGTTCGGTCATCGCGCCCCGTATTGCCGCCTGCCCATTACTCGTGGCTGAAGATATCGCGCTCTGCCCAGCCCGCCAGGTCGAGCCGCGCGCGCATCGGCAGGAAATCGAAGCATGCCTGCGCCAGCGCCGTGCGCCCTTCGCGTTCCAGCCGTTCAACCAGAATGGCGTGCATCGCATGCAGGTAGCGCACGTCGGACGCGGCATATTCCTGCTGCGCCTCGCTCAGCACCGGGGCGCCCCAGTCGCTCGACTGCTGCTGCTTGGAAATCTCCTTGCCCAGCAGTTCGCGCACCAGTTCCTTCAGCCCGTGACGGTCGGTATAGGTGCGCACCAGCTTGGACGCGATCTTGGTGCAGAACACCGGAGCGGCGGTGACGCCCAGATAATGCTCGATCGCCGCAAGATCGAAACGGGCGAAGTGATAGAGCTTGAGCCGCGCCGGATCGGCCAGCACGGCCTTGAGGTTCGGCGCAGCGAAGCCGCTGCCCGGCGCGAACCGCACGAGATGTTCATCGCCGCCGCCATCGGAAATCTGCACCACGCACAACCGGTCCCGCGGGGTGATCAGACCCATGGTTTCGGTGTCTATCGCCACGGGACCGGGCGCAAGCACACCGGCGGGCAGGTCTTCTTCATGGAGGTAAACGGCCATCGTTTGCGCTTAGGCTTTCGGCCCGTCGCCCGCAAGCACTCTGTCCCTGCCGGCAGACGCAGGAAAGCTGGCGTTGGCACCACCCAAGTTTTGCAATGCCAATTGGCTCCCATATGGGAGCACACGGCGCGCGACGAATCACGGAAAGAGGTGCCAACAACGATTGCGGAGCGGATCAGCGTGAACATGACCAGCAATACCCTGACGCATCTTGAGCGTCTGGAATCCGAAGCGATCCACATCATGCGCGAAGTCGTGGCCGAGGCTGAAAACCCGGTCATGCTCTATTCGGTGGGCAAGGACAGCGCGGTTATGCTGCACCTTGCGCGCAAGGCGTTCTTTCCCTCGCCGCCGCCCTTCCCGCTGCTGCACGTCGACACGACCTGGAAGTTCCAGGAAATGTACAAGCTGCGCGACCAGATGGCGGCGGAAAGCGGCATGGAGCTGCTGGTCTACCAGAACCCCGAAGCGGCCGAGCGCGGGATCAACCCGTTCGACCACGGCGCACTGCACACCGACATGTGGAAGACCGAAGGTCTGAAGCAGGCACTGGACAAGTACGGTTTCGACGCCGCCTTCGGTGGCGCGCGGCGCGACGAGGAAAAGAGCCGCGCCAAGGAACGCATCTTCAGCTTCCGCACCGCCAGCCACGGCTGGGATCCGAAGAACCAGCGGCCGGAACTGTGGAACCTGTACAACGCCCGCAAGAACAAGGGCGAATCGATCCGTGTGTTCCCGATCTCCAACTGGACCGAGCTGGACATCTGGCAGTACATCCACCTCAACGATGTGCCGATCGTGCCGCTCTATTTTGCCGCCGAACGCCCGACCTATGAGTGGGAAGGCCAGTTGTTCATGGCCGACGATATCGACCGCCTCGAAAAGGTGCTCGGCCGCCGTCCCGAAATCGTCAACCGTTCTATCCGCTTCCGCACGCTGGGTTGTTTCCCGCTGACCGGCGCAGTGGAAAGCACGGCGAGCACGCTGCCCGAAGTGATTCAGGAAACGCTGCTGACCACCACCAGCGAGCGGCAGGGCCGCGTGATCGACAAGGATGCGGGCGGAGCCGGCATGGAAGTAAAGAAGCAGCAGGGGTACTTCTGATGTCAGACCAGAACGCGATCTACCAGACCGATGCCCTCATCGCCGAAGACATCGACGCCTACCTCGACCAGCACCGGCACAAGACCATGCTGCGGTTCATCACCTGCGGATCGGTGGACGACGGCAAGTCCACGCTGATTGGCCGCCTGCTTTACGATTCGAAGATGATCTTCGAAGACCAGCTTGCCGCGCTGGAAAGCGATTCCAAACGCCAGGGCACGCAAGGGCAGGACATCGACTTCGCGCTGCTTGTCGACGGGCTTGCCGCCGAACGCGAACAGGGCATCACGATCGACGTTGCCTATCGCTTCTTCAACACGGAAAAGCGCAAGTTCATCGTCGCCGATTGCCCTGGCCACGAACAGTATACCCGCAACATGGTCACGGGCGCTTCGACCGCCGACCTTGCAGTGATCCTGATCGACGCGCGCAAGGGCGTGCTGGTGCAGACGCGCCGTCACTCCTACCTGTGCCACCTGATCGGCATCCGCAACATCGTGCTGGCGGTCAACAAGATGGATCTGGTTGGATACGATCAGGCGGTCTTCGATTCCATCGTGCGCGATTACACTGAGTTCGCTCGCAGTATCGGGATCGAAAGCTTCACCGCGATGCCGATTTCCGGCTTCAAGGGTGACAACATCACCACCCCTTCACCCAACACGCCTTGGTACACCGGCCCGACGCTGGTCGATCACCTTGAAACGGTCGAAGTGCTGTCGTCGATCGACGTGGACAAGCCGTTTCGCATGCCGGTGCAGTGGGTCAACCGCCCGAACCTCGATTTTCGCGGGTTTTCCGGGCTGATCGCCACCGGCACCGTGCGCAAGGGCGACCTGATCCGCGTGCTGCCTTCGGGCAAGACCAGCACGGTTACGCGCATCGTGACGCTGGAAGGCGATATCGAACAGGCCATTACCGGGCAATCGGTCACCTTGTGTCTTGCCGACGAAATCGATTGCTCGCGCGGTGATGTCATCGCCCTGGCAGGCGATCCGCCGCAAGCCGCCGACCAGTTCGAAGCAACCTTCGTGTGGCTGAACGATGAAGCGATGATTCCGGGCCGGGCCTACTGGCTCAAGCTTGCCACGCAGACGGTTTCAGCCACGGTGCAGGCGCCGAAATACGTCGTCAACGTCAACACGATGGAACATCTGGCGGCCAAGACGCTTGAACTCAACGCCATCGGCGTGGCCGAAATGGCCACGGACAAGCCGGTGGTATTCGAACCTTACGCACAGAGCCGCACGCTGGGCGGGTTCGTGCTGATCGACAAGATCACCAACGCCACCGTGGCTGCCGGCATGGTCAATTTCAGCCTGCGCCGCGCACAGAACGTGCACTGGCAGGCGCTGGACATCAGCCGTGAAGCGCACGCCAAGGCCAAGAACCAGACACCGGCAGTTCTGTGGTTCACCGGGCTTTCGGGTTCGGGCAAATCGACCATCGCCAACCTGGTCGAAAAGAAGCTGCACGCGCTGGGCAAGCACACCTTCCTGCTTGATGGCGATAACGTCCGGCACGGTCTGAACAAGGATCTGGGCTTTACCGAAGCGGATCGCATCGAAAACATCCGCCGCGTCGGCGAGGTCGCCCGGTTGATGACCGATGCCGGTCTGATCGTGCTGACCGCGTTCATCAGCCCGTTCCGGGCCGAACGCGAAATGGTCCGCGCTATGATGCCGGAGGGCGAGTTCGTCGAGATCTTCATCGACACGCCGATCGAAGAGGCGGAACGGCGGGACGTGAAGGGGCTGTACAAGAAGGCCCGTGCCGGGCAGCTCAAGAACTTCACCGGCATTGACAGCCCTTACGAAGCGCCGCAAAGCCCCGAAATAACGATCAAAACCACCGAAGAATCGCCTGAAGACGCCGCGGAACGCATCGTCGCCCAGATCCTGGGGGCCGTGGCTTGACAAGATGCGGCATGGCCATTCGTATCAGTCGGTCCCGGAAGGCTATGCTGCATGATTCTGTTCAGTGGTCACGAAGCTCACGCACGCTCGGTCGTGAAAGCGATTTCATGGCGCGTGCTTGGCTCGATTGACACGTTCCTGCTTGGCTGGCTTTTCACCGGCAGCCCGAAGGCTGCCGGTGCAATTGCCGGAACCGAAGTGATTACCAAGATCGGGCTCTACTATTTCCACGAGCGGGTGTGGAGCTCGATCCTGTGGGGCACACAGCGCCCGCCGGTCGCGGATGAAGCGCCAGAGGCGATACTGGAACCCGATACGGTCTGACCGCAACGGGCTTTTACCGGGGCAAAGCGCGGACAGAGGGGCATGTTATATGCCCCGCCGCCGGGTCAGGGCCGCCCGACGCTGCTGTAGGTAAAGCCCGCTGCGCGCACTTCCGCCGGATCGTAGACATTGCGCAGGTCCACCAGCACCGGCGCACGCGCCAACTGCTTCACACGTGCGAAATCAAGCGCGCGGAACGCGTCCCACTCGGTCACGAGCGCAATCGCATCGGCGCCCTCGATGGCGGCATAGGCGCTTTGCACCATGGTGACACCGGGCATGATCGCCGCAGCCGCTTCCATGCCTTCCGGGTCATAGGCAACCACTTCGGCGCCCGCATCCAGCAGCGCCTGGACAATGGCAATGGACGGCGCATCGCGCATGTCATCGGTGTTGGGCTTGAAGGTCAGCCCCAGCAGCGCCACGCGCTTGCCGCGCGCTTCGCCACCAAGGGCTTCGATAACCTTGCGGCCCATGGCGCGCTTGCGGCTGTCGTTTACCTTGACCACGGCTTCGACCAGCCGCACCGGGCTGTTGTAGTCTTCCGCCGTCTTGAGCAAGGCCAGCGTATCCTTGGGGAAGCACGATCCGCCATAGCCCGGCCCGGCGTGCAGGAACTTCGAGCCGATGCGGTTGTCCAGCCCGATGCCCCGCGCCACGTCCTGCACGTCTGCCCCGACCTTTTCGCACAGGTCGGCCATTTCGTTGATGAACGTGATCTTGGTCGCCAGAAAGGCATTGGCGGCATACTTGATAAGTTCCGAACTGCGCCGCGCAGTGAACAGGATTGGCGCCTTGTTGAGGAACAGCGGACGATAGACTTCGTGCATCACGCCCCGCGCCCACTCGTCTTCCGCGCCGATCACGATGCGGTCGGGTCGTTTGAAATCGCCGATTGCCGCGCCTTCGCGCAGGAACTCAGGGTTGGATACAACCGCAAACTGCACCGCCGTGCCGCTGTCGCGGATGATGCGTTCAACTTCATCGCCGGTGCCGACGGGCACGGTGGATTTGGTGACGATCACCGTCGGCGTGCGAATGTTGGCGGCCAGTTCTTCGGCCACGGCATAAACATAGCTCAGATCGGCATGGCCATCGCCACGGCGCGAAGGCGTGCCCACCGCGATGAAGATCGCCTGCGCACCGTCAATGGCGCTGGCAAGGTCGGTCGAAAAGGCCAGACGGCCTGCCTTTACGTTTGCGGCGACCAGTTCGGCCAGCCCCGGCTCGTAGATCGGCATCACGCCCTGGTGCAGCGATTCGATCTTGCTGGCGTCCTTGTCGATGCAGACAACTTCGTGCCCGAAATCGGCCAGACAGGCGCCCGAAACCAGCCCGACATAGCCTGAGCCTACCATTGCGATCTTCATGCAGTTCCCATCCGTCGGCCGATTACACCCGTTGCAGCGCGCGTGTTCGCACTAGCAGCATACGCGCTTTTACAGATGCTGCACCGCCTTACAAGCGCGGCATTGGCCTTTGCTTGCCCATATCGCACCTGCGCAATACAGACAGGCGCAATGACGTTGCTACCGATCCCGCCCGCATGGCAAGAGCTGCTTGCCCCCGCCATTGCCCAGCCGGACATGGCCCGGCTGGGCGCGTTTCTGCATGATCGGGAACAGGCCGGGGCGGTAATCTACCCCCCCCGCGCCGAACGGCTGGCCGCGCTGGACCTGACCGCGCCGGAGGCGGTGCGCGTGGTGATTCTGGGGCAAGACCCCTATCACGGCCCGGGGCAGGCGCATGGCCTGGCATTTTCCGTGCGCGACGGCGTGAAGATTCCGCCAAGCCTTGCCAACATCTTCAAGGAACTGCACGCCGACCTTGGCCTTGCCCGCCCGGCCAGTGGCGACCTTTCGGCGTGGGCGCGGCAAGGGGTGCTGTTGCTCAACACCGTGCTGACCGTAGAGGCAGGGCAGGCCGGATCGCATCAGGGCCACGGTTGGGAAGCCTTTACCGATGCAGTCGTCACTGCCATCGCCGCGCAGGAGAAGCCCACCGTATTCCTGCTGTGGGGCAACCATGCGCAGAAGAAGGCCGCACGCATCGCCGCGCTTGAACGCGGTGTGCATCTGGTGCTGAAAGCGCCACACCCCAGCCCGCTGTCGGCCTATGCCGGCTTTTTCGGCTGCGGCCATTTCGGCAAGGCCAACGCCTTCCTTGCGGCGCACGGTCGCGGCACGATTGACTGGCAGACATAGAAAACCCCGCCGGAGCGGGGTGTTCCATCCTGTAATCGGCGTGCCGGTCAGCCCGGAATCGACGCCGACGCAGCCTGCCCGTCGCCTTCCGGGGCGGCAAGAATATCGCGCACGGTCTGGCCCTTGGCCACGGTCTGCGTCTGCGGATCGCCGACGGTGGAGCGGATCGACCGCGCCGCCGTGCCTGCACGGTTGAGCGTGTCGGTCTCCACGCCGGAACGGGCCGATGGGCCACCGAACAGCGCATCGAGCGTCTGCCGGCCGGCTTCGGCATCCTGCGGGCGCGGGGCGCCGGGGCTGGGCGGGGTCAGCGCGAAATCGGGCGGCACCACCAGCGGAGCGGCGCGGGTAACGGCCATTTCATCGGGCCGCGCGCGGTTGAACAGCGAACGACCGCCACCGCAGGCGGTCAGCAGGCTTGCCGCCATAACGACAAGGGACAGGGCGGCAGCTTTACGCATCATGCATTCTCCGTGGCGGTATCATCGCCGGCATCCGGTTCAGTGTCCGGCTTTTCGCGCGATTTGAACGAGCGGGCAAGCAGTATCAGGACGCCGAACGTGATCGCCACGTCGGCCAGGTTGAAGATCTGGAACGGCCGCCATGCGCCGATGTGCAGATCGGCATAGTCGATGACATACCCGTAAACCAGCCGGTCGAAGATGTTGCCCACGGCCCCGCCAAGCACCAGCCCCAGCCCCAGCAGATCGCCGCGCGCGGTTTCGCGCAGCATCCAGATGAACACCCCGGTGGCGATCAGTGCGGTCAGCGCGATGAGCGCGATCCGCATCTCCAGCGACGTTGCCGCGAACATGCCGAACGAAACGCCGTGGTTTTCGGCATAGCGCCAGTCGAACATCGGCAGGATATCGATCACCCCGCGCGAGGGCAGCATCAACGGCCCGGTCATCAGCGCCTTGACCGCGCGATCGGCGGCAAACACCAGCGCGGCAAGGCCCAGCCCTTCGATGCGCGCGCGGGTCAGCATCAGACCTGCGCGCCTGCGTCGATCTGCGCCACTACCGTTTCGCACCGCCCGCACAGCGCGCCGTCTTCCGTCACTTCGGGAAGCAGGCGCCAGCAACGGCCGCACTTGTGGTCGGAGGAACGGGTAACGGTCACGCCACTGCCCTGCCCGCGCGTTACTGTCGCGGTGATGAACAGTTCGGCCAGATCGGCTTGCGGCGCGCCTTCGGGCACGGTGACGACGGCCTCCAGCCCGGAACCCAGCACCTTTTCGCGGCGCAGCGGCTCGATCGCTTCGTTCACCGTCTGGCGCAGCGCGCGCAGTTCGCTCCAGCGCGCCTCGTCCACCGCAACCGCCGGCACGTCCGGCCATTCCAGCAGATGCACGCTGTCCGCATCGGGATAGCGCGAGGTCCACACTTCTTCCGCCGTGAACACCAGCACCGGCGCGCCATAGCGGACCAGCGCGTGGAACAGCATGTCGAGCACGGTGCGATAGGCGCGGCGCTTCGGGTCCGCAGGCGCATCGCAATAGAGGCTGTCCTTGCGGATATCGAAGAAGAACGCCGACAAGTCCTCGTTGCAGAACTCGGTCAGCGCGCGGACATACGTGTTGTAATCGAAATCGTCGACCGCCTGGCGCAGCGTGGCGTCCAGCTTGCCGAGCAGGCCGAGCATGTACCGCTCCAGCTCCGGCATCTCCTCAACCGGCAGGCGTTCCGCTTCGGTAAAGCCATCGAGCGCACCCAGCAGGTAACGGTAGGTGTTGCGCAGCTTGCGATACTGGTCGGCAACGCCTGCGAGGATTTCCTTGCCGATGCGGTGGTCTTCGGTGAAATCGACCGACAGTGCCCACAGCCGCAGGATATCCGCGCCATAATCGCGCATCAGGTCGATCGGGCTGATCGTGTTGCCCAGCGACTTGGACATCTTCATGCCCTTCTGGTCCATGGTGAACCCATGGGTCAGCACCGCCTTGTAGGGCGCATGGCCACGCGTGGCGCACGATTCGAGCAGCGAGGACTGGAACCAGCCGCGATGCTGGTCCGACCCTTCCAGATACATGTCGGCGCGCGGGCCGGTATAGCCTTCGGGCCGCAGCAGATCGGGCCAGCGGCCGGATTCCAGCACGAAGGCATGGGTCGAACCGGAATCGAACCACACGTCGAGAATATCGGTAACGCGCTCGTAGTCCTCAAGCCGGTAGTCCGGCCCCAGGTATTCCTGCGCCCGCTCCTCGTCCCACGCATCGACGCCATCGGCCATGACCGCCGCAACAATGCGCGCGTTCACCGCCGGATCGTTGAGGTACTGGCCGGTCTTGCGGTCCACGAACAGCGTGATCGGCACACCCCACGCGCGCTGGCGCGAAAGCACCCAGTCCGGTCGCCCTTCAACCATCGCGCCGATCCGGTTGCGGCCCTTTTCGGGGACGAAGCGGGTGGCGGCGATGGCCTTCATCGCCTTTTCGCGCAGGGTCGAAAGCCCCTCTCCTTCAGGGGAGGGGTTGGGGTGGGGGGCGTCCCCCAACGCTGCGTTTGCCGGAGAGCCCCCACCCCCGGCCCCTCCCCTGAAGGGGAGGGGGGATAATGGACGGTCCATCGGCACGAACCACTGCGGCGTGCAGCGATAGATCACCTTGGCCTTCGAACGCCACGAATGCGGGTAGGAATGCTTGTAATCGGCGCTTGCCGCCAGCAGCCCGCCCGCTTCCCTGAGGTCCGAACAGATCGGCCCATCGGGCGCGTTGAACTTGGGGTTGATGACGCTGCCTTGCCCGCCGAGCCAGGCCCAGTCCTCACGATACTTGCCATCGCCCTGCACCGCGAAGACCGGCTCGATCCCGTGCGCCTTGCACAGCGCAAAGTCGTCCTCGCCATGATCGGGCGCCATGTGGACAAGGCCGGTGCCGCTTTCGGTGGTGACGAAATCGCCGGGCAGGAACGGGCGGGGCCGCAGGAAGAACTCCGCCAGCGGGCTTGCACGATTCAAGCCCTCCCCCTTGAAGGGGAGGGTTGGGTGGGGGTGCTCTGCGCCTTCGGAGGTGGGAACCCCCTCCCCCGGCCCCTCCCCCACGGGGAGGGGGGATTCGAAGAGCTTGGCCATCGGGTGGCGGGCGATGGTTCCGGCGAGGTCGGAGCCTTTGAAGACAAACGGCCCGGTTGAACCGATAACGTGCCGCCATTGATTACCGGCGCGTTCCATGAACTGAGCGGTCAACGCAGTGGCGACGATTACCTTGCGAACCCCATCAGTCAAAAACGTGTAATCAACCTCAGGCCCATAAGCCAAAGCCTGGTTCACCGGGATCGTCCACGGCGTCGTCGTCCAGATCACTGCATAGGCGCCGACCAGTTCGGCAATCGGCGATTCCACAATCTCGAACGCCACGTCGATCTGCGTCGAGACGATATCCTCGTACTCGACCTCGGCCTCGGCCAGCGCGGTCTTTTCGACCGGCGACCACATCACCGGCTTGGCCCCGCGATAGAGCTGGCCGCTTTCGGCAAACTTCAGCAGTTCGCGCACGATGGTGCCTTCCGCCTGACTGTCCATCGTCAGGTAGGGGTTGTCCCAATCGCCATTGATGCCAAGGCGCTTCAATTGCTCGCGCTGCACATCCACCCACTTCTGGGCATAAGCGCGGCATTCGACGCGGAACTCGCGCGGCGGAACCTCGTCCTTGTTCTTCTTTTTCTTGCGGTATTCCTCCTCGACCTTCCATTCGATCGGAAGGCCGTGGCAATCCCAGCCCGGAACATAGGGCGCGTCCTTGCCCAGCAGCGTCTGGGTGCGGCAGACCATGTCCTTGAGGATGTGGTTGAGCGCATGGCCGATATGCATGTCGCCGTTCGCGTAGGGCGGGCCATCGTGCAGGATGAACTTTTCGCGCCCTTTGCGGCTTTCGCGCAGTTTGCGGTAAATGGCCTGTTCCTGCCAGCGCGCCAGAATGCCCGGCTCCTTCTGGGGGAGTCCGGCTTTCATCGGGAAATCGGTCTTCGGCAGGAAGACGGTGGGCCTGAAATCGCGCTGTTCGGTCATGACGGCTGCGCACTAGAGCAAATGCAGTGCCGGGGGAAGTCTCTGGCGCAGCAATGCGCGACCGGCCGGAACGCGCCGCCGCTACCCCAGCAAGGCCCGCGCATCGTCGCAATCGCGCGCGATCTGCGCCACCAGCGCGTCCAGCCCTTCGTACTTCGCTTCGGGGCGCAGGAAGTGGTGAAACGCGACCTCGATTTCCTGACCGTAAAGATCGCCCGAAAAATCGAAGAAGTGCGGCTCCAGCAATTCCTTGGGCGGATCAAAAGTGGGGCGGATACCGATGTTGGCCGCGCCTTTCAGCACGCGCCCGTCGGGCAGACGGCCAGTGACGGCATAGATGCCATAGCGCGGGCGCAGGTAAGACCCCAGATCGAGGTTCGCGGTCGGGAAATTGATCGTCCGGCCCACCTTGTCGCCATGCTGCACTGGCCCGCGGATGGCGAAAGGGCGGGTGAGCAGGCGCGCGGCGGTGGCGCAGTCCCCGGCCTTCAGCGCATGGCGGATGCTGCTGGACGACACCACTTCCCCGTTCAGCGTCACCGCGCCCACCGCGCGGGCCTGCAGGCCCAGACGCGGGCCTTGTTCGGCAAGATAGGCAGCGTTGCCGACGCGCCCCCTGCCGAAGGTGAAATCCTCCCCGGTGACCACGCCCACCGCGCCGAAATGGCCGACCAGCCCGGTTTCGATCCAGTGCAGCGCCGAAAGGCCCGCCACTTCGGCATCGAACTGGATCACCAGCATGGCATCCGCGCCCGCCGCGGCGAACAATTCCTGCCGCTGGTCCAGCGTGGTCAGCCGGAAAGGTGGCGAATCGGGCAGGAAGAAGCGCACCGGATGGGGATCGAACGTGGCGACGATGGCGGGACGGCCTTCGGCCTTTGCCCAGCGAATCGCTTCCTCGACCACGGCCTGGTGGCCCAGATGGAACCCGTCGAAATTGCCGAGCGCGACAATGCCGCCGCGCAACGTGGCCGGTACCGGATCACGACTGCTGATGCGGATCATGCGGCGCCACCATCTGCCCGCAGGACCGAAAACGTTATCCCACCCATCACGCAGCCTATGTCTGCGTCCGCGCCGCGCACGTCAAGCCGTGCGTGGGTCATGCCCGCGCCCCGGCCCGCACCAGCGTGACAAAGGCATGGGCGGGAAAGGCCCCGTCGGCCGGATGTTCCGCGCGCGCTTGCTCCACCCATCCGCCGTCCAGCGGCGGCATCGCGGTATCGCCGGCAAAATCGCCATGCACTTCGGTCAGTTCCACCCGCTCTGCCAGCGGCAGGAACTGCGCATAGACCTGCGCTCCGCCGACCACGGCAACTTCGCCCGGACCGGCCAGCGCCAGCGCATCGGCCACGCTGGCGGCCACTTCGGCCCCCGGCGCCTGCCAGCCCGCATCGCGGGTCAGCACGATGTGCCGCCGCCCCGGCAGCAGCCCCGGCAGGCTTTCGAAGGTCTTGCGGCCCATCACCATCGGCTTGTGCATCGTCAGCGCCTTGAACCGCCGCAGATCGGCGGGCAGCCGCCACGGCAACCCGTTGTCGCGCCCGATCACGCCGTTGTCGGCGCGGGCATAGATCAGGAACAGGCCCGGCCGGACGCTATCGTGCGGCCCGGTCACAGCACCAGCCGGGTAACGTGGCCCATCTTGCGTCCGGGGCGCACTGCCGCCTTGCCATACAGGTGCAGGTGGTTGGCCGGATCGGACAGGATCGCGGGCCAATCGTGCGCATCATCGCCGATGAGGTTGTCCATCACCACGCCCCTGGCGGCCAGCGCGGTGGAGCCAAGCGGCAACCCGCAGATGGCGCGGACGTGGTTTTCGAACTGGCTGGTGAGCGCGCCTTCGATTGTCCAGTGGCCGGAATTGTGGACGCGCGGCGCCATTTCGTTGAACACCGGGCCTTGCGCCGTAGCGAAGAACTCCAGCGTCAGCACGCCGACATAATCGAGCGCATCGGCGACTCTGGCGGCCAGCGCCCGCGCCGTTTCGACCTGATCAAGGATGACCGGCGCGGCAGGCACGCTCGACCGGTCGAGGATACCGTTCTTGTGAACGTTTTCCGCGCTGTCCCAGAACCGCACGTCACCCGCCGCCGTCCGCACGAGGATCACCGAAAACTCCGCGGCAAAGGTCACGAAGCCTTCGTAGATCAGCGGCACGCCCGGCAGGTCCAGCGCATCGGCATCGGCAGGCTGCATGATGCGCCACTGGCCCTTGCCGTCATAGCCATCGCGCCGGGTCTTGAGGATGCCGGGCGTACCGATGCGCGCCACTGCCGCCTTGAGATCGTCGCGCGAATCAACCTGCGCCCAGGGCGCGGGCTTGCCGCCGAGCTTTTCGACAAAGCTCTTTTCGCTGACGCGGTCCTGCGCCACTTCCAGCGCGCGCGCCGGGGGGTGCAGCCGGGCGTGCGGGGCAATCGCGCCCAGCGGCCCGGCGGCGACATTTTCGAACTCGTAGGTCACGACCGCGCACTGCGCCGCAAACGCGCCCAGCGCCGCTTCATCGTCGAACGCCCCTTGCGTGAACGCAGCACAGACATCGGCGGCGATGGGATCGGCTTCGGGTGCATAGACGTGGCAGCGGTAGCCAAGGTTCGCCGCGGCCAGCGCGATCATCCGGCCAAGCTGGCCGCCGCCAAGGATGCCGATGGTTTCGCCGGGCGGGATCATTGCGGGCGCCTCAGGATGGCCGTTCGGCCACGGCGTCGGTCTGCGCGGTGCGGAAGGCGATCAGCCGTTCGGCCAGAGCGGCATCGGCGGTGGCGAGGATCGACGCTGCAAGAATGCCTGCGTTGATCGCCCCCGGTGCGCCAATGGCCAGCGTGCCCACCGGGATGCCGCCCGGCATCTGCACGATGGACAGCAGCGAATCCATGCCCTTGAGCGCCTTTGACTGGACCGGCACGCCCAGCACCGGCAGGTGCGTCATCGCCGCGATCATGCCGGGCAGATGCGCCGCGCCGCCCGCGCCCGCGATGATGACCTTGATGCCTTGCGCGTGGGCATCCCTGGCAAAGCGCACCAGCCGGTCGGGGGTGCGGTGCGCCGAAACGATGCGGCATTCGTGCGCCACGCCCAGCTTTTCCAGCACGGCGGATGCCTGCTGCATGGTTTCCCAGTCGGACTGGCTGCCCATGACGATGGCCACTTGTGGCGCTGCCGCTTGTTCTTCCGTCATCCCCGCCCCCTCAAGGCCGCGAAGCGATCAACGCTCCGACAGGTAATAGCGTTCGATCTCGCCGAGGTTTTCGTCGAGTTCGTAGACGATGGGCTGTCCGGTCGGGATTTCCAAGCCGGTAATTTCTTCGTCCGAAATGCCCGACAGGTGCTTGACCAGCGCGCGCAGGCTGTTGCCATGGGCCGAAACGATCACGGTTTCCCCGGCCTTGAGCGCGGGCGCGAGCTTCTCTTCCCAGCACGGCAGCACGCGGGCGATGGTGTCCTTGAGGCTTTCCGTCGCGGGCACGGTGATCCCGGCATAGCGGGGGTCCGACGAAAGATCGAAGGCGCTGCCTGCTTCGAGCGGCGGCGGCGGCACGTCGAAGCTGCGGCGCCACACCTTGACCTGGTCTTCACCGTGCTTGGCCGCCGTTTCGGCCTTGTCCAGCCCGGTCAGCCCACCGTAGTGCCGTTCGTTGAGGCGCCAGTCCTTGTCTTCGGGCAGCCACAGCCGCCCCGCCGCTTCGAGCGCAAGATGCAGCGTCTTGATCGCGCGGGTCTGGAGCGAGGTGAACGCCACGGTCGGCAGCAGGCCCTTGTCCTTCAGCAGCTTGCCTGCCGCCAGCGCCTCGGCCGCGCCCTTTTCGGTCACGTCCACGTCCCACCAGCCGGTGAAGCGGTTTTCGAGGTTCCACTGCGACTGGCCGTGACGAATCAGGATCAGGCGGGGCATCGGGGCATCCTGTAGCTGTTGAAGCAAGACGCCGCCCCTAGCGTCACCCTTCGGGCTTGGAAAGGGCGCTTTCCTGCCCTTCGCCAGAAAAGCCGCCCGATTCGCCGCCATCCGGCGCGCCGGCAGGCAGCGGCCCGCCCATCGCACGCGCCTGGGCCTTGCGCCGCTTCAGGTTCTCGCGCAGGCGCGCGGCAAGGCGTTCTTCGCGGCTCTGCGGTTCGCGGGAGGGGGGGGCATCGGTCATCGCGGCGCCTGATTGCCCGCTGCGCATTTGTACGGCAAGCCCTGCTTGACAAAGCGTCCCCCCGCAGCCATTAGCCCGCCCCTGCCCACCGGCCCCGTTTGCGGGGCAGCGGCGTGGCAAACATGGAAATGGTGTGCTGCTGTAGCTCAGTGGTAGAGCGCATCCTTGGTAAGGCTGAGGTCGGGAGTTCAATCCTCCCCAGCAGCACCATTTCCCACCCCCTCCACATGCCGGCATGCCTACGCGTTTCCACGTGGCAGGGCGTTTGCATCTTCTTGCCGTCTGCACCGTATCGCGCTGCCTGTACGCAACGGTCAATAGCGCAGGAAGGTCGCCCGGTTGTCCCACGCCCTTGTCACCCAGATCGACGAAGCCATTGGCGCCCATGGCCTGTGGAAGATGCGGCTGCGCAGCGCCATCCGTTCGCGCCATTGCGACCTCTCGCCCGCCCAGGCATCGGGCGATTGCCACTGCGCGTTCGGCAAATGGCTGCACGACCCGGCGTTCGATCCGGCGCACCGCAACGGGGTTCCTCACACGGTTGTCACCCGCGTCCATGCCGAGTTTCACCGTGAAGCGGGCAAAGTGCTCGATCTCGCGCTTGCCGGGCAGGAAGCCGCCGCCAACGCCGCGCTCGAAGGCGGCTTTGCCCTGACATCGGAAAAGCTGGTCCGCGCGCTGATGAAGTGGAAGGGTGAGGTGCAGCGGGCAGCCTAAGCCCGCAGATCCGCCCATTCCGGGTGACGCCGGAACGCCGCCTCGACATAGCTGCACGCCGGAACGATCTTGAAACCGTCCTCCCGCGCCTGCGCGATCAGCGCCTTTACCAGTTCACCCGCGACGCCGCGCCCGCCGATTTCGGGCGGAACGATGGTGTGATCGGCGGTCACCACATCGCCCTGCCGCACATAGGTCAGGCGCCCGATCGAATCGCTGCCCGCGACCCTTGCGTGAAACTCGCCGCGCCCGCCCTGATCGAGCCGGGTAATGGTCACGTCTGCCTTTGTTGCCATGCTGTTTTCTCCTTGCTTGACCATCAACGTGCCGGGCCGCAATGCGGTTTCCAATGCAATTCTTTTCCGACAACGCCGCTGCCGTCCACCCCGCCGTGTGGCAAGCGATGCACGCCGCCGACGCGCCCGATGCGGGCTATGATGGCGATGCCTTTTCGCGCCGGATGGACGAAGCCTTTTCGGCGTTGTTCGGCACCGAATGTGCGGCGTTGTGGGTTGCCACGGGCACGGCGGCGAACTGCCTTGCGCTGTCGGCCATGGTACCGCCCCACGGCGGCGTGGTGTGCCACCGCGAAGCGCATATCGAAATGGACGAAGGCGGCGCGCCGGGGTTCTTCACCCACGGGGCAAAGCTGATTCTGGCCGATGGCCCCGGCGCGATGCTGACGCCCGATGCGATCCGCACGGTGATCGACCCGATCCGCGACGATGTGCACCATGTGCAGCCGCACGCGATTTCCATCACCCAGGCCAGCGAATATGGCCGGGTATACACGCCCGCGCAGGTTGCCGCGATCGCATCGCTGGCGCAGACCCGGGGGCTGGGCCTGCACATGGACGGCGCCCGCTTTGCCAATGCCGTGGCCCATCTCGGTTGCCACCCGGCGGACATTTCCGCCCGCGCCGGGGTCGATGCGCTGAGCTTCGGCTGCGTCAAGAACGGCGGGATGAACGCCGAAGCCATCGTGTTCTTCGACATGGCGCTGGCCGATGTCGTCCGCTTTCGGCGCAAGCGCGCCGGGCATCTGCAATCCAAGGGGCGCTACCTTGCGGCGCAAGTGGTGGCCATGGTCGAAACCGGCCTGTGGCTGGACAATGCCCGTGCCGCCAACGCTGCCGCGCGCGAACTGGCTGCATCGTGTGGCGACCGGCTGTTCCAGCCGGTGGAGGCGAACGAAGTCTTCGTCCTGCTGTCACCGGCGGAACAGGCTGCGCTGCGCGCGCAGGGTTTCGGTTTTCATGACTGGGCCGCGCCACCGGGCACGCCGGGCGCTGTGCGGCTGGTAACCGCATGGAACAGCGATCCGGCCCATGTGTCCGCGCTGGCCAGAGCCATAGCCGCGCTATGACCGCGCCCGAAACGCCGGGACAGGCGCGGTTCTGGCAGCTTTCCGTGGCCGGGCCATTCTTCCTTGTCGCGCTCATCTGGGGATCGACCTGGCTGGTCATCAAGGACCAGATCGGCAGCGTGCCGCCAAGCTGGTCGGTCACCTGGCGCTTTGCCATCGCCGCGCTGGGCATGGGAACGCTGGCGGTCTGGCGCGGCGAATCGCTGCGCATCGGGCGGGCCGGACTGAAGATCGCGGCGCTGCTGGGGCTGTGCCAGTTCGTGCTCAATTTCCAGTTCGTCTATCGCGCCGAACAGCATCTGACATCGGGCATCGTCGCCGTGCTGTTCGCGCTGCTGGTGGTGCCCAATACGCTGCTGGGCTGGGTGGTGCTGGGGCAGGCGGTGACGCGCCGCTTTCTGGCCGGGTCGGCCGTGGCCGGGGCCGGCATTGCCCTGCTGCTGCTGCACGAATACCGCATGGCCCCGCCCGAAGGGCAGGTTCTGGCCGGTATCGCCCTGACCGCAGCCGCGCTGCTCAGCGCCTCTACCGCCAATATCCTCCAGGCCGGGGACGCGGCACGGCGTCAGCCGATGCTGGCGCTGCTGGCCTGGGCCATGCTGCTGGGGGCGCTGATGGATGCGGCATTTGCGAGCTTGGTCGAAGGGCCACCGCGCTTCGACCTGCGGCCCGGCTACGTGCTTGGCGTGCTCTACCTTGCGCTGGTGGGATCTGTGGTCACCTTCCCGCTCTATTTCCGTCTGCTGCAACGTCTGGGGGCGGGGCGCGGCGCGTACAACGGCGTGCTGGTGCCGGTGATCGCCATGCTGCTGTCCACCACGTTCGAAGGCTACCGCTGGTCGGTGCTGGCCGCCTGCGGCGCGGTGCTGGCGATGACCGGGCTGGTGCTGGCGTTGAGAGCGCGCAAACCCTCGCGGTAGGTCGGCCACGCAGGCCGCCAGTGCAGCAATCGCCGTGCCTTGCCGTTGGCGACCCGGCGGTTTTCGGCATAGAAAGCCAGCGCCATCGGCGATAGCGCCGCTTCCTCCAGCGTTTGCAGCGGCGGCAGCGGCAGGTGCAGCAGGCGCGCCGCTTCCTCGATCACCGCGTTCTGGCTGCACGGCAGATCGTCGGCCAGGTTGTAGACCCCCGCAGGCCCGCCAAACGATGCGATCACGCCACTGGCGATATCATCGACGTGAACCCGGCTGAACACCTGATCGGGCAAGGCGATGCGGTGCGCGGTGCCTTGCGCCACCCGGTCCAGCGCGCTGCGCCCCGGCCCGTAGATGCCGGGCAGGCGGAATACCCGGACGCGCGCATCGAGCGCCTGCCACGCCCGGTCCGCATCGCTGCGCGCCGAACGCCGCCCGCCGCCGATCGGGGCGCTTTCATCAACCCATGCCCCGCCGGCATCGCCATAGACCCCGGTCGAGGAAAGATAGCCGATCCAGCGCGCGCCGCAGGCGGCAATCTGCACGCCATAGTGTTCCAGCACCGGATCGCCCCCGCCACGCGCCGGGGGCACGCTCGACAGGACATGCGTTGCGCGCGCCAGTGCGGCACACACCGCCGCGCCATCGGCAAAGGCAATATCGCCCGCGCTGCCGGTGCCGCGTACCTCCCACCCGGCAGCGCGAAGCCGCCTTGCCAGCACCTGGGCGCTGTAGCCCATGCCGAAAATCATCATGCTTTCCATGAAACACCGATAACCGCGATTGCCGCCCGGCGCACGGGTTCCTAAGTTCACGCCATGAACGATCTTTCAGGCACCCCTGTCGCCCCTTCGCCCGTCGTCCGCCGCGCAGACTATCTGCCGCCCGAATGGCTGGTGCCCCGCATTGCGCTGGACTTTGCGCTGTCGCTCGATGCAACGCGCGTTTCCTCGGTGCTGTCGGTGCAGCGCAATCCGGCGGGAAGTGGCACTGCGCCGCTGCGCCTGAACGGCGATGGCATCACGGCGGTGGCGGTCAGTGTCGACGGGCATCCGCATAACGCATGGCGCATGGACGGCGCCGACCTGGTCATCGACCTTTCCGGCGATGCGCATGAAGTGGGCATCGAAACCCGGATTGATCCTGCGGCAAACACCCAGCTTTCAGGGCTTTACGCCTCAAACGGCCTGCTGTGCACGCAGTGCGAGGCCGAAGGCTTTCGCCGTATCACCTTCTTCCCCGACCGGCCCGATGTGCTTTCGGTCTATTCCGTGCGAATGAGCGGCGACAAGGCGGCCTTCCCCGTGCTGCTCTCAAACGGCAACCCGGTGGCCAGCGGCGACAACGGCGATGGCACGCACTGGGCGCAGTGGGACGATCCGTGGCCCAAGCCTTCGTACCTGTTCGCGCTGGTCGCGGGCGATCTCGTCGCCAACCGCGCGCAGTTCACCACGCGCTCCGGCCGTACGGTGAACCTTGCCATCTATGTTCGCCCCGGCGACGAGTCGCGCACCGATCACGCGATGCGCTCGCTCATCGCGTCGATGAAGTGGGACGAGGACGTTTACGGCCGCGAATACGATCTGGACGATTTCAACATCGTGGCGGTCAGCGATTTCAACGCCGGTGCGATGGAGAACAAGGGGCTGAACGTCTTCAACACCCGCTACATCCTGGCCGACCCGGAAACCGCGACCGACGGCGATTACGACGCCATCGAAGGCGTGGTCGCGCACGAATACTTCCACAACTGGTCGGGCAACCGCGTGACCTGCCGCGACTGGTTCCAGCTTTCGCTCAAGGAAGGCTTCACCGTGCTGCGCGACCAGCAGTTCAGCGCCGACCGGGGATCGGCCCCGGTCAAGCGGATCGAGGATGTGCGGATCTTGCGCGCGGTCCAGTTCCCGGAGGATTCCGGCCCTCTCGCCCATCCGATCCGCCCGGATTCCTATCAGGAAATCAGCAACTTCTATACCTCGACCGTGTACAACAAGGGGGCCGAGGTCATTCGCATGATGCTCGTCCTGGCAGGCCGCGAACGCTACCTGAAAGGCACCGAACTGTACTTTGACCGCCACGACGGCCAAGCCGCGACGTGCGAGGACTTTGTCAGGGCGATGGAGGACGGGGCCGGGCTGGACCTTGCCCAGTTCCGCCGCTGGTACGAACAGGCCGGCACCCCGCGCGTCGCCGTGACGATGCAGCACAGCGGCTCTACCGTCACCCTGACGCTGCGCCAGACCGTGCCCGCCACGCCCGGCCAGCCGGACAAGCTGCCAATGGTCATCCCGCTGCGCACCGCGCTGTTCGACCGCGCCAGCCGAACGCACGGCGGCGAAGAGCTGCTGGTGCTGGACGCTGCGGAACAGAGCTTTACCTTCGAAGGGTTCGCCGCGCCGCCGGTGCTTTCGATCAACCGCGGCTTTTCCGCGCCGGTAGAGATCGAAGCGCCGATCAGCGCCGACGATCTGGTGTTCCTGGCGCGCCACGATGACGATCCCTTCGCCCGCTACGAAGCCTTGCAGCAGTTGATCGTGCGCCATCTGGTGGCGGCGGTTTCGGGCGCGCTGTCCGATGCCGAACGCAGTGCCGGGCGCGATGCCATCGGCGCGGCAATCGGCGCGATCCTCGACGATACGGCGCTTGACGATCTGATGCGTGGCGAACTGCTGATCCTGCCGGGCGAATCCTATCTGGCCGAACAACTCGCCAATGCCGATCCGACGCGGATCTTTGCCGAACGCGAAGGGTTGAAGCGGTGGCTGGGCGGGCATCTGCGCGAAAAGTGGCTGGCGCTGCATGACCGTTGCTGCGCGGTCCCCTACAGCCTCGATCCCGCCGCGCGCGGCGCGCGCAAGCTCAAGGCGCAGAGCCTGATCTACCTTGCCCCCGCCGACCCGGCGGAGGCCGCGCGCCGCGCCAGCGCGCAATACGACGCCGCCACCAACATGACCGATCGCCAATCGGCGCTGATGGTGCTGTGCGGGCTGGACGTGCCCGAACGCGATGCCGCTCTGGCCGATTTCCATGCCCGCTTTGCCGGAAACATGCTGGTGATCGACAAGTGGTTTTCGCTTCAGGCCGGATCGCTGCACCCGCAGGTGATCGAACACGTCAAGGCGCTGGCCGACCATCCCGATTTCACCCTGACCAACCCCAACCGGGTGCGCGCGCTGTGGATGGCCTTTGCTGCCAATGCCCAGGGGTTCCACCGCGCAGGCGGCGAAGGCTACCGCCTGATCGCGGACCTTGTCTGCATGCTCGATCCGGTGAACCCCAATGTCGCCGCGCGCTTCGTTCCTTCGCTGGGGCGGTGGAAAAAGGTCGATCCCGCCCGCGCCGCGCTGATGCGCGCCGAACTGGAAAGGATCGCCGCACAGGACGCACTGTCGCGCGATGTGCGCGAACAGGTGTCGAAAAGCCTGGAGGCATGACCGCCGGGGTCGAATCGCTGTGCCACCCGCTGCTGGCCGGGGCCGCCCACGGCTTTCTGGGGCGGTTCTGCGCGGTCAGCACCGGCGATCTTGCCGGGCTGAACGTCAGCTACAGCGAGGATGACCCGGCGCTGACCGCGCAGAACCGCGCCCGCGCCGTGGCGGCGGTACTGCCGGGCGCAACCTTGCAGACCTGCTACCAGATCCATTCGGCCGAAGCGGTGACGGTGACCGAACCGTGGCCCGATTCCCGCCGTCCCCACGCCGATGCGCTGGTCACCGCGCACACCGGCCTGCTGCTCGGCATCCTGACCGCCGATTGCGCCCCGGTCCTGTTCCACGATGCTGCTGCAGGGGTGATCGGCGCGGCCCATGCAGGCTGGAAAGGCGCACTGGGCGGCGTGACCGATGCGACAATCGCCGCAATGGAGGCGCTGGGCGCCCGCCGCCAGGACATGGCCGCCGTGGTCGGCCCGTGCATCGCCCGGCAAAGCTATGAAGTGGACAGCGCGTTCGAAGCCCGCTTCCTTGAACAATCGGGCGAAAACGAACGCTTTTTCCGCCCCGGACGCGAAGGCCACGGCTGGTTCGATCTGGAAGGCTATGTTGCATCGCGCCTGCACGGCGCAGGGGTGGGCAAGGTCGGCATGCTGGGCGAGGACACGTACGCGCAGGAAGCGCGGTTCTATTCGTTCCGCCGGGCCACGCACCGCGGCGAAGCGGCCTATGGGCGGCAGATTTCGCTGATCGGCCTGCGCGCGCACTGACACCCGTGACGCTGCCCGTTCTCTACAGCTTCCGCCGCTGCCCCTATGCCATGCGCGCCCGGCTGGCGCTGGCGATCAGCGGCACGGTGTGCGAACTGCGCGAAGTGAAGCTGTCCGCCAAGCCGCCGGAAATGCTCGCTGCATCGCCCAAGGGCACGGTGCCGGTGCTGGTTCTGCCCGATGGCCGGGTGATCGACCAAAGCCTCGACGTCATGCGCTGGGCGCTGGCGGCCAGCGATCCCGAACACTGGCTGGAACGCGACGATCCCGCGCTGATCGAACGCAACGATGGCCCGTTCAAGCACGATCTGGACCGCTACAAGTACCCCGATCGCCATGGCAGCGATCCGCTGTTCCACCGCGCGCAGGGCATGGCGTTCCTGTCCGCGCTGGAGGAGCGGCTTGGCGCGAACGAGCAACTGTGCGGGCGACACAGAGGCCTGGCCGACATGGCGATCATGCCCTTCGTGCGCCAGTTCGCCGCTGTCGATCCCGCATGGTTCGCGGCGCAACCGCTGCCCCGCCTGCGCCGCTGGCTGGACGGGCACCTGCAATCGGGCCTGTTCAGCAGGGTCATGGGCAGGCCCGCCCCATGGCAACCGGGCGATCCGCCACTACGCTTTCCGGCCTGAACGCGCACGATCCGCAGCGCCGCGCGCACGGCCATCGGCCTCGGTTCGCCGCATAGGGAACTCCACTAAGGCCCAGAAATGCCGTGGCGATGCCCGCCGTTCATGTGCCAGAAAGTTTTGGCGCAACACCGAAGCGTTTTCAGCACCGTGTTCAAGGTCGCAAGGAGCAGTACCATGGCAACCACGTTCTCCCGCCGCGCAGGCATTGCCCTGCTTGCGGCAGCCGCCGCATCGGCAGCGACGGCAGCTTCCGCCCAGCCGCAGCAGTACGAAGATCCCAACATCATCGTCGAAGGGGACGCGCTGCCTGATGCCGCAGCGATGACGAAAGGCCCCGAAATCAAGGGAATCATCACCGCGCGCAAGGGTGACCGGCTGAAAGTGACTGCGGCCGACGGCGCCAGCACGGTGATCTTCATCAACGAAGCCACCAGCGTGAAGGCAAGTTCCGGGCTGTTCGGCGGCAAGAAGGAACTGGGCGCGCAGGCCCTGCTCAACGGGTTGCCGGTAACGGTCAGGACGATGCAGGCGGGCGACGTGCTGCTGGCCAGCCAGATCGTTTTCAAGAACGGCGATTTCAAGACCGCCAACATGATCCGCAACGGCACCGCACAGGGCTTTGCCGAACAGAGCGCCGCCACCGAGGCGCTGCGCAGCCGTGTGGGCGATATCGACAACTACAACGTCAAGGCCACGACCAACGTCTATTTCGACACCGGCAAGGCCGCGCTCTCTCCGCGCGCGAAGGCCGAGCTGTGCCAGGTCGCGTCCACCGCCGAAGGCATGGACAACGCGCTGATGCTGGTGGTCGGCTATACCGATTCGGTCGGCAGCGAAGAATACAACCAGACGTTGAGCGAACGCCGCGCCGCCAGCGTCATCAACTATCTTCAGCAGCAGTGCCGGTGGAAGCCCTACCGCATGCTGACCCCGACCGGGATGGCCGAATCCGACCCCGCAGCGGACAATTATACCGAAGAAGGCAAGGCGCAGAACCGCCGGGTGGCGGTGAACGTGCTGGTCAGCAAGGCAGTGGACGGCTTCTGATAACGGTGGGTGCGGGGCGCGGGCGCAGACGCTCGCGCCCCAACCTTCCGTTCCCGCCTATGCGGCGGGCAACAGGCCCAGCGCCTGCAACTGCGCATCGAGCGCGGCAGCATCGCCGGTAAAATGGTGCACCTGCCAGCCCAGCCGCCGGGCCGTGGCAATGTTGGCGGCGCTATCGTCGATGAACAGCATCGTTTCGGGCGCGCGGGCGAACCGGCGGGCGGCAAGGTGGAAGATCGCTTCGTCGGGTTTGACCAGCCGCTCCACCCCTGAAATCACAATATCGCGCATGTGGTCGAGAATCGGGAATGTCGGCCGGAACAGCGCCCAGGCATCAACCCCGAAATTGGTGATCGCGTATTGCGGCACCCCGCACGCCGCCAGCCGTTCGACCAGCGGATGCGTGCCGGGCACCGGGCCGGGCAGGCTCTCCAGCCAGTTGCTGGCATAAAGTGCGATTCGCGCAGCGTGCTGGGGAAACTGCGCGGTGCGCGCGGCAACCATTTCGGCAAAGGACAAGCCGGTATCATGCCCGGCGTGCCAGTCTTCACTGACCACTTCGGCCACGAAGCGGGCGCGTTCGCGGACATCGGGAATCGCCGTGCGGTAGATCCGGCCAAGATCGAACTCGACCAGCACGCGCCCGATGTCCCAGACCACTGCTTCGACGCCCACTGCTTCGACGCCCACTGCTTCAAACGCCATCGCCATCCCATAAACGACCAAACCCCCGCTTTTGGCGGGGGTCAGCGCCTTTGCCGGAGCAAGGCGACGGTTGTTTCCGATGCAGCCCCGCCGTCGCGGAACTGCATCGAAACTGGTGAATCAGCGCGTGCCGATCAGCCCTGACGCGCCTTGAAACGCTTCTGGGTCTTGTTGATCACATAGACGCGGCCGCGACGACGGATCACGCGGTTATCGCGGTGACGATCCTTGAGCGACTTCAGGCTGTTGCGAATCTTCATGTCAAATCCCTTTGCCCGAAGCTGACCGGGCTGAAAACTGAAGCGTGGCCGTTAAAGACGGCGGCTGGCCAAGTCAACCGTCCACGACCCGCCAGAGCAAAAGACTCTTGCCGCGCCTGTCAGCCCGCCTGGCGGATTTCGCCCAGCCGCCGCTCCCACGCCAGCGCATGGGCCACGATCGTGTCGAGATCGGCATGGCGCGGCACCCACGGCAGCGTGGCCTTGATCCGGGCATTGTCGGAAATGAGCGAATCGGGATCGCCCGCGCGCCGCCCTTCCAGCCTGCGCACGATCTTGCGGTTGGTCACGCGGTCCACCGCATCGAGCACGTCGAGCACGGAAAACCCGCGCCCGTAGCCGCAATTCATCGTCAGCGATTCGCCCGGCCGGTCGACCAGCGCCTGCAATGCCAGCACGTGGGCATCGGCAAGATCGGACACGTGGATGTAATCGCGCACCCCGGTGCCATCGGGCGTGGCAAAATCCGTGCCGAATACGCCAACCGATTCGCGTTTGCCCAGCGCGGCTTCGACCGCCACCTTGATAAGGTGCGTGGCCCCTGCGGTGGATTGCCCGGTGCGCGCCTGCGGATCGGCCCCGGCAACGTTGAAATAGCGCAGCGCGCAGTAATTGATCGGGTGGGCGCGCGCCACGTCGGCCAGCATCGCCTCGGTCATCAGCTTGGACATGCCATAAGGATTGATCGGGCGCTGCGGGCAATCTTCGGCGACCGGCGAGACATCGGGGATGCCATACGTGGCTGCGGTCGATGAAAAGATGAAGTGCGGCACGCCGCCCTGCACCGCAGCGGCGATCAGCGCGCGGCTGCGGGCGGTGTTGTTGTCATAATACTTCAGCGGATTTTCCACCGATTCGGGCACCACCACCGATCCGGCAAAGTGCATGATCGCCTGCACGCCCTGTTCGGCGATGATCCGCGCCACCAGCGCGCCATCGGCAATATCGCCCTGATAGAACGGCACGCCTTCGGGAACGGCAAAGCGAAACCCGGTTACCAGATTGTCGATCACGCAGACCGGCCAGCCCGCATCGCGCAGCGCCAGCACCGCATGGCTGCCGATATAGCCTGCGCCGCCGGTCACGAGTACGGATACCTTGGTCATCGCCACGTCACTCCATTCCATGTGCGCAGGCCCTTGCCGCCGGCGCGTTCATATCCGCGACAGCGCGGCAAGCTATAGCCTTTTGGCGCGGGGCGCCTTTTGCCGCAAACGGGATAAGACCAGATGAACGCCAGGCTGATTTCATGCGTCATGCTTTCGATCGCGCTTGGCGCACCGGCACTGGCCCAGCCGTTACCACCCGGCGGCCCCTTTGGGGCAGGAAACGGCTCCATCATGGATCAGCGCCTGCGCGACAGCGGCAGCCGCCGCGCGGCCGAACCGGCCCGGCGGGTTGAGGTGGAAGCGTTCCGCGCCAGCGACGCCGCCCCGCTGCTGGGCCAGGGGCCGATCACGGTTGCCGCCGCGCCCGGCGTGGAGGCGGAATGGAAGCTCCCGGTCTATGAAGCCGCCGTCGTCGATGAACTGGCAAAGCTGGGCTACCAGACGGCGGTGAGCGGGGCCGATGGCGGCCAGATCGCGCAGATCGGCATCAGCCACAGCACCGTTGTCCCCGAAGAAGCCCCGCGCAAGCCGGTTTCGGGCGCAATGGAAGTGGGCGTTTCGAACCGCGGCAACTACACCGCGATGGCGCTCAACGTCGATCTTTCCAAGCCGCGCAAGGCCATCGTCGCTACCCGGCTCGACGTGCGCATCCGCGACAAGGCCAGCGGGCGCGTGCTGTGGGAAGGCCACGCCACCGCACAATCGCGCGAGGACGACGACGGGTTGAACAATGGCGCCGTGGCGGCGCGGCTGGCATCCGCGCTGTTCGCCCGCTTTGCCGACGCCACCGAAGTGCCGCCCGCAGGCTGATGCACCGGCGCGCGGTGAAGCGTGCGCCGCCCTTGCCCCGGCCGGGCGCGTGCCCCACCTTGGGGAAAAGGAGGAATGCCATGATGCCGATGCGCCGGATGACTGCCGCCCTGTGCCTGCTGGCGCTCACCACCTGTCCCGCGCTTGTCAGCCCCGCGCTGGCCCGCCCCGCGCCGGTCGACGTCACGCGCTTCCACACCGCGCAGACCCTGCCCCGGCTGAACGGCGCGGCGGTCATCATCGAGCCTGTGCGCGGTGGCGGAGCAGCCGGCCTTGAAGCGCGGGTGTGGGAAGATGCCGTGGCCCGTCAGCTTGCCGCCGCCGGATTCGGCAGCGCCACGCCGGGCGCCGCCGATGCCGTGGCCGAAGTGCTGGTGGAGCGCGAGACATTGCGCCGCGAACGCACGCGCGGCCCGGTCAGCGTCGGCGTGGGCGGCGCGACCGGCAGCCATGGCGGCGGTGTAGGGCTTGGCGTTGGCTTCAACCTTGGCGGCGGGCCGAAGGACACGATCTTCACCCGCCTGTCGGTGCGCATCCGCGATCGCCGCACGGGCGAGGCGCTGTGGGAAGGCCGCGCCGAAACGCGCGACAAGGCCACCGCACGCGAAGCCGCGCCAGCGGTTGCCGCCCCGCGCCTTGCCGCCGCGCTGTTCGCGGGCTTTCCCGGCACGTCGGGTGAGACTATCACGGTCAAATGACCGACATCCGCATCAACGCCGCTTTCGATTCCGGCAACATCGAGGTTCTTTCGATCCGTGGCGCCAGCGCGCGCCTTGCCATCCGCAAGGACCGCGATTCGGACTTCTTCCAATGGTTCCATTTCCGTGTCGATGGCGCGGCGGGCCGCGAACTGGAACTGAAGATCACCGGGCTTGAGGCATCGGCCTATCCGCGCGGCTGGCCGGGCTATCGCGCCGCGGTATCGGAAGACCGCGAATACTGGGGTCGGGCCGACACCAGCTACGACGCCGCCGAGGAAGGTGGCACGCTGACCATCCGCCATGCGCCTGCCGCCGGAACGTGCTGGCTGGCCTATTTCGCGCCCTATTCGATGGAACGGCACCACGATCTGATCGCGGCCACCGCCGCGTGCGAAGGGGTAGAGTACCGCTGCCTTGGCACCAGCATCGAAGGCCAGCCGATCGATTGCCTGGAACTGGGCGAAGGGCCGAAGCAGGTGTGGCTCTATGCCCGCCAGCACCCCGGCGAATCGATGGCGGAATGGTGGATGGAAGGGGCGCTGGAAATGCTGACCGACCCGGCCGATGCCAACGCCCGGCGGCTGCGCCAGTTGTGCCGCTTCCACATCGTGCCCAACGCCAACCCCGACGGATCGTGCCGCGGCCACTTGCGCACCAACGCCGTGGGCGCGAACCTGAACCGCGAATGGCACGATCCCCGCCCCGATCGCGCGCCCGAAGTGCTGGCAATCCGCGATGCGATGGACGCCAGCGGCGTGGATCTTGCCATGGACGTGCACGGCGACGAGGCGATTCCCCATGTCTTCATCGCCGGGTTCGAAGGCATCCCCGGATGGACCGATGCGCTGGGCGAAGGCTATGCCCGTTACCGCAGCATTCTGGAACGGCGCACGCCCGATTTCCAGACCCGGCGCGGTTACCCGGCAGCCCCCGCAGGCCGTGCCAACCTGACGATGTCCACCAACCAGGTGGCGCAGCGTTTCGGCTGCGTGGCGATGACGCTGGAAATGCCCTTCAAGGACAACGACGACCTGCCCTGCACGCAACAGGGGTGGAGCCCGGAACGCTCGCGCCTGCTGGCGCGCGATTGCCTGGCCGCACTGCGCGAATGGCTGGAAGGCTGACCGCTTTTACCCGGCGTTAACGGATCGGGGCGCATGGCGGGAGCATGGCCCGCGCTATCGCCCTGATCCAGCTTTCGTCCCCCGCGCTTGTGCTGCACGAACTTGCGCGCAAGACCATCGTGCTGGGCTGCGCCTCGGCGCTGATCCTGGCCGGGCGCACGCTTCCTTTCTGACGGAACGCAGGTTCCGGGACCGCCCGCCGACGGCCCGCCGCCGTGCGCGTCCGTTCAGAGGATTTCCAGCACCTTCTCCTTGGGCCGGCACAGCCGCGCGCCCTTTTCCGTTTCGACCAGCGGCCGTTCGATCAGCCTGGGTTCGGCCACCATCGCCGCCAGCACGGTCGCGTCATCGGCCTGCGGCAGCCCGCGCTCTTCCGCATCGGTACCCTTGATGCGCAGCCCCTGCTGCGGGGTGATCCCGGCATCGCGGTAAAGCTGGGCGAGCTTTTCGGCGCTTGGCGGGGTCTTGAGGTATTCGACCACCGTCACCTCGTGCCCGGCATCCTGCAGGATCGCCAGCGTGTTGCGCGATGTCCCGCATCCGGGGTTATGCCAGATCGTTGCCTTCATGGTCGTGCTCCCACCGTGGTCTTGCGTGCCTCATAATCCAATTGCCGCCAGCCGCAACCGGGGCCGCCGCGCCGCGCATTGATCCAGATCAATGTTATTGCGAAATATTCTCAAAAAATCTCTTGCAAGTGCGATTGAGTCGCAATACTCGCCCTCTTGCGAATGATTATCGACAACAAGGGAATTGCCGTGAACCGCTTCAGCCACCTCCTCCTCGCCGGAACCATGCTCGCCCCGACGGCTGCATTCGCGGACGAGGCCGTGCCCGCCGATGCGGCTTTCGATGCCGGAGCGACCGGCACCGTCATCGTGGTGACCGGCACCGCCGACGGGTATCGCCCGGTCGATGCCAATGCGGTGAAGACGCCAACCCCGCTGGTCGATGTGCCGCAGACCATCACCGTGCTGACGCGCGACCAGCTTGACGATCAGGCAGTGACCCAGCTTGGCGATGCGCTGCGCTATGTGCCCGGCGTGGTGCTGGGCCAGGGCGAAGGCCACCGCGACCAGATCACCCTGCGCGGCCAGAACACCACCGCCGACTTCTATCTCGACGGGCTGCGCGACGATACGCAGTACTACCGTTCGCTGTACAACATCGAACGCGTCGAAGTGCTCAAGGGCGCCAATGCGCTGCTGTTCGGGCGTGGCGGCGGCGGCGGGGTCATCAACCGGGTCAGCAAGACCCCGGACCTTGATCGGGTAAAGGGCCAGCTCAACGCCAATATCGACAGCTTCGGCGCCTTTGCACTGGCGGCAGACATCAACCAGCCGCTGGCCGAAACGGTCGGCGCGCGGCTCAACGCGACATACGAAGAGTTCGCCAACCACCGCCAGGATTTCGACGGCCGCTTCATCGGCGTGAACCCCACCGTTGCGTTCCAGCCCGGCGATGCCACGCGGATCGAACTGTCGTACAACTACGATGACGATCGCCGCACCACCGATCGCGGCGTTCCTTCGCTTTCGGGCAAGCCGCTGACCGGGTTTGACGATACGTTCTTCGGGCGCAAGGACGTGAACGTGGCCACCGTCGTCGCGCATATCGCGCAGGCACGCATCGACCACGATCTGGCCGAAAACCTCAGCTTCAACGTGCTGGGCCAGTACAGCCACACCGACAAGTATTATGGCAACGTCTTTGCCGGCAGCGCGGTCGATCCGGTCACGCGCACCCTCACCCTGTCGGGCTACAACAGCGCCAACGTGCGCGAAAGCTGGGTCGGGCAGACCAACCTTGTCTGGCAGGGCAGCACCGGCGCAATCGGGCACACGCTGCTGGCCGGTCTGGAAGTGTCGCGCCAGGATACCACCAGCCTGCGCGCCGATCCGGTCTTTGCCGGTTCTCCCGACGTCGCGCTGGCGCGGCGCATGACCATCCCCGCCGTGACGTTTGCCGCGCCTTCCCGCTCGGCCCTGAGCAAGGTCGATACCTGGTCGGCCTATGTGCAGGATCAGGTGGAACTGGCCTCGTTCCTCCAGGTTGTCGCAGGCGTGCGCTATGACGAGTTTCGCATCGCCGCAACCGATCGCATCAAGGGCACCGGCGCGCAGCGCACCGACCGCAAGTGGTCGCCGCGCTTCGGCCTGCTGCTCAAGCCGCGGCCGGAAATGTCGTTCTATGCCAGCTTCACCCGCAGCTTCCTGCCGCAATCGGGCGACCAGTTCGGCGCGCTGGATGCAACGCAGGCAACGCTGGCCCCCGAACGGTTCGAAAATCTGGAAGCGGGCGTGAAGTGGGACATCAACCCCAGCCTCGCCTTCACTGCCGCCGTCTACCAGCTCGACCGCGAAAACTCGCGCTTCAACAACCCGGTCACCGGCCTGCCCGAACTTTCCGGCAAGACCCGCGCCAAGGGGATCGAGCTGCAACTGGCCGGGCGCGTACTGCCGCAATTGCAGACCAGCATCGGCTATACCCTGCAGGATGGCGAAGTGCGCTCGCAGACCACCGCCGCCCCGGCCGGGCGCAAGCTGGCGCAACTGCCGCGCCACCAGTTTGCCGCCTGGACCCGCTATGACGTGACCGGCAAGGTCGGCCTTGGACTGGGCGTCACGCACCAGTCGAAGAGCTTTTCAACGATCAGCAACACCGTGACCCTGCCCGCGTTCACGCGTGTCGATGCAGCGGTGTTCCTTGACGTGACGGAGCGTTTCTCGGTCCAGTTCAATGTCGAAAACCTGTTCGATACCAACTACTTCCCATCGGCACACACCGACAACAACATCTCCACCGGTGAACCGCTGAACGCGCGCGTTTCGGTCAAGGCGAAGTTCTGACGTCGCACGCACCCCCCGACGCCCTCTCCCTTCCTCTCCCTCCTCAGGGGAGGGGGCGTCACCCCGGCCGGGCGGTCTGTACCCCCAGCCGGGCCGCTTTCAGGCCGCGCCCGGCGCGACGATCGACGGTGGCGGCGCGGCGCTGATCGTTTCCTCGCCGCGCATCACCCGTGCCGCGCGCTGGATCGCGCGGACAAGGCGCGGATAGACCCCGCACCGGCAGATATTGGTGATCGCGCGGGCGATATCCTCATCCGCCGGGCTGGCATTGGTGGCCAGCAGGGCGGCGGCGGCCATGACGATTCCCGGTGTGCAGAACCCGCACTGGATCGCCTGTTCGGCCACCATCGCCTGTTGCACCGGGTGCGAACGGTCGGCGGACAGGCCTTCGATCGTGGTCACGCTGCGGCCTTCGGCCTCGCCCAGCAGCAGGGTGCAGCTTGGCATGGCCTGCCCATCGACGATCACCGTGCAGGCCCCGCATTCCCCCGTGCCGCAGCCGTATTTCGTCCCGGTAAGGTTTGCCGCATCGCGCAAGGCCCATAGCAGCGGGGTATCGTCATCGAGACGGTACTGGACGGGCTGGTTGTTGACGGTGAGACGGGCCATGGCGGCCTCTTAGAAGCGAATTGGCGGCGAAACTCAATCCCGCCAACTGCGATCTATCCGGTCGATCCGCCGCGTCCATGCGGCAAAGTCCGCTTCGCCCGCCTGGCCGCCCGCGCTGACCTGGCGCAGATCGCGCTGGTGCACGGCCACCACGTCATCGGGCACGCGGATCACCGGGCGGCCCATGGAAAGCGTGGCCATCTGGATTTCGCAGGCGCGTTGCAGGCTCCATTGCATCACGAACATCTGTTGCAGCGTCGGCGCGAGCACGACCGGGCCGTGGTTGCGCAGCATCAGGATGCGCTTGTCGCCCAGATTCTCCAGCAGCCGCACCCCCTCCTCGGCACGCACCGTCACGCCTTCGAAATCGTGATAGGCAAGCTGCCCGGCAAAGTTGCAGGCATAGAAATTGATCGGCAGCAGCCCTTCCTCAAGGCTGCACACCGCCATCGTGGCGGTGGTATGGACGTGCGCGATCGCGTGCGCCCACGGCAGGTGCCGGTGAAACCACGCATGCTGGGTAAAGCCTGCCTGGTTTACCGGATAGGGGCTGTCGTCCAGCGTATTGCCGTCAATGTCGATCTTCACGAGGTTGGAGGCGGTAACCTCGCCATAGAGCAGCCCGAACGGATTGATCAGGAACGCGCCGTCCTGATCGGGCACTTTCAGCGAGATGTGGTTGTAGATCGATTCCGACCAGCCAAGGTGATCGTAGATGCGGTAGCACGCGGCCAGATCCTGCCGCGCCTGCCATTCCGCCTCGCTGCATTCCACGTTGGGCCTGATCAGGGTGGCCATGGCGCTCTCCGGTCCTGTTGTGCCGCGCCGCCACCCGCAGCGACGCCGGCTTATCATTACCGGCAGCTTTTACGCGATGGCTGGCGGCCCGGCAACGCCGGTCATGCACCGCCAGCCCGCACCGCTTACTTCACCGCAGCGGCATAGCGGTCGGACACGGCCTTCCAGTTGACCACCTGCCACCATCCGTCGAGGTAATCACCGCGGCGGTTCTGGTACTTGAGGTAATAGGCGTGTTCCCACACATCGTTGCCGATGATCGGCGTGCCGCGCACCTCGGCCACGTCCATCAGCGGGTTGTCCTGATTGGGTGTGGAGGTGATCGCCAGCTTGCCGTCCGCATCGACGATCAGCCACACCCAGCCCGAACCGAAGCGGCCCGTGCCGGCCTTGCGGAACTCCGCCTTGAACGCATCGAGCGATCCGAACGTGGCGTTGATCGCAGCCAGCAGCCGGGGCGAGGGGTCGCCGCTTTGCGCAACCGGGGCCATCGTCTGCCAGAAGAACGTGTGATTCCAGTGGCCGCCTGCGTTGTTGCGCACGGTTGTCGAACGCGTACCGGCACTGGCCACCAGTTGTTCGAGCGACAGGCCCTGGAGCGCCGGATCGGCGGCGACCGCGGCGTTGAGCGCGTTGACATAGCCCTGGTGGTGCTTGTCGTGGTGGGTCGCCATCGTCAGCGCGTCGATCGCCGGTTCCAGCGCGTCGTTGGCGTAGGGCAGCGGCGCAAGCGTGAAGGCCGGGGCTGCGGGCTGGGAAGCAGCAGGTTGGGTCTGGGCGGCGGGCGCGGGAGCGGATTGGGCCAGGGCGGGCGAAGCAAGCGCGGCGGCAAGCGCGGCGAAAGTCAGGGCGCGGGATTTCATCGGTTGTGTTCCTCGTACGGGTATGGCTGGCATAGGGGCCGGGGCGCCGGAACGGGCGTTGCCCCTGCCCTACCGTCCCAACGCGCGATCAGCCACCATGGCCCCCGGCCAGCGCGGCGATGCGCCCCGCCAACGCGACGAACGCGCCGCAAGCCCCGGTTATTTCTGGCACTTCGCGCAGAAGAAGGTGGAACGCCCGCCCTGCACCACGCGCGCCACCGTGCCGCCACAGGCGCAGGGCTGCCCCTCCCGCCCGTAAACACGCCAGTCCTTGGCGAAATAGCCCAGTTCGCCATCGGGCCGGGCATAATCGCGCAACGTCGATCCGCCCACCGCAATCGATTCCTCCAGCACGGCACGGATCAGCGGCACCAGCCGGTCCAGCGCCTTGCGCGCAACCTTGCCCGCCGCGCGCTGCGGGTGGATGCCCGCGCGGTTCAGCGCCTCGCACACATAGATGTTGCCCAGCCCGGCCACCACGCGCTGGTCCAGCAGCATCAGCTTGATCGCCGCGATGCGCCCCTTGAAGGCCGTGGCCAGATGCGCGCCCGTCAGCCCTTCGCCCAGCGGTTCCGGTCCCAGTGCGGCAAACGGCCCCCACGTATCGAGCGTGGCGGTATCGACCAGATCGACCGACCCGAACCGCCGCGCATCGTTGAGCGCGAGCACCCGCCCCGCGCGCCCCGCACCGGCAGCGGTTTCCAGCACCAGATGATCGTGCTTGCCGATTGCGTCGGGGTCGATTCGCCAGCGCCCGGACATGCCGAGGTGGAATACCAGCGTCCGGTCACGGTCAGTGTGGATCAGCCCGTACTTGGCCCGCCGCGCCATGCCGGTGACCCGCGCGCCGGTCAGCGCCTGCGCCAGATCCACCGGAAAAGGCCGCCGCAGGTCCGCGCGGTTCACCGCGACGCGGGCGATGACCTGCCCTTCAAGGACAGTTGCAAGGCCGCGCACGGTCGTTTCAACTTCGGGGAGTTCGGGCATCAAATGCGCCCTGCATCTAGACCAGCCTGTTTCAAACGCGGCGCAATCTTACGCATCTTTACAAACTCTGTCCCCCACGCTGGCTTCAACCCTACACCTTCGCAAAACTCGCGCCCGGAAACACCCTCCAAACGGTCCATGTACTTGATGCACTGGAGATGGAGTTCTGCGACATAGCTGTTACGCGGAGCATCATTGATTGCGCGGCTGATTGCATTGAAGATTTCAGTGACCGTCATGCCAAATCCTTTCGTCGCCAATAAAGCACCCCTACCAGCTTTTTGCATAAAGCAATATTATTTATGCAAACCATATGTGCGCTGTTTGCCATTTGCGAGGATGGGGGCAGTTCGATACAGGCGCACTCATGACGACTCCCGAAACCGCATCGTTTGGCTACGAGGAAATCCCCGCCGCGGAAAAGCAGGCCCGCGTCGGCGCCGTGTTTTCCAGCGTCGCGCGCAAGTATGACGTGATGAACGATGCCATGTCGGTGGGCATGCACCGGCTGTGGAAGGACAAGTTCGTGCGCCGGGTGCGCCCGCGCAGCGGCGAGGCGATCCTCGACATGGCCGGCGGCACCGGCGACATCGCCTTTCGCATGGCCCCGTCGGGCGCGCACATCACCGTGGCCGACATCAACCAGGACATGCTCGACGTCGGGATCGAGCGGGCGCACAAGCGCGGCCTCGAAGGGCGGGAATGGTCCTGCCAGAACGCCGAGGCCTTGTCGTTCGCGGACCGCAGCTTCGATGCCTATACGATCGCCTTCGGCATCCGCAACGTCACCCGTATCGACGCCGCGCTGGCCGAAGCGCACCGCGTGCTCAAGTTCGGCGGGCGGTTCTTCTGTCTTGAGTTTTCGACGACGCAATGGCCGGGCTTTTCCGAAATCTACGATCTCTATTCGCACAAGCTGGTGCCGCGCATCGGCCAGATGATCGCGGGCGACGAGGAATCGTACCGCTACCTGATCGAATCGATCCGCCGGTTCCCGCCGATGCCCCGGTTCGAAGCGATGATCCGCGATGCCGGATTCACCCGCACCAGGGCAGAGCCGATCCTTGGCGGACTGGTGGCGATCCATTCGGGCTGGAAAGTGTGACAACGCTTTGCGCGCCACATGAAGTCTCCGTTCCCCCATCCCCCCTGCGCGGGGACGGAGGAAACAAAGCCGCTTCGCAAGCTGGCGGCGGCATGGCATGACCCTGCCCGCGACCCATATCCGCCGCCTGCTGTCGTGGGGCCGCACGCTGGCCCGCCATGGCGCGCTGCGCGGGATCGAACGCGATCCCAACACGCCGCCGCCAGTCCGCCGCCTGTGCAAGCTGGCCCGGCTGGGCACGATCCAGCCCAAAGAACCGGACTATGCCGGGGCCTTTCGCGCCATTGGTCCCGCCGCGATCAAACTGGGCCAGACGCTGGCGACGCGCCCCGATCTGGTCGGGGAAACCGCGGCCTACAACCTGCTCAGCCTGCAGGACCGCCTACCGCCGGTCGATTTCGCGCTGATCCGGGCAGAGATCGAACGCACGTTCGGGCGCAGTCTGGAAACGCTGTTTTCCCACTTCGATCCGGTGCCGATCGGGGCAGCGTCCATCGCCCAGGTGCACAGCGCCGTGACGACAGAAGGCCGCAAGGTCGCGGTCAAGGTGCTGCGCCCCGGCGTGCGTGAAAAGTTCGCGCGCGACATCGAAACCTATGAATGGGCCGCCGCCCACCTCGAAGCGTTTGGCGGCGAAGCGCAACGGCTGCGCCCGCGCATGGTAATCAACAACCTCAAACGCTGGACCGTGCGCGAGCTCGACCTGCGGCGCGAAGCGGCGTCGGCATCGGAACTGGCCGATACCATGCGCGCCCACCCCGGCTATCGCATCCCGGCGATCGACTGGGACCGGACCAACGGCCGGGTAATGACGCTCGACTGGATCGACGGCATCAAGATCAGCGACAATGCTGCGCTGGATGCGGCGGGCCACGACCGCAAGGCGCTGGCGCAACGGCTGGTCCTGGCTTTCCTGACGCAGGCGATCAGCGGCGGCTTTTTCCATGCCGACATGCACCAAGGCAACCTCTTCGTCGAAGCCGACGGCACCATCGCGGCAATCGACTTCGGCATCATGGGGCGGATCGACCGGCGCGCGCGGCAGTGGCTGGCCGAAATCCTCTATGGCCTGACCACCGGCAATTACCGCCGCGTGGCGGAAATCCACTTCGAGGCGCAATACGTGCCGAGCTACCATTCGGTCGACGAGTTCGCCACCGCCCTGCGCGCGGTGGGTGAACCGATGCGCGGCAAGCCGGTATCGGAACTGTCGGTCGGCCAGATGCTCGACGGCCTGTTTGCCATCACCCGCGATTTCGACATGCAGACCCAGCCGCACCTGCTGCTGCTGCAAAAGACCATGGTCATGGTCGAAGGCATCGCCACCCAGCTCGACCCCACGATCAACATGTGGGAAACCGCCGAACCCTTCGTGCGCGCCTGGGTACGCGACGAGCTTGGCCCCGAAGCCGCGATTTCCGACCGCCTGCGCGACGATGCGCAGACGCTGCTGCGCCTGCCCGAACTGATCCGCCGCATCGAGGACCGCTTCCCGCCCAAGGGTGGCGCACCCGAAGCGCCGCCGCTGGCCGACATCGCGCTGATCGTCGGCCGCCGCGAAGGCGCGCGCCGCTGGCCGGGGCAACTGGCAACCTTCATCGCAGGTGGCGGGGCGGTTCTTGCCGCCCACGCGCTTGGCTGGCTGGGCTGAAAGACCCCACGCCCCCTTGTCCGCCCCCGATCTTTCGCACCTGCGCCTGCCCAAGCGCCATTTCCACGCGCTCGACCTGTCGCGCCTGCTGGCGGCGATCATGGTGCTGTTCTGGCATTACCAGCACATCTTCGTGCCCCCGGTTACCTACCATGTCGATGTGAACCGCGCGATCCAGCCGTGGTATGGCACGCTGCACTGGTTCTATGACCATGGCCATACGGCGGTGCAGTATTTCTGGGCGGTATCGGGCTTTGTCTTTGCCCATGTCTATCTGGCGGATCGCGCCGCGCGCGGGCGGTTCTGGCTGGCGCGGTTCGCGCGATTGTGGCCGCTGCACCTGCTGACGCTGGGGCTGATGGCGCTGTTGCAGGCCGCCTATTTCGCCCGCACCGGCACCGCGTTCATCTACCACACCAACGATCTCAAGCACTTCATGCTTTCGATCCCGTTGATGCAGTACTGGGGATGGCAGGAAAACCAATCGTTCAACGGCCCGTCGTGGTCGCTTTCGACCGAGATTCTGGCCTATCTGGTGTTCTGGCTGACCCTGCCTGCGCTGCGCCGCGCGCCGCTGGTGCTGGCCTTCGTGCTGGGCGCCGTGGTGACGGGCGTCATGCTGGCCGGCGGGCCGAACAAGGACGTGCTGAGCTGCATCGGCTATTTCTTCCTTGGCACCGCCGCCTATGCCGCCACGCTCAAGGGCTGGCTGCGCCCGGCCAACCTGGTCACGCTGGGGGTGGCGCTGGTGGTCGGCGCCTTTGCGCTCAAGGCGCGTTATCCCGCAGGCGATGCGGCAACCGTCGCGGGCACGTTCGGCGTGCTGTTCCTGGTGCTGACCGCAGACCTGATGGACGGCAAGGGCCTGCTGCGCTTTGGCCAACGGCTGGGCGATGCCTCCTATGGCATCTACCTGTGGCATATCCCGCTCCAGCTATCGCTGGTGCTGGTGATCGACACGACCGGGAACAGCCGCGATCTGGCCCGCCAGCCATGGTTCATGCTGTTCTATGTGGGCCTGGCCATCGCCGCAGGGTTCATCAGCCATGCCCGGTTCGAACGCCCGGCCCAGCGCGCGGTCTTTGCCCTTGCGGGGCGGTGGAAAGCGCGCGCGCCAGCCTGAAAGCCGCACCGGTCACCCGGCCTCGCGCAGCCAGCCGGTGATCGCATAGCGCGTTGCGCCTGCTGCCCGCGTCACTTCCGAAACGCTGTGAAGCTGTGGCACGCGGAACAGGTTCAGCGTGTTGAACGCCGGGGCATACCCTTCCAGCCGGGGGCCGTGAAACAGCAGCAAGCCGCCCCATTCGGTACGCCAGACCGGGGAAAGCCCCAGCACATAAGCGGCATGGCGGCGTTTGCCCGCCACGCCATCGTCGTGCACGGTCAGGAAATCGCCGGGCCCATAGGCGGTGGCTTGCGCATCGGCAAAGGCAATGGCCAGGTTTCCGGTAATGCGCCGCAGCGCGTCCCTTGCAGAGCCACCGGACATCCACTGCGCAAAGGCGGCCAGCGGATCGGGACTGCTGGCGCGTTCGGCGGTGTCATCGGGTACGCGGATCGCTTCGTAGCGGTACTGAAAACCATCGCGCGCCTGCGCATAGACTTCGGTATCGACAAAATCGCGTTCGGCCTGGCTCATCGCGGCGCGGGTTTCGCGCGGGATGTCGTAAACCGTGTCGCGGACGTTGAGCACCTGCACCCAGTCCATCCGTTCGTGCAGCATTGCGTGCAGCGCACGCGCGGCGCGGTCTTCAAGGAAGCCGGGAACCTGCACGCGCCCATCGCGCGCAAAATCGCGCGCCAGCCGGTCAGGATCGAGTTGGGGGTTGAGGGCGAATGCCGCAGCAACGATCGTCATGGCGGCGGCGACATTAATCACAGCGCCGCTGCCCGATCAATCCTGCTTTTGCCTCCGCCCGGAACGGGCGAAAGCGAACCGATCAGGCCGCGATTTCATCCAGGCGGTGGTGCGGCAAAAGCCGCCATGCCGCCAGCATGAGCGCAACATGGCCCGCCTCTACCGTCATCGGCAGCGCCCAGCCCGGATAGGCTCCGGCAATACCGAAGTTGATCGCCCGCCCGATGAACGCCGTGCCGAACAGCAAGGCGGGCACCAGCAGCAGATCGGCGTTGCGCCGCCATGCGCCCCACATCATGCAGAACGCGGCCACGCCGAAGAACGCGGTGAAATCGGCGCGAATCGTCGAAACACCGCCCGGCCCGGTCGGTGCAATGCCAAAACCGGTAGCGGCCTGTACCGGCCCGGTCAGAAAGCCGATGGCCAGGAACAGGTCGAACAACCCGGCCAGAAACACCAGCGCGGTCAGGATCAGTCGCATGGGCAAGTCCTTCCATTGCACGAACGCCCTCACCCTGCCCCAACCGGCCCCGCCACGCAAAAGGATTGCGCGCAAGGCAGCGGCATTGCACAAGCGCGGGCATGAAGGCAAAGCGCATTCTCCTGATCGTCGGCGGCGGCATCGCGGCCTACAAGGCCTGCGAACTGGTGCGGCTGCTCCGCAAGGAAGGGGCCGATGTCACCTGCGTCCTGACCGAAGGCGGCGCCCACTTCGTCACCGCGATGACGCTGGCCGCGCTTAGCGAAAATCCCGTTCACACAACGCTGTGGGATCTCAAGAACGAAGTCGAGATGGGCCACATCCAGCTTTCGCGGCAGGCCGATCTGGTAGTGGTGTGCCCGGCCACCGCCGATCTGATGGCGCGCATGGCGGCCGGGATTGCCGACGATCTGGCCACAACCCTGCTGCTTGCCACCGACAAGCCGGTGCTGGCCGTGCCCGCGATGAACGTGCGCATGTGGCAGCATGGCGCCACGGCACGCAATGTCGCCACGCTGCGCGGCGATGGCGTGGCGGTGATGGAGCCGGACCACGGCGCTATGGCTTGTGGCGAACATGGCCCCGGCCGCCTTCCCGAACCGGCAGACATCTGCGCCGAAATCGCCCGCCAGCTTGGCACCGCCGCGCCCGGACCGCTTGCGGGCAGGCATATGCTCGTCACCGCCGGTCCCACGCACGAACCGATCGACCCGGTACGCTACATCGCCAACCGCTCCAGCGGGAAGCAGGGCTTTGCCATCGCCGCCGCCGCCGCGCAGGCCGGGGCGCGAGTCACGCTCGTCGCCGGGCCGGTCGCCTTGCCGACCCCGCCGGGGGTTCACCGCATCGATGTCCAGACCGCGCGGGAAATGGCCGCCGCCGTCGAAGCCGCGCTGCCCGCCGATGTCGCGGTGATGGTCGCCGCGGTCGCCGACTGGCGCACCGCGGATGCCGCCGCGCGCAAGATCAAGAAGGACGGATCGGGGCAGGTGCCGCCGCTCGCTCTGGTCGAAAACCCGGACATCCTGGCAGGCCTGTGCGCATCATCCCGGCGGCCACGGCTGGTCGTCGGTTTCGCGGCGGAAACCAACGACGTGCTCGACCATGCGCGGGCCAAGCTGGCGCGCAAGGGCGCGGACTGGATCGTGGCCAACGACGTGGCGCGGCACCGGATGGGCGGCGAAATCAACGGCCTGCACATCGTCAGCGCCGCCGGGGTCGAAACCCTGCCCGAAATGCCCAAGGATGCGGCCGCCGCCGCGCTGGTTCAAAGGATCGCCGATGCACTCTCCTGATGTCCCGGTCATGGTCAGGCGCCTGCCCCATGGCGATGGCCTGCCTCTGCCCGCCTACGCCACCGAAGGCGCGGCGGGGATGGACGTGGTTGCGGCGGAAGACGTGACGCTTGCCCCCGGCGCGCGCCACGCGGTGGCGACCGGGCTGGCCGTGGCAATCCCGCACGGCTTCGAAATCCAGGTCCGGCCGCGCTCCGGCCTCGCGCTCAAGCACGGAGTCACGGTCCCCAACACGCCCGGCACGATCGACAGCGATTATCGCGGCGAACTGAAAGTCATCATGATCAACCACGGAACCGAACCGTTTGCGATCCGGCGGGGGGACCGCGTGGCGCAACTGGTGATCGCCCCGGTGACGCGCGCAAGCTGGCTGGAGGTGGACGAACTCGACAGCACCGCGCGCGGCGAAGGCGGGTTCGGGTCCACCGGCGGTCTGGCCGCGCTAAAGGGTTGAAAAAAGAGCCTCGCATCGCTGCAAAGCCCTTTCAGGTACGTTTAGGTGCGTTTCAGGTCAGTTGACCTTTTTCACGGTTTTCTTTTCCGGGGCGATGGAAATGCGCAGCGTTTCGCCGTTGTGGCCGGGGAAATCGGTGAACATCGCTTCGACCAGATTGGGCACCAGATAGGACAGCCGGTTCGATTGCGACGCCGCTTCGGCCTTGCCTTCGAACAGGCGCTGGCCATCGACGCGGCGGTCGATCTTGAGGTCGATTCCGCTGGTGTACACGGTCACCACATCGACCCCGCCGCCAAAGCCGCCGCCCCAGCCGGGCCCGTAGAAGAACGGATCGTACCAGCCATAGCCCCAGCCGCGCGGACCATAGAAACCGGCGCGGCCCCAGCCGCCGCCCCAGCCTCCCCAACCGCCCCAGCCACCCCAGTAGGGATCGGCAAAGCCGGTCTGGCGAATGCGGTCACGGCCCTGATCGACGCCGAAATCGAAGCGCACCAGAAGGTCCGCCGCTTCCGGTCCGGCGGCGGGCACATAGCCCAGCTTGCGCATCTGCGCGCTGACCAGCGAGGCGTACTGGGCAAACTCCAGCCCGCCGGCATCCTTGGGATCATCGGCGACAACGGCAAAGCTCTGTCCGGCCGGCGCAGGCAGTTGCGCCTGAAACCGCTGGACATCGGCCTTGAACGGCGTTGCACAGCCGCCGAGCGCCACCAGCAGCAGAGGAACAGCGGCCATGCCGACCAGGCGGCGGCGCTTTTCCTGCGAGAACATACTCATGTGTTGCGACTCCTTTGTGCGCCCCGCCGCATTCGTACCGGACGCAGATCAGCTTAGCATGCCGCCTTTTTGGACGGGAGGGGCTGAATGCATGTTGAATGGTTGCGCCATCAACGCTTTCAGCCCGGCCATGTTGCGCAACAAATCAGCCAGTTATCCGCGCACCAGCCCCAGCGCGGCATACGTCGCGTCCAAAGTCGGGGCAGCCAGCGCGCGCGCCTTTTCCGCGCCCTTGGCAAGGATCGCGTCGAGCGCGCCGCGGTCTTCGCGCAGCGTGCGGTAGCGCGCCGCCATGGGCGAGAGCGTTTCCACCAGCAGTTCACCCAGCGCAGGCTTGAACTGGCCGAAGCCCTGCCCGGCAAACTGTTCCAGCACGGCAGCAGGCGTGGTGCCCGCCATCGCCGCATAGATGCCGACAAGGTTGGTGGCTTCGGCGCGGCCCGCCAGTTCCTCGACCGTGGCAGGCAGCGGTTCAGGATCGGTCCGCGCCTTCTTCACCTTCTGCATGATCGCATCGGCATCGTCGGTCAGGTTGATCCGGCTCATGTCCGAAGGGTCGGACTTGCTCATCTTCGCGCTGCCATCGCGCAACGACATGATCCGCGCCGCTTCGGGCGGGATGATCGGATCGGGCAGGGTGAACAGCGGCGCATCTTCGGGGCAGAAATCGTTGTTGAACTTCTGCGCGATGTCGCGGGCCAGTTCGAGGTGCTGCTTCTGGTCTTCGCCCACCGGCACATGCGTGGCCTGATAGAGCAGCACGTCGGCGGCCTGCAGCACCGGGTAGGTGAACAGCGCGACAGAGGCCCCTTCGCGGTTCTTGCCCGCCTTGTCCTTCCACTGCGTCATCCGGTTCAGCCAGCCCATCCGCGCCGTGCCGTTGAGCAGCCATTGCAATTCGGCATGCGCGGGCACCTGCGCCTGGTTGAACAGGATCGCCTTGTCCGGGTCGATCCCGCACGAAACCAGCGCAGCCACCATTTCGCGCGTGCTGGCGCCCAGATCGGCGGGGGTGTGCGGCATCGAAATGGCGTGCAGATCGGCCAGGAAATAGAGGCACTGCCCGCCTTGCGCGGAATATTCATCCTGCATCCGCACCCAGTTGCGGATCGCCCCCAGATAGTTGCCAAGGTGGAGATTGCCGGTAGGCTGGATGCCGGAAACGATACGCATGCAAATGGCCTTCAATTGGCGCGGCGACGCCGCAGCAGCAGTTTCAGATCGTCCTTCGAGAATGCCCCCGCAAGAACTGCGGCCAGCCCATAGACGACCACCCCGGACGTGACCAGTGCGGCCATCGCGGCAAGGCGGACCAGCCAGCCGCCATAGACATAGGGCATGACCAGCCCCTGCCCGGTCCACAGCACCGCGCCCATGGCCAGCGCCGCCAGCGCCAGCCGCCAGACCCGCCGCTTGAGCCGCGCATCGGCAACGAAGTGGCCGCGCTTGCCCAGCGTGCGGTAGAGCATCCAGACATTGACCGTGGAGGCGATGGCAGTGGCCAGTGGCGGCCCCATGTGGCGCAGCGGCACGATCAGCAGGAGATTGCCGATCAGGTTGATGCCCATAGACATCGTCGCATAGCGCACCGGCGTCGCCGTATCCTGGCGCGCATAGTAGCCCGGCGTCAGCACCTTCACCAGAATGTAGCTGGGCAGGCCGATGGAAAACGCGGCAAGCGCCTGCGCGGTATAGTGAGTATCGGTCGCGTCGAACTTGCCATAGCCGAACAGCGCCGCCGCAATCGGTTCTCCGCACAGCACCAGCGCCATGGTTGCGGGCAGCGTCAGCAGCAGCGCCAGTTCCATGCCCCGGTTCTGCGTTTCCATCGCCGCAGCATCTTCGCCCGCGCCAAGCTGGCGTGAAATCGTCGGCAGCAGCACCGTGCCAAGGCCGATCCCGATCAGCCCCAGCGGCAACTGGTTCAGCCGGTCCGCCATGTAGATGTAGGTCACGCTGCCGTGGTCGAGCAGCGATGCGGCCAGCGCGGTGGAGATCACCAGATTGATCTGCACCGCGCCCGCGCCCGCCGCAGCCGGCCAGATCAGCTTGAGCAGGCGCTTGACCTCTGGCGAAAGGCGCGGCCTGCGCAACCGCAAGCGGACCCCGTTGCTCCGGCATGCCCAGCCCAGCCACAGCAGTTGCAGCGCACCCGAAACCGAAACACCGATTGCCTGGTTGCGTGCGGTAACCAGCGGGTCATCGGCATGAAAGCCCAGCAGCGCGACGATCAGCGTCAGGTTGAGCAGGATCGGCGCGGCGGCGTTGACCCAGAACTTGCCCAGCGAGTTGAGGATTCCGCCCAGCAGCGACACCAGACTGATGAGCATCAGGTAGGGAATGGTCAGGCGCGAAAGGTACACCGCATAGGCGAACTGATCCGGCCCGACTCCGTTGAACCGTCCCGACAGCACAAGCGTGACGGGCCAGGCGAACACTTCGAGCACCACGGTCATCACCAGCAGGACCGGCAGGAGCACCGCCAGCGCCGCTTCGGCAAAATCCAGCCCGCTGCGCAGCCCCTGCCCTTCGGGATCGGCCACCTTCTGGTTGAACATCGGGATGAACGCCGATGCGAACGCACCTTCGGCAAACAGCGCGCGGAACATGTTGGGCAGGCGAAACGCCACCAGAAAGGCATCGGACGCAAAACTTGCCCCGATGAACCGTGCGAACAGACTGTCGCGGACAAGGCCCAGCACCCGGCTTAGCAGGGTCAGCCCGCCGATGGTGCCGGTGGCCTTAAGCAGGTTCATGCGCGATCCTGCCCATGGTTCCGGTGCCCGTCACGCCGTGCCCATCGCGCGCGCTTGCGGCCACCAGACCCGTGCGCCTCAGGCCTGGCCGGCCGGGGTCGCTTCGGCGGTGGCCTGCGCCTGTGCCAGTTGCTGCATGTACAGACCGTTGAAATCGATGGGTTCCAGCAGCAGCGGCGGATAGCCGGCATCGCGCACCGCATCGGAAATGATCCGGCGGGCAAACGGGAAGAGGATGCGCGGGCCTTCGGCAAACAGGAACGGGTGGGCCTGGTCATCGCTGACGTTGCGCATGCCGATCAGCCCGCAATAGGCCAGTTCGACGATGAAGGCGGTACCCTGCGCACCCTTGGAGGTGACGTTGACCTTCAGCTCGATCTCGTGGATTTCGGGCTGGATGGTGCGCGCCGAAATGTTGAAGTCCACGCCGATTTCGGGGGCTTCGGTCCACTGGTAGCTTTCCGGCGCATTCGGGTTTTCGACCGAAAGATCCTTAACATACTGCGAAATCAGGCCGATCGCGGGCATGGTGTCTTCACCATTGGGAACCGGGCCACCGGCAGCATCGCCGTCAAGGTTGAGGTTGGAGATGATGTTGCCTTCGTCGGCCATGATCGGGCTGCTTTCTCGTTAGGAATGGTTCGCGGTCCCGCCCCGCGGCAGCGCGAACGCGGCCTTGCGGGAAAGACGTGTTGCCGCGCGCCTAGCACCATGGGCAAGGCCGGGCAATGCACCTGTTTGCGCCCGAATCCCCGCATCCCGTCATGAATCGCACACACGTGGCCCACCCAAAGGGCCATGCACACGTTGTTCATTTGTAATTCGTACCTAGTTAAGGCACGTTAGTGTGATATCCTGCACCGAACGCATCGGCGGTTGCGTGGCACAGTCGGTTCCGGGGCCAGTTTCGGGGAAACCTGCAAGTGATTGTTCAAATTGTGATCCTGGCGATGATTGCGGCCTTTCTGGGGCTGCGGCTCTATTCCGTGCTCGGCCGTCGGCCCGAACGCGATGAAGAGCCGATGCGCCGGCGCATCGAACAGCCCGATCCTTCGGCCAGCGCGCAGGCCCCGCTGGCGCCGCGCCCGGTCGATCTGCGTTCCGCCGCCGACATGCGCCCGCGCGAACTGGCTGCGCCGGTTGCGGAAACGTTTGAACATGGGGCCGAGTTCGGGATGCGCGCGATCATCGCGGCGGACCGCCGCTTCGACATCGCGCAGTTCCTCGCCGGGGCGAAGGGCGCCTACCAGATGATCCTCGAAGCGTTCTGGCGCGGCGACAAGGACGATCTGGCGCAGCTTTGCGATGCCGATGTGTTTGCCGGTTTCAATGCCGCGATCGACGCGCGCATTGCTGCGGGTGAAACCATCGATGCCCGCCTGATCCGCATCGAGGAAGCGCGCATTATCGGCGCTTCGCTGGAAGATCGCGTGGCACGCATCACCGTGCGCTTCCGGGCAGATGTGGCATCGGTTACCCGCGATGCAGACGGCAACGTGGTGGCCGGTTCGCTCGACGACGCGATTGAAACGCATGACCGGTGGACCTTCCGCCGCGATCTGACGTCGCGCGATCCCGACTGGCTGCTGGACGAAACCGACGAAGCCTGAGATCTGTGTTGCCGGCGCTTGCAGTCCGCCCCGCCCGTCCTGACCGGAATCTCCTTCGGCAGGATCATCCTGGCGGGCACCGCCACAACCTTTTCATCTTTATCCTGGCCATCGTGCTGCTGGGCCTGCTGGGGGGATGCGTTCGCCTGATCCCCGGCGGCACCGCGCCGGTCGGCACCGTGCGCCCCGCGCCGCCCGCCGTGGTCGGCGGTACGGCAGCTCTTGCAGGCGTGCGGCGCGGCCCCCTGGCAGCAGGGCTGGGCATGCGGCCTGACAACGCTGCCATGGCGCTTCGCGCCTTTGCAGTTTCCTGCCCGCGCCTGACCCGCCGCACTGACAGCTCCGGGCTGACCGTGCCGCAGGACTGGGCACCCGCCTGCGCTGCCGCGCCGGGCTGGCCCGATGCCGACGCCGGGCGCTTCTTCGCCACCTATTTCGAAACCGCCGAAGTGGCGGGCGGCACGGCCTTTGCCACCGGGTATTTCGAACCGGAAATCGCCGGGGTGCGCAGCCGCCAGCCGGGCTACGATGTCCCGGTCTATGCCCTGCCGTCCGATCTCGTTCGCGCCCGCCCCGGCGATGCCCCGCCGCTTCCCGACGGGCGCATGCCGCTTGGCCGCTATGACACCGCAGGGGTATTCACCGCCTATTACGACCGGGGCGAGATCGACGACGGGGCGCTTGCGGGACGGGGCCTTGAAATCGGCTGGGCAGCCGATCCGGTCGAGCTGTTCTTTCTCCAGATTCAGGGGTCCGGCCGGCTGCGCGCGCCCGACGGCAGCGTGATCCGCATCGGCTATGCCGGGCAGAACGGGCGCGACTATACCGCCATCGGCGCGCTGATGCGCGACAGCGGGCTGACCGGGACCGGACCGGGGCAATACCCCCCGACGATGCAAGGCATCCAGCAGTACTTGCGCGATGATCCGGCGGGCGGGCGGGCGCTGATGCGGCGCAACCGCAGCTATGTGTTCTTCCGCGAACTGACCGGGCCGGGTCCGGTCGGCGCGCTCAACGTGCCCGTAACCGGGCGGGCGACCGTGGCGGTGGACCCCGCCTTCGTCCCGCTGGGCGCGCCGGTGTGGCTGCAAGTGGACAATCCCGTGGCCAGCGGCCTTTGGGTGGCGCAGGATACCGGCGGCGCGATCAAGGGCAGCAACCGCTTCGATACCTTCTGGGGCGCGGGCGCCGATGCGCGGCGGATCGCGGGCACCATGAACACGCGCGGCCGCGCGCTGGTGCTGCTGCCCAAGGGAACGCTGGACCGGCTGGGCCGCCGCTGATGCCAAGCCCGCGCGGCCTTTCGCCTGAAGAGGCCGTGCTGTGGCAGAAGGTGGCGGCCACCGTCGCGCCACTCCACCCCGCCCGCCAAGCCGCACCCGTGGCGGCCACGGCGCAACCTGCCCCGCCACCAGCACCGCCGAAGCGGTTCAAGGGCCGCGTTCCGCCGCCCCTGCCCGCTCCCGCTCCGGTGCCGCAGCCTTTACGCCCCCTGCAAAGCCACGGCCTCGATTCGTCGTGGGACCGCAAACTGGCACGCGGCGCGATTGCGCCCGATGTGACCATCGACCTCCACGGCCTTGGGCTCGATGCCGCGCATGCCCGGCTCAACGGCGGCATCGCGCAGGCGCTGGCCATGGGCGCGCGGGTGATCCTGCTGGTCGCGGGCAAGCACCGCCCGCACGACGAGCACGACCTGCGCGGATCGCGGCGCGGGGCGATCCGGGCCAAGCTGCTCGACTGGCTGGCACACAGCCCGCACGCCAGCCGCATCGCGGCGGTCCGCCCGGCCCAGCCGCGCCATGGCGGCGCGGGCGCGGTCTATATCGTGCTCAGGAAAGCGCGCTGAGCGCGATGCGCGTGTAGATGCGCTGCAGCACGCGCAGGTCTTCCATCGCCACCGCTTCATCCTTCTTGTGCATCGTCGCGTTGCACAGGCCGAACTCGACCACCGGGCAGAGCGCGCGCAGGAAGCGGGCATCGGACGTGCCGCCACTGGTCGACAGTTCAGGGTCCAGCCCGGTTTCCGCCTTCACCGCCGCCGCGATCATGTCGGAAAAGGCGCCCGGCAGGGTAATGAAACTTTCGCCCGAAATCACCGCGCGCACGCTGGCCTTGTGCCGCCGGGCAACGGCTTCGACCATGGCGATCAGATCGGCCCCGGTGTGGCGGTCGTTGAAGCGGATGGAAATGCGCGCGCGCGCCTCGGCCGGGATGACGTTGGTCGCGCGGTTTCCCACCTCCAGATCGGTGATTTCAAGGTTGGAAGGCTGGAACCATTCGGTCCCCTGGTCCAGTTCCAGCGCATCGAGTTCGGCCAGCAGCGCGATCAGGCGCGGGATCGGGTTGTCGGCGAGATGGGGATAGGCCACGTGCCCTTGCGCCCCGGCGCAGGTGATCCACATGTTGACCGAACCGCGCCGCCCGATCTTGGCCATGTCGCCCAGGCGCCGGACCGATGTCGGCTCTCCCACAAGGCACAGGTCGGGCACCATGCCCTGTTCGCGGATCAGGTCGATCAGCGGCAGCGTGCCAAAGCGCGCCGGGCCTTCCTCGTCGCCGGTGATGATGAAACTGAGCGTCCCGGCATCGGCCGGAATATCCGCCACTGCTGCAACCATCGCGGCGATGGAACCCTTCATGTCCACCGCCCCGCGCCCGTGGAGCAGATCGCCGCGCCGTTCGGCCTGAAACGGCGCCGATGTCCACCCTTCGCCCGGCGGCACAACGTCGAGATGCCCGGCAAAGGCGAAATGACGGCTGCCCGGCGGCCCCTTGCGGATCGCCAGCAGGTTTTCCACCGGCCCGTCCGGCTCCTCCCCGGCGACAAAACGGTGGATGGCAAAGCCAAGCGGGGCAAGCATGCCTTCAAGGCAATCGAACACCGCGCCAGTGGCGGGCGTGACGCTGGGACAATCAATCAGGGCTTCGGCAAGGGCAACGGGATCAGGCGACATCAGCGAAACACTTCCTCGAACTGCGGGATGACCCATGTTTCAGCCTTCGCCGCTTCCACCCAGGTCTGCAGCCAGTCATGCGACCACAGTGCATCCATATAGGTTGCGGCAAAACCCGGCACCGGCACGCCATATGTCCTGAAACGCGCCACGACCGGGGCATAGACGATATCCGCTGCGCCGAACGTGCCGAACAGGAACGGGCCGCCCCGGCCAAAGCGGGCGCGCGCTTCGGCCCACAGGGTCAGGATGCGGACGATATCGGCGTGCACATCGGGCGCGATCGGCAGGTCGCGTTCCTCGCGCCGGAGGTTCATTGGCAGGCTGCGGCGCAGCGGCAGATAGCCCGCGTGCATTTCCGCGACCATGGCGCGGGCCATGGCGCGCGCCGCATCGTCGCGCGGCCAGAAACGGTCGCGGCCCACCTTGTCGGCCAGATAGTCCATGATCGCCAGACTGTCCCAGACCACGACCGCATCGGGGCCTTCGCCATCCCACAGCACGGGCACCTTGCCCGCCGCCGGGGCAAGCGCCGGATCGTTCCGGGCGGTTTCCCAGTCCTTCCCGTAAAGCGGCAGCACGACTTCACGGAAAGGCAGGCCGGATTGCTTGCAGGCAAGCCAGCCGCGCAGCGACCAGCTTGAATAGTTCCTGTTGCCGATGATCAGCTTCATCGCATGCGCCCCACCTGCCGTGCCAATCGCCCCTTCCGCCGGTAGCCATTCAGGATCGGACTGTCGAGGCTGAACGAGCCGCATCGCGCGCGGCAATAACCGCCGGGGCGCGTTGCCTCAGATCTCGCTGTCGGCCAGCACGGCCGCCCGCAGATCCTCGATGCCCATCTTCTTTTCCGACGATGTCACCAGCACCTGCGGGAAGGCAGCCGTGCGCTTGCGCGCGGCGGCCTGCGTTTCCGCCAGCACGCGGTCCAGTTCGCTCGCCTTGATCTTGTCAGCCTTGGTCAGCACCACACGATAGCCGACCGCGGCTTCATCGAGCATCTGCATCATCTCTTCGTCGACCGGCTTGATCCCATGGCGCGAATCGATCAGCAGCAGGGTGCGCTTGAGCACCACCCGCCCGCGCAGGAAATCGCGCACCAGCCGCCGCCAGTTTTCCACCACCTTGGGCGGCGCCTTGGCAAAGCCATATCCCGGCATGTCCACCAGCCGCATCCGGGTGGGTTCGCCCACCTCGAAGAAGTTCAGTTCCTGCGTGCGCCCCGGCGTGACCGAGGTACGGGCAATCGACTTGCGCCCGGTCAGCGCGTTGAGCAGCGACGATTTGCCGACATTGGACCGCCCGGCAAAGGCGACTTCGGGCACTTCGGGATCGGGCAGGAACTTCAGCGAGGGCGCGGACTTGAGAAACTCCACCCGGCCCGCGAACATCAGCCGCGCGCGCTCCACCAGTTCGGCGTGCTGCGCGGCTTCAAGGGCGGCATTGTCCATCAGCGCGCTCTGGGCTTGCGCGGCGGATTGGCGGATTTTTCCTCACGCGCGGCGACCCGGTCGATAGTCTGCTGGTCCTTGGCGACCTGCGCCTTGAGCTGCGGATGCTTGGCGTACAGATACTTCTGCTGGGCAATGGTCAGCAGGTTCGAGGTGATCCAGTAGATCAGCAAGCCCGCGGCAAACGGCGCCATCACGAACATCATGATCCACGGCATGAACGCGAAAATCTGCTGCTGCGCCGGGTCCATCGCCGCCGGTTGCAGCTTGAACTGCGCCCACATGGTAATGCCCAGCAGGATCGCCAGCACGCCGATGGCCAGGAAGCCCGGCGGATCGAACGGCAGCAGGCCGAACAGGTTCAATACGTGCAGCGGATCGGGTGCGGAAAGATCCTTGATCCACAGCACGAAGGGCTGATGACGCATTTCGATGGTCAGCGTCAGCACCTTGTACAGCGCGAAGAACACCGGAATCTGCAGGAACATGGGCAGGCACCCGGCGAGAGGATTGACCTTCTCGCGCTTGTACAGCTCCATGATTTCCTGCTGCTGCTTCTGCTTGTCGTCCTTGTAGCGTTCCTGCAGCGCCTTCATCTTGGGCTGCAAGGCGCGCATCGCCGCCATCGACGCGAACTGGCGCTGCGCGATGGGGAACATCACACCGCGCACGATCAGCGTCAGCAGGATGATCGCCACGCCGAAGTTGCCGACCTTGCGGAACAGCGAATCGAGCAGCCAGAAGATCGGCTTTTCAAACCAGCGGAACCAGCCCCAGTCGATCGAAAGCGTGAAGTTGGGAACGCCGGCCGCCTCGTACTTTTCCAGCACCGCGTTTTCCTTGCCACCGGCGAACAGGCGCACGACCTGCGACTGGGCCTTGCCGGGTGCCACGGAAACGGCGGGGTAGATCAGGTCGGCGCGGAACAGGCCCGGAGCGGTGGAGCGGAACGCGGCTTCGGCCTTGCTGCCGTTGTCCGGCACCAGCGCGGAAAGCCAGTAGATATCGGTAAAGCCGATCCAGTTAGCCGTGCCTTTCAGCGCGATGGCCTGGCCGGGCGCTTCGGCAACGGTCGAATAGTTGTTGTCGAAGTTGACCGTGCCATCGAACGCACCGATCGGGCCGGAATGGAGGTTCCAGGTATCGAGGCTGGCGGTCCTGTCGGTCCGGCTGACCAGCCCGAACGGGCGGACCACGACCGGCGCGGCGCCGGTATTGGCAATGCCCTGCGTCACCGTGATCATGTAATCGGCGTCAATCGCATAGCGCAGCGTGAAGGTCTGCCCGGTGGCGTTGGTCCAGCGCAGCGTGACAGGCGTCTGCGGGGTCAGCTTTGCGCCATCGGCAGTCCACAGCGTGTTGGTGTCCGGCGTGGCCACGCCATCGCCCACCCAGCCCAGTTGCGCATAGTGTTGCGCGGGCGTGCCAGCGGGCGAGAACAGCCGCACCGGCGGGCTGCCCTTGGCCACGGTTTCGTTATGGCGGGCCAGAGTCACGTCATCGACCAGCGCGCCCTTGAGGTTGATCGAACCCTTGAGGCCCGGCGCATCGATCGCAACGCGGTGGCCCGCGGCGAGTTCGACAGCCAGATCCTTCTTTTCCAGCGCGATATCTGCGGGCGCGCGGAGGCCACCTTCGCGGGTGGGCTTGGGCAGGTTCGCGGCGGCAGCGGGCTGGCCGGGCGCGGCGGGGACGGCGGCGCTGCTTGCCGCAGCGGTCGTCGCAGGCGGCGGCGCGGGATAGAAGAAGCGCATCGCAGCTTCCCAGCCGATAAGGATCAGGCCGGTCAGGATCACCGCCATGATGATGTTGCGCTGGTTCTGCACGGGTCGTCTGTTCCTGTTCAATCGTGTTCTGGTGCGTTCGGGTCGCAACCGCATGGGGATTGCTGCATTTCCGGCTTGCCGGGCACCGGATCGTATCCGCACCCACCCCATGGGTGGCAGCGCAATAGCCGCTTCGCCGCCAACCAGCCACCCTTAATCGCGCCGTGGGTTTCCAGCGCCTCTATCGCGTATTGCGAACACGATGGCATGAAGCGGCACGAGGGCGGCAGCACCCGCGAAGGGCCAAGCTGCCAGCCCCGCGCGACGAGAATCAGCAGCCGCTTCACCGGCGCGGCTTGCCCGCACGCTTGCGCGGCGGATCGCCCTTGCCCGCCGTGGCACGGGCCAGCGCCACGACCAATTCTTCGCGCAGCAGGCTGAAATCGCGCTCGACCCCGCCTTCGCGGCCGATCAGCACGTGATCGGCGCCTGGGATGCCGCCGTGTGGCAAGGCTTCGCGCAGCAGCGCGCGGAACCGGCGTTTCATCCGGTTGCGCACCACTGCGTTGCCGATCTTCTTGGTAACGGTCACGCCAAAGCGCATGTCGGCTTCGGCGGCCGGAGCGCAATCGCGGTTGACCAAAAGCACGAATCCGGGCCTTGCGACCCGGATTCCGCGGTTGGCGGCAACAAAGTCCGCCCGTTTCCGGATCGTGGCGATTCGGGTCATCCCCGCTGCCGCCGAAACCGGAGCTATGCTGTCAGGCTTCAGGCCGAAAGCTTGGAGCGGCCGCGCGCACGGCGGGCACGAAGAACCTTGCGACCGCCGACAGTGGCCTTGCGGGCGCGGAAGCCGTGGCGGCGGGCACGCACGAGGTTGCTGGGCTGGAAAGTGCGCTTCATTGGTGTGCTCTTCTTGCTAGAATCAGTGAACAGGCAATCACCGCCGCAAGCGCGACGTGCCTCAAACAGGCCGTGGCCGATAAGCGAAGGGCACCCGCCCGTCAAGCCTCTGGCATACCGCCCCTGCAATACCGCAGGCCCGTTTGGTGCTTTGCACGCCACGGCGTTGCCGATACCGCGCCGAAAGTCTAGGCAGCAGGCAATGCCGAACACCACCCCATCGCCCCGCGCATGGTGGAAAAGCGCCCCGCGCATTCCCACGCTTGCCCTTTTCGCCGTTGTCGCGGCAGCACTGCTGGGCACGTTTTCGCTGATTCTGGCCACGGTCGAAATCGAACGGACCCAGCGCCAGCAGGCCGCCCGCACCAGCGACATCCTGACATCGCTGGACGAAATCGAAACCTCAACGATGAACGGCGAAACCGGGCAGCGCGGCTATTTCATCACCAGCGACGTGCGCTACCTTGTCCCCTATCGGGAGGGCCAGGCGCGCTATCGCGCCGAAATCCAACGGCTGCGCGAGCGCATGGGCAACGATGTCCCCGCCGACCAGAAGCGGCTGCTGGCGGAAATCGACCGGCTGGGCAACGCCAAATGGAACGAGATGGCTGGCGTGGTGGCTCTGGTCGAACAAGGCCGCATCCCCGATGCCCACGCCCGCGTGCTGTCCGATGAAGGGCAACTGGCGATGCAGGGTCTGCGCCGCGCGCTGGGCGAACTGGAAAAGATCGAACGAGTCCGGCTGGGCGAGGCGGTGATCCGCGCCGCCAATGCCGAAAGCCGCATCCTGCCGTCGCTGGCGGCGCTGTTCGTAGTCATCATCTGCGCGCTGGCGCTGGGCCTCTACCAGGCGATTCGCAAGGCCGAGGCGGAAACCCTTGCGGCCAACGCCGAGGCGATTTCCGAAGCCCGCGACCGGGCCGACCTTCTGGCCAAGGAACTCAACCACCGCGTCAAGAACCTGTTCGCGGTGATTCTGGCAATCGTGAAAATGAGCGCGCGCGGCGATACGGCCGCCGCACCGGCAGTGGACCGCATTGCCAAGCGCATCCACGCACTGGTCACCGCCCACGAAGTGACGCAGGGCACCGGCAAGGACCAGACCGTGGATCTGGCCGACCTGCTGGCCAAGGTCATTGCCCCCTACCGTTCGGACAGCGAACGCTGCGAGCTGGATGGCGGCGCGATCGACCTGCCCGGCCGCCATGCGGTGCCGCTTGGCCTCGTGCTCCACGAACTGGTCACCAATGCGGTGAAGTACGGCGCATGGTCGCAGCCGGGGGGCGTCCTGCGCGTGACCTGGCGCGCCGAAGCCGGACGGGCCAAGGTGGTGTGGCAGGAAATTGCTGGCGGAGACGCACCGGCCACGACCCCATCGGGGCGCGAAGGGTTTGGCTCGGCGCTGATCCGGTCGTCCGAACGCCAGCTTGGCGGCACCATAGCCCGCAGCTTTGGCGAAAAGGGCATCGTCGTCGAAATGGACTTTCCGCTGGCCGAAACCGCCGCCTGATCGGCGCAGTACCTCCGCGCCGTTCGCCATCCCGCCCCCAGCACCAACGCGGAAAGCAAAAAAGACCCGACTGTTACCAGCCGGGTCGGAAAGTTTGGGAGAGGATGCCTGAAAGGCAGGTTCTGTATGCATTGCACCATTATTTTGTGCAAGTGCGAAATCATCAATTTTGATTGCATTTTTTGCATTTTACAGCTTATAGTGTTGTTTAATATAGAGAAAAAAGTAGTTTCACAGGATATATTTTACAATTGCACGCCGCCGATCGTCGGGCCAGGCCTTTGGTAGCCCGCAATGGTGCAACGCAAAAGGGCCGAACTGTACACAGCCCGGCCCCGCAATCCCCGCGCAGAAGATAGGGTGAGACGGCGTCGTCGCCGCGGTCAATGCGCCAGCAGCAGCGGCACCGTCGCGCGCTCAAGCATCTCGCGCGAAACACCGCCGACCAGCAGTTCACGCAACCGGCTATGCCCGTACAGCCCCATCACGATCAGCCCCGCGCCCAGATTGCGTGCGGTTTCCTCGACGGTGAAGGCAACCGTACCGTTGCGTTCGGCTTCGTGCGCGACGGCGTGTATGCCATGGCGCGAAAGATAGCGCGCGGCATCGGCCGCCGGGAACGACGATTCCTTTTCGCGCACGGTCAACAGGTGAACTTCGCCCGCCATATGCAGCAGCGGCAGCGATGCGCGCAGTGCGTTGGCGGCTTCATGCCCACCGTCCCATGCGACAAGCGCCGGCTGGTCGAACCGAAGCATCGGAACACCGTGCGGAACAGCCAGCACCGGGCACCGCAGCCCCAGTACCGTTTCGACAATCATCGGATCGTTCAGGCTGCCCACCACCACATCGGCAAACCGCGCACCGGCGGCAGCGGCGGCTATGCGTTCCTGATCGCGCAGTTCGACATCGTAGGGCACGTCCTGCGGGGCCAGCCGCGCATCGAGATCCTTCGCCAGCCTGGCATTCGATTCGCGGACTTCTTCGATCGCCACCGCTGACACCGACGTGCCGCCGAACGGTTCCCATACTGCCATGCTGGCAAAGGGCGTCGCAATCTGGAAGCAGACATGGCCACCAGTCGTGCGCGCCAGCGCCAGCGCGGTTTCGATGCGGTCATCCAGCGATTGGGAAATGTCGATCGGACAAAGAATGGAGCGCATGGGGGATCCTCCTGTATTTTCGTGCCCCTACCGTCCCCGATCATTGTGCGCCTGCCCATGATCCACGTCAAATCGCGCGCACTTTGCGCCGTGACATCACCGGTCAATCCGCAGATCGCCCGCGCGGCGAAACAGTTCGAGCACCACCGGATCGCTTTCCGTACTGCGGATTGCCACTTCGAAGCGGATCGTGCGTTCGGGCGGTGGCAGGACGGGCGCGAGCAACCCCTGCGCCAGCAGCGGGCGCACCATCGGTTCGGGCAGGACCGCAGCGCCGCCGCCATCGGTGATGATATCCATCAAGGTGCGCACGTTGTTGCAGGTGCTGATCGAACGCGGCACGATCCCGTGCTGGCGCAGGGTGTCCAATGTCACGCCGTGCAATGGGGAATGGCTGGCGATCGACCACACCGGCAGCGGCTGTGCGAACCCGCCCGCGCGCACCGTGGCCGCCGCCGCGACCCAGACCAGCCCGACCGAACCGATCGGCGCGGTCTTCATGCCGGGGCTGGCCACCGGCCCGGCCAGAAAGGCAATGTCGATCATGCCCCCCAGCAATTGCTGGAACATGCGCGCGGTAAGATCGAGTTCGATTTCCAGCGTGACGCCGGGCAGATCGCGCTCCACCGCCTGGACGAAACCGGGCAGGCAGCTTGCCGCCGCGATTTCACCGCTGCCAATGCGCACGGTGCCGGTTGCGCCTTCGAAACCCGATGCGGTCAGCAGCGCCTTTTCAAAGCCCGCCCAGAGCGGTTCGCACTCCCTGACCAGCCGCCGCCCGCGCGCGGTCAATACCATGTTGCGCCCTTCACGGCGGAACACGGCAATGCCAAGTTGCTCCTCGATTTCGCGCACGCGGGCGGATATGGCAGGCTGCGTGGTGTTGAGCCGCTCTGCCGCGGCGCGAAACGTGCCGAGCCGGGCGATCCACAACAGGGTTTCAAGATGGTAGATCGCAATGCGTTTCACAGTCCGCGCCTTTCGATCAGAGTTTCCTATCGGTTGTGATAAAAAACAATCGCTGATTTCAATTGCTCGTTCGTGTTATCCCCGCCGCTGAAGAGGAGAGAAGCAATCATGTCCAAGAAGCTCTATGCCAGTGCCGCAGCGGCGCTCGACGGTTTGCTGCGCGATGGCCTGCTGATCGCCAGCGGTGGTTTCGGTCTGTGCGGTGTGCCCGAACGCCTGCTGGATGCGGTGCTGGAATCGGGCGTCAAGGATCTGACTTTCGCCAGCAACAACGCCGGGATTGACAACGAAGGCATCGGCAAGCTGCTGCGCACGCGCCAGGTCAAGAAGATGATTGCGTCCTATGTCGGCGAAAACAAGGAGTTCGAACGCCAGTACTTGGCCGGCGAACTGGAAGTCGAGTTCTGCCCGCAAGGCACGCTGGCCGAACGCATGCGCGCCGCAGGCGCCGGCATTCCGGCGTTCTACACCAAGACCGGCGTCGGCACGCTGGTGGCCGAAGGCAAGGAAACCAAGGTCTTCGACGGGCAGGAATACGTGATGGAGCGCGGCATCTTTGCCGATCTCGCGCTCGTCAAGGCGTGGAAGGCGGATGAAACCGGCAACGTCGTGTTCCGCAAGACCGCGCGCAACTTCAACGTCCCGGCCGCCACCTGCGGCAAGGTCTGCATTGTGGAAGTCGAGGAAGTGGTGCCCGCAGGCAGCCTCGATCCCGATTGCATCCACCTGCCCGGCGTCTACGTGAACCGGATGATCGTCGGCGCGCCCTACGACAAGAAGATCGAGTTCCGCACGGTGCGGCAGCGCGAAACCGCATGACCATGAAGGCGCTGCCCCTTGCGGCGGTGCTGGCGCTGGTGGCCACGCAACTGGGCGGATGCGTGGCCGCGGCGGCGCTTGTTCCGCTGGCTGCGGGCGGGGGCGTGTTGCGCTCCTCCACCAGCGGGTCGTCCAGGGACGCTGCAAAAACACCGGCCAAGCCGGTAGTCGTGGTCAATGCCGGACCGGTAGAACCGGCGAGCGCAGCAGCGGCAACGCCGCCCGCTGCCACGCCTGAACCCGCCCCCGCGATTGCGGCGATCGACGATAGCGGCACGCCCGAAACACCGACGCTGCAAGTTGCGTCCGGGCAGCTCGTGCTGCCGCCAAAACCGCGCGGTGACGAAGTTCTCCCGCCGTCGCGGCTTGCGCAGGACGATGCCGGCTACGCCGTGATGACAGCCTTTCTGCTGCGCGCCGTGGGCGATGGCAAGCCGGTGTCCGGCCGACTTTCGGCGCTGCTTGACCAGCGCAGCCTGGCGACCGTTCCGCGCCGCCTGAACTGCAAGGACCAGCGCCCCGCGCTGATCCTCGACCTTGACCCCGGCACCACGCCGTTCGACCTGAACGATCCGCCCGCGCCCGCACCCGATCTTGCCGATCAGTTGCGCACCCTGCGCGGCCGCGGGGTGGCCGTCCTGTGGCTCGCCACCTTGCCGCAAAGCGCCGAACGCGATCTGGGCAATATCCTCAGGGCCACCGGGCTGGACCCGCTGGGTATCGACCGATTGCTGCTGCTGGGCCGCAGCGAAACGCGCAAGCAGCAGATCCTCAATCGCGTGCACGAAGACTGGTGCGTGCTGGCCGTGGCTGGCGACAGGCGCGCCGATTTTGACGAAGTGTTCGATTACCTGCGCAACCCGGATGGTCCGGTTGCGCTGGCCCTTGAGCAGAACATCGGGAACGGCTGGTTCCTGGTGCCGCTCCCCATCCGTTGATAAACGCAACTTAGACGCCAGCAGGAAGGCACCCCGACGATGACCACCCATGATGGCCTGAAAGCAGGCTGGACCCGCGACCAGATGGCGGCCCGTGCCGCCCAGGAATTGCAGGACGGCTTTTACGTGAACCTTGGCATCGGCATCCCGACGCTGGTGGCCAACCACGTTCCCGCCGGGATGACCGTGACGCTGCAATCCGAAAACGGCATGCTCGGCATCGGTCCGTTCCCTTACGATGACGAGGTCGATCCCGACCTTATCAACGCGGGCAAGCAGACGATCAGCGAACTGCCGCATTCGGCCTATTTCGACAGCGCCACCAGCTTTGCGATGATCCGCGGCGGCAAGATCGACCTGACCGTGCTGGGCGCGATGGAAGTGGCCGAAAACGGCGACATCGCCAACTGGATGGTGCCCGGCAAGATGATCAAGGGCATGGGCGGCGCGATGGATCTCGTTGCCGGGGTCAAGAAGATCATCGTGGTGATGGAACACGTTGCCAAGGACGGCAGCCCCAAGTTCATTCCGGCCTGCACCTTGCCGTTGACCGGGGTCGGCGTGGTCGACATGATCGTGACCGATCTTGCCGTGTTCCAGCGGACCGATCACAACAGCCCTTTCCGGCTGGTCGAACTTGCCCCCGGCGTCACCGCGGAAGAGGTGCAGGCCAAGACCACCGCGAAATACATCGCCTGATCACGGCGCCGCCTGATTGCCCCACCACCCGACCACAGGGAACCCGACCATGGCCACCGACCTTTCCGCGATCCCGCTCAACCGCATCGACGGCACGCCCGACACGCTGGGCAACCACAAGGGCAAGGTGCTGCTCGTGGTCAATGTCGCATCGAAGTGCGGCCTGACCCCGCAGTACGAAGGGCTTGAGGCACTGTACAAGGCCAGGGCCGCCGATGGTCTTGAAGTGCTGGGCTTTCCCGCCAACGACTTTGGCGCCCAGGAACCCGGCACGCACGCGGAAATCGCAGAGTTCTGCAAGCTGAACTACGGCGTGTCGTTCCCGCTGTTCGCCAAGGCTGACGTGACCGGCCCGGCCAAGCAGCCGCTCTATGCCGCGCTGACGCAGGCCTGCCCGGACAAGATCGGCCCGGCGGACGCGTTCCGCGAAAAGCTCAAGGGCTATGGCATGACGCCGACCGAAGACCCCGAAGTGCTGTGGAACTTCGAAAAGTTCGTGATCGGGCGCGACGGTTCGGTGGCAGCGCGTTTCGCGCCGGGCATTACCCCCGACGATCCGGCGCTGCTGGCCGTGATCGACGCGGAACTGGCAAAGTAAACAGCAGCTTGCGCATGGGCAATGGCGCGTTATCGTAACGCTCCATGGCCTATACCCTGATTACCGCGAACCGGAACTATTCCAGTTGGTCGCTCCGGCCCTGGGTGCTGATGAAGGCGCTCGGCATTGCGTTCGAAGACCGGATCGAACCGTTCACGAAGCCTTCCAACTGGGACGAGTTCCGCGCCTTTTCACCCACCGGGCAAGTGCCGGTACTGCTCGATGGCGCGTGGACGGTGTGGGATTCGCTGGGCATCGCGCTCTATCTGGCAGAACGGCATGACGGCATATGGCCCGCCGACGAAGCCGCCCGTGCCTTTGCAATGTGCGCGGTAACCGAAATGCACGGCGGCTTTTCCGCGCTCCGCAACGATTGCACGATGAACGTGGGCGTGCGGGTAAAGCCCGGCCCGATGCGCCCCGCCTTGCTGCGTGACGTGGGCCGGGTGCGCGAACTGTTCGAACAGGGGCTGGCCCAATTCGGCGGCCCGTGGCTGGCCGGTCCACACTTCACCGCGCTCGACGCTTTTTTTGCGCCAGTGGCGTTCCGCATCCGCACGTATGCGCTCGACGTTGGAGCAGGGCAGGCCTGGGTCAAGCGCGTGCTGGACCATCCGGCGATGCAACAATGGGAAGCCGAGGCCCTGGCCGAAAGCTGGCGCGAGGAAAGCCACGAAGCCGATCTCGCCGCCTGTGGCAAAGTCTGGGCCGACTACCGCACCGGGTGAACGCGCGGCGCGGTCATTCGCCCTTTTCCCGTGCGTTGAGCTTGGCCCACAAGTCTTCCGTCCCGGCCTCCACGGCCTTGTTCACCCATTGCGAAGCGACCAGCCAGCCCTTGAACGGGCGCAACGTGGCGAGGCATCCGATCGCCAGGATCGGCACCGATGTCAGCACGTGCACCCACCACGGCGGCGCATAGGCGACTTCCAGCCAGACAATGAAGAACACGAGCGGAAACGCCGTGATGCACAGGGCGAAAAACGCCGGACCATCGTCGGCATTGGCAAAGACATAGTCCAGGCCACATTCCGGGCAGGTCTTCTGCAGTTTCAGCCACCCGTCGAACATCGACGCCTTCTGGCAGCGCGGGCACAGCCCCTTCCAGCCGCAACGCAGGATGCGGTCGAACTTGGGGTTGGTGATGATGGCCATGGCGATGGATTTCCAGACGGTTGAGCGCCGGATCACCCTTATGCCCGTTCCCCGCCAAGGCAAGCCCGAAGGGGCATGCTGGAACAATCGCGCGGTCTGTGGGATTGTACAGGTGTGCTCACCATCGCCTCCCGCTTTCGCGCCCGCTTCCTCGATGTCCTGGCGTCGATCTATCTCTATAACGAGCATCGCGGGTACACCTCGCTCGACCGCGTCCTCGATGCGGTGCGGGTCTGCTGCCCGGACGATCCGGCGTTCATCGCCGCAATCGAGAAGCACCGTGCGGACGAACGCAAGCATTACGTGATGTTCCGCCGCTGGTTCGAACGGCAGGGCCGTTTGCCACTGGCCGTGGACCATACCTGCGGGCACATCGACCGATTCATCCACAAGGTCTTCGGCTGTTCGATCGACGATCTCGATACCCAGGGCGTGATCGCCAGCCCCGCCGCGTTCGAGCGGCTGTGCCGGGTCATAATGCTGACCGAGCAGCGGGGCATGCGGCAGGTGGAAGTGCTGCTGGCGAACCGCCACGTCCGGTCGGACAAGGCGATGACCCGCATCTTCGAAGTGGTCGAACGCGACGAGCCGGACCACTGGATGCCCTATGCGGCGTGGCTCCAAGGGCAGGGCCGGGCACAGGCCCGCTGGCGCGAACGCTGGGCGGATTACTGGATCCACAAATCGCTGATGCTGGTAAAACTGCCCAGCCTGTTCCTGCGCAGCTCAACCCCGCGCATGGCGGCGTGGCCGGATGCAGGGGAACAGCCGATCCGCCCGGTCCGCGCCGCCTGAAGAGGTGGGAGAACGTTAGACAGCACCTGCCCACCCCGCTATCCCCAAGCCGGGGGAGGCGCGAATGACCGGGGCCATCGAAGACCGCAGGCCGGGCTTGCTATCACGGATCGTGCGCCGGGCGCTGGTCTGGTTCTATCGCCGGCGCGGCTGGACCGCCGTGGGCGCGCCACCTGCCGATGGACGTTGCGTGATCATCGCCGCGCCGCACACGTCGAACTGGGATTTCGTGAACTTCATCGGGCTGACCGAAGACCTCGGCATCACGCCACACTTCATGGCCAAGGACAGCCTGTTCCGCTGGCCGCTCGGCGGGTTCATGCGCGACATGGGCGGCGTTCCGGTCAACCGCGCACAGCGCGGCAACATGGTCGATGCCATGGTCGCGCAATTCGCCTGGCGCGACCGCTTCATGCTGACCATCGCGCCCGAAGGCACGCGCGGCAAGGTGGGCCAGTGGCGCACCGGATTCTACCAGATTGCCCTGAAGGCCGGGGTGCCGCTGGTGGTGGGCATGATGGACTATGGCCGCAAGACCGGCGGGCTTGGCCCGGCCATCTGGCCATCTGGCGATTATGCCGCAGACATGGAAAAGATCTTTGCCCATTATCGCAGCGTCACGCCGCGCCACCCGGCCCGCGGCGTTGCCAGCCTGGATGAGGTGATTGCCCGTGATTGAAAGTCTGGCCATCAACGCCGCCGTGCTGGTCGCCGCCATGGCCGTGTTGTGGCGAATTGCGGTGAAGATCGGCGATGTCAGCTTCATCGACGCGGTGTGGGGCGGCGGTATGGGCGTGCTGGCGCTGGTATCGTGGGCGCAGCTTGACCATCCCGGCACTCGCGCCACCCTGATTGCCGGGATGGCTGCCATCTGGGCAGCGCGGCTGGCCTGGCACCTTTACACCCGCTGGCGCGGACACGGCGAAGACCCGCGCTACGCAAGAATGCTGGGCAAGGCGCGCGAGCAAGGCCGCTTTGCCAGCGCGGCGCTTACCCTGGTATTTGCCCCGCAGGCCGTGCTGCTGTTCGTGACCTGCCTGCCTGCGCAGCTTGGCGTGCTTGGCAGCGCAGCCCCGGCGGCACCCGGCGCGCTGGCTATCGCAGGGGCGGCGCTGTGGCTGGTGGGTATCGTGTTCGAAGCGGTGGGCGATGCGCAACTGAACGCCTTCCGCGCCAATCCCGCCAACAAGGGAAAAGTGCTCGACACCGGGCTGTGGCGCTATACCCGCCACCCCAACTATTTCGGCGATGCCTGCGTGTGGTGGGGCATATGGCTCGCCGCCGCCGACGCCGGACCATGGGTCGCGCTGGCGAGCATCATCGGCCCGGTATTCCTCACCTTCACCCTGACGAAATGGTCCGGCAAGCCGCTGCTGGAAAAGGACATGGCCGAGCGTCGGCCGGGGTACAGGGAATACGTGGAACGAACATCGGGCTTTGTGCCCTGGTGGCCGAAGCGCGGGTGATCAGCCGATAGTGATCAGCCGACAGGCCCCGCCCGCACCTCCTGCGGCACCGTGCGCATTGGCACTGCAGCGATCCAGCTTTCCAGCGCGTCGATGTCGGTCGCGCCGGTGACCGCATCGGGCATGCCGGCAAAGCCCGAAAAGCCGTCACCGCCCAGCGCGAGGAAGCCATTGACGGTCACACGGTAGGGGCTGGCCATGTCCAGCGGCATCCCATCCAGTGTGATCGACACGATACGGTCGCCAGCCGGGCGGGCCGGATCGAAGCGGAAGGCAAAACCCGCCGATGGCGCCAGCGCCTGCTTCGGCCCGGTATCGTCCAGCCCCTGTTCCAGCGTCGCCTTGATCTGCGCCCCGGTCATCGTCACGGTCACCACGTTGTTGCCGAACGGCTGGCACTGGTAGATGTCGCCAAAAGTCAGCCCTCCGTCGGGGCCGGGCACCAGCGGGGCACGAATACCGAAGGGGTTCATGAAGGCCATCTGCGCGCCCGCACCGCGCGTTGCATTCAGTTGCGCATCGGCAATCAGATTGCCGAGCGGCCCGCCGTTGCCGCCTTGTGCGCCTTCGGTCTTGGGGGCGGGCCGATCGATCCGGCCGATGCCCCGCCGGGTATAAACCTTCGACGCATCGGCATATTTCGCCACATATGCGGAAATGTCAGCGCGGGGCTGGAACTGCGGGTAGAGCGGCGTGTTGGCCAGCGGGCCGCGCGTCGAGGTATAGGGGACCGACTGCACGATCACGTTGCGCGCGCGCCGGGAAACCACGCGGCCCGCCACCGGGTCAACCGTCAGCGTGATGTCGGTAACCAGTTCGCCATAGACGCCCGCGCTGGTCAGCAGGAAGGGCTTTGCCGGGTTGAGCGTGGCGTAATCGCAGACATAGGCCCAATGGGTATGCCCGGACACGACCACATCGACCCGCGGATCGAGCCGGTCGAGAATCGCGCGGATATCGCCGTTCAACCCTTCGCATCCGTTGGGATCGGGGGGGCCGGTGGTGCGCCCGCCTTCGTGGATCAGCACGACGATGGCGGCAGCCCCTTCCTGCACCAGCCGGGGCACGGCGGCGTTGATGGTGTCGGCCTCGTCCGTGAAGGTCAGGCCGGCAAGCCCGCTGCGATCGACCAGATTGGGCGTGCCCTTGAGAGTCAGCCCGATCACTCCCACCCGCACAGCATCCCTGCCGGTGCCGAAAGTGCGCAGCCCCGTTGCCGGGAACAGGGTGGAACCGTCAGCCTTGACCGTGCTGGCTGCAAGATAGCGGAATGTCGCCCCGGTAAACGGTTCGAGCGCGCAGGGCTGCCTGGCCGTGAACTTTGCACAGCCGCCGTTCTGCATGCGCAACAGTTCGTCCTGCCCACGGTCGAACTCGTGGTTGCCGACCGCGTTGAAATCCACGCCGATGCGGTTCATCACCCCGATCGCGGGTTCATCGAGATAGAGCGACGATGCCAGTTGCGACGCGCTGATCATGTCGCCCGCCGAAACGGTCATGCTGTAACGGTGCCCGGCGCGCACGGCGTCGATCGCCGAGGCGAGCCATGCCGCGCCGCCTGCCGGAACGGGCACGATCCCCCCCGCGCCGTCGGGCGCGTTGACCGCCTGGCGCGGCGGTTCCAGGCTGCCATGAAAATCGTTGATCGCCACGATGCCCACTTCAACCGGCGCAGGACGGCTGGCCATCGGCCCGGCGCACGACGCCAGGACACCCGCCAACAGCGAAACGAGAAAGGGGCGCAAGCGCAGGAGCATGACAGTGGCGGGCCTTTTCGATACAGATGAAACTGCTTGGGAGCAGCCCTAGCGCAAGTTCCTTGCACCTTGAAGGCACCTGCCCTGCATTGGCCTGCAAAAGGGTGTCAGGCTTTCCGGCCTGCGCCCGGCGTTCAGCCTGCCGCGCCTGCACACCAATCGCCGCGCCTGCCGCGCCAGACTTCCGCCAGCCCTTCGGCTTCAAGCTGGAGCCCAAGGCTCTGCCCCGCGCGCGTCACCACCCGCAAGGCGCGGCCATAACGGTCGGTATCGCGCCCGCGCACTTCCAGCGTGAACGGCCCGGCGTTGAGCATCTGCTGCAACCGCTCGCTGGCGCGTCTTCCCAGTAGTGCTTCGGCAGGGCAGGCAAGGCGCGAAACTTCCGGCGTGTTGATATCGGCCAGCCGGATCTTGGTGCCCGCATACCAGAAGGTGTCGCCATCAACGACGCAGGTCACGCGCGGCCCGACCCCGCATGCTTCAAACCGCGCGCGTTCGGTATCCGGTGCGGCACCAAGGACGGGGGCGTTGCAGGCAAGAATGGCCAGCAGCGGGGCGAGCGTGCGCAAGCAGCGGGGAACAACCATGGTCCCGCCCTGGCGCGCATTTGCGCCGCGTTCGCCTCCGTATTCCTGCGTTCAGGCACCGCACGCAGGGATCGTCCTGATAACGCAATGCTAACGCTTTGCTGCCAGCATCGCGGCATGTTCGGACCGCGCCTTGGAACCGTCTTCGCCAGCCGCTGGCGCGCCCTGTGGTTTGCCGCCTCGATTCTGGCCACGGCGTGGTCGGTCGTCCCATCGGCCGAAGACAGCAAGGCGCAAAAGACCGCGCACAGCCACACCGATCCGTGGAGCAGGATTGCCCCCGGCAAGGACGCCGGTTCCTGACCGGCCAGCGCCTTACGCTTGCGCCCTAGCGCGTGGGAACCGGCACATCGCCCGAATAATCGTAGAACCCGCGGCCGGTCTTGCGGCCATACCAGCCCGCTTCGACATACTTCTGGAGCAGCGGGGCCGGGCGGTACTTCGGATCGCCGGTCGAAGCGAGGTAGACCCGCATGATTTCCAGCAGCGTGTCCAGACCGATGAAATCCGCCAGTTCCAGCGGCCCCATCGGATGGTTCAGCCCCAGTTTCACGCCCTTGTCGATGTCCACCACCGATCCTGTGCCGCTGCCCAGCACGAACACCGCTTCGTTGATGAAGGGCACGAAGATGCGGTTGACGATGAAGCCCGGCTCATCCTGCGAAAGCACCAGCTCCTTGCCGATGGCCGCAACATAGCCGCGGACCAGATCGACGGTCTGTTCCGAAGTGGCAAGGCCGGGAATGACCTCGACCAGCTTCATCAGCGGCACCGGGTTGAAGAAGTGGATGCCGATGAACCGGGCCGGATCGGGCGAGGATACCGCCATGCGGGTGATCGGGATGGACGACGTGTTCGATGCCATGACCGCGTGGGGTGCAAGATGCTTGCCGGCGGATTCGAAGATCTTGTGCTTGATCTCTTCACGCTCGGTCGCCGCCTCGATCACCAGATCGGCTTCGGCCAGCGCGGCGTGATCGGAAAAACTGTGCAGGTTGGCCACGGTCGCTGCGGCCAGCGCGGCGTCGACCTTGCCCTTGTCGACCAGCCGCGAAAGGCCGGTGGCGATCTTCTCGCGCGCATTGTCCGCCAGTTCGATGGACACGTCGCCCAGCAGTACCTTGAGCCCCGCCTGCGCGGAAACCTGTGCGATGCCCGAACCCATCTGGCCCGCGCCGATGACTGCAACCGTCCTGATCATGTTAAAAGTGCCTCGCCGCCATGACTGCCTGCCGGTTGCCTAGCGAGTGCACCGGCGCAAGTCCACTACACCGCGCGCGATGAACCGGGGGTCCACAACGGGTCGGCCCCGGCGTTGGTCGAGCGGGCGAGTACGAAGAGATAGTCCGACAGACGGTTGAGATATTGCAGCGCCTGCGGGTTGACCGATTCGGTCGCGGCGAGAGCGACCGCGCCACGCTCTGCCCGGCGAACGGTGGCGCGCGCAACGTGAATGCGCGCCGCCGCTTCCGACCCGCCCGGCAGGATGAAACTGGTCAGCGACGGCAAACCCTCGTTGAGCGTGTCGATCGCCGTTTCCAGCCAGGCGACCTGGGAAGGCACGATGCGCAGCACCATTTCGGATGGCGTGAAATCATCGCCCGGTGTCGCCAGATCGGCGCCCAGATCGAACAGGTCGTTCTGGATCCGCTGAAGGTTGCGCGCGGTCACGTCGGAACAGGCGATGGCGGCAAGGCCGATCAGGCTGTTTGCCTCGTCCACCTCACCAATGGCGTGCATGCGCGCATCGCACTTGGAGCGGCGGGTTCCATCCACGAGGCCGGTCGTGCCGTCATCGCCGGTGCGGGTGTATATCTTGTTGAGCTTGACCATTGCCGGATGGCGGACGGGTTCAGCGCGAAACGGCGAGAAGCACGGCAACCGCGACCACGGCCATGGCCTGGTACTTGATGCGGTTGAACATCATCTTGTTCTGCAAAAGCTGCATTTCCGTGGCCCCGGCGCCGGGATCGCGGTTCAGGTCGGTTTCGGTGGACTTGAGGAACGCCACGATCCCGCGCACCAGCGAAACGGCCGTCATGATGACGAGAAAGGCGATCAGCGGGATCAGGACGTAAGTCATGCCACAACATCTAGGGCGTCCGACAGCGAAACGCCAGTGTCAAAGAGGGCAGACCGCAGCGCCGCCGCCAGCGCCAGGCCGTCTTCGCCCGCACGGCGGCGCTCGCCCAGCGCCGGGGCATCGCGCCGCTTCGCCAGCTTGCGACCATCGGCTTCGACCAGCACCGGATGATGATGCCACACCGGCACCGGCAGGCCGAGCAGGTGTTGCAGCAGGCGGTGCACGTGGGTTGCATGAAACAAGTCGATGCCCCGCGTAACGCACGTCACCCCATCGGTCGCATCGTCGAGCGTCGCGGCAAGGTGATAGCTGGCCGGGGCATCCTTGCGCCACAGCACGACATCCCCGAACCGTTCGGGCTGCGCCGCCTGCTGCCCGCGCCGTTCGTCGCGCCATGCCAGCGGCCCGGCGAGCGCCACCGCCTGCGCCATGTCGAGCCGCCACGCCACCTCCGCCCCCGGCGCTGGCGGATGGCGGCGGCACGTGCCGGGGTAGAGCGGCCCATCCGGCCCCGCTGCCGTAGCGGCCTGCGCAACCTGCGCGCGCGTGCAGGAACAGGGGTAGAGCAGGCCCTGATCCCGCAGCGCATCGGCGGCGGCCCGATAACGGGCGATGCGCTGCGATTGCGGGGTCACTTCGCGGAACGCCAAACCCAGCCACGCCAGATCGGCGCGGATATCGTCGGCAAGGTCGGCGCGGCTTCGCGCACCGTCGATATCCTCGATCCGCAGCAGAAACGCCCCACCCTCTCGCGCCGCCCGGTCATGCGCCACCACAGCAGCATAGGCATGGCCAAGGTGGAGCGGCCCGTTGGGGCTGGGGGCAAAACGGGTGACGATCATCGCCCCACGTTAGCGCCGCACACGCGCAAGCAGAACCCCGGCCGCGTCATGACGTCCGCGGTGCGATTGCATATAACCGAATCGGTGGGCCAAGGGACGGCGCAAAACAAAACGGCTGTCCCGCCGGGACAGCCGTTTTTGTCTTTGCGATCGCTTCAGGCGCCTGCTCAGACGAGCGTGGCGGTGAACATCATCCCGCTGAGACCAGCGGCGAGGATGAACGGAAGCGCGATAGCGGTAAAGCTGCGCATGGTGTTACCTCCTGTTGTGGTTCACCTTGCAGGCTTCCTCTCAGGCTTGAAACGGTCCGGCAGGGTGGGCTGGATGCATCAGAGCTTGGGATGGGAAATACGCCGTTCGACGTATGCTGCAAGTGCGAACGGAGTAAGTACGGTTGCATGTAACGCAACCGTAACAATTCCGGGACTTTTCCCCGTATCCACTGCCCATCTGGACAGGTCACGCCCCGTTGCCTATCGGCTGGCCATGACCATCCAGCCATCAGAATCGATCCTTATCGTCGACTTCGGCAGCCAGGTGACCCAGTTGATCGCGCGCCGCGTGCGCGAGGCCGGGGTCTATTCCGAAATCGCACCGTTCAGCCAGGCTGAAGCCGCCTTTGCGCGGATGCAGCCCAAGGGCATCATCCTTTCGGGATCGCCCGCCAGCGTCCCTGCCGATGACAGCCCGCGCGCGCCGCAAGTGCTGTTCGACAGCGGCCTGCCGATCCTGGGCATCTGCTATGGCCAGCAGGTGATGAGCCACCAGCTCGGCGGCAGGGTGGAGCCGGGCGATTCGGGCGAGTTCGGCCGCGCTTTCCTGACCGTGACCGAACCGTGCGCCCTGTTCGACGGGCTGTGGGCCGTGGGTGAACGCCATCAGGTGTGGATGAGCCATGGTGACAAGGTCACCCAGTTCGCGCCGGGCTTCCGCATCGTGGCGGTATCCGATGGCGCGCCCTTTGCCGTGATCGCCAACGACGAACAGCGCCGCTATGGTGTGCAGTTCCACCCCGAAGTGGTCCACACCCCGGACGGCGGCAAGCTCATCGCCAATTTCGTGCGCCACGTCTGCGGTTGCGCGGGCGACTGGACGATGGCCGAGTTCCGCAAGACCAAGATTGCCGAAATCCGCGAACAGGTGGGGGACAGCCGGGTGATCTGCGGGCTTTCAGGCGGCGTGGATTCCGCCGTCGCCGCGGTGCTGATCCACGAAGCGATCGGCGATCAGCTCACCTGCGTTTTCGTCGACCACGGGCTGATGCGCATGGGCGAGGCCGAACAGGTCGTTTCGCTGTTCCGCAACCACTACAACATCCCGCTGGTCCACAAGGACGTTTCGGCGCTGTTCCTGGGCGGGCTGGCCGGGGTGACCGACCCCGAAGCCAAGCGCAAGTTCATCGGCAAGACCTTCATCGACGTGTTCGAAGCCGAAGCGCGGCAGGTCGGCGGCGCCGATTTCCTTGCGCAGGGCACGCTCTATCCCGACGTGATCGAATCCGTTTCGTTTACCGGCGGGCCTTCGGTGACGATCAAGAGCCACCACAACGTGGGCGGCCTGCCCGAACGCATGAACATGAAGCTGGTCGAACCCTTGCGCGAACTGTTCAAGGACGAAGTGCGGGCGCTGGGCCGCGAACTGGGCCTTCCCGATGTGTTCGTCGGCCGCCACCCCTTCCCCGGACCGGGGCTTGCCATCCGTATCCCCGGCGAAGTGACCCGCGAACGCTGCGACGTGCTGCGCAAGGCCGATGCGATCTACCTTGAGGAAATCCGCAACGCCGGGCTCTACGACGCGATCTGGCAGGCCTTCGCCGTGCTGCTGCCGGTCAAGACCGTGGGCGTAATGGGCGATTTCCGCACCTACGATAACGTCTGCGCCCTGCGCGCCGTCACCAGCACCGATGGCATGACCGCCGACATATACCCGTTCGACGCCGCCTTCCTCTCGCGCGTGGCAACGCGCATCGTCAACGAGGTCAAAGGCATCAACCGGGTGGTCTATGACTATACGTCCAAGCCGCCGGGCACGATCGAGTGGGAATGATTCAGGCCACTCCAGAGGGGGCCTAGACTACGAAAAATGCCGATATGAACCTATGATATAAAAAGATTTTATTGCAAAGACATTCACCGGCAATCGGTGGGTACGTTTCAAGTCTTGCAGCCGTCCAGACGGTACCGGCTGGTCTTGTTTCTCGCAAAAATGCTCGTTACCGTCAGGGACACAACAGCCCTGACGGTAATTTTTTTGCCTTCAACATCCTGAAAAACTTATGTTTTTTGGGGAAGAGAGGTACGTTTTAGGCTGACGGTAAATTTCTACGGAGAAACCTGTCATGCTGACCGACACTGCCCTCAAGAAGCTGAAATTAAAAGATAAACCCTACAAGGTTACGGACCGCGATGGCATGTATGTGCGGGTCGTGACGAACGGGACGATTTCCTTCCGCTACGACTACCGCATCAACGGACGCCGCGAGACGGTGACGTTCGGAAAGTACGGTTTGGCGGGGATTTCGCTGGCCCGTGCCCGTGATCTGCCAGCCGTCTCCAGACATATCGATGGCGTGAAATTCGCGATGTAGCTTTGTAATCGGCATCTCAGATTTCCTTTTTGGTTAGAATGCGCTGGCAAACGTCCGCGACGGCCATCAGAAAGTCGTCCGCACCTCCCGCTGCTGCTATCGTCAGCCCCACAGGACGGGGCGTGTCCGGGCAAGGAATCGAGATCGCGCAAGCATCGAGCAGGTTTGCGATGGTAGAATTGCGCAGCATGAGGGCGTTGACGCTGCGATAGGTTTCCCCGTCGCTCAGACTCGCAATCGAGGGAGCGAACTGCGGCACGGTTGGCCAAACCAGAGCACTTAGCCCGATCGTTTTCGCTTCAATTTCTGCTATGAAATTACGGCGCGCCTCGACGAGCCCGGCGTAGGCCCATGCTGGCATCCTGGTACCTGCATCAATGCGCGCGAGTACAAATGGATCATATTCGGCTTCACGACGGGCGGCCAGGAAGGGGCGGTGCCAATAGGCAGCTTCGACCGCAGGAAAGGTTGCGTCAGCCATCATCGACGGCAGGCGATCAAAGGCCTCGATCTCCAACGGCTCAATGCTGACAGCCGCACGCTCTGCCTCGGCGTCGAGCCGCAACGGCATAACCGATCTGGCGGCGTCGCTTTGGAGTTGCGCAATCGCCGCATCGATCTGGTTCCGGATCACGTGCCGGCTCATGCCTCGGCGACCGCCAAGGCGACTACGTCATAGGTGAGGCTCAGGTCGCGACCGAGCTTCGGATCGCTGAGCACCGCGGAGAACCGATCTGCGAAGCGGATACCGCCTGAGACCGGCAGGGTGCCGCAGAACATGACGAAGCCGTCGGGCGCAGCCCCATTTTGCTCTTCGTACAGCGCAAGCAACTCGTCGGGGCGGCGCAAACTGGCAACCGATCCGCGCTGGTAGAAATCCACGCGCCCGGGAATGCTGGACATCAGTTGGAGATCGTCCCAATGCGCAGCGACGTCTTCCCAGGCCCACACCTGTGTCGAGACTGGCTTTGCACAAACCTGCTTCGAGAGAGTAAGTCGGGGCCTGTCGGCTTTCAACGCCTGCACTTTTGCCGTGACCGCCGGTTCAGAGTGCGCGCGGGGCCTTCCACATCAAACACCGCGCCCTCAGGAGCAGGCCATTGGGCCTGCGGGACAGAGCGCGTCATCAGCCCCGCTCTGCTATGTGCCACATGGCGCGCCTGCGCGAGGATTGTCACCTGATGGTCCGACGCCCAGCGAGGCTCGGTCGATGCTGTAAGGTCGATAGTGCCGTGTCCGGCAGGCGCTCGGCCGGTGTGTGGAACCAGGCGACAGGGAGAAAGGCGCCCAGCGCCTCAAACAAGAAGGCGGCCCCTTTATGCCGGAAGCATCAGCCGGGACGGCCATGTCGGTTTGCATGTATCCGCCTGAAACTAGCGCACCAAGCAGACCTCGATCAGGTCAGCTGGGTTAGGCCTCGTCATCACCTTCGTTCAGCGCGCCCATCAGGTCGGCAACGGTGGCGAACCGCTCCACCTGGCCTTCGGACGCATCGCGCATCGCGGCCTGAGTGGCGGCGTTGGGAACCCGGATGTCGAAGGGCAGGTTCTTGTCGGAGGCCACGCGCACCAGCATCAGGCGAATGGCGTCGGACACCGACAGGCCCATCCCAGCAAGAATTGCGCTGGCTTCCTTCTTCAGGTCGGAATCAATCCGAGCACGTACTACGTCGGCCGCTGCCACTTCACTCACCCCATTGAAATCATCTGAGCCACATTGTAGCTACAAACCGTAAATGGCTTCCTAACGCCTGGGTGTCAATGCCACTACCCCTCTCTGCACTCTCCCGGGAGCACGTGGAGCACATGGAGCACGTGGGAGTACATCAGCACATATGAGCACAGACAGGACGCTTGTAAGGCACTGAAAACAAAGCCTAAAAATAGTGGTACCTGAAACATATGTTGCACATAACAATTTTAGTTGCATCAAATAACGACAATAAGCATGGCGTAGTTGCAACGAGAGCGCATCCTATGTTGCGCGAGTAAATACCTAAGTGATTGAAAAACGACAATAAATCACGCACAACCTGTTTGTCGCCGCAACAGGGCTGCGACAGAATGGAGTGAAAGACATGGCGACGACCAGGGAGGCGAGTGCGATTACGAAAAAGCAGCTCGCCATGCGCGAACTGCACTGGCCGGGTATGGAAACCTGGCTGTGGAATCGCAAGGCCAACAAGGGGTTTGCAACAATCCCCAAAACGATGCCGCTGATCCTCAAGATCATGGACGAAATGACCAAGGGGGCGCCGGTATCGTCCACTTATCTGACGCTGTGGTGCCATACGTGGGACAACTCGTATGTCATCCTGAACAAGCATGGCGATATGGCCAATGCCTCGGGGTTCGGCGGTCAGCGCGGTGAGCATACCTGGGCCACCCGGATGAAGAAACTTCAGGAACTGAAGTTCATCGACATCAAGCCGGGCAAGTCCGGGCCGATGGGTAATGCGATTATCTTCAATCCGCATTTCATCCTGCGCTGGCATCATTCGATCAAGACGCCGGGTCTCACCGCAACGAGCTATGCGGCGCTGGTCGAAACGGCGCTGGAAATCGGTGCCGGCGACATGCTGGTTGAATGGACGCCGTTCCCGCCTGACGGGGCGCCGCCGGTCATCCCGCAGCCAGTCATCGACGCGGCGGCGAAGGCCAAGGTGGATCTGCCGACCAAGGGAGGCGCGGAATGAGACCCGTAGAAATTACGGGCCGTTTCAAACGCGATTACAAGCGTGAGAAGCGATCCGACGCTGCCCTGGACGACGTATTCCAACCCGTCATCAACATGCTCGTGATGGATGAGGTGCTACCGCCCAACCTTTCCGACCACGCGCTGACCGGCGAGTGGAAGGGCTACCGGGACTGCCACATCAAGCCCGACCTGATTCTGATCTACTGCAAGACCGAAGAGGCACTTCTCCTGGCCCGCATCGGTTCGCACAGCGAACTATTCGGATGACAGGAGTGCGGATCCCCATCCGGGGCCGCAACGCAGATGGGCGTGCAAACGGCCACCTGCGTTGCAGCCTCGGATAGAGAGAACATCGACTTGGCGCTACCAAGGGGCGCCATGTGACACTCCCCTTGCGCGAGGATCGTCACCCGGATGGGCCGAGGCGCCGGCACGGTGACTTGGTCGGCGCGCCTGCGCCGGTAGAGCCGGACCCGGCAGGGTCGCGCCCTGATTTGTTCCTGCATACCTTGATCGATTTCAGGTGACTGCTCACGGAGCTTCAACACCGCATCTTCACCCATGATACACGTGCGTAATCGGTGACCACCTGCGCCGCAGCCGTATGAAGTGCGCTACGGCAGCGGCGCCATTTCGATGAGGTCAGCGTTGGCGCTGACACGGCACCTTGGGCGTAGGAGTCGCCGGAATTTGCCCAGGTCGCCTAGACCGCTCGGCAACCGGCAGGAGACGAAGTTTGTTCGCCCCTGCGTGAGGTGCGTTCAAGCCGTCGGAATGCATTCAATCAATAGTTTGAGAGGATGGGTTGTACGTTCGCAGCCTTTGCGCGGGCATCGGCACGCTTGAGCGCGGACCGCTTTTGGGCAGTGCGCCGCGCACCACCATTACGGCAGGACTCAACCACCAGCACCGCCCCATCGGGTGCCAGCTTTTCCTTGCGCGCGTTCACTCCTGCAAGGTAGCCGTTGAGTTCCAGCGTTTTCATGAAGCCCCAGATAGTCCCAAATGCGCCGGATTGCCAGATTCTTCGACTATACGGCGATAGAGGTAAGCAAGGTCTAAACCCTCGGCGAGAGCATAGAGTGCCCGGGCCTGCTCCAGCATGGACATGTCACCACCGGCAACTTCGTGCTGACCCAGCCTGTCCGCGATCATGTCCTCGACAGCAGGCAGGACAATTGCCGCATCCTCGCGAACCATAAGTTTAAGGCACCGCGCCTTGTCCCCGCGTCCATCAAAATAGCTACCAGAAACCTGCTCGACAGCGAATTGAGGATGAGCCGGATGATACCACCCGCCCTGCCCGTGCAAGGCTTTTTCATCATCCACAAAGCCCGCTGCGGCCATGGCTTGGTCAAAGGCCGTATCATTGCCTGCGACCACGTCGAAATCCGCCGACATGAACGCACCGTCCGTGTGTATCGCGGCGGCGGCCCCGCCGACCAATACGGCCAGTCTTCCGGTTGCCTTCTCGTAAGCAGAAAAAGCATCGGCCAGCGGGGCAAGGGCGGCAAGATATTCGGACGGCAAAGACATTTCGGGACGCTGTTTACGCGCGAAACACCCATTGTCATAGTCGGTGGGATCGCTCTCCAAATACAGGTGCTTGTTGACCCAAATCGCTACCATTGTCGCAATCCTTGCCGAACTGCAGAACCTCGACGCTGCCCCGCCTTTCCCGAAAACCGTGGCAAACGGTCAATTGGAATTGCCGCAATGGATTTCAGCCGGCGATGGAATGTCGCTCGTCATCAATCGCAAGATCAGCAATCTGATCAGGGACTTGGCGAACTCGCTCTACGAGGCGCAGCCTGCGATGGCCAAGGCCATTTCCCGCGCAGATTGGGCCGGTCTTGTGCGGCGAGTCATAGGCCCCCTGCTGGGAAACACGGATCTCGATGACCCGTTCGAAAGCAGCGCAACGACCATTCTTACAAATCTGCGGCATGAGCTGGCGACCACTGAATGGAACTATAACACGCGGACATTCCTGTTTGGCTGCTCTTGCATCGAACACCATGACATCCCGCCATTTACAATCGGCCCGGTGACGGTCTGGAAGCGTGAGAAGTGGCTCGATCAGGCACTGGAGAATGGCCGGGTTACCAAGATTTCCTATCAAAGACTTCTCGCCCGCTGGGCCGGCAAATCGGTCAAGAAGCGCAAACCTTCGCGGGATAGCGCGAATGAACGCGCCGTTGCCGATGCCATCGGTGACGCACCCTATGTCTGCACCGTCGAGACGAACGGAATCTTTGGCGAGGTCGCCAAGGAAAAGGCTGTAATGGCTGCACGTTTTGCATTGCTCGGCGTCGCCCTGATGTGGGCAAGTCCGACCAAAGCGATGGCCGAACTCAATCTGGTGTTCGATGGCCTGACCTATCGGCAGACTTACGCCTTCTTCCAGGACAGGCCGGAAATCCTGGGCGGGAGCAAATGGGTTCATTCACTTCACGGCCTTTCGCTGTTTGCCGGACTGTGGGAACCCATGATCCAGCAGTGGGCCGACTGGTGGAAAACCCTCGCCGAGGCCATTGCCTGCTGGCTGAGCCCCGATGGCAAGGTTTTGCGCCCCAACCTCATGAATCAGTTCGTGCAGGCACTGGTCTGGTTTCATGAAGCGTGTCGCGAACCGATGCCCATGATCGCCACCACAAAATTCATGGCGGCACTGGATGCCCTGGCATGCGGCGGCAAAGGGCATGGAATAAAGGCCCTGATAACGTCCCGGTTGGGCGTGGCGGAGAACGACCCTATTCGCGCGGGAGGGGGGCCCAGCTTTTCGAAAGTGATTGACGACTTGTATTCTCAGGGGCGAAGTCGGCTCATTCACGGCAGCAGCGATCGCATAGGCCACGATTGGCAGGACCAGAAAGGCCTCGCTGAAAGCCTCGCGCGGTTTACACTGATCGGGTGCCTGCACTGGGCTGCGGATCATCCGAACGGCGATGATCCTAAATTGATGTCACAGCCCTAGGTCAGTCCGCACGAAGGGCATAGCTGGTGCTTCGGCCCCCAGCCGGTTCCTTCTCAAGAATACCCAAAGCGACCAACGCCTCGATGTCGCGCAGGGCAGTGTCCTGCCAACACCTGGTCATCAGTGCCCATTTCGACGACGTCAGCTTCCCTTCGAAGCCATCGATCAACGTGTTCAGCATCAGGCGTTGCCGCTCGTTGAGCGGCGCGTCACGGTGTTCTTCCCAGAACCGGGCCTTGGACAAGACGTGCTGCAGCTCGTCTTCTGCTCGGTCGATCGCACCGCCCAGGCAATCAAGAAACCAGACCAGCCAGGCGGTAACATCGAGATCACCTTTCTGGGTCTTCTCGAGGATGTCGTAGTAGCCCTTGCGCGCTGACGGATTTCGGCGGACATCGAGTAAAAGCGCTGCGAACTGCCTTCCGAGCGGGCCAGGGCCACGTCGGCGATTGCCCGGGCGATACGGCCATTGCCGTCATCAACCGGGTGAATGGTCGCGTACCATAATGATCGAGAATGAACCGGTCTTGCATCCACACATATGTAATCCTGCGCCCCCCTCTGTTCGGCGAAACCAAGCTCCGCGAATTGGCCGGAGACAAGGTGTTCGCGCGCGGACAAGGCGATGCGGATCACGGCCAAATTGCCTTGCTGATCGTCAATGGCGACGGCTTCCTCGCCGCCGCATATGGCACGAGCAACTACACAATTTGGCTGAATAGCCCGGGGCGGGAGATTTCAGGGCATTGCTCTTGCCCGGCCTTTGAAGATTCCGGTTTCTGCAAGCACTTGGTGGCGACTGCCCTCGTCACGAATGAAAGAGGCGATGAAGTTCCCGACAGAGTCGGAGAGATTGCCGGAAGCCTGGCGCGGCTTGACAAGCCTCAACTCGACAAGCTGTTGCTGGAAATGGTGGCGTCGGACTGGAGGGCGCTCCGCTCGCTATGTTTTGCGCTTGACTTCGAATGGGACGACGATTTCGATTAGCAGATTGCAGGTGGCGCTGTTTCTGTCAGAACTCCGCACTCGCAGCGACCAGCGCCGCCCAATCCTCCGGCGGATCGCCGCTGTCGAGCATCTTGGCGAAGACCGCATAGGCATCCGATTTCGCCCCATAGGTTCGCAGCGTTTCGCGGTCGTTGACCCAAGCGTATATGATGATCTTGCCGCTGGTCGAGTAACGGAAGAACAGCCGAAAGCGTCCGCCGCCGAATTTGGCGCGGAACCAGTGCTTGCGATCGGGGCCGAGCGTGCCACCCTGCCGGAACTCGGGCCGCATGGGATTGGCTGGCACGACGTCGAAGACGAGTTTTCGTAGCGCCGCGAGCAACTTCGCATCTGCGGAGGAGGTATAGCCCTTGGGGTCTTTCTTCGCCTTCTTCGCGACCACATCGGTCAGCCGTTCGATCTGACCGAGAAAGAGCGGGTGCGCGAAGAGCGTCCAACCATTGACGATGGTCATTGGGCGGCGCGGCTAGAGCGAAACGTCGCCGTCGATGGCGGCGTCGAGATCGACGTCCAAGCCCTCGGTCAGCGCCGCGATTCGCGCAGCCAGGTCGGGCGACAGTGCCTTGATCGCCTGCGGGCGCTGCTTGATGTCGGCAGCCACGAAATCGAGAAAACGATCAAGGGCAGGGTCTTCGTCAGTATCAACGCGCGCGAGGGTCACGCCGCGCTTATCGACGCGAAAGGCGATCTTGCCGCCATAATCGACACCCAGCGCCTGACGCACCGCCTTGGGGATGGTGGTCTGGCCCTTGGCCGTGATTGTGCTGACTTCTTCGATTGCGACGGCCATCTGCGCCTCCTATGTTGCGCGATAGGTAATGAATATTCCTTACTTTGTCAAGCCGATCTGTTGTGACCTCCGTTGCCCCCGTAACCGGAGTATGCGCGCATTTCGCCAGAGCCATCGCGACAAGAATTGAAGCTGACGGTAAAATGCGATCTCGTGATTCGTAGTTGGTAAAACGGGCATGGCTGCGGGTCATATTGGTAGCGGTACACGTGTCGTCGATGAAGACGAGACGCTCCGGGTCGAGATCGATCGGCCCTCGAACCATTCCCGGCGCTGTTTCAGGATGTCGGGCGGGGCGTAACCAGGCGCTCCCAATCGATCCGCACAGGTTCGAACTTTGTGTAAGTGCAGGCTGTTTGGCTGGAAAAGTGCTCAGCGGTAAGAAAGTATTGCCACACGCGTCGAACTGCATCATCTCAGAAATTATTGATTTATCTCAATATCCTGCAATTCATCCGTGCCAGAATGCTGTATCAACCGGTCAATCCAAGGTTGATCACTACAGCACGAGGAGCACGAGATGGCGAGCGCCGGTTCAAGCGGCAATTCACGGTCGATCCTGACTTATGCAACAGTTGATAGCTTTGATGCGGAGCGGGGAGCAATGGCGCTGGCCCTTTCAGTTTGCAAAGCCATCAAGGCATGCCTGACCGGCGTATTGCTTGATCTTGAAGCAAATATCCCGCCGAGTGTCACGAACCTCAATTTTGCAGAGATGTGCAAACAGTCTGAACAGCGGGAAAAACGCAACAGGCAGAACGCACATGAGCTTGAAGCGAAAGCTGCAGATGCTGGAATTGCGATCGAGACGCTGACAAGCATCGACCATTCACGCGGGATCATCGGGTTTCTGGCGGATCATGCGCGTCTGCATGATTTGCTGGTCATTGGTAGTGATAGCGCGGGTCTAATGTCGGACCGGATGATAGCCGAGAATGTCCTGTTTGAGATGGGGCGGCCAATGCTTGTAGCGCCAGCAGATTTTGTTGGGCCCTTTTGTTGCAAGAAAATGGTGGTCGCCTGGGACAACAGCCGGGTTGCCGCTCGGGCTATGGGCGACGCTTTGGCACTATTTCCGCAGGTACAGGAGATCGTGATAATCGTTGTGGGCGATGAGAAGACAATCCAAAGCAGTCTGACTGCGGGTGTTGTCGAGCACACGCTGGCGAAGCGCGGGCTCTCTGCGAAAATGCAACATGTCTTGGCGCAAGCCAGGCCGGTAGGCGATGTCCTGCAGGCGCACGCAGAAGCTGTTGAAGCAGATTTGCTGGTGATGGGAGGATTTGCGCATTCAAGGTTGCGCGATTTCATTCTCGGCGGAGCAACGCTGTCAGTGTTAAAGGCTCCACGCGTACCTGTGCTGCTTTCTCACTGACATGAGGCATTAGCCATGATCGCTTCGCTGCGTCGGTTCCATGCAAGTACAGCGCAGGATGTTCTACAAGCGCTTGATGCCGCGCCCGGTGGACTGGACGACGCCACTGCGGCGGAGCGGCTGCACCAGTTCGGGGCCAATAGCCTTCCGCAGACAAAACAGCGCAACGCGTTGGTGCGTTTCGTGCAGCACTTTCACAACATTCTGATCTACGTTCTCATGGCTTCGGCGCTGACCACAGCAATGCTTGGGCACTGGATCGACACCGGGGTCATTCTGGCCGTGGTGATCGCCAATGCGGTAATCGGCTTCATCCAGGAAGGGCGAGCCGAAAATGCGATGGCGGCAATTCGTGATATGCTGGCTCCCCACACTACCGTGCTCAGGGAAGGCGCGCGTCGGACTATCGCAGCAACTGACTTGGTGCCCGGCGACATCGTGCTCCTGGAAGCAGGGGACAAGGTTCCCGCCGACTTGCGTCTGATCGAAGCGCGCGCGCTGCGAATTGAAGAGGCGATCTTGACGGGCGAGTCTGTCCCCGCGGAAAAGGACACGCCCCCGGTCGCAAGCGATGCAGCATTGGGTGACCGGTCTTCCATGGCGTTCAGCGGCACACTGGTAGTGACAGGAACGGCGAAGGGCGTGGTCGTTGCGACGGGATCGCAAAGCGAAATCGGGCAGATCAGCGGCATGCTGGCGCGGGTCGAGACGCTGACCACACCGCTGGTGCGGCAAATGGACATGTTTGCCCGCTGGCTGACCGCCTTCATTCTTGCCGTCGGAGCAGGGCTTCTGGTGTTTGGCGTATTCGTGCGACAGATGCCCTTTGCCGAGATATTCATGATCGTTGTAGGCTTGTCGGTCGCGGCAATTCCGGAAGGCTTGCCTGCGGTGCTGACGATAACGCTGGCTGTGGGCGTGCAGGCCATGGCGCGTCGCAATGCGATCGTGCGGCGCTTGCCCGCAATCGAAACGCTGGGGTCCGTTTCGGTCATCTGCACCGACAAGACCGGAACGTTGACGCGCAACGAGATGGTTGTGAGATCGCTGGCCACCGGAGCCGGGCACTTCAATGTGGATGGTCAAGGCTATGCACCCAGTGGGGCCATTCGGCTGGATGGGGCTGAAGAAGATGCGACGCGCTACCATGTTCTGACCCAATTCGCGCTCTGTGCCAGACTTTGCAACGATGCCGCACTCGTGTGCAAGGGCGATACCTGGAGCGCAGAAGGCGATCCGATGGAAGGCGCGCTACTGGCTCTGGCGCACAAGATCGAGGCAGAGGAATGTGGCGATGCGCCGGTCTTTACCCGCATTGATGCGATCCCGTTCGATGCAGCTTGGCGCTATATGGCGGTGCTGAACCACGATCCTGCAGGCAGGGCCTTGGTTCATGTGAAAGGCGCGCCCGAAGCGGTGCTGCCAATGTGTGCAGACCAGTTCACCCATGGCCCTGGAACCGCTCCGCTCGACACCCCGTATTGGCAGTCCATGATCGAGCACATGGCGGCGCAAGGGCAGCGGGTTATCGCGCTTGCGATGCGGGCCGTTCCGCAGCAGCAAAGCGTGCTTGGCGCGAAGGATCTTGACCGTACGCTGACGCTGATCGGCCTTGTCGGACTGATCGATCCGCCACGCACCGAAGCGATAGCGGCCGTAGCCGAATGCCACCGTGCGGGAATCTCGGTTAAGATGATCACCGGCGATCACGGTGCTACCGCCCGCGCTATTGCCGCCATGATCGGGCTGCGCAACACTGATGACGTGTTGACCGGCGCTGATATTGCCGGACTTTCCGATGCGGATCTGGCACTGGCGGCGATGCGGGTGGATGTTTTTGCGCGCACATCGCCGGCAGACAAGTTGCGCCTGGTTACCGCCCTGCAATCGCGCGGACTGGTGGTGGCGATGACGGGCGACGGGGTTAATGATGCTCCGGCGCTCAAGCGTGCCGATGCCGGCACGGCTATGGGCATCAAAGGCAGCGAGGCAACCAAGGAGGCTGCGGAACTGGTGCTGGCGGACGACAACTTTGCCTCGATCGCCGCAGCCGTACGTGAGGGCCGTACTGTCTACGATAATATCAAAAAGGTCATCAGCTGGACTTTGCCGACCAATGCAGGTGAGGCGTTGACCGTCATTGTTGCGCTGCTGGCGGGTGTGACCCTGCCAGTCAGTGCGGTGCAGATCCTCTGGATCAATCTTATCACAGCAACCACGCTGGGCATTGCACTGGCCTTCGAGCCAAGCGAGAGGGGTACGATGCAGCGCCCTCCACGCCTGCGCGATGCACCGCTGCTCAGCGGTGAGCTGGTGTGGCACATCCTGCTGGTATCACTTTTGTTTGTGGCGTTCGTGTTCGGCATCTTTGCCTATGCTCAAGCACAGGGGTATTCCGTAGCCCTGGCGCAGACCATGGCGGTCAACATGCTGGTGGTTCTCGAAATCTTCCACCTGTTCTTTATCCGCAATATCTACGGTGCGTCACTGACGTGGAAGGCTGTTCGTGGCACGCCTGCGGTGTGGTTGTCCGTAATGATCGTGACGGTTGGGCAATTCGCCATCACCTATATACCGGTGTTGCAGAATGTGTTCGGGACGGAAGCAGTGTCCCTGGCTGATGGTGTGCTGATCGTAGCGGCAGGGGCTGCGTTCTTCGCGTTAGTCGAAATCGAAAAGCAGATGCGCTTTGCATTCCGGCGGGGGCCGATGGGACAATCTGGACTGGTTACATGACTACCCGCCCAATTGCGGGATCAACCCAAGGATCTGACCTATGGCTAAAATGAAAGCTGCAATTTTCGTCGAGCCTGGACGCATCGTCCTTGACGAAAAGCCCATCCCCGATGTTGGCCCACTTGATGCCCTGGTGCGCATCACCACGACAACGATCTGCGGAACCGATGTCCACATCCTGAAGGGGGAATATCCTGTCAAGAATGGCTTGACCATCGGGCATGAGCCGGTCGGTGTGATCGAGAAGCTGGGGTCGGCAGTGCAAGGACTCGTTGAGGGTCAGCGGGTCGTGGCGGGAGCCATCTGCACGTCCGGGCACAGTCACGCTGCTTTGTGTGGATGCCACGCTCAGGACGGACCCGGTACTCCGCATGGGTGGCAGCCGCTGGGCGGGTGGAAGTTCGGCAACACGATTGACGGGTCGCAGGCAGAATACCTCCTTGTTCCTGATGCGATGGCCAATCTTGCCCTCGTGCCTGAGGGGCTTACCGACGAGCAGGTTCTGATGTGTCCCGACATTATGTCTACCGGATTTTCAGGTGCGGAAAGCGGCAATATTCGGATCGGCGATACCGTGGCGGTTTTTGCGCAAGGCCCGATTGGTCTTTGTGCCACGGCGGGCGCGCGTTTGATGGGAGCAACGACGATCATCGCAGTCGACAGTGTGCCCGCGCGCATGGAGATGGCGAGGCGGATGGGTGCCGATTACGTGATCGATTTCAACACACACGATCCCGTTGCGGAAATCATGCGTTTGACCAAAGGACGCGGCGTCGACGTTGCGATCGAGGCGCTGGGACGGCAATCGACGTTCGAAGGTGCACTGCGTGTCCTGCGTCCGGGCGGCAGGCTCTCTTCGCTTGGCGTCTATTCAGAAGACTTGAAGATTCCGCTGGATGCCTTTCTGGCAGGCCTTGGCGATCACACCATCCGCACCACGCTTTGCCCCGGCGGCAAAGAGCGGATGCGCCGGCTTATGGATGTGATCGCGTCGGGGCGCATCGATACACGCCCGCTGGTCACGCACCGCTTCTCGCTGGATCAGATCGAGGCAGCTTATGATCTGTTTGCCAACCAGCGCGATGGTGTGCTGAAAATCGCCATAACGCCCTGAGTTCGTGACGGGCAGCTTAGCGGAGCGAATTGGCGAGTTCGTCCCGGAATTTCGGGTGCGCCAAACCGATCAGCGCATCAGCGCGCTGATGGACGGACTTTCCGCGCAAATCAGCCCAGCCATGTTCGGTCACGACGATATGTGTATCATTCCGAGGGGTGGTGACGGGACCATCGAGGACGGGGACGATCCTCGATACCGCGCCGTCGCGCGCGGTGGACTGACAGGCGATGATCGACTTGCCGCCGCGCGAGGCAGAAGCGCCGCGCACGAAATCAAGCTGGCCACCTGAACCGCTATATTGCCGCCCAAGCAAATGTTCCGAATTGCAGGCACCGCCCAGATCGATCTGCAAGGTTCCGTTGACCGAGACCACATTGTCGTTCTTGGCAATGTGGCGCGGATCGTTGACCAGATTGACTGGCAGCGAGTGGAATGCCGGATTGTCGTCAATGAAGGCGTAAAATGGTGCGTCGCCCATTGCGAAAGTGAATACACTGCGTCCTCGATAGGTGGTTTTTGCCTGATTGGTCACAGCGCCACACTCCACAAGGCGCGCCATGGCCGGCGTCATCAGCTCGGTGTGAATGCCAAGATCGCGACGATTCTCCAACTGGCCGCAGACCGCGGCAGGCAAGGTGCCCACGCCCATCTGCAGGCATGCGCGATCGTCGATCATGTCGGCGATAATTTCCGCAATCGCCAGTTCATCGGCACTGGGCCTGCCGCACGTAATCTCAGGCAGCGGCACCGCGTTTTCGATGATGGCATCGACCTCGCTCACGTGAAGGAGCGAGTCCCCGAAGACGCGCGGCATATGGGGATTGACCTCGACGATCAGGCGTTGCGCACTGCGTGCGGCTGAAGAGGTGTAGTCATTGCTGGTGCCGAAAGTGAAGTATCCGTGCCGATCCATTGGCGATACGGTGGTGATGCACGCATCGAGCGCAACCCGATGCGTGAGCAGTTCAACCGAAGCGCTGAACGCGACGGGCACGAATTCAATCGGACTGGGCGTGCGCCCTACAGGCCATTGGCGGATAAGAGTACGTTCCACATGGCTGAGGAACATGCAGTGCGGGCGCACGCGGTCGAGCATGTCGGGGCGCAGGACGCTGTTCGCAGCGGCATCGAGCGAGTGGAAATACCACAATCGCAAGGTCTCGATGCTTGCATTCTCGACCTTTCGTGCCAGTGCAGAAAGCAGAGCGGGTGGCTCTGCTACGGCCATTCCCATGGCTATGTTCATGTCGCTGCGAACAAACGAGAGGGCATCGTCAGCGTTCGCCAGCCGACTGCGATAGAGGTCCTGCAATGTCATGCGCAAATCAGCAATCTTCCCGGACCAGCAAGGTATCAACCGGTACGCAGCGCAACAGTTCCTCTGCCCGGCTGCCGATCATTGCGCGCACGAACCCGCTGCGGCCATGCGTTCCCAAAACAATCAGGTTTGCATCAAGCTTTTCGGCAGCAGCGCAGATCACTTGATGCACTTCGCCATAGTCGAGATGAAGCTCTACCCGCTTGCGCACCGTTTCGGCAATGGCCTGATCGGCAAGGAACTGGGTGAGGCTTACGCGGGCAGCCTTCGTCACTTCATCGCGTGTTTCGTCCGATCGCAGCCAGGCTTCATAAGGAACATGAAAGGCGTGAACCACGTGGAGCTGCGCATCAGGAAACAAGGCTGCGGCTGCCAACAGTGCCTCGCGTGAGCACGGCGAGCAGTCTGTAGCGACAATGATCGAGCGATAGGTCTGGTGTGGTCTTTGTTTTACGACCAGCACGGGCATCGCGGCATTGCGGATCACATGATCTACAGCGGTGCCGATGAAATAGTCACCGATGTGATTCATCCGTGCAACTCCGGTCACGATCAGCCTGCAACTGCTTGATTGGGCAGCCGCGCAGATTGTGGAAGGTGCCGGGCCTATGGCCGGAAGGATGTCGACGTCAGAGTCGGGCTTGGCCAGCGCGTTGCGAATTGCGCGTTCAATCTGTGTCTGGTCGGATTTGAGAACACTGTCGGCGTCAAGCGCATGAAGCACGATCAATCGCTCCTGCATACTGTCGGCGAGTATCATGGCGCGGTCAACGGCCCGGTCTGAGCGGGCGCTAAGGTCGGTGCCAACCAGTACGGGGCCAAACCTTGTGTGCGGGTCCATGTCGTTCATGTCCATCTCTCCATGCTATGCTCATTCGCAGGCTGGCCCGGAAGCCAAGCTGGTGCGTCAGTCCTTCTCCTGCAGGCGCAGCTCTGCGATACTCCGTTCCGCCGTTTCGGCATTGACACCAGCATCTGCCAATACATTGGCGGCAAGCTGAAGGCTTGCCTCTATCGCTTCAGGTGTCGAATAGGCAGCACCCAGTTCGCGCAGGCTGCGGGCGTGTTCGCTATCGCGCGCGCGCGCGTGAATGGGCACTTCAGGCCAACGGCGGTGGATTTCCCGCACAATCTTCGTCACAGCACGGGCATCGTTCATGGTGACAGCAACCACGGCCGCGCGTTCAATGCCTGCCTTGACAAGAATCTCCATACGTATGGCATCGCCAAAGAAAATGTGCCCGTGTTTGTCCTTTTCCCGCCCGATCAGTCCCGCATCGGTATCCAGCGCGACGAAGGAAACGCCCGCACTTTCAGCGACTTTTGCCAGGGTTTTGCCGACGCGCCCATATCCCGCGATAATGACATGGTCAGACCAATCTCCAAAGTCATCGGGCCGGCCGCTGTGTCTTGCTTCGGCTTGCCGATGCTCGATCATGCCGGTCAACCGCCGGGCTACCTGCACAACGAGCGGCGTCAGCAACATGCTCAAGCCCGCCACAAGCAATACCTGCTGTTCCAGTGCGCCGCCAATAAGGCCAAGGCTCCCGGCGGCTGCCATGATGACAAAAGCGAATTCGCCACCTTGGCCCAGTATCACGCCGGTTTCGAAAGCGACGGGCAATGGGCGGCGGAACAGGAGCGCCAGTGCCGCAATCACGCTTGATTTAAGCAGCCATAACCCGCTGACTGCGGCCAGTATGATCCACGGGCTTCGGCCTACCGCGCTCCAGTCAATGCCCATGCCGACCGACATGAAGAACAGGCCGAGAAGCAGGCCCTTGAAGGGTTCGATATCCACTTCGATCTGGTGGCGATATTCTGTCTCGGCCAGAAGCAACCCAGCCAGCACCGCCCCCAGTGCCATCGAAAGGCCGAATGCCGCGGTGAGTGCGGAAACGCCGACAACCGCAAGCAGAACGGCGGCAGTGAACGTCTCGGCACTGCGCGTGGCTGCAACTTGTCGCAGCGCGGGGCGCAGAACGACTCTGCCGATGCCATATATCATGCAGATCACGACAGCAGCTTTGCCAAGCGCGGCGGCCAGCCCCAGCGCAAGGCCACCTTCGCCCGGTTCAGCCAGAACGCCGACCATGAACAGAATCGGCACGACTGCAAGATCTTGCATCAGCAGGATGGCAAAACCGGCCTTTCCAACCAGAGTGGCCTGCCTTCTGCCATCCAGCAACAGTTGCATGACGATGGCCGTCGATGAAAGCGATAGTGCTGCGCCCACGACCAGCGCGGTATTCGGTGCGATGCCCAGCATCGTAGCGATCCAGGCGACCCCGGCACCAGTCACAAGGATTTGCAGGCTGCCCATACCGAAAACGAGCTGCCTGGAAGACCATAACCGATCGAGCGAAAGTTCCAGCCCGATCATGAACATCAGGAAAACGACCCCGATTTCCGCAAGCTGGCGCACGCCTGCGGTTTCAGCGACGACAAAGTGCGACAGGAATGGAAGATCAGGAACGAGCCGACCCAAACCGAAGGGGCCGATTAATCCCCCCATCAGCAAGTATCCCAGTACAGGGCTGACTTTCATCCGGCTGAGCAAAGGGACAGCAAGGCCAGCAACGGCCAGAAAGATCAATGCCTCGCGCAGGAACGGGATGGTGCCGTGGCTCTCCATCAAATCTCCCCTAGCAAGGCAGCAGCCACACGCTTGTCGAGGCCATATCCGTCGGTCAAATAGCCCATTTCCAATATGATAGGATCTTGACAGGACAATGCACTGGGAAACTTCTACAGATATTGAGCAGGGTCAATCGACCGGATTAAATTTGAGAGTCTGGACCGTCATCGGACCCGTCAGGCACACGTTGACGCCGCCCTCACGTTAGCTGAGACGTAAGCATCCGGTCTGTGGGTCAGGCCCGAAGGTGGAATGGAGATCAGCAGACCTCGCTGCAGGTGCCAGGTGTTTAGCACTACTTTGGCAGAAGTGCATTTTTGAGATTCACAAGAGTCGCTTATCGTGATTCAAGATCGTCAGCGTGTGGAGGCTGGCGATGGTGGAAGCATGGCGGGATGAGCTGACGGAGTGGCTCGC
>JBHSCB010000009.1:0-110242 GCA_042650965.1 Novosphingobium lubricantis | reverse complement strand
CCACACTGCAGGCATTCTTGCCCAAATCAACGCCAAGGATCACAATAGACATCGGTCCGCTCCTTTCCTCTTCAAGCACCAGCATCATATCCGATGCCGGGGAAAAGGGGCGGGCCATCCCATAAAGAAGCTCGAGCCCGCCGCCGCAGCCGACCTTGCCTGCCATCAGGCAGGCAATCCTGACCCAACTCAGCCAGCCCCCGCCGCCAACATGCCCGCACTGCCGTAAACGATGGCGACAAATGATCTGCAGAAATCTGCCAAAGTAGTGCTAGGCCGTAAACGCATAAACCACACCGTCGAGGTTTGAGGCAAAACGGCCAGGTGCAAGGAAGGAGGGCTCAGGAATATGGCGATATTTCAAGCCCGACTGACGCGGCAGATGGCCGTTTTGGTCAAATCCGTAGGACGTCGAAATGACTTCCATCTCGAACCAGGCCGCCCGCTGGAAGGGCAACCAGCCCTCCCGGCGGGCGCCTTGGCCCGACATGTTCGTCATTTCGACGCCTCGACGGCGTGGTTCATGCGTTTACGGCCTAATGATCCACATCCTCGTCCTTCCAGATCACGTGGGCATCTATCTGGAGGCGGACCAGCGCACGGATGGCATCGGCGCGCGTGGCAATCTCCATGCGGCGTGCATCGTTGTGCTGGCGCCGTGCCAGCAGCAGCGCCGCCAGGTCCAGTTCGCCCAGCCGGTGCCCGGTCGCCGTACGCTCCGCTGCCTGGCCCGCGCTTCGCACCGCCGAGGCAAAACGCCCCCACGTTTCCATCCGGCTGCGCACATCGGCCAGATCGGCATCGGCGGTTGCCTCCACTTCGCGCCGGACGTTGGCCAGATCGAAGCTGGCAGCGTTGGCTTCGGCCGATGCCTGCGCCGCCACGGCCTTGCGGTATCCGCCACCCAACGGCATCTGGAACACCACCCCGGCGCCGCGCTCCATCCCGGAGCGTTCGCTGAACAGGCGCACGCCCAACGAAGGGTCGGCCACCCGGTCGCGCGTTGCGCGCTGCGAAAGGACTCCCAGCCTTTCCGCCTCGCGCTCGGCCGCAACGATTTCATGGCTGCGCGATACCACCATATCGCGCAGTGCCTCAAGGCTCTGCTCCGGCAATTCGGGGCTGCCAAGGTCTGGCGGAAAGTCCGGCAGCGGGAGGTCGGGGAACATGGCTGCCAGCCGCGCCCTTGCTTGCGCTTCCAGTGCTGCGCTCTGGGCAGCCTGCCCGCGCGCCTGATCAAGCGCCGCCTGCGCCTGATCGACATCGAGCTGCGCCGCATCGCGCAAGTCACGCCGCCGCTCAAGCGCACGCAGTTCCTGTTGCAGCAGGTCGACTGACGACTGTTCATTGCGGCGCAGCTCGCCTGCTACCTGCCAATCGAACCACAGGCCCGCCAGCATGAGTGCCACCTGATGGCGCGCGTCTTCCATCCGGTTGTGCGCCACATCAACGCCCAGTTCACCGGCCTTGCGGTCGAGCCGCGCCTTGCCCGGCAAGCGCACGCCGCGCATCAGCGTGGAATCGAACTCGTCATAACGGCGTTCGTTCGTGACATCGCGCGATACGTAGCTGCCCTGCAAGGTCAGTTCGTGCGTGCCCCGCGCGAGCATCGTCGATCCCGCCCGCGCCGCATCGACCCGCGCGGCAGCAGCGATCACGCTGGGATGATTGTCGAGCGCAGCGATGACCAGCGGTTCGGGCGGCAGGCGCGGGGCAGCCCACGCGGCGGTGCTGGCGATAGCGATGGATACGCTGATCACCGTGCGCATTGGCTTACCCATCGACCATCTCCGTTGCCACGGCATTGTCCGGCGCTTCCCCGAACCGTTCGTACAGGATCGGAAGGAGGATGAGTGTCAGCAGGGTCGAAGTTATCAGCCCGCCAATCACCACGATCGCCAGCGGCTTCTGGATTTCGGACCCCGGCCCCGTGGCAAAGAGCAGCGGCACCAGGCCGAAGGCGGTTATGCTGGCCGTCATCAGCACGGGCCGCAAGCGCCGCTGCGCGCCCTGGCGGACGGCTTCGGTCATGCTCATTCCTTCATCGCGCAACTGCCGGAAGCACGAGACGAGCACCAGGCCGTTGAGCACCGCAATGCCCAGCAGCGCGATGAACCCGACCGAGGCCGGGACTGAAAGATAAGCCCCCGTCGCCCAGAGCGAGACTATTCCGCCGACGACCGCGAAGGGAATGTTGGCGACGATCAGCACCGAGGCGCGCACCGACCGCAGCGTACCGATCAGCACGAGAAAGATCAGGCCCAACGCCACGGGAATAACCGTCACCAGCCGCGCCGAGGCACGCTGCTGATTTTCGAACTGCCCGCCCCAGACCAGCCGATAGCCCTGCGGCAGGATTACCTTGCGGCCCACCTCAGCCCGCGCTTCGTCGACGAAGCCGACCAGATCGCGGCCCGAAACGAATGCCTGTACCAGCGCGAACCGCGATCCGTTTTCATGCTCCAGCTTCACCGGCCCGCTGGTGCGTTCAACGCGCGCCATATCGCTGACCCGCGCCAGCGTACCGGCAGGGGTCAGCAGTTGCAGATCGGCAAAACGCGCCGGATCGTTGCGGATGGCGTCATCGCCACGGATCATCACCGGGATGCGGCGCTGCCCTTCGATGATCGTCCCGGCGCCAATGCCTTCAAGCTGGGCGCGCAGGGCTTCCTGCAACTGGTCCACCGGCATGCCGAAGCGCCCGGCAGCGGCGTGATCGACATCGAGCTGGAGGTAATCGACGGTATCGTTGGCCACGGTCACCACTTCGGCAGCCCCCTGCACATCCTGCAACACGCCTTGCACTTGCCCGGCCAGATCCGCGAGCACAGCAGTATCCGGCCCGAAGATCTTCACCGCCAGATCACCGCGCGCTCCGGTCAGCATTTCCGACACACGCATCTCGATCGGCTGGGTGAAGGTGGGTTCGATCCCCGGCAGGCCATCAACGGCCTTGCGCATGTCCTCGACGATCAGATCCTTGTCGGCGCGCCATTGAGAGCGCGGCTTGAGCCGCACGAAACTGTCGGTTTCGTTCAGCCCCATGGGGTCAAGGCCGATCTCGTCCGACCCGACACGAGCGATCACGTCCTGCACTTCCGGCACGGCCAGCAGTGCGCGTTGCACGGCCTTGTCGCCTTCGATGGACTGGGCAAGGCTGACCGACGGCAACTTGCTGAGCTGCACAATCACGGAACCTTCGTCCATCGTCGGCATGAAGGTCTTGCCCACTGCGGCATAAGCAAGCGCCGCCAGCGCCAGACCGAAAACGGAAGTGGCATAAACCACGCGTTTGCGTTCGAACGCCATCGTCAGCAGCCGCGCATACCGCGGCGACAGCCAGCGCATCAGCGCGGGTTCGCCATGGTGGCCACGCCGCAAGCCGAAATAGGCAAGCACCGGCACCAGCGTAAGCGCCAGGACCAGCGACCCGGCCAGCGCGAACACGATGGTGAGGGCCACGGGGGCGAACAACTTGCCCTCCAGCCCTTCAAGCGAGAGCAGCGGCAGGAACACCAGCGCAATGATCGCAATACCGGCCGAAACCGGCACGATTACATCGGCCGTGGCGGCGTTGACCGCCCCCAGCCGGTCCTCGTTTTCCTCTGGCGGGGCGGACAGGCGCTCGACGATGTTTTCGACCACCACAACCGCCCCGTCGACCAGCATCCCGATAGCGATCGCCAGCCCGCCAAGGCTCATCAGGTTCGCGGTCAGACCGGTCAGGCGCATCATCACGAAAGTGACCAGCGCCGCCATCGGCAGCGTAACCGCAACGATGGCGGCCGCCCGCCAATCGCCAAGGAACACGATGAGCAGCACGACCACCAGTACGGTGGCTTCGAGCAGCGCGGATTCGACCGTGCCCACCGCGCGGGTGATGAGGTCGGACCGGTCATAGAAGATGTCGATCGCGGTGCCTTCGGGCAGGCCCGGCCCGATTTCGCCGAGCCGCGCCTTGACCCCGGCCACGACCGCCCGCGCATCGGCTCCGCGCAGCCCGATGACCAGTCCTTCGACCGCTTCTGCCTGACCGTTGCGGCTGACCGCGCCATAGCGGGTCAGGCTGCCCTGCCCCACGCTGGCGACATCGCCCAGCCGGACGATCCGCCCATCGCGGGCCGAAACCACCAGCCCGGCCAGGTCCTCGACTGTCTGCATCGCGCCCACCGAACGCACGATCAGCGATTCCTCACCGCTGACCAGACGGCCCGCACCATCATTGCGGTTGCCGCTTTCAATGGCCATGCGCAGGTCATCGACCGCGAGCCTGGCGGCGGCCAGCGCCACCGGATCAGGCCGCACTTCGAACGTGCGCACGAACCCGCCCAGCGCGTTGACATCGGCAACACCCGGCACTGTGCGCAAGGCCGGGCGGATCGTCCAATCCAGCAATTCACGCTTTTGCTGCAGCGATTGCGGCCCCTCAATAGTAAACATGATTACATCTGACAGCGGCGTGGAAATCGGGGCAAGGCCACCGCTGACAGATTCCGGCATGGCACCCAGCGCGCCGGCAAGGCGTTCGCTAACCTGCTGACGCGCCCAGTAAATGTCGGTCCCATCCACGAAATCCAGCGTGATGTCGGCAATTGCGTATTTCGCGGTGGAGCGCAGCACGGCTTGTCCGGGAATCCCCAGCAGTTCCGCCTCGATCGGCGTGATCACCCGGCTTTCGACCTCTTCCGGGGTCATGCCGGGAGCCTTCAGGATGATCTTGACCTGCGTCTGCGCGATATCGGGATAGGCATCGACCGGCAGGCGGACAAACGCCCAGGCGCCCAGCCCGGCCACCACCACGGCCAGCGCAATAACGAAAACGCGCCATGAAAGCGCATGCGAGACAATGCGGCGCAGCATAGCCGCCTACCTTGACTGGAAGAGCGCCTTGAGCGCGCTCGTCCCCCGGATCACCACGTTTTCGCCAGGCTGCAGGCCCCGCATCACCAGCACATCCTGCGCGCTGCCGCCGCCAGTCTGCACTTTGCGCACCGCATAGCCACCCCGCGCTGCCACGAACACGGCGGGCCCGCCGTCGATCATGGTCACAGCCGCAGCCGGTACCATGACCGCACCGGCAGGCGCCGGTCCCATCACGGTGACCGAGGCCGCACGGCCCGCGATCACCCCGGCTCCCGGCGGCAGGGTTGCGCGCAAGGTAGCCGAACGCGTCGCGCTGTCGATGGCCGAACCGACCGCCGTGACCGTGCCGACAAGATCACCGAGCCGCACAGTCATGCCGGGGCGGATCGTGCCGATCAGCCGTTCGGGCACTTGCGCTGTCACTTCATACTGGCCGTCAGCGTCGATAACAAAAGGTGCGGTCATGCCATCCACCGGGTTGCCGGTGGCGATATCGGCACGGGTCACGCGCCCGCTGATCGGCGCGGTCAGGGTATAGGTGCCCGATCCGCCATGGCCGCCGACAAGGCGCAGGATACGCGAACTTTCCGCTACATCGGCGCGGGCCTGCGCAGCCAGCGCCTGCGCCTCGTCCGCGCGGGCGCCCGCGATCACGCCTTCGCGGCTTAGCCGGGACAGCCGCTCTGCGCTCGCCTGCGACACCCCAAGCCGGGCGTTGGCGCGGGCAAGGTCTGCGCCCAGCGCAAGAACATCGCGGCTGGCGATCACAGCCAGCGGCTGGCCACGCACGACGCGATCGCCCATCGCAACGAACGTCCGCTGAACCATGCCCGGCAGATTGGCGGCAACCGCAACGCGGGCGTTGGGCGGCGGGGCGATCGTTGCGGGCAATTCGGCCAGTGGCGCTTCGCTGGCGGGGCGTGCCGCACCGAGCGTTATGCCGATGGTACGTGCCCTTGCACTATCGACGGGCAGCACGCCCGCCGCCGTTGCAGGCGCACGGGCTGCCGGATCGGCCACCCCTTCGCCATCGCCCGCAGCGATCCACCAGCCCGCAGCGGTCGCCAGCAGCAGCGCGGCCACACCCGCATATGTCCATTTCATCATGCCCATGGACAAGCGCGCTATGCCGCTTGTCTGACCGCAACCTGACAGACACCCGACAAGGGAGCGAACGCGCTCTTTTCAGCCCGGAAAAACAAGTGCCAGTTCGCGCTCGTCCGGCAGGGTTTCAAGCCGCCCGCCATGCGCCGCCATGATCCGCGCAACGATAGACAAACCCAATCCCGCGCCGCTGCGGCCCACTTCATCGCCGCCGTCCATCGGACCGGAATGGTTTACGAAACGCTCCAGCAGATCGGGCGGCATGCCCGGCCCGGCATCGCGCACCGCAAGACGCTGGCCCGGTCCGGCAATCACCGTGATGGTTTCCCCTGGCGGGGTTACGCGCAACGCATTGTCCAGCAGATTGCGCAAGGCCGATGCCACCGCTTCACGATGGCACGGCACTGCGCCACAACCACCCCGGTCATCAAACGCGATCATCCGGTTCTGCGCCAGCGCCAGTGGTGCGAAAGCGGCTGCGGTATCGGCAGCGATGGTCGCCAGCGAATGGGGTTGCGGCGGAACCGGGGCGGTGGCCTGTGCGCTGATTTGCGCCAGCAGCAGAAGCTGTTCGACAAGCCGGGTCATCCCCGCCACTTCGCGGGCAAGGTCGGCGGGGTCGGCCTGCGCCTTTCCCTCAAGCGCCAGATGCATGATTGCCAGCGGAGTGCGGATCTGGTGCGCCACGTCGGCAGCAAAGGCTTCGTGCGCGGCAGCGGCATCGTCCAGCCGCCCCAGCAACCCGTTCAACACATCGACAAAGGGCATCGCTTCGGCTGGCATATCCTGTTCGTCGATGCGCACGCCGCGCGCCGCCGGGGTTTCGGCAATAGTCCGCGCGGCCACTTCCATTGGCCGGAAGGACTGGCGGATGACCAGCCGCCCGACCAGAATGGCGGGAAACGTGAGTGCCAGTACCGGCAGGCCGACATGGTCGAGCACTTCGGCCCAGGCATAGGCATTGGCCGCAGCGCCCGCGAGATCGCGGATCTGCAGGCGATATTCGAAAAACACCGCCACCAGCAGCGCCAGCGCGCCCAGCGCAAACGATAGCGAAAGACCCACTGCAAGGCGGCGCTCTACCGATGGCCGTTCGCTCACCCCAAGTCCTCGCCTGTCACCGTGCACCGCGCATCAGGCCACGTCCTGCATAAGATAGCCCAGCCCGCGAAGGGTATGGATCATTTCACCCGCGCCAAGCGCCTGCAGACGGCGGCGCAGGCGCGATACCACGGCTTCTATGGCATTGGGCGAGACTTCATCGTCGAAGGCGTAGAGTGCCGTTTCGATCCGGTCGCGCCGGACCACCGACCCGGCCTCGCGCATAAGCAGTTCCAGCAGGTCTGCTTCGCGCCGGGTCAGCTCCAGAGGCCGCCCCGCGAACTGCGCACGGCGCGATGCCGTGTCGAAATCCAGCGCGCCTACGCTCAGGACCGGATTGCTGCGCCCGCCGGGCCGTCGCAACAGGGCGCGAAGACGGGCCGCAATTTCATCGGGCGCGGCGGGTTTGACAAGGTAATCGTCTGCACCGGCATCGAGGCCCTTTACCCGGTCATCCAGCGCCCCGCGCGCGGTCAGCATCAGCACCGGCACGTCGAAACCCTGCCCCCGGCGGACCCGCAACCAGTCCAGACCATCGCCATCGGGCAAACCCAGGTCGAGCACGAGCGCATCGTAACGCACGACGCTGGCCGCCGCGTCCGCTACATCTAGGCTTGGCGCGATATCGCAGGCATAACCGCTGTCCCGCAGCGATGCCGCCACGAGCGCGGCCAGCCGGGCGTTGTCCTCTATGATCAACAGGCGCATTACAGCCTCATGCCGCGCCAGTTGCGCGTCGGCAATGGCCAAGGCGGGCGGGCCACACAAACGCACAGGCCCCGCAACCTCTCCAAAACGGTGGAAACCCGCACTGTCCGGCTAACGGCACCTTAACCCGGATGGCCCAAGGTCGCCCCGACATTGGCGGACCGCGATCCATAATAACGGCGGCACCGGGTCGATCTATGAGGATGACCATACGACTTGCAGCGCCTGCTTGCCTTGATCTCTACGGACGAAAGCGACCGCGATCTGGCGCGCGCGCAGTTTCGTGCGCTGTCAAAGCAGATGCCACTGCTTTACCTGATCCTGGTGTTCAACGCCGTGGCGATCATGTCGTCCTATTTCCGGTCCGACATGCTGCTGCAAACGCTGGCGATTCCGCTGGCGATCTGTGTTCTTGCGGTAGTGCGCGGATGGTGGTGGTGGCATCAGGAAGGCGATCTTGGCCTGAGCGATGCGGAAATCGCCCACCAGATACGGCGCACCGGCAGGCTCGCCGTGCTGATGACGATGACTTACGTCATCTGGTGCTACACGATCTACCCGTTCGGCGATACCGTGTCGCGCGGGCACCTAACCTTCTTCCTGGCGCTTACGCAGGTCAGCACGGTTTTCTGCCTGATGACCATGCGGGCCGCCGCGATGCGCGTTGCGCTGATCACGACGCTGTCGTTCGTCGTCTATTTTCCTCTGGTCGACCATGGACGCATGCTGGTCGAGGCCATCGTCATGGGGTTCGTCGGGTTCGGCATGATGGTGGTGGTCCACCGGTACAACCGCGATTTTGCCGCGCTCATCCGCTCGCAACGCAACCTGCGCATCCGCCAGGCGGAAACCGAGAAGCTGAGCGAGGAAAACCGCCGCATCGCATTGACCGATTCCCTGAGCGGCCTGCCCAACCGCCGCCAGTTGCTTGCCCGCCTCGACAGGCTCGAAAGTGCCGGAAGCACGGCGGCCGATGGCATGGCCGTGGTATTCATCGACCTTGACGGGTTCAAGGACGTCAACGATTCCATGGGGCATGAGGCGGGCGATACGCTGATCCGCAGCATCAGCGCCCGCTTGCGCGAACTGTGCCCGGACCATGCGATGCTGGCACGCGTTGGCGGAGACGAGTTCGTGGTCCTGATCGAAACCCCCGGCGCCACCGCCGAAGCGGCACGGCTGGCCGCGCGCATAAACGAGGAAATATGCCTGCCGGTACTGGTCGATCGGCATGTTTTGCAGGTGGGCGCCAGCATCGGCGTGGCCGGCAATGCCGCTGGCGTTGTCGCGCCCCTTGATCTGCTGCGCCGCGCCGACACGGCGATGTACCACGTCAAGACCAGTGGCAAGGGCGGCATTGTTGCCTACGATCCCGCGTTCGATCAGGACCGGCTTCGGCGGCTTGAAATAGAGACCGAGATCGGCACTGGCCTTGCCAGCAAAGAGTTTGCGGTCGTCTACCAGCCAATCGTCAACGCGGACAGTGGTGACACCGTGGCCGTGGAAGCCCTGATCCGCTGGCCGGGCCGCGTCGGGGGTGCGCTTGCGCCGCACGAGTTCATCGAAATTGCCGAAGCCACCGGGCAGATCCACCCGCTGGGCCTTTTCGTGCTCGGACAGGCGTGCCGCGACATTGCGCCGCTTGGCGATCTCAAGCTCAGCGTCAATGTCTCGCCCGCCCAGTTCCGCGACCCGGCGTTTGAACGGCAGGTTGCCCACGTCCTCGAACAGACCCGCTTCCCCCCCGAACGGCTGCAGTTCGAAATCACCGAAAGCTATCTGCTGGCGCAACCCGAACGTGCCGTCCGTGCCATAGAGGCGTTCAAGGCAATGGGCATGTCGGTGGCGCTGGATGATTTCGGCACCGGGTTTACCAGCATCTACTATCTCCAGACCTATGGGTTCAGCCATATCAAGATCGACAAGTCGCTGCTGATCGGGCTGGAACCCGGCAGCAAGGCGTCGCTGCTGATCACAGGGGCGATCTATCTGGCGTGCGGCCTGGATATGCAGGTCATCGCCGAAGGCGTGGAAACCGAAGAACAGGCAGCGATGCTGCGCACGGCGGGATGCCACAAGCTGCAGGGCTACCTGTTCGGCCATCCGATGCCGATTGACGACTTCATTCGCCAGCATGAGCGCACCCGCCGCAAATCGGCGCGCCGCATGGCGGGTTGACGCAAACCCGATGGCCGATTCCGGTCGCAGCGCCTATCACGGCGGGGATGACCCTGATCCTGTTCAACAAGCCGCACGGTGTCCTGTGCCAGTTCACCGCCGAGCGCACCGGCCCGCCGCGCCTGACGCTGGCCGATTTCATCACCCTGCCCGGCGTCTATCCGGCAGGGCGGCTGGACCATGACAGCGAAGGGCTGCTGCTGCTGACCGATGACGGCAGGCTGCAGGCCCGCATTGCAGACCCGCGCTTCAAACTGCCCAAGACCTATCTCGTGCAGGTTGAAGGCCTGCCCGATGCAGCCGCACTTGCTGCCCTGCGCCGGGGTGTGGTGCTGAAAGATGGCCCCACCCTGCCCGCGCAGGCCGAACAGATCGAAGCGCCGGACCTGTGGCCGCGCAATCCGCCGGTGCGATTCCGCAAGACGGTGCCGGACACATGGCTGCGCCTGACGATCCGCGAGGGCCGCAACCGGCAGGTTCGCCGGATGACTGCTGCGGTCGGCCACCCGACCTTGCGGCTGGTGCGCTGGCAGATCGGGGACTGGACGCTGGACGGGATCGCCAGCGGCGCCTGGCGGATGGATCAGGTATCCGCGTCTGACGGCACCCGCTCGCGCGGCTGAACCTTCACCAGAACGTCAAGGAAATCACTGGCCCAGCCCACCACGTCGGACTTGCTGACCACGGCATAAAGCTTTTCCCAGCGTTCCTTGCGTTCTTCCAGCGGCATCTGCATCGCCGTCCAGATCGCACGGGCAACATCGCCCCCGTCGTGCGGATTGACCAGCAGGGCATCGGTCAGTTGTTCCGCCGCCCCGGCAAAGCGCGACAGGATCAGAACGCCGGGATCTTCCGGATCCTGGGCCGCAACATATTCCTTGGCGACAAGGTTCATCCCGTCGCGCAAGGGCGTGACCAGCCCGATCTTGGCGGCGCGATAGAACCCGAACAGTTCGGCACGGCCAAAGCCACGGTTCACGTAACGGATCGGCACCAGATCGACATCGGAATGCGCCCCGTTGAACTGGCCGGTCTTCTGTTCCAGCGTCGCGCGGATCTGCTGGTAGGAGTGTACATCCTCGCGCGATGGCGGCGCGATCTGCACGAACAGCAACTGATTCACCATGTCGTCGTGGCTGGTGAACAGGCGTTCCAGTGCGTCGATGCGTTCGGGCAGACCCTTGCTGTAATCCAGCCGGTCCACGCCGATGGCAATGGTGCGGTTGCGCGCACTGCCGGCCAGACGCTTGTGCGAACGGCGGGCGATGTCCGTCTCGCCCAGCGCCATGAACTGTTCGTGGTCGATCCCGATGGGAAAGGCCCGCGCGATCACCTGCTTTTCGCCGATGCGCACGATGCCGGTTGCTTCATCGACATCGGCCCCCAGTTCCTTGCGGCAATAATGCAGGAAGCTTTCCAGCCATTCGACCGACTGGAACCCGATCACGTCATAGTCGAGCATCGCCCCGACCAGCCGTTCATGGTAGGGCAGTGATACCAGCAGCCGCGTTGGCGGCCATGGAATATGCAGGAACAACCCGATGCGGTTGCGTACACCCTGCGCCCGCAGCCGTCCTCCCAGTGGCAGGAAGTGATAGTCCTGGACCCAGACGATATCCTCGTCCTCGATCAGCGGCATCAGGCTGTTGGCGAACCGTTCGTTGACCCTTTCATACCCCCGGCCAAACTCGTTTTCGTATTCGGCAAGGTCGATACGATAGTGGAACAGCGGCCAGAGCGTGCGGTTGGCGTAGCCGTTGTAGTATTCATCGACATCGCCCGGCTCCAGATCGACCGTGGCGGTGGTAAAGCCATTGACCCGCTCCATGGTCAACTGGCCGGTGAACTGGTCCACTTCCTTGCCCGACCAGCCGAACCAGATGCCACCGCGGTCCTGCAGTGCCGCGCTCATCGCCACGGCAAGGCCCCCTTGCGCGCCCGCGCCGCCGCGGCCCTTGGCCACGGAAACCCGGTTTGAAACGACTATCAACCTGCTCATCGTACTGTATCCCAACCACGCGAAAGCAAACCGGCGCAGTGGATGATGCCCACAAGAGAGTAGGTCTGCGGAAAGTTCCCCCACAATTCGCCGGTTTCAAAATCAAGATCTTCCGACAGCAGGCCCGAAGGCGTGCGATGTGCCAGCATCTTTTCGAAAAGTTCACGCGCCTCGTCGCTGCGGCCGCACAGATGCAATGCCTCGATCAGCCAGAAGGTGCAGAAATTGAACGCCGTTTCGGGCAGGCCGAAATCGTCCTCGCTGTCATAACGCAGCATGTGCTCGCCCCGGCGCAGAACCTTCTCGATCGCGGCAAAGGTCGCCTGAAACCGGGGGTTATCCGCACGGATATAGCGCAGTTCCACCATCTGCAGCAGGCTGGCGTCCAGATGGCCCATGCCGAAGGCCGCGCCATAGTGCCCGGCCTCCTCGTTCCATGCCTCACGCTCGATGGTTTCGCGGATGCGGGCCGCGCGGTCGTTCCAGAACTTTTCCCGGTCGGGCTTGCCGATGCGGGCGGCGACATTGCCCAGCCGGTCGCACGCCGCCCAGCTCATCACCGCCGAATAGGTGTGCACGAGCTGGCGGGTGCGGAACTCCCACAGGCCCGCATCGGGCTGGTCGTGCATCGCCCAGGCCACTTCGCCCACGCTCTCCAGACTTTCGAAATCGCGCTCATCCGCCATGCGGAACAGGCGCTGGTCGAAAAAGCCCTGCGCGGTTGGCAAAACGATCTGGCCATAGGCATCGTGCTGCACCTGCAGGTAGGCGGCATTGCCGATGCGTACAGGCCCCATGCCGCGATACCCGGCAAGGTTCTCTGCAATCCCTTCGTCCAGTTCGGCAACGCCCATCACCGAATAGAGCGGCTGGATCTGCCCGCCTGCCGCACGATCCACAATATTGCGCAGGTATCCCAGATACTTTTCAAGCACGTCGAGCGCGCCCAGCCGGTTGAGCGCCTGGACCGTGTAATAAGCGTCGCGGATCCAGCAGTAACGGTAGTCCCAGTTGCGTTCGCTGTGCGGCGCTTCAGGAATGGAGGTCGTCAGCGCGGCCACGATGGCGCCGGTTTCCTCGTGCTGGCACAGCTTCAAGGTGATGGCCGCACGGATCACCGCGTCCTGCCAGTCCATCGGCGTAGCCAGTCCGCGCACCCAACTGCGCCAGTACTGCGTCGTCGCCTCTTCCATGCCGCGCACGGTTTCGCGGATCTGGCCGGTGAAGGGTTCATCGGAACCGAGGAAGAAGTGCAGGTCCGCTTCGACGCGGAAAGCCAGCCCCTCCATCAGATAGCCGACCGGCGCATCGGTGCTCAGCCGTAGCGGCTGGCTGCCGATCAGGTAGCGGATATGGTTGGTCCCGCGCGTCGTCGGCGCCAGAGCACCGCCGTAATCGCGCATCGGGGAAAGGTTCATGCGGATGCGCGGGCTGCCTGAAACCGGACGCACGATGCGCGTATAGGCGACCGGGCGATACATCCGCCCCGACCGTTCCGACCGCGGACAGAAGTCGATCACGTCCACCGCACTGCCGTCTGCGGCTTCCAGCCGGGTAATCAGGATCGGCGTGTTGCGAATATAGCGTGGCGTGGCGCTGACCTGCCCTTCCAGCGTGAAGCGCCACACGCCGGTATCCTGCCGCTCCCCGTTCATCAGGGCGCAGAACACCGGATCGCCGTCGACGCGCGGCACGCAGCCCCACACGATGCCCGCCGCCCCGTCAATCAGCGCGCTGACCTGGCAATTGCCGATGGGCCACAGGGAAAGATCGGTTACAGGTTCAGCCACGCATGCACCTCCTGTGTCGAGCCAAGCCGGTAATGCGCGGCCGTGGCCCGCTGCGGGCCAACCAGAATGCCATGGCCGCCGAGTGCGGCGACGGCGGCAAAGCCATCTTCGTCGGTCACATCGTCACCGATGAAGATCGGCAGCGCCCCGGCATACGGCGCCAGTTCCATGAGCCGCGCCACGGCCTTGCCCTTGTTGGCCAGCGGCGAACCGAGTTCGACCACCATCTTGCCCCGCTTCAGGGCAAGGCCTTCGCGCTGCGCAAGGTCTGCCATAACCGTATAGACGGCTGACTGCGCCTCCGGTTCCTGACGATAGTGCACTGCAACACCATGCGGCTTGGTTTCCACCAGCAGGGATGGCCACTGCGCGACGATCGCGGCCAGCGCATCGGCCGATGCGCTGCTCAGGTCCAGCGCATCAAGCGCGCTGCTGCCAAACTCGGCTCCATGCGACCCCACCAGCGTGATCGCCACATCGCCCAGATAACGCCGCAGATCGCCCAGCGCCCGCCCGGTTACCAGCGCAAGGCGCTGGTCGACGCGGGCATTGAGCCGTTCAAGCGCGGTCGGCAGGCTACCGGGGACATGGATGCCATCGGGCTTGTCGGCAATCTCGACAAGCGTGCCGTCGAAATCGAGGAAAAGTGCGATTGCCTGCCGTTCTGCCCACTCGGAAAGCGGCAGCGGCAGAGGAAGTTCAGCCTCTTTTTGCATTGCAGCGAAGGTAGGGGGCCATCCCCCCTGGGTCAACCTTGGCGGGCAAAACCCTCTTCCGGCGCTGCCGCACGGCTCTGCGCAACCGCCCCTTGCCGGTCCTGCAAAGCGCCATCGCGCGGCGCCATCGCCCCGCCGATCAGCACAAGCGCCGGGCCATCGCCCAGCGCCGTGCGCGCGGCCAGCGGCAGCAGGTCCAGCCGGGTATGGAACTGGCGTTCCTGCGGCAGACTGGCGGATTCCACCAGCGCCACGGGGGTATGCGCAGGCATCCCGGCGGCAATCAGGTTGCGCGATACGTCCGCTGCCGCGGCCTTGCCCATGTAGACCGCCAGCGTCGCGTCGGGGTCGGCCAGCGCCTGCCAGTCCAACACCAGCGGCTCCCCAGCACGGGCATGAGCGGTGACCAGCACCAGCTTGCGGGCATGGCCGCGCAGGGTCAGCGAAAGGCCAAGCCCGGCGGCGGCGGCGCTCGCGGCGGTCACGCCGGGGCACACCGCAACCGCGATGCCTGCGGCGCGCGCGGCGTCGATCTCTTCGGTGGAACGCCCGAAGATCGACGGATCGCCGCCCTTCAGGCGCACGACGCGCTCCCCGCCCAGCGCGGCATCGACAATCAGCCGGTCGATCGTCTTCTGGTCCCTGCAATGCCGGCCCGACCGCTTGCCGACATGAACCAGCCGCGTGCCCCGCGGGATCAGCGCCAGCACCCCCTGCCCCACCAGCGCATCGTGGAACACAACCGTGGCCTGGCGGATCAGGCGTTCGGCCTTGCGGGTCAGCAGTTCGGGATCGCCCGGCCCGGCGCCGACCAGCCAGATCATGCCATCGGGGAAATCGTCGCACACCGAATCGTTCATTGCGCTGCCTCCGCAAGGTCTTCGTTGCTCTGGCGCAGCAGCCGGGCAATGGCCGGGCGGCAAGAACCGCAATTGGTGCCCGCCGAACAGGCCGCGCCGACCGCCGCCACGGTTCCCGCCCCGCCCTGGATACAACCGAGGATCTGCCGCGCGCCGATGCCGTGGCACACGCACACCATCGGCCCGCGATCGGGCGCAGGCGTGCTGGGCCGCGCGGCAACGAGTTCGCGCACGTCAGCGCCGCTTTGCCCAAGCTGCTGCGCCACCCATTCGCGCGCAGGCAACTGCCCGCTACGGGTAACGTAAAGCCCGGCGACGAAAGCCCCCGCACCATCCACCACCACCAGACGCCGCATCCCGCGCGCCAGATCGACCGCTTCGATCCGCGCACCGGCAGGCAGCAGTGCATCGGCATCAATGATCCCGTTCCCGGCCAGTTCATGCAGCCACCCGCCAGTGACGCGCGAACGGCTCCACCACACCAGCCCTTCGGGCGTCACCGCATCGGCGCGGACCAGAAAGGCGCGCCATTCCGCCGCCACCGGTTCGATGCGGCAGGCATTGTTCTTGAATCCGGGCTGGCCGGAAACCGGATCGACCGCCTGATCGGGCAGCAGATTGCCGCGCCCGCCGCTGGCCATGGCATCGGTCCAGTGCATCGGCACGAACACCTGCCCGCGCGCCTGCGCATCGCTGACGCTGACGCGGAACAGCGATTGGCCCGCCATGCTCACCACCCGCGCCAGCGCGCCATCGACGATCCCGGCGCTGGCGGCATCATCCGGGTGCACTTCAAGCAGCGGTTCGCGCCGGTGCTGCGAAAGCGTGGGCGATAGGCCGGTGCGGGTCATCGTATGCCACTGGTCGCGGTAACGCCCGGTGTTGAGGCGAAGCGGAAACGCGGGATCGGCAGCGCGCATGCGCGGTTCGACCGGTACGATGCGCGCCGCGCGCCCGGCCATGGGATGGCGGCCACCCCACACGAACGGCTCCATCGCATCGTAGCTGGCTTGTGACATCCCCGCATGCGCTGTCAGGTCCAGAACCTTGCCGTGGCGCACGGCCAGCGCGGTCATGGCCGCATATTCGCCGAACACGTCGCCTGCCGATTGCCAGCCGAATGCCGCACCATGGCCCAGCCTTTGCCCCACGTCGGCAATGATCGCCCAATCGGCACGTGCTTCGCCAGGAGCAGGAAAAAGCGCCCGCTGACGGCTTATCCTCCGTTCGGAATTGGTAACCGTCCCGTCCTTTTCGCCCCAGGCCAGTGCGGGCAGTCGCACGTGGGCAAAACGCGCCGTATCGGTATCGGCCAGCACATCGGACACGACGACCGTTTCGCACCGCGCCAGCGCCGCGCGCACGAAACCTGCATCGGGCATCGACACGGCCGGGTTCGTCGCCATGACCCAGAGGAACCTGACGCGGCCATCGTGGACCGCGCGGAACAAGTCCACCGCCTTCAGCCCCGGCGTCGCGCAGACCCGGTCGGTCTGCCAGAATGCCCCGACATCGGCACGTTCCGCATCGGAAAAGCCCAGATGGCAGGCGAGCATGTTGGCCAGCCCGCCCACTTCGCGCCCGCCCATCGCGTTGGGCTGCCCGGTCATCGAAAACGGCCCCGCGCCCGGCCGGTTGATGCGTCCGGTGGCCAGATGCAGGTTGATGATCGCGTTGCCCTTGTCCGTCCCGGCAACAGACTGGTTGGCCCCCATCGAAAACACCGTGACCATGCGCGGGTGCGCCGCGACGAGATCGGCCAGCGCGGCAAAGGTGGAAGGCGCAACGCCATGTTCCCCCGCCGTCGCTGGCGGGCAATCGCCCGTCACCAGCCCGCGCGCCGCCATGTCCGCCAGCAAGGCGTTGAACAGCGCCACATCGCCATCGGGGGCAACCGCAACATGCAGATCGGCCTGTTCCGCGGTTTCGGTCCGGCGCGGGTCGATCACCACGATGCGCGTGCCACGCGCCTCGCGCGCCGCTTCGATCCGCTGCCAGATCACCGGATGGCACCAGGCGGTGTTCGATCCGACCAGCACGATCAGATCGGCTTCGTCGAGATCGTCATACGTCACGGGGACGATATCTTCGTCGAACGCGCGGCTGTGCGCGGCCACGGCGCTGGCCATGCACAGGCGGCTGTTGGTGTCGATGTTGGCGCTGCCGACAAAGCCTTTCATCAGCTTGTTGGCGGCATAGTAGTCTTCGGTCAGCAACTGGCCCGAAACGTAAAGCGCCACACTGTCGGGTCCGTGGGCGGCGATGCAATCGCGCATCCGCGTGGCGACCATATCCAGCGCCTCGTCCCAGCTCGCCTGCCGATCGCCGATCATCGGATGCAGCAGCCGCCCTTCAAGGCCGACCGTTTCGCCCAGATGCGTGCCCTTGGAACACAGCTTGCCGAAGTTGGCCGGGTGATCGGCATCGCCGCGGATCGTCACCTGCCGATCGCCGGTCACCGTGGCGCTGATGCCGCACCCGACACCGCAATAGGCGCACGTGGTTCGGATCGCCTCCGTCACCGTCAGGCAGCCTTCGCGCCTACCACCGCCGAACGCAGCAGGTAGATCCGCCCCGCATCGACCCGCAGCGGAACCGTCGGCACGCAGCCTTCGTCATCGCCCAATGCCTGCCCGGTCTTGAGCGAGATGTTCCAGTTGTGCAGCGGACAGGCCACCACGTTGCCATGAACGATGCCCTGCGAAAGCGGTCCCTGCTTGTGCGGGCACTTGTTGACCAAGGCATAGAACTCGTTGGCCTGGGTGCGAAACACCGCGATTTCCTCTGCGCCGACAACCGGCAGCGTGCGCGCCGTGCCGGGGGTGATCTGGTCCACCGGGCCGATATCGAGCCAATCGCCGATCATGCCGAAACCTCCATCTGAAGCGGGCGCACTTGCGCAAGGTGCTGGTGCAGGTCGGCATCTTCCCCGGCGGCGCGGCGCGCCCACGGATCGTCCTGGCAGAACTGCTGCGAATGGTGGAAACGCGCGGCCAGCCGCCGCACGCTGTCGGGTTCATCGAACAGCCCGGCCTTGACGTGATCCAGCCCGACCCGTTCGATCCACGGCGCGGTGCGTTCCAGATAGTGCGCTTCTTCGCGGTAAAGCTGGATGAAGGCGGCGCACACATCCATGGCCTCCTCCTCGGTCGCCACCTTGCACAGCAAATCAGTCGCGCGGACCTTGATGCCGCCATTGCCGCCGACATGCAGCTCATAGCCGCTGTCCACGCAGACCACGCCGAAGTCCTTGATCGTCGCTTCGGCGCAGTTGCGCGGGCAACCGCTGACTGCGATCTTGAACTTGTGGGGCATCCACGATCCCCAGGTCATGCGTTCAAGCTTCACGCCAAGCCCGGTCGAATCCTGTGTCCCGAAGCGGCACCATTCCGATCCGACGCAGGTCTTAACCGTGCGCAGCGACTTGCCGTAGGCATGGCCGGAAACCATCCCGGCGGCATTGAGATCGGCCCACACGGCGGGCAGGTCTTCCTTCCTGATGCCGAAGATATCCAGCCGCTGGCCGCCGGTCACCTTGACCATCGGCGCGTTGTATTTTTCCACCACATCGGCAATCGCGCGCAGCTCCCTGGGGTTGGTCAGCCCGCCCCACATGCGCGGCACCACCGAATAGGTGCCGTCCTTCTGGATGTTGGCGTGCATCCGCTCGTTCACGAAGCGGCTCTTCTGGTCATCCTCGTATTCGCCCGGCCAGGCGCAGAGCAGATAGTAGTTGAGCGCAGGGCGGCACGATGAACAGCCGTCGGGCGTGGTCCAGTGCAGTTCCTGCATCACTTGCGGAATGGCGCGCAGGTTCTTTTCAAGGATCAGGCGGCGCACGTCATCATGCCCGAAACTGGTGCACTTGCAGATCGTCTTCGGCCCGGACTGGACTTCCCCGCCCAGCGTCAGCGCCAGCAGGCCTTCGACCAGCCCGGTGCAACTGCCGCAACTGGCCGATGCCTTGCAACCGCTGCGCACCGCATCGAGGCTGCACGCCCCGGCATTGATCGAAGCAATGACCGTGCCCTTGGAAACGCCGTTGCAACCGCAGATTTCGGCATCGTCCGAAAGGGCGGCAACGGCAGCGTTAGGGTCCAGCAGCGCACCCCCGGACGCAAAGGCCTGTCCGAAGATCAGCGCCTCACGGATATCGGAAATGTCCTCGCCCTTCTTCAGCAGGTCGAAGTACCAGTTGCCATCGGCGGTATCGCCGTAAAGCACCGCGCCAACCAGCTTGTTTTCGCGCACCACCACGCGCTTGTAGATCCCGCGCGAGGCATCGCGCATCACGATGTCTTCCGCCCCGTCCCCGCCGGAAAAATCGCCGGCGGAAAACAGGTCGATCCCCGAAACCTTGAGCTTGGTCGACGTGACCGATCCTTCATAGCCCGCAGGATCGCCGGTAGCCGCCGCCGCCAGCGAACGGCACATGTCCCACAGCGGCGCGACCAGACCATAGCAGGCGCCGCGATGCTGCACGCATTCGCCCACCGCCATGATCGCCGGATCGCTGGTGACCATGTGATCGTCGACCACGATACCGCGCTCCACTTCCAGACCGGCGGCTTTCGCCAGCGTGGTGCCAGGACGGATGCCCACGGCCATGACCACGATATCGGCGGGAAACTCGCGCCCGTCTTTCAGCCGGACGGCGGTGACATGGCCATCCTTTCCGACGATCTCGCCGGTATCCCCGCCGGTCACGATGGTCTGGCCGCGGCGTTCCAGCTCGGTCTTGAGCAGGTAACCCGCCGCTTCGTCGAGCTGGCGCTCCATCAGCGTGGGCATCAGGTGAACGACGGTGACCTTCATGCCGCGTGAGCAGAGGCCATGCGCTGCCTCCAGTCCGAGCAGGCCACCGCCGATCACCACTGCCGAACCGCCCTTCTCTGCGGCCAGCAGCATCTTTTCCACATCGTCCAGATCGCGGAACGTCACCACCCCGCCCAGATCCTTGCCGGGGACCGGGATGATGAACGGTTCGGACCCGGTGGCGATCAGCAGGCGGTCATAGGGTTCGACCCGGCCGGAATGGGCCGTCACCGTCTTGAGCTTGCGGTCGATCGCCACGACCGGATCGCCCGAAACCAGCGTGATGCCGTTGGTTTCGTACCAGTCCAGTGGGTTTATCACGATGTCATCAAACGCCTTTTCGCCGGACAGCACGGGCGAAAGCATGATGCGGTTGTAGTTCACACGCGGTTCCGCGCCGAAAATCGTGACGTCAAAGCGCAGGGGATCGCGCGCCAGGATCTCCTCCACCGCGCGGCACCCGGCCATACCGTTGCCGATCACAACCAGCCGCTCGCGCACATGCGCTTGCCGGTCCTTGTCGCTCAATGTCGTCGGGGCGTTCACTCACGGTATCCTTGCCAGACGCGCAACACGAAAAAGCCGCCCGAACGCATCCCCGCAAAGGGAAGGTCTGGGCGGCGACGTTGCCACGCAATGTTGAAACGAGGGGCAGCGCCGTGGTTCGTCCATCCTTGGACGAGGCGCTTGCCTTCAAAGGGAAAGTAACCGATTCGGCGGCTGCACTGCAAGTGTTATTTTGCAGTGCAGCACTTGCCGGATCAGAACGAGACTTCGGCCTGAAGCCACAGGATCTCGCGGTTCACCTTGTAGGGGTTTGCCGCCAGGCCACGGTTGGCGTCGAAGTTGGCGTACTTTACCAGCCAGCCGACCTGACGAGTCTTGAAACCAAGGCTGGCGTCCCATTCGGTGCCGTACTTGATATTGCCGGTATCGCTGCGGAACTGGTGGTAGGTAACGTTGGCGTTCAGGCCCTTGACCGCCTTGATCTTGGGAAACGCCTTGGCCAGCGTCACGTAATAGTCCTCAAGCCCCGCCGCCGGGGTGTTCAGGAACAGGTCGGCCCAGCCGTTGAACTTGTGCAGCGTGGCCAGCGGGGTCTGGAACGCCTTGCCCGCCCCCTTGTCCGCGCCCAGCAGTTCGAAGCCCCCGGTCAGGGTGAAGCCCTTGTAACCCAGGCCGAGTTCACCCAGCACATAGTCGGCTTCGTAATTCACCGGGTTGCGGCCCATGTCCATCTGCCGGGCATAGCTGGCCAGCACGTTGAGCTTCACCGCCTTGGACAGCGGGAAGCTGCCCGAAATGCGCCCGCCATACGTCTGCGTCGAATTGGCAAAGGCAAAGGCTTCGTCATAGTCGATCAGATAGGCAAACCCCTTTGCGATGACGGGACCAAGCTTGGCAGTCGCGCCCAGAAACACGAAATCCCCGTCCATCGACCGCCGCGGCCCGGCTTCTGACCCGAAGATCGAATCCTGCTGGATCGCATAGGTGCCATCGAGGCTGACCGGCCCCAGGCTGGCTTCGGCGCGCACGGCATCGAAGGTCTGTTCGTTCTGGCGCCAGCCGACCGAACCGACGAACCGCTGGTCATCAAGATTGATGCGCTGGCGGCCAACGGTCAGGGCGAAGGCCTTGGTCTTGTACTGGATCTGCAGGCGGTTCAGGTCGATGCTTTCTCCATCGGGGACAACCGCGAACTGCGGACGGCGCTGCGGGCTGCCCGCCAGCGCGAACGGAAAGGCATTGTATTCCTTGGAGATGCCCAGCGTGCCTTCGGCTTCCACCAGGAACGAAAGGTGCGACGGCGCATGCTTCAGTTCGATCCCGGTGCGCAACCGCACGGTCAGCGCATCGGCATCGACCGTCGGCTGATCGACGCCTTCGTAGCGAACGCGGGCGTCGATGATCGGGTCAAGCGTGACCCCATCGGCCACCGTCACCGGATCGCCAAACTTCTTTTCCGCCGCCTGCGCAGGGTGCGCGAGAGCGATCGACGACGCGAGCAGCGTCGCCGCCAGTAGTTGCTTCTTCATGTTTTCCTCCTGATCCCCGATTAGGGCCGGTCAGGCATCCTCTTGATGCGTTCGTGTATGGTTAGGTGCGTTTAGGTGCGTTTCAGGCCACGGCCTTTTTCGGGCCGTGATCATACTCCGCCAGGAAGCGCAGCACTTCCTGACGGTAAGCGTAGAAGTCCGGGTGGCGCAGCAGCGCCTTGCGGTCGCGCGGGCGCGGCAGGTCGATTTTCAGCACCTTGCCGATGGTCGCCCGCGGGCCGTTGGTCATCATCACCACGCGGTCCGCCAGCAGGATCGCCTCGTCCACGTCATGCGTCACCATGATCGCCGTAACCTTGGTGCGGTTCCACACTTCGACCAGCACATCCTGCAAATCCCAGCGGGTCAGGCTGTCAAGCATGCCGAACGGTTCGTCGAGCAGCAGGAGCCGCGGGGAAAGGGCAAAGGCGCGCGCAATGCCAACCCGCTGGCGCATGCCGTTGGACATTTCCGCCGCCATCTTTTCCTTGGCATCGGCAAGACCCACCCGGTCGAGATAATAGTCCACCAGATCGCGCCTTTCGGCCCGCGAAGCATGAGGATAGACCCGGTCGACGCCCAGTGCCACGTTCTGCCGCGCGGTCAGCCACGGCATCAGGCTCGGCGCCTGGAACACCACCGCCTTGTCCGGCCCGGCAATGTCGATTTCGCGGTTGTCGAGGATGATCCCGCCCTTGCTGATCGCGTTCAGCCCGGCCGCCATGGTCAGCACGGTGGACTTGCCGCACCCGGAATGGCCGATGAGCGAAATGAACTCGCCCTTGTCCATCATCAGGTTGAAATCCTCGACCACGGTCAGCGGGCCGTTGGGCGTGGGATAGACCTTGTGAAGCTTCCAGAACTCCATGTAGCGGCGCGTCGCCCCGCCGCGCGCGGCATCCTGATAGGCCTTGGGCGGGGGCGCCAGGTCCAGCGGAACGACATTGGGCAGCACGCCCTGTTCGCTCCCCAGCGCGGCCTTGTCTCCGGCCAGATCGCCCAGATAGTTGACGATTGCGGTGCGCAGGCTCTGAAAGGCCGGGCTGTCGTTGACCGCATCCCGATCACGCGGCCGCGGGAGATCGACGTTGAAGATCTGCCCGATCCGGGCAGCCGGAGCCGGGGTGAGCACCGCGACCCGGTCCGCCAGCAGCAGCGCCTCGTCCACATCGTTAGTGACAAGGATGATCGTGCGCTTTTCTTCCTCGCGGATGCGGTCGATCTCGTCCTGCAACTTGGCGCGGGTCAGCGCGTCGAGCGCCGATAGCGGTTCGTCCAGCAGCAGGATTTCCGGTTCCATCGCCAGCGCCCGCGCAACGGAAACGCGCTGGCGCATCCCGCCCGAAAGCTGCGCAGGCTTGCGCTCCAGCGCATGCCCCAGACCGACCAGTTCAACCTTCTGGCGCACCAGCGCGGCGCGTTCTTCCCGCGAACGGTCCTTGTGCACCGCATCGACCGCCAGAGCCACGTTCTGTTCGACCGAAAGCCAGGGGAACAGGGAATAGGACTGGAACACCAGCCCGCGGTCACGCCCCGGACCATCGATCGGCTGATCGCGCAGCAGGATTTCCCCGGCGTCGGGCTGGACCAGCCCGGCGATGGCTGAAATCAGCGTGGTCTTGCCCGCCCCGGAAAAGCCCAGGATCGCAATGAACTCGCCTTCCTCGACATCCAGGTCAATACCGTCGAGCACCTGGCTGACGCCGCCGGTCTTGCCGGTATAGGACTTCGATACACCCTTGAGCGAAAGGATCGTGGCCATGGGTCTGGTCCTTCAGATGGTGCGGTTGCGGCTGACGAAGGCCTGCAGGGCCATCATCACGCGGTCGAGGGCAAAGCCGATCAGGCCGATGACGACGACCGCCACCATGATCCGCGCCAGCGACTTTTCACTGCCGTTCTGGAACTCGTCCCACACGAACTTGCCAAGGCCGGGGTTCTGGCTGAGCATTTCCGCAGCGATCAGCACCATCCAGCCGGTGCCCAGCGAAAGCCGCATGCCGGTGAAGATGTAGGGCAGCGCCGAAGGCAGCACCAGCCGGGTCAGGCGGGCGAACCAGCCCAGCCGGAGCACGCGACCGACCGCGATCAGATCCTTGTCGATGCTGGCCGTGCCGATCGCGGTGTTGATCAGCGTCGGCCAGAGCGAACACAGCATGACCACGACCGCCGAAATCACGAACGCCTTGGGCAAAGTGGGGTTGTTGCTTGCCATTGAAGCCGAGACGACCATCGTCACGATCGGCAGCCACGCCAGCGGGCTGACCGGGCGCATGACCTGGATCAACGGGTTGATCGCGGCGTTGACCCGCTTCGACATGCCCGCAACCAGCCCCAGCGGCACCGCCGCGATGGTTGCCAGAAAGAACCCGGCGCCCACCGTTTCAAGGCTGGTCACGATCTGGTCGACGAAGGTCGGCGGGCCGGTAAAGGCATAACCTGCCGCCACCGATTCCGCCGCCGTGACCCGTGCGGCCAGGTATTCGTCGATCAGGCCAAGGAACGCAGACCACACATCGCCCGGCCCCGGCAGCGCGCCCAGCGAAGTCTGCACCAGCGGCGCGAGAAGCGACCACAGGATCAGGAACCCGCCGACCCCGGCCAGCGGCGGCCATGCTGCATCGAAGGCGGCACGCGGCGCTGGAAGGGAAATGCCGAATGGCAGGCGCGCGGCGGTGGACATGGTATTCTCCTTTTCGGCGGCAGGGGCCGGGACGGGCGCAGCGCCCCCGTCCTGGACCTGCGTTTCATCTACCGGAAGGAAGCTATCCTTGCGAAGCGGGACTGCGTTCATGGTCAAGGTCCTTGCTTACTTGACGCCCGCCGGGGTCACGGTCTGGCCCTTTTTCAGGCCGATCGAGAAGCTGGCGAGATAGGCGTTGGGCTGCTTGCCGTTGAAGGTCTTGCCGTCGATGAAGCCGGACTGTTCAGGCTTGAACCCGTCGGTCTGCGGGATCGCGTCCTTGGGGATCACGCCCTGTTCGGCCAGTTCACTGGCAGCGGCCATGTAGAGTTCGGGACGGTAGACAGCCTTGGCGGTATCGAAATACCACTGATCCGGCTTGTCCGTGGCGATCTGGCCCCAGCGGCGCATCTGCGTGAGGAACCACACGGCATCCGAATAGAACGGATAGCCCGCATTCTGCCGGAAGAAGATGTTGAACCCTTCGGCCGGGCGGGTATCGCCGGGCGCAAAGGTGAACTTGCCGGTCATCGACGCGGCGATCACTTCGGCATCGGCGCCGACATAGTTCGGCTTGCTCAGGATCTCCACGGCTTCGGCGCGGTTCTTGCCGTTGTCGGCATCCAGCCACTGCTGCGCCTTGATCAGCGCGCGCAGCAGCGCCTTGGTCGTCTTGGGGTTCTTTTCCGCAAACGCTGCGGTCATCCCCAGAACCTTTTCCGGGTTGTCCGGGAAGATTTCGGCATCGGTGATGACCGGCACGCCGATCTTCTTCTTCACCGCTGCCTGGTTCCACGGCTCACCCACCGAATAGCCATCAATCGTGCCAGCTTCGAGCGTCGAGGGCATCTGCGGCGGAGGCGTGACCGAAAGCTGCATTTCCGCGCTGGTCGTCCCCGCGACGTCACCCGGCAGGTAATAGCCGGGATTCACGCCGCCCGCCGCAAGCCAGTAGCGCAGTTCGTAGTTGTGCGGGCTGGTCGGGAACACCATGCCCCACTTGAGCGGCATGCCCTTGAGGAACGAGGCGGAAATCGGGTGGATCACCTTGCCGTCGGCACCCTTGGGAAGCTTCGGTTCGATCTGGCTCCACACCTTGTTCGACACGGTGATGGCGTTGCCGTTGAGATCGAAGCTGAGCGGCGCGATCAGCGGCACCTTGCCGCCGATGCCAGCCGCCGTGGCGATGGCCTGCCCGGCAAGCATGTGCGCACCATCGAGCTGGCCCGAAGCCACGCCATCGACCAGCACTTTCCAGTTGGCCTGCGGTTCGAGCGTGACGGTCAGCCCTTCTTCGCGGAAAAAGCCCTTTTCCTGGGCGATGGCCAGCGGCGCCATGTCGGTCAGCTTGATGAAGCCGAGCTTCAGCGCCGGCTTTTCAAGGTCACCGGCTGCTGCTGCCGGCTTTTCCGCCGTGTCCGCACCCTTGCCGCAGCCGGTAACGGCGATGCTGGCCAGCATGACTGCCACCATGCCGCGACGGCTGATCCCGAATGTCCGTTGTCCAATCATCCGAACTACCCTCATGTTCGGCGTGACAAACGCAAAAAAACCGCCACGACTTGACCGGAATGGTCAGATCGGGCGGCGACGTTGCCACGCAATGAAACTGATTTGCCGTGGAGCCTGCTTCCATCCAGCTTCGGACGGCGCTTCCTCGACGCCTTGTGAACTACGTGATTCGGGGCCGGTTCGGCAAGCCCTTTTCGCACCGCAGCAGAAAATTATTTCCCGGACTGGTCTGCGATGTATTCGGCAAGGTGCGCCGGATCGAACACTTTTCCATCGAAAAAGCTGTTGTTCTGCATGGTAATTACACCCTGCTGCATGCTCACCGATGTCGGCCCGGCAAGGCTGCCTTCGACCTTGGAACTGGCCCCAGGCAGTGGATCGCCGGTGCCCAGCAGTGCACTGCGGTAAACGTCGGGACGGAATACGCGCGCGGCGCGGCGGGCTTCCCCGGCGTTGAAGCCGGTGCCTTCCCAGCGCACCATCTGGCTGTAGAGCCATTCGGACTGGCTTACCCACGGGAAGTTGGCCGCTTCGCGGTACTGGAACATGAAATCGGCGTGATGCAGCACCGCCCCGCCGCGCGACAGCAGCAGCCGGTCGGATATGGCCCGCCGAATCAGTGCCGAATCACCATCCAGGTAATCTGATCGCGCAAGAATAGCCGCATTGGTTTCATGATTTGCCGGGTCGACAAAGTGTGCGCCTGCCTTGCGCAGCGCGCGGACGAGAGCTTCGACATCGCCGCGCCGTTCGTCCATCGCCGGTTCGCGCAGCGCCAGCACCTTTTCCACCCCGCGGCGCCAGATCTGCGCCGTCAGCAGCACAATCCGCCCGGCCCCGCTTTCCACCGCAACGCTGTTCCACGGCTCGCCCACGCAGATTCCGTCGACCTCGCCCGCACCCAGCGCATCGGCGCAGAACGGCGGCGGTACAGTGGAGATTTCCACATCGTCGTCCGGCCGGATTCCGCAGGCCGCCAGCCAATACCGCAGCATGTAGTTGTGGCTGGAATAGCGGTGGACCACACCGAATCGCAGCGGCTTGCCTGCCGCCTTGCGTTCGTGCGCCAGCCGGGCCAGCGCCGCGCCCACGGCGGCGGGATCGCCCAGCGCCCCTGGCGGACAGACCGCATCGGCAATATCGCTGCGCAAGGTGATGGCATTGCCGTTCAGCCCCAGCACGAAGGGCACGGACAGCGGCACCGCCGGGCGTCCGCGCCCCAGAGTCGTGGCGATCGCCAGCGGCGCGACCATGTGCGCGGCATCGCTGTGTCCGTAGAGCAGCCGGTCCAGCACCGTGGCCCAGCTCATGTCCCTGACCAGCCGCAGCGACAGCCCTTCTTCTTCGGCAAAGCCGTGTTCGCGCGCGAGAATCGGCAGGCAGGCATCCACCAGCGGCAGAAAGCCGATGGTCATTTCGATCGGCATCACGTCCCCCCCATCAACGTATGCGCGGTGACGACCGCTTCGGCAATGTCGCCAATGCGCTTGCCCTGGTTCATCGCGGTCTTGCGCAGTTCGGTATAGGCCTGCGGTTCGGTAAAGCCGCGGCTGTCCATCAGTATCCGCTTGGCCCGGTCGATCGTCTCCCGCTCCGCCAGCTTGCCCTTGGCTTCGGCCAGATCGGATTGCAGGCGGGAAAAGGCATTGAAGCGGCGCACCGCGAGATCGAGAATCGGGCGGATGCGGTGCGGTGCCAGTCCATCCACCACGTAAGATGAAACGCCCGCGTCAATTGCCGCGCCGATGGTTTCATCGTCGCTTTCATCGACGAACATGGCGATGGGCCGGGCCAGCACCCGGCTGACGGCAAAGTATTCCTCCAGCACGTCGCGCGAAGGATTGCCGAGATCCATCAGCACGATGTCCGGCGAAATCTCGCCAATCCGGGCCACCAGCCCGCGCCGTTCGGTCACCACGAAAATCTCGCAGTCCGCAATGGTCGCTAGACCTTCCTGGATGACAGCCGCGCGGCTGGCACTTTCATCGACGATGGCGATGCGCATGCCCAGCCTTGTGCGTTGCAGCATGGTGATTTGCAACAGCCATCAAGACCATATCCGCCGTTCCGGGCGGCAGCGCGCGCGATTGTTGCCACTGCCTAGCGCGCGGCCTTGACCTCTTCGGCCGTGATCGGATCGCTGTAACTGTTGCCAAAATTGGTGCGCACGTAATTGACCACGCCCGCAATCTGCTCATCGCTCATCATGCCCGCGAAGCCCGGCATCCCGTGCATGCCGTGGAGGACGACGTAGGCGGGGTAAGCTGCGGATTCGAGGTTGGGATTGCCCGCCAGCGCCGGATAGAAGCCTGCCCCTTTCGCCCCCTTGGCGTCGCCCATGTGGCACCCGGCACAGACCCGCTTGTACAGTTTGGCCCCATCGGGTTCGCTGAAGCGGAACGGAGATACGAACGCGCCGTCGGCATCGCCCGCGCCGCCGCCGATCATGCTGGCCTTGGCCGATTCGCTTTCGGGCGCAGCCTGCGCGAAGGCGGCAGCGCCGACAGAGGCCAGCGAAAGCGCCGCTGCGGCGGCAAGGATGCAGGTTGCAGTCTTCATCGTTCAGCCCGCCATGACACGTTGGTGGAGACGCGAAATCGCGTCGAGAGAAGAGGTGATCGCGCCTTCCTGCCACGCCGGAATGTAGGAGGCATGCTCCCCCGCCAGCAGGATGCGCCCGTCGATCTGGCACAGGTTCTTGTAGTGTTCGGCGCGCAATTCATCGGTCCACCCGCCGGCGCATCCCTGCACCCACGGCACGCGGTGCCAGCCCACCGCAACCCCGCTCAGGAACTCATCCTTGTACTGCGGGTGAATCTGCGCGCCCCAGGCCACGGTTCGCGCCACGCGTTCCGCCGGGGACAGCGACGTGTACTCGAAAGCATAGGCACCGAACGTGTAGGCCCCCAACAGCGTAGCCGGGCCTTTCGACCCGTAGTTGGAACTGGGATAGCTGATCTGCGCAATCGGCAGGTCGGTATTGGTGATCCCGCCGTAGATGCTTTCGTCCTGTTCCCAGAACCGCCGCTTGAACTCCAGCCCGACCTTGAGCGCGGCCATGTAGGGCACGGCCTGGATGGCGTTGGCCATCGGCGCATCGACGTTCATCTCGATCTGGCTGAGCACCGAAAGCGGGATCGTGCACAGGCACCAGTCCGCCTTGGCCGTGCCGCGCGCGCCGGTCACCGTGTCGACATAGGACGCCGTGACGCCCTTTTCATCCTGCTGAATCTTGTCGATCCGGCTGTTCAGCCGCACGAGATCGCCCACTTCGCGGGCAAACGCCCTGGGTATCATGTCCATGCCGCCCACCGGTTGAAAGATCGCGGTATGGTGCTGGGTTGTCAGCGACGTGGAGATGTTGCGCCACAGCTTCGACTGCAGAATATCGTCCAGCGCCATCGGCTCGGAAGGCACCGGCTCTGCCGTCAACCCGCCGCCGGGATATTTTGTCCAGCCGCGGCGGTTGCTTGATGCCGGGCCTTTGACATAGCGGAAGTCCTTGTCCAGCGCCCCCCAGTCGCGCACCGCATCGAGCAGGATTTCCCGGTCTTCCTTCGTAACGGCGTCATCAAGCGCGTTCTTGTTGACCGCCTTGGCCATAAGTTCGCCGACATGGCCGTAGAAGTCCGACTGGATATGCCGGTACCGCTGAGGCTGCCCGCCGAACGCCATGGTCGAATGGAGATAGGCGTTGTAGTTGAGCTGCATGAACGGCTCAAGCGCGACCCCCAGTTCCTGGCAATAGTGCATGATCGCGGTGTGGTTGTGTGGAATGCGCCAGGGGCCGGGGTTGATGTAATTGCCGGGCGCGAACGTGCAGTTCTGCGTTTCACCGCCGAGTTCGGTAAAGCTGTCACCGCCGCGCAGCGTCCAGCTCCGCCCGCCGATACGGCCGTTGTATTCCAGCACCTGCACCTTGTACCCGGCCTTGCGCAGTTCCAGCGCCGCGACCAGCCCAGCCAGCCCAGCCCCCAGAATCAGCACGGAACTGCCCTTGGGATTGCCATCCAGCTTTATCGGCCCCTTGAAGGGCGAGGCATGGGCTTGCCCCAGGCTCGACATCGCCATGTACATGGCCGATGCGCCCGCCGTGCGGCCGATCAGCGTCAGGAGATCGCGCTTGCTCATCGGCAATGCGGTGTTCGTCATCAAAGTACCCCTGTATCGCCGACGATCGGGCTGCCTGCCCACAATGCGGGAGCCAGGCTGCATGAGCGTACAAATCGGGACGTGCTGCAAGTGCTTTGATGCGTTCCAGGGCCGCGCGATCATACGGCATTTGGCGTATTTGATTCGAAGGCACCGGCAGGAAGGCGTTCCTTGCCGGTGCCTTTGTCATTCGGTCCATCCGCGCCGAAGCGCCTCGCCTTCAGTCTACGCTGACCCTCACGTGCAGCGGCAACCGTTCGGTCGGCATGCCGCCATAGACGATCCGCTCGTCCGGGTCGGTCAGCCGGAGGTTGGGAAACCCGAAGATCATCCGGCTGACGATCGCGCGCGTCACCATGCGCGCAAGGCTCTGCCCAGGGCAAAGGTGCGGCCCGAACCCGAAGGTCAGGATATCGCGCGGATCGCGGGTGATGTCGAAGCGGGTGGGATCGGGATACTTGTCAGGATCATAGTTGGCCGCACCAAGCGAAAGATGCGCGACCATGCCGGGGTAGATCGGCGTGCCGCCAACGACATGCTCCTTGACCACGAAGCGGTGGCGGAAGTTGCCAAGGCAATCGACGCGCATGCATTCTTCCAGCGCGATGTTGAACAGCGAAGGATCTTCCCGCAGCAGGGCAAGCTGGTCCGGGTGGCGCAGCAACCGCAACACTGCGTTGGACGATGTGGCCGTAACCGTGCCAAGACCGGCGGTGAACAACTGAACCAGCGTGGAAAACAGCTCTTCGACCGAAATCACGCCCTTTTCGTCATGCGCAGCGATTACAGTGCCGACCAGATCGTCTTTCGGCGCGATCCGCCTTTCCTCGATCAGGGTCTTGCAGAAGTCCTGCACGGCGTTGAAAGCCGCCATGTATGCGGGCGGTTTGGGGGCGCCGGGCGGCACCGTGGCGACCAGTTCCAGCGCGTTGGACAAGTTGATGAACAGGGGCCAATCCCTGGGATCGAAATCGAATACGCTGCCCAGCAGGATGCGGTACATCAGCGGACCGGCGAACTCGGTCACCATGTCGAACTGACCCTTGGCCGCCAGTTCACCAGCCAGCGCATCGACCATCGCCTCGACATCGTCCTTCAACCGCGCGACGCGGTTCGGCGCAAAACCGGGCTGCATCAGGCGGCGCATGCGCGAATGTTCGGGCGGATCGAAATCGACGACCAGCGGCAAGCCGTTGAAATAATCAAACAAGTCCGTGCCCCAGCCCGGCTTCGGCACCGCGCTGATGATCTCGTGCGTGCGCAAGGCCCACTGCACCTGCTCGTGACGGCAGATAACGACATGGGTGTGCCCTTGCACCGTGGTGTAGAACGGCGGGTTCCTGGCCCATTCCGCGAAATAGGACGGCGCATTGGCTTTCATGTCCTGTCCGAACAGGTCCACGTCCCGGAAGCGCCCCGGATCAAGCGCAGGCATTGCAGGCTTTTCGATCAGTGTTGCGTCAGACATCCAAAGGTTCCCATTGTCCAAAGGCGTGCGCCAGGGTTCGGCGCAGCCTGCCCTGGCGGGCGAAGCGGCTGGCCGATCGATGCAAAGCGGTCCTGGCGTTGTGGGAACCTTTTACCGGCAACGACGGAACACGCATAAACCAATAATTCAACGCTCGGTCAGGCCGGAACCGGGCGCGTGCATGGCATCATGCAGCCTCGCAAAAATCAGCAGCGGGGATTGGCACCCTCGGCCGGCGCAGGTAACGTTCGGCAGCAATCGGACAGGGTGGCAGGGCAAGCGGCATGGTGACATTCACGATCAACGGCAGACCGGCTTCGGTCGATGCCGATCCGGCCATGCCGATCCTGTGGGTCGTGCGCGAACGGCTGGGCCTGACCGGCACCAAGTTCGGATGCGGCAAGGCGCTGTGCGGAGCCTGCACGGTCCATCTCGATGGCGTGCCGATCCGCAGTTGCTCCACCCCGCTTGCCGAAGCAGAGGGCCGGGAAATCACCACCATCGAAGGGATCGGCGCGGAAGGCGGCGGGCCGGGCACGGTGCAGCAGGCGTGGATTGCCGAACAGGTGCCGCAATGCGGCTATTGCCAGTCCGGTCAGATCATGGCCGCAACCGCCTTGCTGCGGACGAACCCGAAACCCAGCGATGCCCAGATCGACGAAGCGATGGCCGGAAACCTCTGCCGTTGCGGCACTTATGGCCGCATCAGGCGAGCGATCAAGGTGGCCGCCGGGCTGATCCCGGCGACGTCTGAGGAGCAAGGCGCGTGAGCGCCCCGGAACCTCCGCGCCGCAGCCGGGCGGCAAAGTGGACCCGCCGCGGCTTCATCGGCGCGGGGGTCATGGCCGGGGGCGGCTTGCTGATCGGCGTTGGCGTCAGGCCGGGCAATCCAGTGGAAAAGCTTGGGCCGATCGTTGCCAGCGGGCCGGGTGAAGACCTGATCAACAGTTGGGTAAAGATCGGCGCAGACAACGCGGTTACCGCCATCGTCCCGCACTGCGAAATGGGCCAGGGCGCCCATTCCGTGCTGGCGCAGATGCTCGCCGACGAACTTGACGCCGACTGGTCGCTGGTGCGTGTCATGCAGGCACCTGCCGACGGTAACTATGCCGTTCCCGATGTCGCGCGCGTGTTTGTCGCACCGGGTACGCTTGGCGGGCCGGACTGGCTGGAGCCCACGTGGAACGGGATGTTCACACGTCTCGCCCGCCTCGCCGATGGCATGATTACCGGCGGCAGTTCGTCGGTCCGGGCTACCGGGCAGCATACCATGCGCATTGCAGGCGCAGCCGCGCGGCATATGCTGGTGGCCGCTGCAGCGCAGGAATGGGGCGTGCCCACCGACGAGATTACGACGGCCAACAGCGTGCTGTCGCACAAGCCTTCGGGCAGGACGGCGCCCTATGCCCGCTTTGCCGCAGCCGCCGCCGAACAGGACATGCCGCAAACGCCACAGCTCAAAGCGCCGGCGGCCTACCGGCTCATGGGCACCAGCATGCCGCGCATCGACATTCCCGCCAAAGTCGATGGCAGCGCCGCCTTCGGTATCGACGCGACCGTACCCGGCCAGACGCTGACCTATGCCGCCGTCCGGCGCGCACCCGTTCCCGGAACGAAGATCACCGCGATGGACGCAAAGGCCGCGCAGGCGATGCCGGGCGTGCGCCAGGTAGTGAACATGGACGATTTCATCGCGGTCCTTGCGGACGGGTACTGGCAGGCACAGCAGGCGCTCGACACGGTGGAGGCGCAATACAGTGCTCCGGAGAGTACGTCAGAAGCCGCGATTGCGACAAGCGCCGATCAGTTCGCCCGGTTCTCGCGCGCGCTGGACGATGCAGGCCGCGATGGTGGTGATTCCATCGTGGCGATCGGTGATACGGGCGCGGCGATTGCGGCGGCGAAAACGCGCGTAAAGGCTGAATATAAAGTTCCCTTCCTTGCCCACGCGCCGATGGAGCCGATGAACGCGACCGTGTGGCTGCGCGATGGCATGTGCGACGTGTGGACCGGCACGCAGGTTCCGCTGATGGCGCGAAGCGCGGTCGCCAAGGCAACCGGGCTGGATGCCGATGCGGTAACCATCCACCAGCCGCTGCTGGGCGGAGGTTTCGGGCGGCGTCTTGAACTCGATTACGTGACCATGGCGGCGCGGATCGCCACGAAGACCCGCGGCCCGGTGAAGATGATCTGGTCGCGCGAGGAAGACACCCAGAAGGGCCTTTATCGCTGCGCCGACATGGCCCGTGTCGAAGGGGGGATCAGTGACGATGGGCGGCTGACCAGCTACGACGCAATCTTCACCCAGCGCAACGAACCAGGCGGCGCGCACGATTGCCCGTTCTATGCCATCCCCGCGCGAACGGTCAGGGTCGCCCCGGCAGAACTCCACCTGCCCTTTGCCTCGTTCCGCTCGGTCGATCACAGCCAGCAGGGTTTTTTCATAGAAAGCTTCATCGACGAAGCCGCGCACGCCGCCGGGCGCGATCCAATGGACTTCCGCCTGGCGATGCTCGACGCATCACCGCGCCACAAGGCCGTGCTCGCCAAGGCCGCTGCTATGGCGGGCTGGGGCGCTCCGCCCGTGCCGGGGCGTGGCAAGGGTGTGGCACTGGTCGAATCGTTCGGCACGATCGTGGCCGAAGTGGTCGAAGTGGACATGACTGGTGGCGCGCCGCGCGTAACCAATGTCTGGTGCGCCGCCGATCCCGGTTTTGCCATGAACCCCGATGGTTTCCGCAACCAGATGGAAGGCGGCATCGTGTTCGGCCTGACAGCGGCACTGCATGGCGAAATCACGATCCACGACGGCGCGGTGGAGCAAAGCAACTTTCACGACTACCCGCTGATCCGCATGGATGAATGCCCCCAGATCGCCGTCGCAATCATCAACGGCGATGCGACGCGACTGGGTGGTGCGGGCGAGCCGGGCCTCCCGCCCGCAGCGCCCGCGCTGGCCAACGCGATCTTTGCGGCCACCGGCAGGCGGTTGCGCGAACTGCCGGTGGCCCGCCAGTTCGTCTGACCCCACGCCGTTCCGACACAGCCCGTCGTACTCTGGAGTCTGCAATGCCCTTCGCCCCCATTCCGTCACCGACGATCCCCACTTCGGACGGAGAGCATTTTCCGGTGCGGCGGATCTACTGCGTCGGGCGCAACTATCGCGCCCACGCGATCGAAATGGGTGGCGATCCCGACCGCGAACCGCCGTTTTTCTTCCTGAAACCGGCCGATGCCATCGTGGCGGGCGACAGCACCATCGTCTATCCTCCGCGCACGCAGGATTTTCAGCACGAAATCGAACTGGTCGTCGCCATCGGAAAGGGCGGGCGCGACATCCCGGTGACCAGCGCACTCGATCACGTCTATGGCTATGCGGTGGGCCTCGACATGACCCGGCGCGATCTTCAGGCGGTTGCGCGCAAGGCGGGGCGGCCGTGGGACATGGGCAAGGGGTTCGACCAGTCCGCTCCGTGCGGTCCGCTGTCCCCGGTCAGCCAGGTCGGGCACATCGCCACCGGAACGATCAGCCTTGCGGTCAACGGATCGATCCGCCAATCGAGCGATCTGTCGCTGATGATCTGGAGCGTAGCCGAAGTCATCGCCGACCTTTCGCGTTACGGCACGCTTGTGGCGGGCGACCTGATCTACACCGGCACGCCGGAAGGTGTCGGGGCGGTGCAGCCCGGCGACGTCCTGACCGGCAAAATCGATGGCCTGCAAAGCCTCACGGTGACCATCGCCGGTTGAACGGATCCGGCATCATGGCGCGAAAGGTGCGCGCGCAACGCCCTGAAACCATTTTCCTACATGTACCAATATGCTTATTTGGCTGGGCTTCACCCCGTTTGGAAGGACGCCCCGATGTCTGTTCTCGAAGCCCTGATTTCCCCGATTTCCGCAATTATCGACAAGGTCATTCCCGACAAGGAAGCCCGCGACAAGGCCAAGCTGGAACTGCTGCGGCTGGAAGGCACGCAGGAACTCGAACAGTTGCGCACGCGCATGTCGGCAATCGTGGCGGAGGCCAATTCCGCCGATCCGTGGACCAGCCGGGCCCGCCCCGGTTTTCTTTATGTCATGTACATCATGATCCTTTGGGCCTTGCCGATGGGCATGATCGCGGCCTTCCGACCATCGGCCGCAATGGGCATTGCAGCCGGCATCAACGCCTATCTCAACGGCCTTCCCGAACCGCTTTATGCGCTGTTCGGCACCGGATACCTTGGCTATACTGCCGCCCGCCAATGGGGCAAGGCACGCGGCACTGATCGCTAGGCATGGCAGACCGTCTGCCTGCGTGCCCACGGTCTGGTTAGCTTTCGGTAACCTTGGGCTGCTATTGCCCTTATCCCATGATCAGGTCGTCTTCGCCCATCCCGCATCTTGACCGCGCCCACGGGTCGCACCGGCGCCCGTTGGCGCGCGCGGTCCTTTCGGCGCTGCTCCTGCCCGCCATTCTTGCAGCGACAGGTTGCAGTTCTCCCGAAGAACGCGAAACCGCCGCCCGTCTGATGGAAATCGAAGCAAAGGCCGAAGCCGCCGACAAACGGTCGCGCAAGGCGCTGACGATGGCGATCTCGAATGCCCCTTCCGGCATGTCGGACCCCGATCCCACCGCTGGCGAGGGTTTTGTCGAGGATCAGGACGACGACCAGCCACGCGAAGGCGGCTTTGAAGACGGCGTGATCGAATCGGGCGGCGATGAAGCGGAAACCCCGCCTGCGCCATTGATCCCGCCGGGCAGCAACGTTCCCGCATTCTGACCGGTGCCACTGCCCGATTGCCTGACCGCGATCACACGGGGTTGCACACGCGCCGTCACCGGCTATCACCGCGCATGATCTGGATTGCCGGGAAAACGCCATGACAAACGCTCAGACCGGCCGAGAAGGCGCTGCACCGGTGGTGTATGTGCTCAACGGCCCCAACCTCAACCTGCTTGGCCTGCGCGAACCGGAGATTTACGGATCGCAGACGCTCGACGATATCGCCGGGATGCTGGAAGACCGCGCCCGCGAACTGGAGCTTGAAATCGACCTACGCCAGTCAAATCACGAAGGTCATCTCGTCGACTGGCTGCACGAAGCGCAGGCCAGCGCGGCAAAGGCGGTGCTGCTCAACGCCGGGGCGTTCACTCACACCTCGATCGCCCTGCATGATGCGATCAAGGCGATCCGCGTGCCTGTGATCGAGGTGCACCTGTCCAACCCGCACCGGCGCGAAGCCTTTCGCCACACGTCCTATGTCGGCATGGCGGCGCTTGGGACAGTCGCCGGATTTGGCGCAAACAGCTATATCGCTGCGCTCGAAGCGGCCGCGCGGCTTTAGGCCGTAAGGCGTTTTTCCACGATCTGGCCCCGCCACCCCTTGCCAGCGTAGCGGCAGGAGGGCATGGCGATTGGCCTGAATTGTTACCCTTCAAGGAACGCACAATGGGTCACGACCGCGGCGAAAAGGCCGAAAACATGGCAATTGATGGCAAGCTGGTGCGCGAACTGGCCGAACTGCTCGCCGAAACCGGCCTGTCGGAAATCGAAGTGGAAGACGGTGACCGCAAGATCCGTGTCGCCCGCCAGATCGCCGCAGCGCCGGTGCAACAGTACGCCGTTGCCGCACCTGCCCCGGTTGCAGCCGCTGCACCGCCTGCCGCTGCGGCCCCTGCCGCCGCCGCGGCCGCCCCGGCAGAAGACCACGCCAATGCCGTGAAATCGCCGATGGTCGGCACATGCTACATGGGACCGGAACCGGGCGCTGCCAATTTCATCACCGTCGGGCAGACGGTGAAAGCGGGCGATACGCTGCTTATCATCGAAGCGATGAAGGTTATGAACCCGATCGTCGCCCCCACTGCCGGCACGGTCAAGGCCATCCTCGTCGACAATGCGCAGCCGGTCGAGTTCGACCAGCCGCTTGTCGTGATTGCCTGAGGCGGAACGCATGGCCATCCAGCGCCTGCTGATCGCCAACCGCGGCGAAATTGCGCTGCGCATCCACCGCGCCGCGCATGAAATGGGCATTGAAACCGTGGCGGTCCATTCCACTGCCGATGCCGATGCCATGCACGTGCGGCTGGCCGACCACGCGGTGTGCATCGGCCCCCCCGCAGCCAAGGACAGTTACCTGAACATGGCGGCGATCATTTCCGCCGCCGAAATCACGCATGCCGACGCGATCCACCCCGGCTATGGCTTCCTTTCCGAAAACGCCAAGTTCGCGGAAATCGTCGAAGCGCACGGGATCACCTGGATCGGGCCGAAGCCCGAACATATCCGCACCATGGGCGACAAGGTGGAAGCCAAGCGTACGGCTGGCGCCCTTGGCCTGCCACTCGTGCCCGGATCGGACGGCGCGGTTGCGGAAATCGAGGAAGCGCGCACGATAGCCGATGCCATCGGCTATCCGGTGATCATCAAGGCCGCATCGGGCGGCGGCGGGCGCGGCATGAAAGTGTGCAACAGCCCCGATGAACTGGAAACGCTGATCCAGCAGGCTGGCAGCGAAGCCAAGGCGGCGTTCGGCGATGCTACGGTCTATATAGAAAAGTACCTGGGCAACCCGCGCCACATCGAGTTCCAGATCTTTGGCGATGGCAACGGCAACGCGATCCATCTGGGGGAGCGCGACTGCTCGCTCCAGCGCCGTCACCAGAAAGTGCTGGAAGAAGCGCCATCGCCGGTCATCTCGCCCGAAGAACGGGACCGCATGGGCGGTATCGTGGCCAGGGCAATGGCTGACATGGGGTATCGCGGCGCGGGCACGATCGAGTTCCTGTGGGAAAACGGCGCGTTCTATTTCATCGAAATGAACACCCGCCTGCAGGTGGAACACCCGGTTACCGAGGCGATCACCGGGGTCGATCTGGTGCGCGAACAGATCCGCATTGCCGATGGCAAGCCGCTTTCGGTCAAGCAGGAAGAGATCGAGTTCAAGGGCCACGCGATCGAATGCCGCATCAACGCGGAAGACCCGTTCACCTTCGCCCCTTCGCCGGGGCTGGTGAAAAGCTACCACGCCGCAGGCGGCATGCATGTGCGCGTCGATTCGGGCCTTTATGCCGGATACCGCATCCCGCCGTACTATGATTCGATGATCGCCAAGCTGATTGTCTATGGTCGCACCCGCGAAGGCTGCATCATGCGGCTCAAGCGCGCGCTGGAAGAAATGGTGATCGAAGGCCCCAAGACCTCGATCCCGCTGCACCAGCGCCTGCTGAAGGAGCCGGATTTCCTGAGCGGTGACTACACCATCAAATGGCTGGAAGAGTGGCTGGCCAAGGACGCCTGACCCCACGGCACCGCCGCAGACGCATACCGAAAGCCCCCGCTCCGGCGGGGGCTTTTTCGTTGGCGCTCATTTTTCGTTGGCGCTCAGGCGCGCGGCTTCCACGTGACCACGCGCCACAGATAGGCGATCAGGATCACCACCAGCGATCCTGTCGCCACCGGGCCGGTGTATCGGTCAATCTCGGAAAAGTTGCGGCCCAGATAATAACCCGCTCCGGCGAGAATCGCGTTCCAGATCGCCGCCCCTGCGAACGTGAACGCCAGAAACCGGATATGCCCCATCCGGGTCAGCCCGGCCGGGAGCGAGATCATCGTGCGCATGAACGGAAAGAAGCGCACGACAAACACCACCCACTGGCCATGCCGCTGGAAGAACGCGACGATCCGCTCCACATCGTCCCAGTCCACAGTAAGCCAGCGCCCGAAACGGCGTACCACGGGATAAAGGCGCTGATACCCCAGCTTGCGGCCCAGCAGATACCAGACGTAATTGCCCAGCGTGCTGCCCACCGTTCCCGCCAGCATCAGTGGCCAGAAGTCCATGCGCCCGCGCGCCACGGCAATCCCGCCCAGCCCCATGATGACTTCCGAAGGGATTGGCGGAAACACGTTTTCGATGACCATCAGGAAGGCGATGCCCCAATAGCCGCCGCCTTCGATCAGGGTGGTGATCCAGTCGTTCATGGGGTCATAACCGCCAGATCACCGTCCGTATCCCGCCAGCCAGCACCGCAAGCGTGCCGTCACGCGCGCTGGAGCCGCCGCTCTATGGCATCCCAGATCATCGCGGCGGTATCGGTGCCGTTGAACCGGTCGATGGCGACGATCCCGGTAGGCGATGTCACATTGATCTCTGTCAGATAGCGCCCGCCGATCACGTCGATCCCGACGAAGATCAGCCCCAGCCGCTTCAGCTCCGGCCCCAGTGCGGCGCAGATTTCCCGTTCCTGCGGGGTGAGTTCGGTCTTTTCGGCATAGCCGCCCACGGCAAGGTTGGAACGGAACTCGCCCTCGCCCGGCTTGCGATTGATCGCACCGGCCACCTCCCCGTCGACCAGCACGATGCGCTTGTCGCCCTGGGCAACCTCAGGCAGAAACGCCTGCACCATGTGCGGTTCGGGCCATGTCTGGTTGAACACCTCGAACAGCGCGCCAAGGTTTTCACCGTCTTCGGAAACGCGGAAAATCGCCTTGCCGCCATTGCCGTGGATCGGTTTGATCACGATCGCCCCGTGGCGCTTCTGGAATGCACGCACTTCGTCGACCGAGCGGGTGACAAGCGTCGGTGGCATGAAGCGCCGGTAATCGAGCACCATCACCTTTTCGGGTGCGTTGCGCACGCTGCGCGGGTTGTTGACCACCAGCGTCTCGCCCTCGATCCGCTCAAGCAGGTGGGTCGCGGTGATGTAGCCCATGTCGAACGGCGGGTCCTGGCGCATCAGCACAACGTCGATGTCACGGCCAAGGTCGATCCGCCGCGTCTCCCCGGCGGAGTAGTGATTGCCCGCTTCGCGCTGGACAGTAACCGGAGTGGCATGGGCGATCAGCCGGTCATCCTCGTCGAGCGAGAGCGAACCCACGTCGTAATGAAAGACCTGATGGCCGCGCGCCTGCGCGGAAAGCATCAGGGCAAAGCTGGAATCCCCGGCGATGTTGATGGTCTGGAGCGGGTCCATCTGGACCGCGACGCGCAAGGACATGGCTTAAGGCTACCTCAGGGGTTTCTCTCACCCGCGCCTTAAAGCCGAATTATGGCCCGCGCGACCATTTTCGCGCCTGCGCCACATCGGCGCCAACACGAATTGCATGACAAGGAATGCCTGATGCGCAAGATCTTTACCGTCGCCGCTGCCACAATCGCCGTTCTGGGCTGGTCGAGCCAGGGCATCGCCAACCCCGACCCGCACCCCACCCAGGCGCCGCACGATGGCGAACACCACGAAGGCGATCATGCCGACAGCCACAAGGAAGGGGAGCACCACGAAGGTGAAGCCCATGACAGCGAGCATCATGAAGGCGAACATCACGCCGAGCACGCCCCTGCCCACTGATCGCGCCTGATACGCGATGGCCCTAAGCGCCGGGTTGCCAGGCATTGGCGATCCGGCGCGGCCAGCAGCGCGGCGCAATCAGGATCACGTCGATCCGAAGCGAATCCCCTGCCCGTGCAAAACGCGGGGCAATCGCCTCGGCCGCGCGGGCCACGCGCCGCAACCGCCAGTGATCGACCGCCGTACCGAGAGCCGCGGCATCGCGCCGCCATTTCACTTCGACGAAGGCGACGGTCCGTCCCCGCCGCGCTACCAGATCGACCTCACCCACCGGCACTTTCACCCGCCGCGCCAGAACGCGCCAGCCGGTGAGCCGCAACCACCACGCCGCCACCGCCTCGCCCCGGCGCCCTCGCTTTTCCGCTTCGCTCCGGCTGTGAGTCGAACGGCGCATCCGGCGAAAACCCTCAATCCCGGAAAGACAGTGCCAGCGCATAGAGCGCCTTGCGATCAAGCCCGTGCGCCTTGGCGACCTTTCCGGCTGCCTGACCGGGCGCCATTTCAGCCAGCGCCGCGCGCAGCTCGGCCTCGATGGCATCCTGCGCAGGAGCGGCGGCTGCCAGCGGCGGACCGATCAGCAGCACGATCTCCCCGCGCGGTGGATGCGCAGTGTAATGCGCGGCCAGATCGGCGGCAGTGCCGCTGCGGCACTCTTCGTGCAGCTTGGTCAATTCGCGCGCCACCGCCACTTCGCGGCCGGGCAGATGCACGGCTATCGCTTCCAGCGAAGCGACAAGCCGCGGTCCGGTTTCATAGAACACCAGCGTCGATGGCACAGCCGCCAGTTCGGCCAGCACATCGCCGCGCGCCTTTTCCTTGGCAGGCAGGAACCCGGCAAACATGAAGCGGTCGGTCGGCAGACCTGCCAGCGACAGCGCCACGACCAGCGCGCTGGGCCCTGGGATCGAGGTGACCGGGATACCGCGCTCCCGCGCATCGCGCACCAGCCGATAGCCGGGATCGGAGATCAGCGGCGTTCCCGCATCCGAAACCAGCGCGACCGGGATTTGCGCCATTTCGGACAGCAGGGCTTCGCGCGCCTGATCGCTGGCATGATCGTCATACCGCCGCATCGGCTTGTGCAAGCCAAGAAGATTCAATAATTTGCCTGTCACGCGTGTATCTTCGCAAGCGATCAGCGCGCAGCGACCAAGCGTGTCTGCCGCACGGCGAGATACGTCACCAAGATTGCCAATCGGGGTGGCGACTATATACAGGCCGGGTTCAAGCGGGGGCGTATCCATGCGCCATTCCATGGACCGGGTAGCGACAAGCGACAAGAGGGTGAGCCGGAATGATCAAGGGGCACGAAGCCGCACAGCACACCGCTGACGCGCGCGGATCGCGGCGCTGGGCGATGAAGGCAACGGTTGTCGGCACGCTGGCGTTGCTGGCCGGGTGTACCGTCATTCCCAAGGGCGCGGTCGGTCCAGCTCCTGAACCCACCGAAAAGGCGCCCGACGCCAATGTGCTGCCGACCGATGCCGGGCGCCACCGCGTGGCGCTGCTGGTGCCGTTGACGGGGCCGAACGCCGCTGTCGGCCAGTCAATCGCCAATGCCGCGACGATGGCCCTGCTCGATACCAACGCCGCCAACCTGCGCATCACAACCTACGATACCGCGGCCAGCGCCGGGGCCGCCGCGACGCGCGCGGTGGCCGATGGCAACCGCCTGATCCTGGGACCGCTTCTGTCGGACGATGTGCTGGCGGTTTCGGGTGTGGCACGCCCGGCCAAGGTGCCGATGATCACTTATTCCAACGATAGCGCCGTTGCCGCGCGCGACGTGTTCGTGATGGGCCAGGCGCCGGGCCAGTCCATTGCCCGCGTGCTTGGCTTTGCGCGTTCGCGCGGCGTCCGCTCGGTCGCCGCGATCATCCCGACCGGCGATTACGGCCAGCGCGCAATGTCGGGGCTGACCGCCGGGGCGCAGGCCAACGGGCTGACCGTGACCGCTGTCGAAACCTATGATCGCGGCAACACCTCGGTCGCCAGCGCCGTGCGCCGCGCAAAGGACAAGGGCGGATTCGATGCCCTGTTGATTGCCGATGGCAGCCGCATCGCGCTCCAGGCCGCGCCCTTGGCGGGCAAGGACGTGCGCCTGCTTGGCACCGAACTGTGGAGCGGCGAAGGCGTTCTGGCGCGCACCGCGGCCATGCGCGGGGCATGGTTCGCCGCCGTGTCGGACGGGCGCTTCGGCCAGTTCGAAACATCCTATCGCACGCGCTTCGGCGCGGCGCCTTCGCGGCTGGCGACGCTGGGCTACGACAGCGTGCTGCTGACGCTCAACGTCGCGCGAAACTGGAAGCCGGGCACCGTGTTCCCCACCGGCAAGCTTTACGATCCGCAAGGGTTCATCGGGCTGGATGGTGTGTTCCGCTTTACCGCATCGGGCATGGCCGAACGCGCGATGGAAGTGCGGGAAGTCGGCGTCGGCACGTTCTCCACCGTCTCCCCCGCCCCGGCAAAGTTCCAATAAGCCGGGGATTGCGCCGGATAACCGGGTGTCGACGCTTGCGCCCGGAATCGGCCGCGTTCTATACCCGTTCGCATGTCTGACGACCTGTTCGAAAAACTGCCCGCATCCAATCCCGCTGAAAGCTATGACGGTTCGGCCATCGAGGTGCTCGAAGGGCTGGAACCGGTCCGTCGCCGCCCCGGCATGTACATTGGCGGCACCGACGAGCGCGCCTTGCACCACCTTGCCGCCGAAGTGCTCGACAATGCGATGGATGAAGCGGTGGCGGGCCACGCCAACCGCATCGAAGTGCTGCTGGAAGAAGAACCGGGATCAGCCGGGCGGTTGACCATTTCGGACAACGGGCGCGGCATCCCGGTGGATGAACACCCCAAATATCCGGGCAAGTCGGCGCTTGAAGTGATCCTGACCACGCTCCATTCGGGCGGCAAGTTTTCCGGCAAGGCCTATGCCACCAGTGGCGGTCTGCACGGGGTTGGCGTTTCGGTGGTCAACGCGCTGTCGTCGCTGACGCGGATCGAAGTGGCGCGGAACAAGGAACTTTACGCGCAGGAGTTTTCGCGCGGTCTGCCGCTGGGCAGGCTGGAAAAGATCGGCAACGCTCCCAACCGGCGCGGCACGCAGGTAACGTTCGTGCCCGATGCCGAGATTTTCGGCGCCGACGCCCGCTTCAAGCCCGCGCGGCTGTTCCGGCTGGTCCGTTCGAAGGCCTATCTCTTTGCCGGGGTCGAAATCCGCTGGAAATGCGCGCCGTCGCTGGTCAGCGACGACGTTCCGGCCGAGGCGGTATTCCAGTTTCCCGGCGGGCTGGCCGACCACCTGGCCGAACAGGTATCGGGCCGTGAATGCGTGACTACCGTGCCATTTGCCGGACGGCAGGATTTTCCTCCCGGCCCCGACGGGCAGGAAATGGGGCGCGTCGAATGGGCGATCGCCTGGCCGCTGTGGTCCGATGGATCGTATAGCTGGTACTGCAACACCATCCCCACTCCCGATGGCGGAACGCACGAACAGGGCCTGCGTGCGGCGCTGACCAAGGGAATCCGCGCCTTTGCCGATCTGATCGGCCAGAAAAAGGCAAAGGACATCGCGCCCGAAGACATCATCACTGGCAGCGAGATCATGCTGTCGGTGTTCGTGCGCGACCCCCAGTTCCAGAGCCAGACCAAAGACCGCCTGACCAGCCCGGAAGCGGCACGTATGGTCGAAGCGGCGGTGCGCGATCACTTCGACCATTTCCTGACCGACAACATGGAACGCGGCAAGGCGTTGCTGGGCGCGGTGATGGAGCGGATGGACGAACGGTTGCGCCGCAAGGCCGAACGCGAAATCAAGCGCAAGACCGCCACCAGCGCGCGCAAGCTGCGCCTGCCGGGCAAGCTGACCGATTGTTCGGGCGAAGGCGATGGCGAAACCGAGCTATTCATCGTGGAAGGCGATTCGGCTGGCGGCAGCGCCAAGCAGGCACGCGACCGCAAGACACAGGCCATCCTGCCGATCCGCGGCAAGATCCTGAACGTGGCCAGCGCGACGGCGGACAAGATCCGCGCCAACAGCGAAATTGCGGATCTGGCGCTGGCGCTTGGATGTGGCATGCGCAAGGACTGCAACCCGGACGCGCTGCGCTATGACCGCATCATCATCATGACCGATGCCGACGTGGACGGGGCGCACATTGCCACCCTGCTGATGACGTTCTTCTTCCAGGAAATGGCCGAAATCGTGCGGCGCGGGCACTTGTATCTGGCGCAACCGCCGCTCTACCGCCTGACGCATGGCAGCACATCGGCCTATGCCCGCGACGATGCCCACCGCGCCGAACTTGAAGCGACCACGTTCAAGGGCAAGAAGGTCGAAGTCTCCCGCTTCAAGGGGCTGGGCGAAATGAACCCCCAGCAGTTGCGCGAAACCACGATGGCCACCGCCACGCGATCGCTTATCCGCATAACGCTCCCGCCCGAATACGAAGGACGCGCCGCCGTAAAGGAGCTGGTCGACCGCCTCATGGGCCGCGATCCGGCGCACCGCTTCATGTTCATCCAGAACCGCGCGGGCGAAATCGACCCGGAACTGATCGACGCCTGACAGCCTGTGCCGCCTGGCGTATTCGGCCCTAACGTGCTTCGGCGCTCTCGCTCTTCACTTTCGTGAAATCGAAGCGGATGCGCACCCATTCGCCGACTTGCGGCTTGCCGTTGATGCGCGGCGGACGGACAAGGAACTGCCACGCCGCCTGACGCAGCGCGCGGGCGAGCCCCGATCCGCGCGGGGATTCATCCAGTTCCTGACAATCCTCGACGTGGTACCTGTCGACCGTCCGGCAGGCTATCATCGCCCATGATCCGGGTGCGCGCACCGGCGGAAGGTAAGGTCCGATCTCGGCATCGGTCGGCTCACGGTACCATTGGGCATTGTGCAGGCGCACGCCGCCCGGCCCCTCGCCCGCGCTGCTGCCCTCGCCGCCGCCGGCCCCATCCGGGCTGGCAGCGCCCCCGGCAGCCTGCCGCTTCATCCGGCTGACGTCAGTGGCTGCATAATCCTGACGGGAAAGTTCGATGAACCCTTCGGGCCATTGCACCTTGCCGGAAACAGGCACCGGCGGCGGCGCGGTCTGTACCACCGGGTCGGCTGGTTGCGTGGCCCGGTCGGCCTGCGTTGGCGCGGTTTTGGCCGGTTCGCTCTTTTCGCCTTTGTCGGCTTGCGCGGTCTGGCCAAGGTCGATGGCCACAAGCCGCGCGCCACCCGGTTCGACAAACGGCACAAACGCGCCCATGCGAACCATGATGACGAACACCAGCGCCACCGTGGCGAGCGCCAGCACGAAAGCCACGGCCCGCTCACGCGGTGAAGCGCGGTAGCCACGGGCGGCCAGATCATGGTCGGGAATCCAGCGCGCGAGGTTCATCGCGCGCGGGCCTACACGCGGCGCGATGAACCTGCAATTGCAGGCGCTTCAGGCCATGACCCAAAGCGAGCGCAGATGTCCCTGCCCATTGGCAATGCCCCTGCAGACAGGCGGTCACCCCCTTGCACCAACGGGATGCGCTCTCTAACGCTTAACCAGACAATTAGGCAGACAAGGACCGCAAATGCGTTTCGAAGGTACCAGCAATTACGTTGCCACCGATGATCTCAAGGTTGCGGTCAACGCCGCGGTGCTGCTGCGCCGTCCGCTTCTGGTGAAAGGCGAACCGGGCACCGGCAAGACCGTGCTGGCGCACGAAATCGCCAAGGCAGTGAACGCGCCGCTGATCGAATGGAACGTGAAATCCACCACCAAGGCCCAACAGGGCCTGTACGAATACGACGCGGTGGCGCGGCTGCGCGATGGCCAACTGGGCGAAGAGCGTGTTCACGATATCCGCAACTACATCAAGAAGGGCAAGCTGTGGGAAGCCTTCACCTCGCCCCAGCTTCCCGTCCTGCTGATCGACGAAATCGACAAGGCGGACATCGAGTTTCCCAACGATCTGTTGCAGGAACTCGACCGGATGAGCTTCGACGTTTACGAAACGCAGGAGCGGATCGAGGCCAGGGAACGCCCGATCGTGGTCATCACCTCGAACAACGAAAAGGAACTGCCCGACGCATTCCTGCGCCGCTGCTTCTTCCATTACATCAAGTTCCCCGATCGTGAGACGATGCAGGCGATCATCGACGTGCACTTCCCCGGCATCCAGAAGACGCTGGTCAGCAAGGCAATGGACGTTTTCTACGAAGTGCGCGAAGTGCCCGGCCTGAAAAAGAAGCCATCCACGTCCGAACTGCTCGACTGGCTCAAGCTGCTGCTGAACGAGGACATGCCGCTCGACGTGCTGCAGAACCGCGATCCGACAAAGGCGATTCCGCCGCTGCACGGGGCCTTGCTCAAGAACGAACAGGATATCATGCTGTTCGAACGGCTGGCCTTCATGGCGCGCCGCCAGAACTGACCCTGGCAAGAAGGAACCGCCTGCGATGACTGCACCCTATTCCGGCACGTGCGCCTGTGGCGCGGTGAGCGTCACCATTGCAGCGGAACCTGTGGCCACGCGGCAATGCTGGTGCCGCCAGTGCCAGCAGATTGCCGCAGGCGGGCCGACCAACAACGCGATTTTTCCAGCCGACTCGGTGACCGTCGGCGGCACCCTTGCATCGTGCACCTGGACCGCCGCCAGCGGCAGTACGCTGACGTTCCGCTTCTGCCCTTCGTGCGGGACGCAGGTCTACGGGCAAAGTTCGGCGCGCCTGCATCTCAAGACCGTGCGGCTGGGGATGCTTGACGCGGGACACGGCCTGCGCCCGCAAATGGTCATCTGGACCGACGATGCGCCCGACTGGGCCGTGTTGGACCCCGCGCTTGAAAGCTGGCCGCAACAGCCGCCTGCCCCGCCGCCAGCGAATTAGCGGCATCCTCCCGGCATCCGTCAGCTTACGTTGAAGCAATCCTGTCCGGCGCGGCGCAAGGCGGCGCAATAGGCATGCGCGCCCGGCGCGCTGACCCGCAAACGGTAATAGCGCCGCGCGCCGACAACCGCTGGAATGACCGTCTTGCGGAACCCGGCAAGTTCGGGGTGCCGGGCCAGCAGCGCCTGCCAGCGGTCCTCGGCTTCGTCCGGGCTTGTCGCTGCGGCAAGCTGGATCGTCTGCCCTGCCCCCGCAAATTGGGCCGGGACGGCTTGCGCGACGGTTGCCTCACCCGGTATCGGCGGCTCGGCAGCGGCTGCCAGCCTTGGCCTTGCCTGCATCGGCATGTCCGCGTCTGGCCCATCGGTGCCAAGCGCAAGGACCAGCGCCGTATCATCGGTGCGGACGGCGTCGTTGGTTACCACCACGGTTGTCGTATCCGCACGGGTCAGCGCAAACAGCGCCTTGGCAAAGCTGTATGGCAAACGGATGCACCCGTGCGATGCCGGATAGCCCGGCAGGTGCCCGGCATGAATGGCAATGCCGCCCCACGTCAGCCGCTGCATGAACGGCATTGGCGCATTGCTGTAGAGGTTGGAGCGGTGAAACGCCTTCTTCTGCAGGATCGGAAAGACCCCCGCCGGGGTGCCGTGTCCGCGCTTGCCGGTGGATACCGGCGATGATGCCCAGGGTTCCCCATCCTTGAACACATACATCCGCTGCGAAGCCTTGCTCACCACGACCAGCACGCCGGATTGCACTACATCGGCAACCAGCGGAGGCTGGCGTGGTGCGGGTGGTGCAGGTTGAGGCAGCACCACGGCGGGCGCTGCAACCGCGGGAGCAGGCGCGGGCGCGACCTGCGCCTCCGCCCTTTCGGAAAGCCCGACCAGCGATCCAGCCGGCAGCACAGCGCAGGCCAGCGCCAGCAGGCCGACACAGGCACCGATCGCACCAGCGATCCGACCCCCTGTAGAGAATCTGTTAACCATGATGTCCATTGATTACCCCTGCGGGGCCATCACTCAACCTTATTCTGGTCCGGGACGGGCGCGCCACCGGCACGAAGCGCCCGTCGGCCCTTGCCGATCCGCGATCCAGCCCTTAGTCAGCCCTTTAATGCAAAGGAGCGGCTCTGCGTGTTTTTCAATTTCGTCGACGAACTGCGCGCGGCGGGCATCCCGGCCAGCTTCAAGGAGCACCTCGTGCTGCTTGAGGCGCTGGACAAGGACGTGATCGAACAGACGCCGGAAGCCTTCTACTACCTCTCACGCGCCACCTTCGTGAAGGACGAAGGGCTGCTTGACCGGTTCGATCAGGTTTTCAACAAGGTCTTCAAGGGCATCCTGACCGATTACGGCCAGCGCCCGGTCGACATTCCCGAAGACTGGCTGCGCGCCGTTGCTGAAAAGTTCCTCTCGGAAGAGGAAATGGAAAAGGTCAAGGCGCTGGGGTCGTGGGATGAAATCATGGAGACGCTGAAGAAGCGTCTGGAAGAACAGGAAAAGCGCCACAAGGGCGGCACCAAGTGGATCGGAACCGAAGGGACCAGCCCGTTCGGCAATTCGGGATACAACCCCGAAGGCGTGCGCATCGGCGGGGAAAGCAAGCACAAGCGCGCGGTCAAGGTCTGGGAAAAGCGCGAGTTCCAGAACCTCGACAACACGCGCGAACTGGGCACCCGCAACATCAAGGTGGCGCTGCGCCGCCTGCGCCGCTTTGCCCGCGAAGGCGCCGCCGACGAACTGGACCTTGAAGGCACGATCGAAGTGACCGCACGTCAGGGCTGGCTCGACATCCGCATGCGCCCGGAAAAGCGCAACGCGGTGAAGCTGCTGCTGTTTCTCGATGTTGGTGGGTCGATGGACCCGTTCGTTAAACTGGTCGAGGAACTGTTCAGCGCGGCCACGGCCGAGTTCAAGAACATGGAGTTCTTCTATTTCCACAACTGCCTTTATGAAGGTGTGTGGAAGGACAACAAGCGCCGCTGGTCCGACCGGACCAATACCTGGGACATCCTCCACAAGTTCGGCCACGACTACAAGGTGGTGTTCGTGGGCGATGCAGCGATGAGCCCCTACGAAATCAGCCAGCCCGGCGGCAGTGTCGAACACTTCAACGAAGAAGCGGGCGCAGTGTGGATGCACCGCGTGACGCAGACCTATCCGGCAACGGTTTGGCTCAACCCCGTACCCGAACGGCAATGGGGCTATTCGCAGTCAACCAAGATGATCCGCGACCTGCTCGGCGGTTCGATGTACCCGCTGACGCTGGAAGGGCTGGATGGCGCCATGCGCGAACTGACGCGCAAGAAGCACTGAACCGGACGGCAGCGACCGGATTCGGCGGAGGCCCGGTCAGTAAAGCAGGAAGGGCGCGCGCTCGGCGATCCAGGCCGCCTCATCCGGCCCAGCCACCGCTTCCAGATCGGCGGCTTGCGCTGCCGGATTGTCCACCCATTCCCGCAGCGCCGGGCCGCCGTTGATCACGTCGATTGCCAGCTTGTCGAACACGTACTCGTAGGCAAAGTCGCGCCATAGCGGGTAATCGGGGTAAAGCCGCCGGATCGCCTTGAACGCCAGCGCCTGCAAGCGCCACGGCTTGAACGCATCGTGATCGTAGAACCGGCCTTCGGCATGGACCATCAGCGCACTGCACAGCGTCCCGGCATGCTTGTGGAAGGTCGGTTCGAACCAGCATTCGCGGATGGCGCAGCCCTGCAACCACTGCGGCGCGAATCCGTGCATTTCTGCCAGCACGGCCTTTGCATCCAGGTCCGGTGCGCCAAACAGCACTTCCAGCGGGCGCGTGGTGCCGCGCCCTTCGGAAACGGTGGCGCCTTCGATCATCACCGTGCCGGCATAAGCGCGCGCCATATTGAGGCTGGCAGCATTGGGCGAAGGGTTGATCCACAGCCGGTCCTGCGGCCAGCCGAAACCGGGGCCATCTTCGGGCTGCCAGCCTTCCATGGTGATGACCCGGTAATCGACATCCAGGCCGAAGCGGGCGATGAACCAGTGCCCCATTTCACCCAGCGTCATGCCATGGCGCATCGGCATCGGCCCTGCCCCGACAAAGCTTTCCCACCCCGACACCAGCTTCGTGCCTTCAACCGGACGCCCGGCGGGATTGGGCCGATCAAGCACCCACACCGCCTTGCCGGTGCCCGACACCGCTTCGAGCAAGTAAAGCAGCGTGGTCACGAAGGTATAGATGCGGCAACCCAGATCCTGCAGGTCGAACAGGAACACGTCGGCGCTGTCGATCATCGGCGCGGTGGGGCGGCGAACCTCGCCATAGAGACTGAACACCGGGATGCGGTGCACCGGGTCCAGTTCGTCGGCGGTTTCCACCATGTTGTCCTGCTTGTCGCCCTTCAGCCCGTGCTGCGGGCCGAACGCGGCGCTCAGCGTCACGTCGGGAAGCGCCGCCAGCGCATCGAGCGAGTGGACAAGATTTTCCGTCACCGAGGCGGGGTGAGCGACAAGCGCGACGCGCTTGCCGGCAAGCGGTTGACGCAGGGCGGGTTCGGCAAGCAGCCGATCGATACCGAACTTCATGGCGCCAGCGGTGCCGCAAGCACGCCTGCGAAGCAAGTCTCGTGATGGAAGTCCGGGCGGTCTGGCGGGTGCGTTATGGCCCAATAGGATTTGCGCCCGCCCTCTTCCTCGATCACCGCGCTCAGGCCAAAGCGCCAGGGCAGCGGCGGTAGCGTAGCCGCGGGAATCGCGGCATCGAAGATCAGCACCGACTGCCCGCGCCGCGGCGTGCAGACCGGATCGCGCGGGCACGGCCGCGGCGCCATGCCTTCGCGGTAACCGCTGAAGTCATAAGCCGCCCAGCGTTGCGAAGGCGAAAGATTGAACTCGGCATAACCCGCCGTGTCATCACCTTTGACGAACAGTTCAAAGCAGGTTGTCTGCCACAGGCCATCGGCCCTGCCCTTGCCGGCGAACGGCGGCAGAACAACGCGGCTGGCACCTTCGACGCGCCAGCGCAGGACAAGCCAGTTTGGATCAAGCGCGATGATCCGCGTCGATACCGCGCTGACCGCCAGCGCAGGGTGTGCAGCGTGGCAGGCAAGCTCATACGTTTCCAAGCGTCCAACTCCGTGCTAGGCGCGCCATCCCGACCAGAACTGCCCGCATTCAGGTGGCCGAGATGACCGAATACGCTTCCTCCCTGCTGCGCCTGCTGTCAGAGCGCGGCTACGTGCACCAGATGACTGACGCTGCGGCGCTCGATGCGCTGGCGGCAAGGCAGGTGGTGCCGGGCTATATCGGCTTCGATCCGACCGCGCCATCGCTGCATGTCGGGTCGATGGTCCAGATCATGCTGCTGCGCCGCCTGCAACAGGCCGGGCACAAACCGATCGTGGTCATGGGCGGGGGCACCGGCAAGATCGGCGATCCCAGTTTCAAGGACGAAGCGCGCAAGCTGCTGACGACCGACCTGATCGCCAGCAACGTCGCCTCGATCAAGACGGTGTTCGAACGCTTCCTGACCTTTGGCGACGGGCCGACCGATGCCATCATGGTCGACAACAGCGAGTGGCTCGACCGGCTGGAATACATCCCCTTCCTGCGCGAAGTGGGCCAGCACTTCTCGGTAAATCGCATGCTCAGCTTCGATTCGGTGAAACAGCGGCTCGACCGCGAACAGTCGCTGTCGTTCCTTGAGTTCAACTACATGATCCTGCAGGCTTACGACTTCCGCGAACTCGCGCTGCGCCACGGGTGCCGCTTGCAGATGGGCGGGTCGGACCAGTGGGGCAACATCGTCAACGGGATCGAACTGACCCGGCGCATGGATGGCGTGGAAGTGTTTGGCGTAACCACGCCGCTGCTGACAACGGCAGACGGATCGAAGATGGGCAAGACGGCTGCCGGGGCCGTCTGGCTGAACGAAGATGCCCTGCCCGCGTGGGATTTCTGGCAATACTGGCGCAACGCCGACGACCGCGACGTGGGCCGGTTCCTGCGCCTGTTCACCGATCTTCCGCTGGACGAGATCGCCCGGCTCGAATCGCTGGAGGGCAGCGAAATCAACGCCGCGAAGATCGTTCTGGCAAATGAGGTGACCCGGCTGGTGCGCGGCGATGATGCCGCCAGAGCCGCCGAAGCGACGGCCGCCGCGACCTTTGCCGGGGGCGGTGTGGGCCAGGATCTGCCGACGCTGGTGGTGGCCGATTCGTCAATCGGCATCATCGATGCGCTGGTCGGCCTGGGTTTTGCGGCAAGCCGGGGTGAAGCCAAGCGGCTGGTCGCGGGCGGCGGGGCGCGCGTGGATGGCGTTGCCGTTGCCGATGAAGCGCATGTCATCGCCTTGCAAGACGGCGAAATCCGCGTGTCTTCGGGCAAGAAGAAGCACGGTATCCTGCGCCGCGCCTGATCGCTCTTGCCAATGTCCTAACGGCAAGGCCGTGCCGCTTCCGGCAAGGAATTGCCGCCGCTTTACCAATTGTTCGGCATTTCGAACCTATAGGCTTGGGCATAGTCACTCATGCGCCAAGGAGGAACGATGCGCGGCGGAGCCCAGCTTTCTGTGACCGATCTGCGTCGTTCCACGCGCCATGCGGTGGAGCTTCCGGTCATTGCGGAACATCGTCTGCACGGGGACATCCTGCTGCAGATCGCCAACATTTCGACCACCGGCTTCATGTCGCAAGGCGGCTGCGAGCTCGGCCGTGGCGAACGCGTGACCGTGCGTCTGCCCCACATCGGCAGGATCGAGGCGTTTCTGGTGTGGACCGATGGCGACCGCGCCGGATTCCAGTTCGAACGGATCGTGCGGGTCGATGATTTCGCGCGCATGATAAAGTCGCTCGCGCCCAACCCAAAGCTGCGCGGCAAAGGCTGAACGATCGCAGCTTGAAGCCCCCGGCGGAACGCTGCCGCGACAGCACAAGAACAGCTAGGCAGCACTGACGCAAAGCTTGCTTGGCAAGCCCGCGGGCGGGTGGCATTGCGCCTTTCGTGAACAGCGACGCGCACTCTCCGGTTCCGCCGGAACCAGACCCCCTCCTGCCGCGTTCGCCGCTGGCTATTGCCGACTACCGGCGATTTCTGCTTGCGCGCTTCCTGTCAGTCAGCGCCACGACCGGCATGGTCGTGATCCTCGGATACCAGCTCTACGACCTCGCCCGCAGCGCATATGGCATGTCGATGGGCGACGCTGCCTTCCAGCTCGGTCTGATGGGCCTGGCGCAGTTCCTGCCGCTTTTCCTGCTGACCCCGCTGGCGGGCCTTGCAGCCGACCGGTTCGACCGCAGGCTGGTGGCAAGCCTTGCCATCGGCATCGACCTGCTGGTGGCGCTGGTATTGGCGCTTGCCACCCAGGCGCAGATGCTTTCGCTGCCGCTGCTCTTCGCGCTCGCCGCCCTGCACGGAACGGCCCGGGTTTTCATCGGTCCGGCCATGTCCTCCATCGCGCCGAACATCGTACCTGCGCCCCTGATGCCAAAGGCGATCGCCATCAACTCGATGGCCTGGCAGATCGGGTCGGTCGGCGGGCCGGCTGTTGCCGGACTGTTGTTCGCGCTTGGCCCGGCGGTGCCATACTGGACATCGACGGTGATGATGGCGCTTGGATCGGCCCTGATTTTTTCGATCCGCGCGCTGCCGCCACCACGATCCGCCGTGCCGGTCCACCCCTTGCGGCAGATGCACGATGGCCTGTCGTTCGTGTGGAACGACCGTTTTCTGCTGGGGTGCATAACGCTCGATCTGTTTGCGGTTCTGCTGGGAGGCGCAACCGCCCTGTTGCCCGTGTTCGCGCGCGACATCCTGCTGATCGACGGCCAGCCGGTTGGCGCGAACGGGCTGGGCGTGATGCGCGCCATGCCCGGCGTGGGGGCGGCGCTGGTCGCGCTGTGGCTTTCCCGCCGTCCGATCGAAAACGAGGTAGGTCTCAAGATGATGCTGGCGGTTATCGGGTTCGGCGCGATTACCGTGGCCTTCGGCTTCTCGACCAATTTCTACCTGTCGCTTGGGCTGCTGGCGGTGCTGGGGGCAGCGGACATGATCTCGGTGTTCATCCGCTCGACGCTGGTGCAACTGCACACGCCCGATGCCGTGCGTGGCCGGGTATCGTCGATTTCGGGGCTGGCGATTTCGGCATCCAACGAACTGGGCGAACTCCAGTCCGGCCTTGCCGCCGCGCTGCTCGGCGTAACCGGCGCCGTGATCTTCGGCGGTGTAGGGGCCATCGCCGTGACCGCCGCGTGGTTCGTCCTGTTCCCCGAACTCAAGGCTGCACGAACCTTTGCAGCGCGGTACAGATAACAGTAGGTTGCACGCAAAGCTTAAGGAGCAACGCGCCATGAAAGCGGAATCGATTCTCGCCACCATCGGCAACACCCCGCATATCCGCCTTTCGCGCCTTTTCCCCGATCACGAAGTATGGGTGAAGTGCGAACGCGCCAACCCCGGCGGTTCGATCAAGGATCGCATCGGCCTGGCGATGATCGAAGCGGCAGAGGCCGATGGCAGCCTCAAGCCCGGCGGCACGATCATCGAACCGACATCGGGCAACACCGGCATCGGCCTTGCCATGGTCGCTGCGGTCAAGGGCTATCCGCTGGTGCTGGTCATGCCGGAATCGATGTCGCTCGAACGGCGGCGGCTGATGCTGGCCTACGGCGCGTCATTCGATCTGACGCCGCGCGAAAAGGGAATGAAAGGCGCCATCGAACGGGCACGGGAACTGGTCGAACAGACGCCCGGCGCGTGGATGCCGCAGCAGTTCGACAACCCGGCCAACGTGGCCGTGCACGTGGCCACGACCGCGCGCGAAATCCTGGCCGATTTCGCCGCCGATCCCATTGACGTGCTGATTACCGGCGTCGGCACCGGCGGCCACCTGACCGGGTGCGCCGAAGAACTCAAGCGGCACTGGCCGGCGCTCAAGGCCTATGCGGTGGAACCGACGCTCTCGCCGGTCATCTCCGGCGGGCAACCCGCGCCACACCCGATCCAGGGGATCGGCGCAGGCTTCATTCCCGGCAACCTGCACACCCGCTCGATCGACGGGGCGATCCAGGTTGATCCCGCCGATGCCAAGGAAATGGCGCGCCAGTGCGCCGCGAGGGAGGGCATGCTGGTGGGCATTTCATCCGGCGCGACGCTGGCCGCCATTGCCCAGAAGCTGCCCGACCTGCCCACCGGCAGCCGCGTGCTCGGCTTCAACTACGATACCGGCGAACGGTATCTTTCGGTTCCCGACTTCCTGCCGGAGTGATCGCGCATGGCGCTTGAACAGATCGACTATGCCGACGGCGCACTGCCACTGACAGGGTTTCTCGCCCGCCCGGAAGGACCGGCGCGCGCAGCCGTGCTGATCCTGCCGACGATCATGAACTGCAACGCTGCCATGATCCGCCGCGCCCACATGCTCGCCCATGAGGGTTATGTGGCGATGATCGCCGATTTCTATGGCGAACAGATCTGCGATCTGGACCACGCAATGGCCCTGTCCGGCACTTTGCGGGCGACAGCGGCAGGGTATCGCCAGCGCATCCGCGCCGGGCTTGCCGCGCTGTCCGGCCACGCTGCGGCGCAAGGGCTGCCGCTGGCCACGATCGGCTATTGCATGGGCGGGCAGGCGGCGCTCGAACTCGCACGCGATGGGGCGGACATCCGCCTTGCGGCCAGTTTCCACGGCCTGCTCGACACTGCCCAGCCCGCAACGCCCGGCATGGTCAGCGCGCGCATTCTGGTGTGCCATGGCGATGCCGACCCGATGGTGCCGCGCACGCAGGTGATGGCGTTCTGGGAGGAAATGGATGCTGCCGGGGCCAACTGGCATTTCCACGCCTACGGCGGCGTGAAGCACGGCTTTACCGACCCGGACAGCGATACGCGCGGCATGGCCGCCATCGCCTATGACGCCAGCGCAGACCGGCAAAGCTGGGACGCGCTGCTGGCGATGCTCGACGAAACGACCGGCTGAACGGCCGGGAACGCCCGCAAGCGCCCCCGGCCATGCGCCGCCATCATGCAATGGCGAACTGTTCGGGGGTCAGCGCCATGATCGTTTCGCTGCCCGCTTCCACCTGGCGGCGCAGCGCGCCTGCATCGACCGTGGCGCGCGTCGCCCAGTGGCGCGCGCAGGTCAGCTTGGCTTCATAAAAGGCCGCATCCGCACCGCCGCTGGCAAGCGCCGCGCTGGCCACCTTGGCCATGCGCAGCCACATCAGGCCAAGCGAGACGATGCCGGTCAGTGTCATGTAGGCATAAGCCCCCGCGCCAAGCTGGTTGGGGTTGACCATGGCATTCTGCATGAACCACATCGTCGCGGCCTTCATTTCGCCGCAGCACTTGCCGAGCCGTTCGGCAACGAGGCGCACGGTCGCGTCATCGCTGGGCTCGGCGCACTCGGCATCGATCAGGGCAAACAGGCGCTGCACCGCGCGGCCGCCATTCTGCGCCAGCTTGCGGCCAGCCAGGTCCATGGCCTGCACGCCGTTGGTGCCTTCATAGATCATCGCAATGCGGGCATCGCGCACGAACTGGTCCATGCCATTCTCGACGATATAGCCATGACCGCCCCAGACCTGCTGCATGTCGGTGGCGATCTTGTAGCCCATGTCGGTGCCGTACCCCTTGATGACCGGGGTAAGCAGACTGATCAGGTCGTCGGCTGCCTGCCGTTCTTCCTCGGTGGCGGCCTTGTGGATGAGATCGACCTGCAAGGCGCCCCACAGGCACAGCGCGCGCATTCCTTCGATGAAAGTCTTGGCGTCCATCAGCATGCGCCGCACATCGGGATGCACGATGATCGGATCGGCCTTCTGCTCCGGCTCCGCAGGCCCGGTCAAGGCGCGGCCCTGACGGCGGTCGATCGCATAGGCCAGCCCGTTCTGGTAAGCGACTTCGGCCTGTGCCAGCCCCTGCATCCCCACGCCAAGCCGGGCCGCGTTCATCATGATGAACATGGCGGCAAGGCCCTTGTTCTCCTCGCCCACCATCCAGCCTTTGGCGCCATCGTAGTTCATCACGCAGGTGGCGTTGGCGTGAATACCCATCTTTTCCTCGATGGCACCAACAGTCACGGCATTGCGTTCGCCCAGCGAACCGTCCGGGTTGACGATGATCTTGGGCACGATGAACAGGGAAATGCCCTTGCTCGATTCCGGGGCGCCGGGGGTCTTGGCCAGCACCAGATGGATGATGTTGTCGGTCAGGTCGTGATCGCCCGCCGAAATGAAGATCTTGGTGCCAGTGATGGCATAGGAACCGTCTGCCTGCGGTTCGGCGCGGGTGCGGATCAGGCCAAGATCGGTGCCGCAATGCGGTTCGGTCAGGTTCATCGTGCCCAGCCATTCACCGCTGATCATCCGTGGCAGGTAAAGCGCCTGCTGCTCCGGCGATCCCTTGGCGCGGATGGCCGAAATCGCCCCGTTGGCAAGGCCGGGGTACATCGCAAACGCCTGGTTGGCGCTGGCCAGGTACAGTTCCATGATGAAGCCCATCACGTGCGGCAGATCCTGCCCGCCGTAAGCCGCCGGCGCGGAAAGCGTGCCCCAGCCGCCCTCGACATACTGGCGATAGGCTTCCTTGAACCCGGCAGGCGTTGTCACGGTGCCGTCGGGGTGGCGCGTGCACCCTTCCCGGTCGCCCGACAGATTGATCGGCGCGATCACTTCGGACACGAACCGCCCCGCTTCGGCAATGATTGCATCGGTCATGTCGGGCGTGGCGTTTTCGAAGCCAGGCAGATTTCCATAGGAATCGAGCCGCAGGACTTCGTTGACGATGAAGCGCGTATCGCGCGTGGGAGCGTTGTAGACTGGCATTGATCCTATCCCTTGTTGTTTGCTTCGGGATCGCGGCCCGCAGCCCGCTCCCGTGCAATGACGCGATCGACGAAACTCGTGAGTTCATCGATGGTTGCTGCGATGTCCGCCTGCTGTCGCTGCAGGTTCTGGATACGCTCGCGGCATTTGGCGATAGTGACGCGGCACTGTTCGGCGCGGTCGTCACCCATATCGTAAAGGTCGATCATGTCGCGGATTTCCGCGAGGCTGAACCCCACGTTCTTGGCGCGCATGATCCACGCCAGGCGCGCGCGGTCACGCTTGGAATAGATGCGGGCAAGACCGTGGCGGGTCGGCGCGATCAGCCCTTCATCCTCGTAGAACCGCAAGGCGCGCGCCGTCACCCCGAACTCGTGGGAGAGATCGGAAATGGTGAACTGGTCGCGCGACAAGGCGTCGGGTTGTTCGAGGTGACCGGTATGGTCGCGATTCGCGGTTGCAGCATGTTCGAGCATGCCGCAAAAATAGGTAACCCTTACGTAAACGTCAAGTGGTCACCCGCTCCAGCGAACCGTCCGCGCCGATCCGCCGGTAAAAGCATGATGGCGCCAGCGTGTGGCAGGCCGGCCCCGCAGGTTCGACGCGCAGTTCCAGCGCATCCTGATCGCAATCGACGCGGATCTCGATGATCTTCAGGACGTGGCCAGATGATTCCCCCTTCATCCACAGGCGACCGCGTGAGCGCGAATGGAAATGCGCGAACCCCGTCTCGCGCGTTCGGGCGATGGCCTCGGCGTCCATGTGTGCCAGCATCAGCAGTGCGCCAGTGCGGTGATCGACAGCTACGGCGGTTACCAGACCGGCGGAATCGAACTTCGGCATGAACTCGCTGCCCTGCTCACGCAGGGTCGCATTGTCTGGTACGCTCAAGAGAGATGACCTTTCACCGCATTTGCCACCGGATTGGCAGCTTTTGTTGCATGATAACCACAATCGTCCACCAAAATCCACAGACGGGAAACAATCCACTTCCGTCACGAACCTGAATGGCAGATTAGTGAGTCAGCGGTTTTTGAGGGACTTGCTGATTGAACGTATGGTTGGCCTTGCACAACAAGGTCAACAGGCTGAAACGAACGGATAACCGTCACGCAGCGCATACACCGGCCAATGTTCAGGGAAATGGCCAAACGTTCAGGGAAACGGTTTGAGGGGATCGGTTTTTCATCCTGGCATGGACCTGTCGGTCCCCGTGGTGAAAGATGAAGTGAGGCAAGAGACGATCATGGTGGAGCAGTTCGGGGGGGCTGCCAGTTCCGTGCAAGGCAAGAGGAAGACCGCCTGAAAAGGCCGGACCCGAAAGCCGCACAGCGAACGTCCGCCAACGATTTTCGTCACGGGAACGCCCGGAGCCGCTGGTTCCGGGCGTTTTTCGTATCCAGCACAGGCCCGCCACGGTTGGCGCTTCAAGCGCCGCGCGCAAGGTCGATCGCTTCGTCGAGCACCCGCGCGAAACAAGCGATGCGCACCTCAGCAGCGCCCGCCCGGCGCAGCGCGGCAATGCAGGCGTCGCTCGTCGCGCCACTCGTCATCACATCGTCCACCAGCAATACGCGTGCGCCCCGCAGCGTGGCAGCATGCTGCGGGTTGGGGGCAATCGCACCGGCCAGCACGCGCGTTCGTGCCCTTGCCCCCAGCCCGCCCAGCGATGGCGTGGCCTTGCGCCGTACCAGCCCGTCCACCACCAGACGGCCGCCCTGCGCTTTCGCAAGATGCCGCGCCAGCAGCGCCGACTGGTTGAAGCCGCGCTGCAGCAACCGCCAGCGGTGGAGCGGCACGGGCACAACCAGCCAGCCCGCCTCCATCGGGGGCAGGCGCGCCGCGATCATCCGCGCCATCATCGGCGCCAGCCCGATCCGGCGACCGTGCTTGAACGCCAGCACCAGCGCCCGCGACGCGTCATTGTAGAGGGTGGCTGCGGCAATCCCTGCATGGCACGGCGGCGCGGCCATGCAGGGCGCGCAGACAAGTTGCGCAGCGGCGCCCTGCGCCTCCGCTTCCCCCAGCGGGCGCTGGCACAGCGCGCAGCAGGTGCCGGAAGGCACGGCAAGGGTTTCCCAGCACGGCAGGCACAGCCCTCCATGCGCCGCCACCGGCGCACGGCACAGCGGGCAGCGCGGCGGAAACACGAAGTCCACCAGCGGCGTGATCGACAGGCCGGAAAAGGCGTTACGCGGCATCGCCTGCTTTTCCGCGTCACGTGCCCCCTTGGCAAGTGCGCGTGGCACGGGCACTGGCGGGGTATGGCTACCCTGCCCCCGACTATTTTCGCACCGAAACGGCGCCACGCAGCGCGGCAGCGCATGGCGCTGGCGCAAACGCGCCCCGACGCCCCGCGCTATATCGCGCAGGACATGGCTGACGATGTGCTCGACCGGCTGGGCTTCCTGCGGCACGATCCCCGCCGCGCGCTGGTGATCGGGGACTGGACCGGCACGGTTGCCGCTGCACTGGCGGCCAGCGGGGCCGCTGTCGATGCGCGCGACCCGGCACTGGGGCCAGCCGTGCTGGATGAAGAGGCACCGATCGGCACCACGCCGGGATACGATTTCATCGCCAGCCTCGGTACGCTCGATACGGTGAACGATCTCCCCGGCGCGCTGGTGCACTTGCGCCGCGCGCTGGCCGATGGCGGGCTGATGATCGCCAGCTTCATCGGCGCGGGATCGCTGCCCGCGTTGCGCGCGATCATGCTGGACGCTGACGGGGAACGCCCATCGCCGCGCATCCACCCGCTGGTCGATGTGCGCGCCGGGGGCCAATTGCTGCAACGGTGCGGGTTTGCCGACCCGGTGATCGACAGCCACCACATCGACGTGCGTTTTCGTTCGCTTGGCCAACTCGTCGGCGATCTGCGCGCGCAGGGGTTGGGCAATTGCCTGGCCCGGCCCGGTGCGCCGCTGGGCAAGGCGGCGCTGGCCCGCGCGCAGGCCGCCTTTGCCGCCCGCGCCGAGGCGGACGGAAAGGTGACCGAACGGTTCGAGATCCTGACGCTTAGCGGCTGGGCAAAGCCGTTGCGCCCGCCCAGGTTCTGACGACAGTCAGGCTCCCAGGATCAGGAAAGCGCCGCCTGCGCTGCGGAAAGCCGGGCAATCGGCACGCGGTAGGGGCTGGCCGAAACGTAATCCAGCCCGGTCTTTTCGCAGAACGCGATGCTGGCCGGATCGCCGCCATGTTCGCCGCAGATGCCAAGCTTCAGATCGGAGCGCGTGTTGCGGCCGCGCTCTGCCGCCAGTTCCACCAGTTGCCCGACGCCTTCGATATCGAGGCTGACAAAGGGATCGCGCGGATAGATGCCCTGTTCGACATAGGGGTTGAGGAAGCGCGAGGCATCGTCGCGGCTGACCCCCAGCGTCGTCTGTGTCAGGTCGTTGGTGCCGAACGAGAAGAACCGCGCCTCGTGCGCGATTTCGCCCGCCATCAGCGCAGCGCGCGGCAGTTCGATCATCGTGCCGACCATGTATTCCAGCGTCCGGCCCTTTTCGGCAAAGACCTCCACCGCCACCCGATCGACCAGCGCGCGCAGGATTTCCAGTTCCTTGCGCGTGGCGACGAGCGGGATCATCACTTCGGGAATGGGTGCATCGCCCGATTTTTCGGCCACGTCGCACGCCGCTTCGAAGATCGCGCGGGCCTGCATCTCATAGATTTCGGGGAACGTGATGCCAAGGCGGCAGCCGCGATGGCCAAGCATCGGGTTGAACTCGTGCAGTTCGCCCGCCCGCCGCTTGAGGTGCTCGACACCCAGCCCCGTTGCCTCGGCCAGTTCCGCGAACTCGGCATCGGCATGCGGCAGGAACTCGTGCAGCGGCGGGTCAAGCAGGCGGATGGTTACCGGCAGGCCGGCCATGACTTCGAAGATCGATGCGAAATCGCTGCGCTGTTCGGGCAGCAACCCGGCCAGCGCGGCGCGGCGCCCGGCTTCGTCTTCGGCCAGGATCATCTGGCGCACCAGGCTGATGCGCCCGGCTTCGAAGAACATGTGTTCGGTGCGGCACAGCCCGATCCCTTCGGCACCGAACTGGCGCGCGACCTGGCAATCCAGCGGCGTTTCGGCGTTCGTGCGCACCTTCATGCGGCGGTGCTTGTCCGCCCAGACCATCAGCGTGCCGAAATCGCCGACCAGTTCCGGCTCCACCGTCGGCACGCTGCCAGCCATGACATCGCCGTTCGATCCGTCGAGCGTGATCGTGTCGCCTTCTCGGATTTCGCGGTTGCCGATCCGCGCAGTGCGGCTGGCCATGTCGATCGACAGCGCCGACGCGCCTGAAACGCACGGGCGGCCCATGCCGCGCGCGACCACCGCTGCATGGCTGGTCATCCCGCCGCGCGCGGTCAGGATGCCGCGCGCCGCGTGCATGCCGTGAATGTCTTCGGGCGAGGTTTCGACCCGCACGAGGATTACCGCATCGCCGCGTTCGGCGCGGGCCTGAGCGGTATCGGCATCGAACACCACCGTCCCCGACGCCGCGCCCGGCGATGCCGGAAGGCCGCGCGTCAGCACGTCGCGCGCCGCCTTGGGGTCAAGCGTGGGGTGCAGCAACTGGTCGAGCGCCATCGGGTCAATGCGCAGGATCGCGGTCTTTTCGTCGATCAGCCCTTCGGCCACCATATCGACCGCCATCTTGAGCGCAGCCTTGGCGGTGCGCTTGCCCGAACGGGTCTGCAGCATCCACAGCTTGCCCTGTTCGACGGTAAACTCGATGTCCTGCATGTCCCTGTAATGCTTTTCGAGCAGTTCGAACACGGTCGCCAGCTCGGCATAGGCCGCAGGCATCGCCTCTTCCATCGACAGCGGCTTGGCCCCGGCACGTTCGCGCGCGGCCAGCGTCAGGTACTGCGGGGTGCGAATCCCGGCCACAACGTCTTCGCCCTGCGCGTTGACCAGCCATTCGCCGTAATAGGCCTTTTCGCCGGTGGCCGGATCGCGGGTAAAGGCCACGCCGGTGGCCGAAGTATCGCCCATGTTGCCAAAGACCATGGCCTGCACGTTGACCGCGGTGCCCCAGTCGGCGGGAATATCGTTCAGCTTGCGGTAGACCCGCGCGCGGTCGGATTCCCAGGAATCAAACACTGCGCCAATCGCGCCCCACAACTGTTCGTGCACGTCCTGCGGGAACGGGCGGCCAAGCTGATCGGCAACGATGGCCTTGTATTCCGCGACCAGCGCCTGCCAGTGTTCGGCAGCCAGTTCAACATCGTTGAAGAAACCGTTGTCTTCCTTGATGATTTCGAGTGCATCTTCAAACCGGTGATGGTCCAGCCCCAGCACCACGTCGGAATACATCTGGATGAACCGGCGGTAGCTGTCCCACGCAAAGCGCGGATCGCCCGAACCGGCGGCAAGGCCCGCCACGGTCACATCGTTCAGCCCCAGATTCAGCACCGTATCCATCATGCCGGGCATCGAAACCCGCGCACCCGACCGTACCGAAACCAGCAGCGGATTGGCCGCATCGCCGAATATGCGCCCGGTAGCCTGTTCGATGTGCGCGATGCCCTGCGCCACGCCGCCACGCAGCGCATCGTCAAACGTCTTTCCGCTGGCGTTGTAGGCCGTGCACACTTCGGTGGTGATGGTAAATCCCGGCGGCACCGGCAGGCCGATGCCTGCCATTTCGGCAAGGTTCGCGCCCTTTCCGCCGACGATGGTCTTGTCCTTCGCGCGCAGATCAGAAGAAACCGCGCCACCGCCGAAGTGGAATACCTGTGCGTTCATGCCTGTCCTGGGCCCCTTGCGAATGTCTGGTTTTACCGGAATCGGACCGGATTTGATCCGCCCCTTAGCCTTCTATGCGCGAAAAGTCCGCCACTTTGTGCACCGCAGCACGAAAGCGGTCAAGCAAGGCCAGACGGCTGGCGCGCTTGCCCGCATCGGCATCGTTGACCGTGACGCCTTCGAAAAAGGCGTCAATCGGCGCACGCAGGCTGGCGAGCGCCGCCATGGCCGCGGTGAAATCCTCGGCGGCGATAGCGGCATCCGCCTTGGGTTCGGCGGTGTTGAGCGCATCGACCAGCGCCTGCTCGGCGGGTTCGCGGGCATAGTCCTCCCCCGCTTGGGCGAGGGTCGGGCGGGGGTGCGCTGCATTGTCCGGCGCGGGAACCCCCACCCCCGGCCCCTCCCCACCGGGGAGGGGGGCAGTGAAGCCTTCCTTCTTGAGGATATTCGCGGCGCGCTTGTAGCCTGCGAGCAGATTAACGCCGTCCTCGGTGCCAACGAAAGCCTGCAGCGCGTGGACGCGGGCGAGCAAGCGGACAAGATCGTCCTCGCCGCCAAGGGCGAACACCGCGTCGATCAGATCGTGGCGGACGCCTGCTTCGCGTTGCTGGACTTTGAGGCGGTCGACAATGAAGTCCAACAAACCATCAGGTGGAAATATCCCCGGCTGCCCAAGGCTCTGAATAATACATCCCTGCAACATGCCGTTCAGACTGGAACGCAGTTCATTGCCCAAAACCAAACTCGTCAATCCGATCGCAGCCCTTCTCAGTGCAAAGGGATCCTTGGAGCCGGTTGGCTTGAGCTGGATCTCGAAAAATTGAACAAGATTATCAATCTTATCCGCCAGCGCCACGGCCACCGTCACCGGCGCGGTGGGCACGTCATCGCCCTGCCCGGCCGGCTTGTAGTGATCGCGGATGGCATCGGCCACGGCATCCGGCAGTCCTTCGGCGCGGGCGTAGTAGCCGCCCATCAGGCCCTGGAGTTCGGGAAACTCGCCAACCATTTCGGTAACCAGATCGGCCTTGCACAACCGCGCGGCAAGCTCCGCCTGATCGGCCAGCAAAGCCCTCCCCCTTGAGGGGGAGGGTTGGGTGGGGGTGTGCTGCGTCTGCGAAGGGGGAGCCCCCGCCCCCGGCCCCTCTCCAACGGGAAGGGGGGCATCGGTTATGATGCCCTCCTCCACCAGCCAGCGCGCCAGCCTGGCCACGCGCTCCACCTTGTCGGCCACCGTGCCCAGCTTTTCGTGGAACGTGATCCGGCCCAGCTTTTCGGCGTGTTCGGCCAGCGGCTTCTTGCGGTCCTGCTCCCAGAAGAAGCGCGCATCGGAAAGCCGCGCGGCAAGCACCTTGCGGTTGCCGTCAACGATGGCGGCGCCGCCGTCCCTGGCTTCGATGTTGGCGGTGCAGACAAAGGCGTTGGCTAGCTTTCCGGCTGCATCGCGGCAGATGAAATATTTCTGGTTGATCCGCGCGGTCAACTGGATCACTTCTGGCGGCACTTCCAGAAACGCCGCGTCGAAACGGCCCAGCAGCGGCACCGGCCATTCGGTGAGGCCTGCATTCTCGATCACCAGGCCTTCGTCTTCGACCAGCACGAGGCCTGCGGCTTGCGCCACGGCCCTGGCCTTTTCGCGCACCATCGCTTCGCGCTCACCATGGTCGACAATCACATGGCAGGCGCGCAGCTTTTCGGCATAATCGTGGGCACTGCCGATGGTGATTTCGCCGGGGCAGTGGAAACGGTGGCCGCGCGTGGCATAGCCAGACCGCACACCGCCCACTTCGCAATCGACCAGATCTTCGCCCAGGATTGCCACAATGCCCGAAAGCGGGCGCACCCAGCGCAAGGATTCGGTCGAAATGGAAGCTGCGCCCCACCGCTGGCTCTTGGGCCAGGGGAAGGCGCGGATGATCGCGGGGATCGCTTCGGCCAGCACGGCGCTGGTCGCGCGGCCGGGCTTTTCGGTCACCGCGAACCACACCCCGTCGCGTTCGGTCAGTTGTTCTTTCGCAAGGCCGGTCTTGCGCAGAAAGCCTTCAAGCGCCTGTTCGGGCGCCGACGTGCGCGGCCCCTTCACTTCCTCGGACACCGCCTGCGTGGCCAGCGGCAGATCGCGGGCGATCAGCGCAAGGCGGCGCGGGGTGGACCAGACGGTCACTTCGCCAGCCTTCAGCCCGGCAGCGTCCAGTTCCTTGCGGAACAGCTTTTCCAGATCGGCGCGCGCGGCGGCCTGCATGCGGGCCGGGATTTCCTCGCTGCGCAGTTCGAGAAGGAAATCGGTCACTTGCTCCACTCCGGGTATTGCGCGGCCCACTGGTCTGCGAAACTGGCCATGTACGCTTCGCACGACCCGCGCGCGAGATCGCGCACGCGGCCCATGTAGCTGGCGCGTTCCTGCACCGAGATCACGCCGCGCGCCTGCAGCAGGTTGAACAGGTGGCTGGCCTCGATCGCCTGTTCATAGGCGGCAATCGGCACGCCTGCCTCAAGGCTGCGCACGCATTCCGCCTCTGCCCGGCGGAAGCCTTCGAACAGGGTTTCGGTATCGGCCACCTCGAAGTTCCACCTCGACATCTGCTTCTCGTTTTCGAGAAACACGTCGCCGTAAGTGACGCCCCCTAAGGCACTATCGGGATTGTTGAAGGCAAGGTCATACACGTTGTCGACGCCCTGGATGTACATCGCCAGACGCTCCAGCCCATACGTCAGTTCGCCCGCCACGGGCTTGCAATCGAAACCGCCCATCTGCTGGAAATAGGTGAACTGGGTCACCTCCATCCCGTCGCACCACACTTCCCATCCCAGGCCCCAGGCGCCAAGCGTCGGCGATTCCCAGTCATCCTCGACAAAGCGGATATCGTGGACCAGCGGATCAATGCCGATGACGCCCAGCGATTGCAGGTAGAGTTCCTGCAGATTGGCGGGGCTGGGCTTGAGGATCACCTGATACTGGTAATAGTGCTGCAACCGGTTGGGGTTTTCGCCATAGCGCCCGTCTGTCGGGCGGCGGCACGGCTGGACAAATGCGGCGTTCCACGGCTGCGGCCCCAGCGCGCGCAGGGTGGTGGCGGGATGAAACGTCCCCGCGCCCATGCGCATGTCATAGGGCTGGAGGATCAGGCAGCCCTGTTCGCTCCAGAACGCGTGAAGGCGCAGGATCATGTCCTGCAGGCAAAGCGGCTTGAGTGCGGTATCGGCCATGGTGGCGCGGCTTTGGCCGATGCGACGCGCCAAATCAACCTTTCGCAGATTGCTTCGCGGGAAGGCTTCGTTCATCCCCTGCGGCGTATGAAGCCGCTTATGAACCTGCGCCACGCCTGCCTTGCCGCGCTTGCCCTGCTCGGCGCCGCCATCGCGCCCACCGCCAGCGCGCAGACGGCCGCGCCCGCGCGCCCTGCCGCCCTGCCCGCCAGGCCCGTTCCCGCGCTGTGGAAAGTGGCGGACGAAGATACGACGATCTACCTGTTCGGCACGGTCCACGCGCTGCCAAGGGGCCTCGACTGGCTGAACGGCCCGATCGCCGCCGCGCTGGCGCAATCGGGCGAACTGGTGACCGAAATCCCCGATCCCGATCCGGCCGAGCAAGCCGCCGCGCTGCGCCGTGTCGGCCTGCTTGAAGGGGAAACGCTGCGCTCGCTGATGACCGAGGAGGACCGCGCCGCCTTCGAGGCCCTGCTGACCCGGCTGAAACTGCGCCCCGACGCCTTTGATCGCTTCGAGCCATGGCTGGCGGGCATGTCGATCGGAATGATGCCCTATGCCATGGCCGGATACGGGCCGGACGATGGCGCCGAAAGCGTGCTGCGCAAGGCCGCGCTGGCGCAGGGCAAGACGCTTGGCGCGCTGGAGACGCTGGATTACCAGCTCTCGCTGTTCGACACCCTCCCGCGCGACAAGCAGCTTGTCCTGCTGCGCGATGCGGTGCGCGAGTTCGACGGGTCGGTGGCGGTAATCGACCAGATGATGCGCGAATGGGCGCAGGGCGATCCCGAAGGACTGGCCCACCTCGTCAACGATGCGATGGACGATCCGCAGGTCGTCGACGTGCTGCTGTACCAGCGCAACCACGCCTGGGCGGCATGGGTGCGCCAGCGGCTGGCGCGTCCCGGCGCGGTGTTCGTGGCCGTGGGCGCGGGGCACCTTGCCGGGCCGGACAGCGTACAGGCCGCGCTCAAGGCGCAGGGCATCGCCGCGGTGCGCGTCCAGTGAAGATGCTCGTCCGCCTCCTGCTCGCGTTCAGTCTGGGCATGCTGGCCACCTGCATGGGCGCCAAGGAAGAAGCCCCCAAGGTCGAGGCACGGGTTGCGCTGTGGCAGATCACCGATCAGGCCGGCACGGTGCGCGGCTGGCTGTTCGGGACGGTCCACGCCCTGCCGCCCGACACGCCATGGCTGCGCCCGGCCATCACCGAGGCGCTGGGCAAGGCGGACCGGCTGGTGCTGGAAATCGCCGAACCGCTCGACCAGACCCGCGCGGGCGAGGCGCTGGCCCGCCTTGCCGGAACCGCAGGACTTCCGCCGCCGTCGCAGCGGATCAAGCCTGCCTACCGCGACGAACTGGCCACGGTCTATCGCAACCTCGGCCTGTCCGACGCCGACTTTGCCGATACGGAAAGCTGGGCGGTGGCGCTGCAACTGGCGGCCATCGCCGGGCAGCAGGCGGGCGCCGACCCGCAAAGCGGTGCCGAACCGACTCTGCGCAAGCTGGCGGGCGGCAAACCCATTGCCGGGTTCGAAACCATCGACAGCCAGTTCGGCATCTTCGACGCGCTCCCCCCGCGCGAACAGCAGGTGCTGTTGCAGGAAGTGGCCGTGGAAGCCGCCAGCAAGACCGACGAAGAGGCCGACATGGTCAGGATGTGGCTGCGCGGCGACGATCTGGGCATCGCCCGCGAAGCGAACCGCGGCTTTCTGGCCGATGGCGGACTGCACCAGGCGCTGCTGTCCGAACGCAACCGCGCCTGGGCCGACCAGCTTGATGGCATGCTGAAGGCGGGCGCGAAACCGTTCGTGGCCGTGGGCGCCGCGCACCTTGCCGGGTCCGACAGCCTGCAACGCCTGATGCTGGCGCGCGGCTGGACGATCAAGCGGGTGCCGTGACTACCTGCCCCGAAAAACTTGCATTTCCCGGCAAACCGGCTATGGGCCGCCGCTTCCCTGTCATGGTCATCCCTGGAGGCGTGGCAGAGGAATTGTCGAAACAATGCATTTTCGGAAGGTACTGACACATGAGCGAGACGCTTACGCTGTCGGCCGAGACGCGCGATCGGGCAGGCAAGGGAGCCTCCCGTGCACTGCGTCGTGAAGGCCGCACTCCCGCCGTCATCTATGGTGGCAATGAAGACCCGGTTGCGATCCATCTGGAAGAAAAGGCGCTGTCCAAGGCGCTGGGCACCGGCCACTTCTTCAACTCCGTCGTCGAGCTTACCGTGGGCGGCAAGACCGTTCGCACCCTGCCCAAGGATGTCGCCTTCCACCCGGTGACCGACCGTCCGCAGCACGCAGATTTCCTGCGCATTTCGAAGGACTCGGTTGTCCACGTCAACGTGCCGGTCGTGTTCATCAACGAAGAAAAGTCGCCTGGCCTCAAGAAGGGCGGCATTCTGAACGTCGTTCGCCACGAACTGGAAATGGTCTGCGCCCCGGATGCGATCCCCGATGATATCGTGGTCGACGTGACCGGTTATGAAGTGGGCGATTCGATCCACATCAGCGCCGTGACCCTGCCGGGCGGGGTGAAGACCGCGATCACCGACCGTGACTTCACCATCGCCACCATCGTCGCCCCGTCCTCGCTCAAGAGCGAAGAAGGCGAAGCGGCGGCTGCCGGCGAAGAATAAGCCCATCGCAAAGGCTGGCCCCGAAAGGGACCGGCCCGCGCCGAAAGACCCCTTCCGCCCGGTGCGGGAGGGGTTCTTTTTTGGGGTTGTTCTGTCGTAGGAAGCGGACCGTGGCGCAGACTCCCCGCTGCGCCTACCTTCCCCTTGCGGCGCGGCAAGGCTCGCTCCCTTCCCGGCAGGGACGGGGTGAGCGCGGGTGTCCGGCGATGCATCTGCAAACTACGGAGCTTTTCCATGCAACTCTGGGTCGGCCTTGGAAACCCTGGACCGCAATATGCGCTGCACCGGCACAATGTCGGGTTCATGGCGCTCGATACCATAGCCGATGTCCACGGCTTCGGCCCGGTCCAGAAGAAGTTCCAGGGCTGGTTGCAGGAAGGCCGCATCGGCGGCGCAAAGGTGCTGCTGCTCAAGCCAGCGACCTTCATGAACGAAAGCGGCCGCGCGGTGGGCGAAACCATGCGCTTCTACAAGCTGGGCCTCGATGCGCTGACCGTGTTCCACGATGAACTCGATCTCGCCCCGTTCAAGGTGAAGGTGAAGCAGGGCGGCGGGACGGCCGGGCACAACGGGCTGCGCTCCATCGACCAGCACCTTGGCGCGGACTTCCGCCGGGTGCGGCTCGGCATCGGCCATCCCGGCCACAAGGACCGCGTGACCGGCCATGTGCTGGGCAATTTCGCCAAGGCCGAACAGGACGGTCTGGTGGACATGCTCGGCGCGATCGCCGCAGAGGCGGAATGGCTGGCGCGGGGCGATGCGGTGCGCTTCATGTCGGACGTGGCGATGCGCCAGCAGGCTTGAGCACACCGACAACTGCCTGCATGCAAAATGCTTGCAATTCAGCAACATTGCAGAAACTCAACGGTGTCGACACGGCTTACACCTTCCACACCTCTAAAACAGCGTTAACCATCCAAACCATTGATTGTAAACATTTGGCATTGGTTTTGCGTAGTTGGCTGTCAACCACACTGTCCTATCGGGGGTTGATATGAACATTCGCGCTCTTGCCATTGCTGCCACGGCCACTGCGGGCCTTGCCGTTGCCACGCCTGCCCAGGCGACCTGGTGGACCAAGCACACCCACTATTGCAACTGCGGTCACTCGTCCGGGTCGAAGTCGTGCGGTGGCACCAGCACTGGCGGCACCACCACGTCAGGCGGCACCACGACGACTTCGGGTGGCACGACCACTTCCGGCGGAACCACCACTTCGGGTGGTACGACAACTTCGGGTGGTACGACGACGTCGGGCGGCACCACCACTTCGGGCGGCACCACGACCTCTGGCGGTACGACCACTTCTTCGGGCGGTACCGCCGTTCCCGAACCGGGCATGCTGGGCATGATGGCGCTGGGCCTGCTGGGCATCGGCCTTGCCCGTTCGCGCCGGATCAAGCCGCGCGCCTGATCCGCTCAAAAACTCTTGCCTCAAGCGCCTTCGGGCGCTGAAAACCGGGCGAGGCTGTTCCTGAACAGGGGGTTTTCAGGATCGGCCTCGCTCGCCTTCTTCAACAGCGAAAGGGCAGTGGCGCGATCCCGCCCGCCCGCCGCGCGTACATAGCCCGCCATGTAGGCGGTGTCGGGATCGTCCGGGCGCAAAGCTCTCGCCCGATCCGCCGCGGCAATCGCCTCGTCAGTCCGCCCGGCCCGGCTCAGCGCCATGGCCAGCCGCTTGAACACTTCGGCGTCCTCCCCAAGGCTCGCCAGTTCGCCATAAGCGTCGCTCGCCGCCTGCCAGTCTTCTGCCACCATCGCCGCCTGCCCTTTGGCGGAAAGCGCCTGCGCAGCGCCCTGCCGCGCCGATTTCAGCCGCGCGCGCAGCGCATCGGCATCGGGTACGCCCAGTTCGCGCGCTGCCTTTTCCGCCAGTTCCAGTTCGCGCGGCCCAGCCAGCAGGCTGTCGGACAGCGGTTTCACCGTGGCATAGGCCGCTGCGGCATCGCCGGTGGCAAGCTGCGCCTGCGCCAGCATCAGGCGTGAATAGGGGTTGTTGGGCGATCGGGTCAGCGCCCGCTGGAACAGCGCGCGTGCCTGTTCGGGGTGCCCCAGCCGCAACATCGCTTCGGCATAGGTCAAACCGTTGGCGGAAATCGGATCGAGCGTGCGTTCGCGCTTGCCCAGCACTTCGCGCACCGCTTTCCAATCGCCCTTCATCGCCGCGAACTGCACCTTCAGATCGACAACGGCGGGATTGTCCGGCGCAATCGCTTCTGCCCGCCGGGCCATGGCCATCGCATCGTCAAGCTGGCCCGCATTGTCATAAGCAATCGCGCGCGCAATCCACGGTTCGGGCACGCGGGGATACCGCTGCGCAGCCTGTTCCAGCGTGGCATGCGCCTGCGCCAGCCGCCCGCGCCGGACCGCCAGATCGGCCTTGAGCATCAGCGTATCGAACTCGTCCGGCTGCACGCGCGCCAGCCGGTCGATTTGCTGCGCCGCCCCGGCAAGATCGCCCGCTTCCAGCAGGAACGCGGTGTAATCGCGCAGCAGCAGCGGATCGTCTCCGGCCTTTGCCCCCTGCCGCAGCGCATCAAGCGCGGCCTGCGGCTTTTTCGCCGCGCCATAGGCCATGGCGCGCACACGCCATGCGGTCGGCGACTGGTCCTTGCCCAGCATCGCCAGGGCTTCGTCCGCATGGCCGCGCAGCAGCGCCGCTTCGGCCTTCATCCGCACAAGCTCTGCGCCGCTCACCCCGGCCCGCTCCAGCCGCGCCAGCGTGGCCGATGCGCCAAGGCCATCGCCCATGCGCAACTGCACCCCGGCGAGCAGGCGCAGCAGGTCCGCGTCTTCGCCGGATTTGGCCAGCGCCGCCGCCAGATCGACCCGCGCCGCACCCAGTTCCATTGCCGCGATTTCCTGCCTGGCGCGCGCCACCTTTACCGCAGCATCCTCGCCACAGGCGCCCGCAGCCAGCAGCAGCGGAAGAATCAGCAGATGTCTCTTCATGGCCATTCATTCGCATTATCTGCTGAAATTTCCGTGAAGGTTTGCGGGCCGCGCGTTCCGCCGCTATGGGCGCGCGCAGCCAAGGAGTGTGAAATGGGTTTTCGTTGCGGGATCGTCGGCCTTCCCAATGTCGGTAAATCGACGCTGTTCAATGCGTTGACCGAAACGCAGGCGGCGCAGGCAGCCAACTATCCGTTCTGCACGATCGAACCCAACGTCGGCAATGTCGGCGTGCCCGATCCCCGGCTCGATATGCTGGCGAAGATCGCGGGCAGCCAGAAGATCATCCCCACCCAGCTTGGCTTTGTCGACATTGCCGGTCTGGTGCGCGGCGCGTCGAAGGGCGAAGGGCTGGGCAACCAGTTCCTTGGCAATATCCGCGAAGTCGATGCCATCGTCCACGTCCTGCGCTGCTTTGAAGACGACGATATCCAGCACGTCGAAAACCGCGTCGATCCGATCTCGGACGCCGAAACGGTCGAGACCGAACTGATGCTGTCCGACCTCGAAAGCCTGGAAAAGCGCGTTCCCGCCGCCGAAAAGAAGGCCAAGGCGGGTGACAAGGAATCGAAGATCATCGCATCGGTGCTCGGCCAGGCGCTCGAACTGCTGCGCGCGGGCAAGCCCGCCCGGCTGACCGAGCCGAAGGATGACGAGGAACTGCGCGTGTTCCAGCAGGCGCAACTGCTGACCGCCAAGCCGGTGCTCTATGTCTGCAACGTGGAAGAAGGCAGCGCCGCCGGGGGCAACGCCCATTCGGCGCGGGTGTTTGAAAAGGCGCGGGCGGAAGGCGCCAACGCGGTGATCGTGTCGGCCGCCATCGAATCCGATCTGGTGGCCATGGACCCGGACGAACGCATTGTCTTTCTTGAAGAAATGGGCCTGCATGAAAGCGGCCTGGCGCGCGTCATCCGTGCCGGGTACGATCTGCTGCACCTCATCACGTTCTTCACCGTCGGCCCCAAGGAAGCGCGCGCGTGGACCGTGCATCAGGGCGCCAAGGCCCCCGAAGCGGCGGGCGAAATCCATTCCGACATGCAGCGCGGCTTCATCCGCGCCGAAACCATCGCCTATGAGGATTATGTTGCGCTGAACGGGGAAGCGGGCGCCCGCGATGCCGGAAAGCTGCGCCAGGAAGGCAAGGAATACGTGATAAAGGACGGCGATGTCCTGCACTTCAAGTTCAACGTCTGACCCGTTTTCGCCGCGCGCGGGACCGGCGACCTGAACGACACCTAAACGTACCTGAAGCGCCCAATACGTGCGCCGACCGGCCGATGCGGGCGGTTCAGATCGTCCGGCACTGCACGTCGCCGCGCGCTTCGTAGACGGGGCGTTCGAACGCGTCGGTGATGGTCATCGCGCCCTTGAACTGCGCCCCGGTGCCAAGCGCCGTGACCGGCCCTTCCGCGCCGAGCGTGACGGCATAAGCCTTGCCGGTATAGCGCGCCCAGCTTCCCATCGGCAGCCGTGCGCTGCCCGCGTCCGGGGCCAGCAGCAGCACCTCCCCGTCCAGCTTGATGACCCCGCGCGTATCCTGCGCCAGCAGCACCGCGCCGATCCCGCCGCCATCGGCAACGAATGCGCAGCCGGTGCCGTGCAGCTTGCTGGCGGTGATGTCCGGGTAGAGGATCGGCTGCGGGTCTACGGGTTCAAGCGGCGGCTTGCCATCCTGCGCGGCCTTGACTGCGGCAATCGCCTCGGCATCGGTCGGCTCGCGCTCCGAACAGCCCGGCAACAGCGAAAGAACACTGCATATCAGCACGATAAGGCCGGAAAATCGCATCACTTCCTCCCGAACAGCTTTTCTATGTCGCCATGCGCCAGCTTGACCCAGGTCGGCCGCCCGTGGTTGCACTGGCCCGATCGCGGGGTGGCCTCCATCTCGCGCAGCAGCGCATTCATTTCCGCCACCGACAGCACGCGCCCGGCGCGGACCGAACCGTGGCAGGCCATCGTCGCCAGGATCAGGTCGAGCTTTTCGCCCAGCAGCAGCGCATCGCCATGGCGGGCAAGGTCATCGGCCACGTCGGCCACCAGTTGCGCCGGATCGCCTTTGGCCAGCGCCGCCGGGACTGCCCGCACCAGCACCGCGCCGGGACCGAAGCGTTCGAGCGTCAGGCCGAACTGGCCCAGCTTTTCCGCCGCCTGCTCAAGTCGGTCGCACGCCACTTCGTCCAGCTCAACCACTTCGGGAATCAGCAGCGCCTGCGCCGGGGCGCTGCCCTGCCCCGCGCCTGCCGCGCGCAGGCGTTCGAGCACCAGCCGTTCGTGCGCGGCGTGCTGGTCCACGATCACCAGCCCGTCGTGCGCTTCGGCGACGATATAGGTATTGGCCACTTGCCCGCGCGCCACGCCCAGCGGGTGCTGCGCGGCATCGCAGACCGGTTCGAGCGCCGGTTCCGCCCGCGCCGCAGGCGGGGCCATGACCGCCTGTTCGTACCCGCGCCAGAGCTGCCCAGCTTCGGCCAGCGCGGCGTCCGGCCGCGCTCCCTGACCGAACATGCTGCCCTGCCACGGCCCTGGCGCTGCCGCTGCTGACGGAGCGACAGGCTCTGCCTGCCAGGCAGCCATCGCGCTTGCCGCCGGTGCCTGTGCGGCGCGCCGGTCCCCGCTGGACAGCGCGTGGCGCAGGCCGGAGACGACCATGCCGCGCACCAGCGCGGGATCGCGGAACCGCACCTCGGTCTTGGCGGGGTGCACATTCACGTCCACTTCGCTGCCCGGCACTTGCAGGAACAGCGCCAGCACGGCGTGGCGGTCCCGCGCCAGCATATCGGAATAGGCGCCGCGCACCGCGCCGATCAGCAGCCGGTCCTTGACCGGGCGGCCGTTGACAAACAGGTACTGGTGATCGGCCACGCCGCGGTTGAAGGTTGGCAGCCCGGCGATCCCGGTGAGGTGAAAGTCGCCGCGTTCCAGATCGACGGTAACCGCGTTGCCAGCCAGATCGCGCGCAACCAGCAAGGCGACCCGCGCCTCCAGCGTATCGCCCGCCTGCACATGCAGCGCGCGCCGCCCGTCGTGTTCCAGCGTAAAGCCGATATCGGGCCGGGCCATGGCAAGGCGACGCACCACGTCAAGCGCGGCGGCCCATTCCGAACGCGCGCTGCGCAGGAACTTGCGCCGCGCCGGTATCCGCTCGAACATCCGCTCCACCCGCACCCGCGTTCCCGGCGGCAGCGCGGCAGGGCCTTCGGATACGAGCACGCCATTGTCGACCACCCGCATCCAGCCATCGCCGCTGCCCTGCGGCCGCGATTCGATGGAGACGCGCGCCACCGAGGCGATGGAGGGCAGCGCCTCTCCCCGGAAGCCCAGCGTTTCGACCGCCTCGATCGCGCCGCTATCGCCGACAAGGCTTTCCGGCAGCTTCGATGTGGCATGGCGTTCCAGCGCCAGCGCCATTTCCGCAGGGGTCATGCCGCAGCCGTCGTCAGCCACTTCGATCAGCGCAAGACCGCCCTCGGACAGGCGCACATGGATATGCCCCGACCCGGCGTCGATCGCGTTTTCGACCAGTTCCTTGAGCGCGCTGGCCGGGCGTTCGACGACCTCTCCCGCGGCGATGCGATTGATCAGGGTTTCGGGAAGACGGCGGATGACTCGCATGGCCGCTACAGTGTTAGCGCCGAAGCCGGTCCAATTCGAGACAAGCGGTGAAGTTATCCAGCCAAACCCGCACAAACCTATGGGTTTTGCGCAAGGCCCCTGCTAATGAGCCGCCTTCCTGGGCGCTCACTTTCGCTGGGTTTGGCGTGTGCCCGCGCGCCAAACCGCAGAATTGTACGGATTTCCTGATGGCTTCGATCTTTTCCCGATTCTTCAAATTCGGTTCGCAGAACATTGCGATCGACCTCGGCACCGCCAACACGCTGGTCTATGTGCAGGATCGCGGCATCGTGCTCAACGAACCGTCCGTGGTGGCGATTGAAACGATCAACGGGATCAAGCGGGTCAAGGCCGTGGGCGATGACGCCAAGATGATGATGGGCAAGACGCCCGACACCATCGAAGCAATCCGCCCCTTGCGCGATGGCGTGATCGCCGACATCGAAGTGGCCGAAGCGATGATCAAGCACTTCATCCAGAAGGTGAACGGATCGAAGAGCCTGCTGCGCTACCCCGAAATCGTCATCTGCGTGCCTTCGGGTTCGACCAGCGTGGAACGCCGCGCGATCCGCGATGCCGCCAGCAATGCCGGCGCCAGCCAGGTGTTCCTGATCCTTGAACCGATGGCCGCCGCAATCGGCGCCGACATGCCGGTGACCGAACCGGTCGGTTCGATGGTCGTCGATATCGGCGGGGGCACGACCGAAGTCGCGGTGCTTTCGCTGCGCGGCCTTGCCTATACCACCTCGGTCCGCGTCGGCGGGGACAAGATGGACGAAGCGATCGTTTCCTATGTCCGCCGCCACCACAACCTGCTGATCGGGGAATCGACGGCGGAACGCATCAAGAAGGACTTCGGCATTGCCACCGTTCCGGCCGATGGCGTGGGCGAAACGATCCACATCAAGGGCCGCGATCTGGTGAACGGGGTGCCCAAGGAAATCACCATCACCCAGGCCAACGTGGCCGAAGCCCTGTCCGAACCGATCGGCGCGATTGTCGAAGGCGTGCGCATCGCGCTGGAAAACACCGCCCCCGAACTGGCCGCCGACATCGTCGACCAGGGCATCGTGCTGACCGGCGGCGGCGCGCTGATCCGCGGGCTGGACGAACATCTGCGCGAAGAAACCGGCCTGCCGGTCAGCGTGGCCGAAGATCCGCTGTCGTGCGTTGCGCTGGGCACCGGGCGCGCGATGGAAGATCCGATCTATCGCGGCGTGTTGATGACCGCATGACGGTGCACGGCAGACCGGCAGGCGCTTGGCCCCTGCCGGATTTGCAGGCATGAAACGTGCGGGTTGCATATCGGCGCGCGGATGCGCCGGCTTGAAAGGGTGAACGGATGGCGCGGCCGCAGGACCGGCGCCCAGGCTTTTCGCGCAGGGCGCAATACGGGATTTTCACCGGCTACGTGATCGCTCTTGTGGGCATCGTGGCCGGGGCGATCGTGCTTGTCGTCTCGCTCGTCAATCCGCAGGCGTTTTCCTTTGCCCGCAACGCCGCTGGCGAAGCCGCGCGCCCCGTGGGTCAGGCCAGCGCCGAAGGGCGCACTGCCAGCCGCGGCGTGGTCGCCGCCATCGGCGCCTATTTCCGCGCCGGACAGCAGAACGCCGCGCTGCGCCGCGAAGTGGAAGCCGCGCGGGCCAATGCCGTGGCGATGGAATCGCTGCGCAACGAAAACCTCCGGCTCAAGGCGTTGCTGCGCCTCGTCGATCCGCAGCGCCCGCCGGTCGCCACAGCGCACCTCATCGGCTCCACCGCAGCAAGCACGCGGCGCTATGCGATCATTGACGCAGGCTGGCGGCAGGGCGTGAAGCTGGGCCAGCCGGTGCGCGGCGCAGCCGGGCTGATCGGCCGCGTGATCGAAGCCGGGCCGGACACCGCCCGCGTCCTGCTCGTGACCGATCCCGAAAACCTCGTGCCGGTACGGCGTGCCAGCGATGGCCTGCCCGCCTTTGTCCAGGGTGGGGCGAACGGCAAGGTCGACATCCGGCTGATCAACATGGGCGTCAATCCGGTGAAGAAGGGCGATGTCTTCGTCACCTCCGGGTCGGGCGGGCTCTATCCGCCGGGCATCCCGGTGGCGGTTGCCGTTGCCCCCCACCGCGATGGCAGCGAAGGACGGATCGCATCCGATCCGGCCGACAACGACGTGGTGATCGTCGAACCGGCCTATCGCCCGCAGGCGCGCAGCGAAATCGAACAGATCGAACGCGACGGCTTGCAGGACCCCGGCGCGGCACCGCCGCCGCCCGCCAAGCGCCGCAACACGGGCGGAAACGGCGGATGAACTGGCCGGATCTCGACGCCAGCCCCGAAGAAATTGCCCGGCGCCGGATCAACCGCGCGCCGCTGCCGCTGCTGGCCACGGGCGTGCCGTGGGCCACGATCATGCTGGCATCGATAACCGGCACCGCCGCCATGGTCGCTTCGGCCCCGATCCTGCCGCCGCTGGCGTTCATGATGCTGCTGGCGTGGCGCATGCTGCGTCCGGGGATGCTGCCGGTCTGGGCCGGGCTGCCGCTGGGCCTGTTTGACGATCTCTACTCCGGCCAGCCGTTCGGATCGGGAATCGTGCTATGGTCTGTCGCCATGCTGGCGATGGAAGCCATAGACGAACGATTCCTGTGGCGCAGTTTCGCGCAGGACTGGCTGGTGGCGGGCAACCTGATTGCCGGATACCTGCTGATCAGCGCGATGATCGCCGGGCTGGATGCGGGCGCCGCGCTGCCGCTGGTGATCGTGCCGCAATTGCTGGTGTCGGTTGCGGTCTATCCGGTGCTGATCGGCGTGGTCGCACTGTTCGACCGCCTCCGCCTGCTGCCGTTGAAGCGGTTGTGACCATGCCCGGCGGCCTGCCCATCACCTCCGCGATCCTGTCCAACCGCTTCGAACGGCGCACCTTCGTGCTGGGCGCGATGCAGGGCGGCGTCGGGCTGCTGCTGGCGGCGCGTCTGGGCTATCTCGCGGTGGCGCAGAACGAAAAATATCAGGCGGCGTCGGAAAGCAACCGCGTCAACCTTACCCTGATCCCGCCCCGGCGCGGCTGGATTCTCGACCGTTTCGGCAAGGCGCTGGCCTCCAACCGCGCCGATTTCCGGGTGGACCTGATCCCTGACCGCATCAGCGACCCCGAACGCACAGTGGCGATGCTGGCCGAACTGCTCGACCTGCCGCCCGACCGCGTGCGCGACATTTCGGACAAGCTGGACAAGTCGCGCGGCTTCCAGCCCGTGGAGGTCGCCTCCAGCCTCGACTGGGAAAAGTTTGCCGCGGTCAGCGTGCGCCTGCCCGAACTGCCCGGCGTGATCCCGCAGCGCGGCTATTCGCGCTATTACCCCTATGGCGCGGCGGTGGGCCACATGATCGGCTATGTCGGCGCGGCATCGGCGGAAGACTACGAAAAGGAACGCAACGCGCTGCTGGTCACGCCGGGGTTCAAGATCGGCAAGGACGGGCTGGAAAAGCACTTCGAGGCGCGGCTGCGCGGGGTGCCGGGCGCGCGGCGGGTGGAAGCCACCGCTTCGGGCCGGATCGTGCGCGATCTGGGCACGCGCGAGGATATTCCCGGCAAGCCGGTCCAGCTCACCATCAACGCCGGCTTGCAGGACTATGCCGCGCGCCGCATCGGGCTGGAATCCGGCTCGGTCGTGGTGATGGACTGCGAAAATGGCGATATCCTCGCCATGGCGTCGATGCCCAGCTTCGATCCCAACAGCTTTTCCGACGGCATCGGCCGCATCGAATGGAAGATGCTGTCCGACGACGATCACGTGCCCTTGCGCAACAAGGTGCTGCGCGGGCTGTATCCGCCGGGATCGACGGTCAAGCCGATGGTCGCGCTCTCGTTCCTCGAAGCGGGGCTGGACCCTTCGGCCAGCGTGAGCTGCGGCGGCGGCCTGCGCGTGGGCAACCGCGTGTTCCACTGCTGGAACCGGCGCGGCCACGGCACGGTGGACATGGCGAAGGGCATCTACCAGTCGTGCGACGTCTATTTCTATCACTTCGCGCAGATGATCGGGATGGACAAGATCGCGGCCATGGCGCGGCGGCTGGGTCTGGGGCAGGAGTTCCCGATGCCCTATGCCGGGCAATCCTATGGCACGGTGCCCGATCCCGCATGGAAGCTGCGCAAGTACAACAGGGAATGGGCGGTTTACGATACCGTCAACGCCACGATCGGCCAGGGGTACATGCTGGTCAATCCGCTGCAACAGGCGGTCATGGCCTCGCGCATCGCATCGGGGCGCGAACTGATGCCGCGGCTGATCCTTGACCCGAAGGCGCCCTCGCCGCGCTCGATGGGGTTCCGGCAGGACCATCTCGACTATATCCACGCGGCGATGAGCGAAGTCGTCAACGGGCGCGGCACGGCCGGGCGCGCGCGGTTGCCGGTCGATGTGCTGATGGCGGGCAAGACCGGCACCGCGCAAGTCGTCAGCCTCAACATCGCCAATGGCAAGAACGGGCCGTGGAAGTACCGCGATCACGGCCACTTCATCGCCTTTGCCCCGTTCGACAAGCCGAAGTACGCCTGCGCGGTGGTGATCGAACACGGCGGCGGTTCGGGGGCGGCCTATCCGATCGCGCGCGACGTGATGACCTACATCTACGATCAGGCCAAGGCGATGGAGGTTCTCGAAGGCTTCGAAAAGCAGTGGGGCGGCAATGTCCAGCAGCGCATGGCCGCGCGCTATGCCAGCTACGCCGAAAAGTACGGCGCCAGCGCACCCAAACCCGTGCCGGACGACGATGAACTGACCGAACAGGCCGAAGCCGGGCGCAAGCCGGATTCCGGCCCGGCCACGGCGCAGACCGCTGCCGCCGCGCCCGGCGCCGAACCCGAACCCGCAGGCCCGCCGCCCACCCCGGCCCCGGCTCGCGCCGGACAGAGCGCCCCGGCCCGCGCCGGACAGAGCGCCCCGGCTCCTGCCCCCGCCAGTTCCGGCGCCGCCGCCCCCGCCGCAAATCCGGCGATCCAGCCATGATGCGCCGCGCCTATATTCCGGCGATCATCGCGCGCCAGCCATGGGGCATGCTGCTGCCGCTGACGGCGCTGGTCTGCTTTGGCGCGGCAGTGCTGCATTCCGCGGCCGGCGGGCGCTTTGGCATATGGGCGGGCACGCACCTGATGCGCTTCGTGGTCTTCCTGATCATGGCCATTGTCATCGCGCGGGTGCCGCAGGCGTTCTTCCGGCGCATGGCGATCCCGGTCTATATCGGCCTGTGCCTGCTGCTGGTGCTGGTGGAACTGATCGGCGGCATGGGCGGCGGCAGCCAGCGATGGCTCAATCTCGGTTTCATGACGCTCCAGCCGTCGGAACTGATGAAGCCGGGCATCGTGCTGGTGCTGGCGTGGTTCTACAGCGTGCTGCCGGTGGGCGAAACGCAAGGCTGGCGCGCGGTGGTGCCTGCCGCCGGGTTGCTGGCGATTCCGGCGGGGCTGGTGATGCTGCAGCCCGATCTCGGCACCGGGCTTGCGATCACCTTCGGCGCGGTGGTGGTCATGTTCATGGCCGGGCTGCCGCTGCGCTGGTTCCTTGGCGCGGGCGCGGCCGGGCTGGTCGCCGCGCCGCTTGCCTTCTTCACCCTGCTGCACGATTACCAGCGAAACCGCGTGCTGGTGTTCCTCGATCCCGAAAGCGATCCGCTGGGCACCGGCTACCACATCACGCAATCGAAGATTGCGATCGGATCGGGCGGCATTTTCGGCAAGGGCTTTGGCGACGGGTCGCAAAGCCACCTCAACTACCTGCCCGAATCGCACACCGATTTCGTCTTCGCCACCATGGCCGAGGAATGGGGAATGCTGGGCGGGCTGTTCGTGCTGGGCATCTTCGCGCTGATCTTCCGCTGGGGGCTGAAAGTCTCCATGGCCGCGCCCGACCGCTTTTCGCGCCTGCTCGCCAGCGGGATGACGATGACGATCTTTTTCTACATGTGCATCAACCTGATGATGGTCATGGGCCTGGCCCCGGTGGTGGGCATCCCGCTGCCGTGGATGAGCCACGGGGGATCGTCGATGATGACCAACATGATCTGCATCGGCACGATCATGGCGGTCGAACGCTGGAGCAAGACTGCGCCGCGCGGCCTTGCATGAGAATGCGTTCGCAGGGCGATTTTGGGGCTTGGCAGCGCGCGGAAAATCGCTATTGGGGCTGCTCCCGAACGGGAATGGACGCATAGCTCAGTTGGTAGAGCAGCTGACTCTTAATCAGCGGGTCCTAGGTTCGAGCCCTAGTGCGTCCACCAAATTATCCAATAAAATCAACGACTTGGTTGGTCACTGAAATGGCCGATCTGGCCCCATTTCCGAAGTGGGCAACAAACTGGGCAACAGAATCCAGGTGATGTGGTGATCTCGGCGGTTCAGGAATGTTCCCGGAGGTGATGCCTTCTTCACCGGTCTCATTGACGGGATTCGGTCAAGCGAAGCCGAATCGAGATGCTCAATAATCCATCCCTAGGAGGGGACCTCCGCTGCCAATAGGTAGCTGATCACTGAGCTCACTGAGGATGGTGCCGCGTTCGGACACCCCAGACTGCATCCCGCAAGCCCGACCATCAAGGGCTTCACTCGGCTACGGGCACTCTTGCCGCGACGCCAGAGTGCCATCTCGTACGGCTTTTCGCTGATCGAGCCAGTCGTCAATTTCGGATTCTATCCAGCGGTTCGTGCCGATGCCCAATTTGATCGGAGCGGGAAAGCGCCCTTGCTTGATGAGGCGCGCCACATGTTGCCGGGTGAAGGGAATCCCTTTCGCTTTCAGATCGGAGAATGCGAGGAAACTATGCATCGCGGCCGCCATTGGGATCGCCGGCTGCCATCCACCCGTTGCTGCTGCCTTCTCCCCTCCCCCTTTCCTTCCAGCCCGTTCGGGACATATGGACCACAATGAGATCGGCTGTGGCCACCAGACGGGCCGCAAGCAGTGTTGACCGCCGTTGCTCTGGTTTACCTCGAATCCGCAGATGCATGGAACGCTACCCCAAGGGCGGCGCGGGACGGTCTTGAAGCAATGTGAGGATAACATTTTCGGCGGACCCGCCATAGGCTCGATGAGCGCACATTTCGGCAGGGAGTTGCCCGAAAGCGGTTGCTGCGATTGGTCTCCCAACCAGCGAACGAGTCAGTGAGCGGAAATCAGGTCGTGCTTCAATCTCCACTTCCGTGCTTTTGGCGCGGTTGATCCTGCTTCCGAAGGGGTCGTAGCCGCGTCCGATTTCTCGCATGTTGGGGATCTCGCCCTGCCTCGATCGTATGTGCGTGTCACAAGCGCGTCCGGGGTGACACCTTGAAACTATAGCCCTGTGTGCTATAGTCCTATATCACATACATGGGACTGCGCGTGCGGATTTTCAAAACCAAATGGGTAGCGCGATTCGTGCGGCGTGAGCGGATTGATGATGCAGGTTTGAGAGAAGCTATCGCGAGGGCCGAGCGTGGGCTCATCGACGCCGACCTGGGCGGTGGCCTCATCAAGCAGCGTGTTGCCCGTCCCGGACAGGGCCGGTCCGGTGGTTTTCGCATGATTGTCGCCTATCGAACGGAAGATCGAGCGTTCTTTCTCTACGCCTTCGCCAAAAACGAGCGCGAGAACATCGAGAACAATGAATTGGAGGCCCTGCGCGCTGTGGCGGCCGATATGTTGATCCGTGACGATTTCGCGCTGGAGCGGGCGAAAGCGGAAGGCGAATTGCAGGAGATAGAAAATGGCGAAGAAGCGTAGCAATCTGACCGAAGCCCTGCTGGAAACGGCCGAGGGTCTGCACCGGGTAGGGATGTTGAGCGATGATACTTATGAGAAGATCACGGTGCGCCACCTGGGACCGGAGGCGCCACTAGCCGCCGAACCGATTACGCCGGAAGAAATCCGCCGCGTTCGGGAGCAGGCGCATCTGAGCCAGGCTGCTCTCGCTAAATACACCAACCTGACGACGGGCTATATCTCGCAGCTTGAACGGGGCACTAAAAAGGCTACGGGATCGACACTCGCCATCCTGAACGTCATCCGTCGCAAGGGTATAGACGCACTTCTGTAGTTTAGCCAAGACTGAGTGTATTGGGCGTCACGGCTCACTCTGCGTTGCTTGACTGATCCTGGATGAGGTCCAACATGTGCCGATCGAGCTTGGGGACGTCAAAGGCATAATCAGCGAGGCGAGCATCTGCGCGTGTTGATAGGGCTTGCCGATGAAACCGGCGCCGATCGGCAGAGCGCTGTCCACCGGGAAATGGCCGTGCCGGAGGTGACGAGAACGCGAATATGCGGCCAGCGCTGGCAAATCGCGCGGGCCAAGCTAACGCCGGTTATTTGCCCCGGCATTTCAATATCGGTGAACACCGTCTCTATGTCACCGCAACTTTCCAAAATCGTCATGGCCTCCGCCGCATTGCAGGCTTCAATAGCCCGATAGCCAGCGGCTTTGAAAACTTCCGCGGCCATTGCGCGAACGCGGTGCTCGTCTTCCACGACAAGCGCTGCGCCGCGATCGACGACTCCTGATAGCGTCGTCCTCATTCGGGAGACAAGTCTCGCTTCAGAGAATTGATCGCCATCTCGGATATGGCTTCCAGGCACATCCGCTCGATGGCCTGAAGGTCCCCGTGGATGAGCTGCTGCGGAAACCGCATGCGCTGCCCCATATAGAGAATGGGTAGCGCGATGTGCCCGGTGGAGAGGCCGAGCCGGAGCGCGGCGTTCAGATGATCCTCGATACGGGTTACCGGCGCGCCTACCTCGATCTCCCGCAACCATCGGAGACTGACGCCCATCTTGCCGGCAAGCTCGATCTGCGTGATGTGGCGCCGCTTGCGTTCCTGCCTGATCAGTTGACCGGCGATCTTCTTGATATCCTTGAGTGCCGACGTGTCGACATCGGCAAATTTCTGGTTTCGTTCCATATTTGCGTCCTCCGGCAACGGTTTCCCGACGATGAGAAGCTGCGCGGATACGTAATGGTGGAGCGCAATTACGGACAATATTAGATGCCGATATTTTTAGAGGAACTTCATCACCTAATTGAGGTTCGTTAACGATATATTCGACCTTTTCTCAAAGAAGCGGCGAAAATATGCCCATAATTAGCCTTGGCTGATTAACCGCTTCATAGAATGCCGTATCGGCAGAGAAACGTCCGCATGATATCGGTTTCATCCAGAATGAAGCTAATTTTCGACATTTAGGACTATCTCAGCGATACCAGGCACGTCCGTGCCGAGTGCCGTTGCAATCCACCGCGTTCCAAATCAACAAGTCCTCACACCGGAACGGCGGTGCGAATCGCACTCGATACTTTCGGACCATTAGTAATTCTCAACGATGGCGCAAAGCGCCGATTGGAGTCGTGCATGAAGCCGATTGCCAAAGCGATGACGGTTGCCTGGAGCGCCGCGGCATTGATCACCGCCGCGAGCGCCACCGCCAGCGCCAGGAAAGCAGGCGTAACGCCGTTGCCCGGCACCGGGCAACGGCAGACCATTGCCGCGCAGGCGGAAGGCTTCGTCATCCGTGTCGTCGCTCCGGCCTCCATGGACGGCGAGGCCCCGCCTCCGCCCCAGCTCATCCCGATCGGCGCGAACATGCACCTCGATGCGCGGATTCTCGCAGCAGACCAGACAAAATGAGGAGAACGACCATGCGTATCGCCAGATTGGGAGCGCTTGCTCTCGCCATCTCGCTCCCGTTTGCGGCCCAGGGCGCCGCATCGGCACAGGCCGTTGCCGATCCCTCGCTCGACAAGGCTGGCCAGGAAGCGCAAGCGCAGCTCCAGCAGACCTTCACGAACCTCAAGTTCGAGGATTTCGGCCCGTCGCCGATCAAGGGGCCGATCTACCAGGCAAGCGCTGGCGGTCGGATCATCTACTATGCACCCGACAGCGAGCATCTGCTGTTCGCGGCGATCTACGACCGCAACGGCATCAATCTCACCGCACAGGCGCAGGAAGCATCGGCGCGGCGCAAGCTGGGAGCGATCGATCCGGCCAAGGCCCTCGCCATCGGCCCTGCCGATGCGCCGACCGTCATCGAGTTCACCGATCCCGACTGTCCCTATTGCCGGGCGCTCGATCGCTTCTGGGCGGCAAAGGCGGCCGAAGGCAAGCCGGTGCGGCGGCTCGTGTTCTTCGTGTCCGGCATCCATCCCGAAGCGGCGGCCAAGGCCGAACACATCCTCTGCTCGCCGGACAAGGAGGCCGCGTTCAAGGCGGTCTATGCCGGTGCCGCGCCCAAGGATCTGCAAAAATGCGCGCCGGGCGCGGCGAAAGTCAAAGCCGACGCCGAGGTCGTGAGCAGGATCGGCATCGGCGGAACCCCCACGATCATTGCCGACGGCAAGCTCATCTCCGGCTTCCAGCAGGCCGAGCTTGAGACCTTCCTCGCCGAGAGCAAGGCTCCGGCCAAGGGCGCGGCGAATGCCCCGCGCTGACCAAACCCTATTCATGGCGGCCGCGGGCGTGCGGACGAGCCTGCGAGGAGCGGGCCAGGACACGCCCACGGACCGGAATGCCGGCGGCCATGGCCCCAGCGGGCCGTCCAGCCATGCCGCCGGCCGACAGCGATTTCCATCGATGCCGGCAGGCAGTCACGCGGACGGCCCACATGCAACGGAGCAAGTCTATGATCAAGAAGATCGGCAGCCGGATCGCCCCGGTCGCCAATGTCGGCCTCCCTTTGGCCGTGCTCGCGCTAGCCAGTACCGGTGCCCACGCCTTTACGGCGCCGGCTACCGGCGACCTCGGCTACGACATCTACGATATCGTGGTGAACAAGGGCGTGAAGGGGCCGCTGGGCTTCGTCGGCGGCGTCGCGGCCTTCCTGTTCGGCGTCAGCCGCCTGTTCAGCAACGTCATGGTCGGCATCCCGACCATCGTGGCGGCGGTCTGCCTGATCAAGTCGGACACCATTTTGCAGACGTTCGGCATGGTCATCTGACGCCGACGCCCCGGCGCGGCGAACAGCGAGGCCGCGCCGGGGCGACCCCGGACCGGGACGCGCAGGCGTCCGGTGCAACCGATCCAATCAAGTCAACCGGCTTCGTTGGACGGTCGTGAAGCAAGAGGAGAAGGCTCGTGGACGAGCGGCTACCCCAATATCTGCATAAGCCGGTTCAGATCCTGTGGTTTGCATCGGACGAGTTCGTGCTGGTGATCACGACGATCTTCGTCGCCACCATAATCGGCGGGATGCTCGGTTGGGTGCTCGTTGCGGGCCTTCTTCTTTTCGTGCCGTGGCTCAGGACCAAGCCGAGGGGCTTCATTCCCCATCTGGCCTGGCGCTGGGGCCTCGTTTCCTTCCGCAACTATCCGGGTCCGACCCAGACCCGGTTCTTCGAGTGAGCGCGCCCGTGTTCCGTCGATCTCCCCGCCCGTCCGGCGATCCGCTGCTCGGCAAGCCCGCCAGCTTCGGCATCCACCGCTACCTCCAGGGGTCGAGCAACCTCTTCGAGGAAAACCGGCTCCTGAAGCTCGCCATCGCCGGCATGTTCGGCGTCACCCTCGTGCTCGGCACGGTGATGTACACGTCGAACCAGAACCAGCGCACCGTGGTAGTGCCCTTTGGCGCGAGCGGCGATCTCTACGTCACCGGAGCCAAGCCTTCCGAAGCCTATCTGCGCACGATCACGTTCAACGTGGTCTCGCTGTCCGGCACCTATTCGGCCTATTCCGCGGACCGGCAGTTCCAGGAATTGCTGAGCATCGCGCACCCCTCGGCCTACAACGCCTTGCGCGACAGCCTCAATCGGCTGCTCGACGAGCTGGCCGACAATCCGACCCTCTCGATCTCGACCTATATCCGTCCCGACCAGCCCGTCACCTGGACCGACCGCGCGATCGTCGTGCCGGTCGAGAAGGTCCGGGTGATCGGCGGTGTGGTCCGCAAGTTCCGGGGCAATCTGCGGATCAGTTACGCGATCGACAATGGCCGCTTCTGGCTGACCGCCCTGACAGAGGAAAATTTCGATGCCGACCCCCGCTAAGCGGCTGCTGGCGCTCGCCCTCATCGGCCTGCCCCTGCCCTCCATGGCGCAGACCATCGTCGCGCTGCCCGACCAGATCAGCACGATCCGCCTGTCCAACCGCGATATCAACCATGTCATCTGCACGGGCGGCGAGATCGAGGACGTCAAGTTCTCCGCGGAGAAAGCGATCGCGGTCGAGCGCGCCGGCTCGGACGCCTGGATCAAGTTCCTCGTCAAGGAAGTCGATGACCTCGGCGCGGTCACGCGCTCCTATGTCACGGTCCCGTCCGAGTTCTTCATCACCTGCAACGGCGCGGTCTATGCGCTTTATGCCGAGCCCTCCGACATTCCGGCGGTGACGGTGATGCTTCAGCCCGGCACGGCGCAGCGCGCCCGCGCCAATGAGGAATTGCTGGGTCCGCTGGTCGAGGAGGAGCGCGCGGTCTCGATCACGCTCTCGATGCTGCAGGACAGGATTCCCGGCAGCTTTACGGCGATCGCGCCGCGCAGCGCCAGGATCCGCCTGTCGGACCTGCCCGGCGCGACCATCCAGGAGCGCCGCCGCATCGAGATCGAAGGCTCGGGTCTCTCGGCGTCGGAATATCTGCTGACCGCCGCGGCCGACGCCACGATCGATGAACGCAGCTTCCTGGTGCCGTCGCTCGGCGCGAACATCTTCGCGGTGACGCTCGATCGCAGTGTCCTCAAGGCCGGCGAGACCGCGCGCGTCATTGTCGTCCGCCGGGGAGCGGCCCAATGACCGGCCGCGGCGAACCCACTGGCCCGGGCCGCGACCGGCCCGAAACCGGCAGCTACCGCGCTCATCTCGAGGCGGAAGCGAAAGCCGATACCACCGGCGAGATGCGCGGTCCGGCGCTGCTCGATTTCCGGACCCGCTGGGCCGCGCTGAGCTCGCAGCAGCAATTGCGGCTGAAACAGGTCGGGGTCGCCAGCGTCGTCGGCCTGCTGGGCATCGGCCTCTATACGGCAAGCGGGGGCAAGCGCGAGGAAGCCAGCGCGCCGCCGGCCTCGAAGCTGGAAATGGGCGCAGGGCTTCGCGGCGACAGCCTCGAGGTGAAGCTGCGCGGCGATCTCAAGAAGATCCTCGACGGCCAGTCTCTGCTCGGCGAGCGGGTGACGGCGATCGAGGAAGGCAAGATCATGCCCGGCGCGGGAGCGCAGTCCGGGACGGGCGCAGCGGGGAGCGACCTTCCCCCGGCGCTTCCGGGCGATGTTCCGGCATTCCCCGAGCCGCCAGCAACCGGCGATGTCTCCGCGACCGCCCAGACGCCTCCCGCCATCCCGTCTGCCCCTCCCGCACCGCCGGCTCCGCCTGTCGAGAAGACGGTGGGCGCGATCGGCGCGGCGACGTCCCCCGTCGCCGCCACCGACAAGCCGGGCGGCGCTAAAAAAAAGTCGAGGACGATCTATTTGCCGCCTGGTTTCATGAAAGCGCGCCTCCTGACCGGGATCGACGCGCTGGCGAGCCGGGACGCGACCAGCAACCCGGAACCCTTGATCGCCCGCGTGCAGGCGCCGGCCGTGCTCCCCAATGACGTCAAGGCGAACCTCGCCGGCTGCTTCGTCATCGGCAACGCCACCGGCAGCCTCGCGAAGGAGCGCGTCGAAGTCCAGCTCGTCTCCTTGTCCTGCGTCGACTTCGACGAACGCTCGGTGGTCGATCAGCCCATCAAGGGCTTCTTCGTCGATACCGATGGCAAGAAGGGTCTCTCCGGCAAGGTCGTCACCCGCGCCGGCGCCGCGCTCGCCCGCTCGTTCATCGCCGGCACCATCACCGGCGTCGCGCAGACGGTGCAGGACACGGTCGGCGAGGTCTCGACCTCGGCGCTGGGATCGGTGCGCAGCTTCGATGCGGGCGATGCCGCAAAGGCGGGCGTCGCGGGCGGGCTCTCCCGCTCGTCGGAGAAGCTGACCGACTTCTATCTCGATCTCGCCCGCCAGGCCGGCCCCATCGTCGAGGTGGGCGCGGCGAAGGATGTCGTCGTGGTCATCCAGGAGGGCGTCACCCTCGAAATCAAGCCGACCGCCGGGAGCAAATTCTGATGCGGTCGTCCCCCATCCAACAGGGAGCAGTGTCCATGCTGACCTCGCACCGCAGGCGCTTCTCGCGCGCTGCCCGTCTCGTCCTTCCGCTTTGCCTTGCTGCCGCTCTTGGTGGCTGCGCGACGCTGGGCTCGATCATGTCGCCTTACAGCGAGAAATTCTCCTGCAAGAATTCCGATCATGGCCAGTGCATCCATCCCGACAAGGCCTATGCCGACGCGGTAGCGGGCGCGGCGTCCAAATCCGATCCCGCCGTCACCCGCGACAAGGCGATGCTGCGCGGACGGGACGGCGGCGCCCCGCCCTCCGGCAAAAGGCAATCTCCATCGGGCGGCGCGTTCACCGGCTATCGGGAGAGCGTCTATCGCGAGTTGCAGGGCCTGATCGATCAGCCGGTCACGCCGATGCTGAAGCCGCCGCGCACGATCCGCACGCTGATCCTCCCCTATGCGGACCAGAACCGGCCTGATCGGCTCTACATGCAGCGCTACGTCTTCTCGATCCTCGAGCGGCCGCAATGGGTGGTGGGCGACTATCTGGTCACGCCGCAGGCCTCGTCGCTCACCGTGCCGATCCTCGAACAGGTGCGCGAGCATCCGGCTGACAAGGATGAACGTCCGTGAGCGGGCTCGTCGACCAGCGCGACGGCATGACGTTGGCGCGGCTGCGCCAGAGCGTCTCGCGCGACAGCTATTCGGACTTTCTGCCGCTCGTCGCCTGGGTCGAGGAGGAAGGCGCGTTCCTCACCATCGACGATGGCTGGGGCTATTCCTGGGAGCTTGTGCCCAGCGCCTATATGTTCGCGCATGTCCACGAGGCGCTGCTGGGGCTGCTCAACGTCAACTTTCCCGAAGGAACGGTCCTCCAGCTCCAGAGCTTCGCCGATCCGCTGATCGACGATGCGCTCGATGCCTATCTCGATCTCAAGACCCGGCCCGATCCGCTGATCCAGGCTTCGGCGCGGCGCACCTTCGATTATCTGAAAGCCGGGACCGCGGGGCTGAAGGCGCTCCACGGCATCCCCATCCGCGACTTCCGCACCTTCCTGTCGGTGAAGACGCGCGAGCCGATGGACAACGACTTGAAGCGCCAGATCGAGGAGCAGCTCGCCAAGCTCGGTATCCGCCGCCTCCCGCCCGAAGACGTGGTGGCGTTCTACCGGCGCATCTTCAACGGCGTGTTCGAGCATGCGCCCGGCGTTTTCTCGCAAGGCGAGCAGAACCGCGCCGTGCCGGTCCGCAAACAGATCATCGACGCAGGGCCAGGCTTCGCCTTCGACGGACCCGAGGTGTTTCTTGGCAATCAGGTGGCGCGGTGCCTGACGCCCAAGTCGCCGCCGCGCCGGATCACCGCCGAGCGCGCGAACCGGCTGACGGGCGGCATGCGCGGCAGTTCGGAAGACACTGATCAGATCGGCGGACCGTTCCTGTTCACCCTCAACGTGCTGTTCGACCAGTCGGCCTTCGAGATCCACAAGCGCGCGCAGATCCTCTCGGCGCAGAAGGCAGCGGGCAGCTTCGCGGTCGAGGTCGGCAAGCAGATCGAGGAGATCAGCTGGATCCTCGACGAGATCGGCAACAGCCGGTTCCTGTCGGTGATCCCGACCATCTGGGTGTTCGGCCAGACCCGCGCCCAGGCCCGCGAGATGTCGGCGCGCGCCAAGCGCCTCTGGGAGAGCGAGCCCCTGCCCTGGAGTGTCCAGGAAGAGTCCTACCTCAATCCCATCCTGCTGTCGGCGAGCCTGCCCTTCGGCCTCTATCCCGATCGCCGCACCATAGGCATGCTCCAGCGCGACTTCCGGGTTCCGGCGCGAGCGGGCGTGCTGATGGCGCCGATCCAGACCGATTTTCGCGGGGGCGGCCGTCCTGCGCTGCTCTACACGGGACGCAAGGGCCAGCTCATCACGCTCGACCTCTTCGATCCCCGGATCAACAACTACAACTTCATCGTCTCGGCCGAGTCCGGCGCGGGCAAGAGCTTCCTGCTCAACAACCTGTGCCAGCAATATTTCGCGCAAAACGCGCTCATCCGGATTATCGACATCGGCGGCTCCTATCGCAAGCTCTGCACGCTGTGCTCGGGCCGCTACATCGATCTCGGCGAGGAACATCTGGTCCTCAATCCGTTCGATCTCGGCCTTGCGATCGATGGCGATGACCGGGAATCGGCGATCTCGATGGCGGTCGCGATCGTCGCGGAAATGGCCAATGCCGCGACCCGCAAGGGCGTGACGACATCGGAATGGAACCTGCTCAAGTCCGCCGTCCAATGGGCGATCGAGAGCGGCCGGGCCGAGGCCGGTATCGACGCGGTGCGCGATTGGCTCGGGTCCTACCCGGCCAACACCGTTTCCGACCTCGACCGGGTCGAGCATCTGGTGCCGACGGCGCGCGAGCTCGCCTTCAACCTGCGCGATTTCGGGTCGGACGGCGTGTACGGTCATTATTTCAACGGCCCCAGCACCTTCGATATTTCGAGCGACGAATTCGTGGTGCTCGAACTTGAACGCCTGAAGGCGATACCCGACCTGTTCAATGTCGTGATCATGGTCGTGATCAACGCGGTGACGCAGGAACTCTACCTCTCCGCGCGCGATCGTCCCCGGTTCGTGCTCTGCGACGAAGCCGCGCAGTTCATGACCCGTAGCGACGGCCAGGATCTCTCGCGTCTCGCCGAAGCGATCAGCCAGGGCTATCGCCGGGCGCGCAAATATCGCGGCAGCTTCGGCATCATTCTCCAGAGCATGAACGATCTGCTGCTGTTCGGCGGCACCGGCCAGGTGATCCTCGAGAACGCCGCCACCCGCTTCCTGCTGCAGGGATCGACCTACGACAAGGCGGTCGAGAACAAGATTCTGGACTATTCCGGGTTCGTCCTCGATCTCCTGAAATCGGTCCGGAACAACAAGCCCAACTACAGCGAGGTCTTCATCGACTCGCCGCTCGGGCTCGGCATCGCCCGGCTTGTCGTCGATCCCTTCAGCTACTGGATCAACACGTCGGCGCCCGAAGACGTCGCCGCATTCGAGGCATTGGTGCGCGCCGGCCGCTCGCCGCTCGAAGCAATCTGCGACCTGGCCGGCGTCGACCCCGCCGAAATCCTCACCCTTCGGGGAGACTATGATGTTCAGGTCTAAACCGCACCCCGACCAGCTCGCGCTCGAGCTAACCGCAGATGCCGAGCTCGAAGCGATCGTCGCGGCGCGCGTCGCGGCGCGGGCCGAGGCCGATGCGCTGCGCTGGCGCTTCCGCCTCATCATCATCGAATCGGTGATGATGACCACGCTGGTGATCGCCGCCGGCATCGCGCTCGATCAGCCCACCGGCATGGTGGTGCGCGGCGCGCTGGTGATCGGCGTGAGCTGCTTCGTCACCGGACTGCTGCTGATCGGCCTCACCGGCGCGGCGAGCCGGCTCATGGCCCGCTGGCGGAGGGCGCGATGATCTCGATATCGCTTGCCCGCGACGGCGCTGGCCGTCTGATCCCGTCCTGCGATCCGCGCAGGCCCGACGAAACGCTCTACGACTATCTCGTTCGTTCCCGCCACGAGATGGGCGTCCAGATCCGGATGCTCGAAGCGCATAGCGACGCGCAAACCGAACTGTTCGCCTCCGAACAGACCCGTTGGCGCCGCGCGATGCTCATGCTCGCGATCGGGGAAGCGGGGTTTGCCGCGGCGGGCTATGTCGCGCTCGATCAAGCCGGCCTTGCTGAATCCCTGTCCGCGCCGCTCGTCGCAACCATGATCGCATCATGCGCGCTGGGAGGCGTCGTAACTTCGCTGTTCATCGCCTCCCTGCGCATTGGCATTGCGTCCTGGCCGTTGGCGGCAGCAGACGTCGCGCGGCGAATTCTCAATCGGCCCGTCCACGCCTCGGAAACCAAGAGGCTGGCGCGCGACTTCGACCGCCAGCTCGGGATCGAGACCATCATCGAGGAGCGGGCCACGGACTGCCTCGAAACGGAGACCTTCTTCTGGGGCCTCCGCCTGCTCCTCCTTGAGACCGCGATTGTCGTCCTGCTCGTGTCCATCTGGCGCGCCATGCTGGGCCTGCCGTTCGACGCCGTCATCAGCGATGCGGTGCTGGTCACCGGGATCTGCCTTATTGGCGGCCTGTTCCTGCTCCTGCTCTCCGATCTTGTCAGCACGAGCCTTGCGCGGCTCGCACGGTGGTGGAGGCGGCGATGAACGGCATCTTCTCCACCACGCCCTGCCAGTCGTCGATCCGCCTGCTGGTCGGCACGCATCTGCTGCTGCTCGTCCAGGCCGCGCTCGTGATCTGGTCGGCCTCGGTCCCCGGCGAGATGCAGGCGCTGGTTATCCTGGTCTTCGTGCTGAGCCTTGCCGCGTTCATCTGCGCCCTGCGCGGCGACAATGGTGAGGATCGCAAAGATTGGTGGAGGCGTCGTCATGGCCGCTGACCTTCCGCCCCAAGGCCGGCGCGTCGTAATGCTGCAGGCGGGAACGATCGCCGGCCTGCTGCTGGGCGCGCTGGTCGTCGCCTCCACCGCCCGCGCCGAAACCGCGACGATCGGACGCACATGGTCGATTGTCGAGCCCGACGCGATGGCGGAGATCGAGGCGCGCGCCGCACGGCAGCCTGCCAATATGGCGGCGCATTTCGGGCCGCGCTCGGACTGGAGCGCGCTCAGAGGCGCGACGCTTGGAACCGCGCGGGAGAACAGGGTGCGCACCGTCGTCCCGTTCTACACGCTGGACCAGGAAATCCGCCTGCCGGACGGGAAGCTGCTCTATCCCAGGGGCTTCACCTTCAATCCGCTCTCCTACGTTTCGCTGCCGCAGCGTCTCATTATCGTCCATCCCCGTGATCTGGCCTGGGCGCTGAAGACCGCGGCGCTCACCGACTGGATCCTACTGACGGGCGGCGGCGATCCCAAGGACGATGCGCTTTCGCTCGGTGAAAGGCACGGCCGCGCGCTGTTCATCCTCGAAGAGCGAGTGAAGGAGCGCCTCGGCCTCACCGTCGCCCCGGTGATCGTCCGCCAGGCCGGTCAGCGCCTCGAACTCGCCGAAATCCGTTCACCCTCTGCCCAAGGAAGCGGCCAATGACCCGTCTCGCTTCCAGCTTGCGCGCGAGCGCCGCGGCGATCCTCCTGTCGCTCACCGCGATGGCGACGCCCGCCCATGCCTCCAAATGCGAGGCCGGCACGATCTTCAACCCGATCACCAAAGTACGGTGGAACTGCATTTTCCCGATCACCATCGGCGGCGTCCGGGTCGGCAGCTACGACAAGCTCGACAAGGAGCTCGATGCGCAGTCGGCCTCGAAACCCTTGTGCGCCTGCCGCAAGGGCGCGACCTTCTGGTTCGGGGTCAAGGTCAGCTTCTGGTCGCCCAACCGCATGGTCGACGTCGTGACCGAACCGGGCTGCATGATGGCGCTCGGCGCGGACCTCATGCCGACCGGCGGCAAGCTGCAGGGCAGCCAGTCGTCGATCTCGGACGGAACCAACACCCGCAAGATGTTCGCGCAGACGCACTACTATGTCGCGCCCGTGTGGAAGATGCTCGACATGTTCACGGACCTGCCCTGCATCGAGGACAACGGTTTCGACGTCGCGATGATCACCGAAGTGCTGCCGACCTGGCAGTCGGGGACGCTGGGCGCGATCATTCAGCCTGAAGGCATCTTGTTCGGCAATCCCGCCGCCGGTCTTGCCTGCATCGCCGACAGCGCCGCGGCCGCTGCGGGCAAGGTCATCGATCCCTTGTTCTGGTGCATGGGGTCCTGGGGCGCGACCTATCCCGTCGCCGGCGACATCCATTTCGACGACAGCGTCGAAGCCTGGGCCGGGCTTGCCGCCCGCACCACATTCATGATGGGTCGGCTCGGCCTGCTCACCATCAGCTCGGCGGACGGCTGCTCGTTCAAGCCGCAGCCGATCTGGACCAAGAGCCGCTACAAATTCCAGATCATGGAGCCGGTCAAGGGCAGCAAATGCGTCAATGTCGGCCGCCCCGGCGCGCTCTGGACCAGCGGCAAGCACGCGCCGGGCAAGGACAACGCCCAGTTCATGCTCTTCGAAAAGGTGATCTGCTGCGCGGGAGTTTCGACCCCATGAGCGGATCGCCCACCGCAAACCGCACGCGCACCTCTCAATCCCGCCGGTCCGTTCGCCATGAGGCCCGGGAGCGAGCAGCGGCGGTACGTGCGGCAGGAGCAGCGGCGGTCCCTCCCGCCGCCGCTGCTCCGACCCCGGTCAGCGCGGCCACATTGCCCCCGCCGGGGCAGGCAGTCGCCCCCATTGCCACGGCTCCGGTCGTGGCCGCGCTGACCACCTTCGAAGGCCAGGCTGTGTTTCGTGTGCTGCAGCCCGGAACACCGGATTTCCGCGCCGGACATCTGTTCCGTTTCCGCCACAGTTCGCGGACCGTGGAGGGTGGCAGGTCATGAGGATCAGGGTCCTGGCTTTGGCTTCCGCGATGCTGCTTTCGGCGCCTGCGTTCGCCCAGAGCGTCGAGGACCGCGCCCGTGCCGCGGCCGAAGCCTCGCGCGCCAAGACGTCGGACAGCGACACACTCCAGCAGAACTATCTGACGCCGGGCCTTGCTGGACAGCCCATCGCTACGATCGACAACAGCAAGACCTTCAACCCCAATATCGCCTGCCAGAAGACGGCGACGCTGCTCGAGCTGATCGCGCAGCCGGCATCGAGCGGTGATATCGGAACCTTGCGTATATCGCGCGACAAGGATCTCGACGGCGCTGTCGATCAGACGCTGACCCTGCCGATGCCGGTTTCGGGCATCTGCGCCAACGGCGTCGTCTCCTGCCAGCCCGGCACCTGGAACCAGTGCCATAGCTATAAATGGGATGTCGGTTCTTCCGGCGATCTCAAACTCACCGAAGTGGGCCTCACCGATCTGGCCGGCTGCTACTGCATCAACAACAGCTGTGGCGCCAACCTCGTCTGGGGCAATCTCGCCTCGGTGCTGAAGGACCTGGGCGGCGGGGTCATCGGCGCGCTCACCACCGCCGATCCGCGCATCGGCGTCGCGCAGGCGGTGATCGATGGGCCAGTCATCCGCTATACCGGCGCGCAAAGCACGGCCTGCGCGCCGAATGCCTCGGTTCCCCAGACTGCCTATCGCAATAACCCGACCGCGATTTTGGGCGATGCGACCGTGGCCGCCGCCTCGAACAGCGTCTTCCAGGCGCTCAAGGCCTCGCCCGCGGGCATCGGCAAGGCCGAGCAAATCCGCTCCTGCACGATCACCCGCGAGGTCTCGCTCAACGCGATCAAGGCCGAGGACGTGATCGCGCGCATCTCGGGCGGTTACGACACCTATGACTATGGCGACGGGACGCTCGCCTTCGTGATGGGCTCGCCCGCCAACAACAGCCTTGGCGGCAGTTGCACCTTCCATGATTTCCGCATGACGCTGCATGTCGAGGACCCCGATCGGCTCAGCGACGTACGCCTCGCCTATTGGTTCGCCGACGATTGGGGCCAGGTTCGGATCGACGGCAATCTGGTGTCGTCCGGTCCGTCGGCTTGGTCCGGCTCCGGCTACCCGCCCGGAAATTGCGAGCGCAAGGGCACCTTCTATTCCTATCCCAATCTCGACCTGAAGCCGTTCCTCACCAAGGGGGATCACGAGATCTGGCTGCGCGTCGCGGTCTCGGGCGGCGGCGAGGCTTTTGCGATGGTCCAGGCGAGCGTCGACCTGTCGTGCAAGCCGACCGAGAAGCTCGTCGACCTCTGCGCGGGCAATGCGGCCGGCAGCAAATGCCAGCTCTATGATGAAACCGTCGATGGCGTCGTCACCGTCAAATCGGGCGTGGCGACCGGCCTCACGCCGCTTCCCCAGAGCCGCCTGTTCGAAAGCGGCGCCTGCTCGCTCAACCTTACGCGCCCCTGGTTCGAACGCCAACGCCGCTATCGCTGCACGCTCGACACCGGTTCACTGCCCGAGCCGGACCTCAGCCGCGGCGCCTATATCATCGACCATTCGACCGAGACGCTGCTCGCCGATCGCGTCAAGAACAAGGACGGTAGCTATTCGACCTTGAGCAGCGGCTTCGCGCTGCCCGATCGCGGCACGGTCCCGGCTTGCGAAGCCATCTGCAAGACCCGCGCGCCTAAGGCGAACAGCGATGTCGCCGTGGATGGCGTTGTCGGCGCGAAGCAGAACGCGCCTGTCGGCTACGACACCTTCTATCATAGCTGCACGACCAGCGCCGGTGTCAGCCACTGTCCGCTGGGCGCCGGCGAAGAGCTCGTCTCGGACTGCGGCTGTCTCGACGATTTTCCCGAGGCCGTCGTGATGATGCAGACCGTGCGCCTCGGCGGGGCCGACATGATCTGCACCTCGGAGGCGCGCTGATGTCCGGTAGCTCTCGCCATCTTCGCCGCCTGCGCAACCTCGTCCTCGCCGTCTTCGTCTGGGGCGCGCTCACCGTGGCCGCCCACGCGCAGTCGATGTGCGCGGTCGATCTCAACGGCAACGGCGATGCCTCCGACACTGGCGAAGTGGCGAGTTGCACGCTGATGGCCGATGCGAGCTGGCAATGCCCGCTTCAGCAGGTCGCCTGCACCGGTGATGCGACGACAGGCTATGTTTGCCCGCTTGGGCCTTCCTATGCCTGCACCGCACCGGCGAGCGGCGGCACGCCGACCTGCTCGCCCAACGCCTGCACCGATCCCGTCGCGACGCCGATTGAGGATGAACCTGTCACGGACGATCCCGGCGTGCCCGCCGATGGCGAGATGGATACGACAGGGGCGTGCCTCGGCAATATCGAAATCTTCTCAGGACGCGCCATGCGCTGCCGTCCGGCGGGGCTCAAGACCACCTTCTCCAACTGCTGCAAGGACAAGGGCAAGATCGTCAAGGACGGCATGGGCGGATCGATCACGTCGATCTCGACCAAGATCGCCGTGGCCAAAGGCGTGTTCACGGGCATGAAGGCCGCCTACACCGCGTTCAAGGCGGGAGCGACCGCGGGCCAGGCTGCAAGCGCCGGTGCCAACGCCATCATCGCCGGCATCGACCCGACCTCAATCGCGATCAGCCTCGCCATCAATTTCATGATCGATTTCCTGCTGTCGGGCTGTGACCAGCAGGACATGGAAACGGCCATGCTCAAGGGTTCGGGCATGTGCCATGAAGTCGGCAGCTATTGCAGCTCCAAGATCCTCGGCATCTGCATCCAGAAGTCGCGCGGCCATTGTTGCTTCAACACCAAGTTGGGGCGCATCATCCAGGAACAGGGCCGCCCGCAACTGAAGTCGTTCAACGGCCTTGGCTGGGGCACGCCAAAGACTCCCTATTGCCGCGGGTTCACGCCGGAGGAGTTCCAGGCGCTGGATTTCTCCAAAATGGACCTTTCCGAATATTATTCCGAGATCGAGGCCCGGGCGCAGGCCGATATCCAGGTCGACATGAAGGACAAGATCGATGCCTATATGCAGGTCATCGGGAAGTAGCGCGCGCCTCGCGGCCGCGTGGCCCGTGCTGGTCGCAGCGGTGCTCGCCATTCCCGCTTCCGCGCAAACGCCGCCGCCGCAGACCGGCACTGCCCCCGCCAATGCGCGCGAAGGAGCCGCTGTCGAAGGCGGGGCCGCGCTCGACCGCCTCCGGGGAGCGACCGAGCAGCGCAAGGCCGATACGCAGCAGCGGGGACCGACCACACTTCCCGCGACTTCCGAAGAAATGCGCCGCCGGGCGTTCGACGGCCTGCGCCGCCGCGTGGCCGCGCCCACAATGGATACGCGGGCGCGCGCCGCGCTCGACAAGGGCAAGGAAGCTCTGGCGGCGGAACGCGAGGCAATGGCGCGCCGCCTGGGCCAGGCGCTGGGACTCGAAGCGCCCGATATGAAGGCGCTCGCCGGCGTCGCCGCGCCAAAGGCGAGCAAGGCGTGGGTGCCGGTGCTGTTCGTCTCTTCCTCGATGCCGACCGCAACGCTGCGCACCTATGCCGCGCAGCTCGAACAGGCGCATGGCGTGCTGGCGTTTCGCGGCATGCCGGGCGGCCTGACGCGGGTCGGTCCAATGGCGAAGCTCTCGGCGGAGATCCTGCGGCTCGATCCGGGCTGCGAGGGCCCGGCCTGCGCGATGCGCGACGTCCAGCTTATCGTCGATCCGCTGATCTTTCGCCAGCACGCTGTCACGCGCGTGCCCGCCCTCGCGATGGTCCCCGGCGATCCGACCCAGCCCTATTGCGAGCGGGAGGATGACAGCCCGCGCGCCGCGCATGTCGTCTACGGCGATGCGGCGCTTTCCGGTTTACTCGAAGAATATGCCCGCCTTGGCGGCAAGGAGGAAGTGCGCGATGCTCAGTCTCGCCTGGAACGCCGGTAAGGCGCTGTGGAATGAAGCGATGCTGCTGCCGCTGAAGGCGGCGGTGGCTCTCGGCAGTTCGGGGCTTGGGCAACCGCCCCGTCCCGAACAGCTCTGGAAAGCCAATGGCATTGTGCTCCCCATCGGGCTGCTGACGATGTGGGCCATCCCGCAATTCACGCTCGTCATGAGCCCGTCGATCGACGCCTGGATCGTGCGCGAGGCGCCCGGACCGATCCGGCGCGGCGATTTCGTATCTTTCACCCTGTCGCATCCGCTCGCCGGCCCCAAGCCCGTCATGGTGACGAAGGAAGCTCTGTGCCTGCCGGGCGACCGGATCGACTGGCTGGAAAAACCTTCCATGCGTGCGGGCGAATGGGATGGCTGGTATTATTGCAACGGCAAGCTGCTCGGCATCAGCAAGCCCTTCGGCCACGACGGGCAGCGGCTCGAGCACTGGCGCCCGATCGCTGGGACCATCCCGCCGGGCACGGTCTATGTCGGCTCGTCGCACGCCAGCGGATTCGACAGCCGCTACTATGGGCCGGTCGCGATCGAGCGGCTGAAGCGCATGGAGAAGCTGCTGTGAGCCGCGCCACGATCCTGATGGTGGCAACCGCCCTTCTCCTGCCCGCCGCGCAAGCCCATGCGCAGGACCTTCCCGACACGCGCACCGGCTATTGGTGGTATCAGGCGCCGCCCAAGCCTGCAGACGAAAGGCCCGATCCCGACGCCCTGGTGAAACCGGCGATCCCGCCGATGGCCGAGCTCGCCACCTGGACGCCGCCGAAGATCCGCAAGCTGATCGAGCAGCAGCGCGACTATGCCGCGACGGTATTGACCGTCGATGCCGTAGCCGATTTCTGGCGCCTGCAGGATTTTGCCCGGCGCAAGGCGCGCGCTTTCGCGGGCGTGACCCAGATCGCGATGCTTCAGCATCCCGAACTCAACGCGAAATCGGCCAACCCCATGGTCGGCGACGCGCGCGACCAGCTCTCCGCGCAGAAGGATCAGGTGCGCCGCCAGTATCTGCGCAGCCGCGCGGGCGAGTTCGCGCTGGTCATGTTCTCGCGTTCGACCTGCGGCTATTGTCGGGTCCAGTGGCCGATTGTCCAGCGCTTCCAGGAGGAGATGGGCTGGCAAGTGACCCTGCAGGACATCGACCGCAAGCCCGAGCTTGCCGCGCGCTTCGGCGTTGAGGTCACGCCGACGACGATGGTGATCCGCCGGAACAGCCCGCAGCGCATGGTGATCGCCACCGGCGTCGAAGCCTATCCCAACCTCATCCAGACGGCCTACCAGGCGGTGCGTCTGCTCGCGGGCGATATTCGGCCCGAGCAGTTTCTGACCGGCGCGGGCGAGGAAGACGGCTTTTTCGATGCGCTGGCCAACGGCCCCGTGTCGGCAACCGATCCGCGCGTGCTCGGCGGCGATCTGGTCGACGTCCGCGCGGAGCCGCGCCAGTGAAGCTGCCGATCGCCCTGGTTGTTCTTGGCGTTATCTGCCTGGTCGCTGCACCTGTCGCCGCTCAGGCGCCGACGCGCGAGCAGGCGATGCGCGCGGCGATCCATCCCGTCGCGACCGCCGCCGAGATGCAGGACTGGCTCGCCCGCGTGCCGCTCACGCGCGACTGGCCGCCCGATTTCGCGGAAACCCTCACTGGCCAGGCGCCAGCCTATGTGGTCGAGATGAGCACCGCGCCGGGCTGCGCGCCCTGCGCCGATCTCTGGGCAAAGCTGGGCGCGCTGGGCCGTCGCTATGGCTGGCAGGTGCGAACCATTGGCCGCGACGAAGCGATGCTGCGTTCGGGCAGGCTCGGCCTGCCCTGGGTCGGGCACCCGGTCGCCTGGGTCCGGCCCCGCGCCGATCCCAACCGGATCGTCCCTGTCGCAATCGGCACCGATCATGCGCCCAATCTGGCCCGCAATCTCTATCTCGCCGCGAAGATGCTGGGAGGCGTTCGTGCCGCAGTAGGCGTGCGGGGCATGTCGAAGTTCACCGGGATCGTGGGCGCGCCCATTCGCCCCCTCCCCCACCGGCAAGGCAACTGATCATGGCGGCAGATGCCTTGTCCCCCTTCATGAATGGAACCCCGCCATGCCTAAGATTTGTCCGCGCCTGAGCCTGCTCGCATCCGTTGCCATCGCCTGCGTCTCCGCGCCTGCCCATGCCCAGAGCTGGGCGGAAAGCTGGTTCGACAATGTCACCTACACCAGTCCGGGCAGCTTCAGCGATCAGACCCGCGGCTATGTGACGGCCGGCGGCATGTCGGGCCGCGTCGATGTTCACAACGACTATCTGATGAGCATCACCATGCCCAAGGTGAAGGCCGGATGCGGCGGCATCGACATGTTCCTCGGCGGCATGTCGTTCCTTGATCCGGACTACCTCGTCCAGAAGCTCGAAAGCATCCTGCAGGCCGCCCCTGCCGTGGCGTTTCAATATCTGCTCGAGACGCTCGACGAGAAAATGGGCAACATCATCTCGAAGATGGAAGCAGCGACCAACTTCCTGAACTCGATCCAGGTCAACGACTGCCGTCTGGCCAACCGCATGGTCCAGATCGCCAAGGGCGACGACAACATGAGCGGGATCATCGAGGAAATGACCGGCTACAAGTCGGTCAAGGAAGGCTTCGCCAAGAGCTATCAGAACAGCCGCGAGAAGATTCAGGCCAACGCCAACAGCCCGACCGAGGATCTGAAGGACGCGCTCGAGAACTGCCCGGCCGAGGTCACCGAGATATTCAAGACGGGCTCGCTGCTTGGCCATGCCGCCGCGCGCGTCGGGGCGTCCGATTGGGCGAGCGTCATGCGCGCCCGCGTCGGCGACGTCTACATGCGTTGGGATGCCACCGACAAGGTGCCGATCTTCTCGGCGATCCCCGCCTGTCCGCGCCAGGATACCGAAAGCGTGGACGACTTCCTGACCGGCAAGGTGCAGCGCCGTGTCATCGCCGTGCCGCCGACCGGCGCCGACTGCTCGACCGACGGCAGCGGCAAGGGCGCGCTGGTGCTCGCCCGCGCGCGCATGGACTCGATCGCGGTCAAGATCCGCACCCGCGCCGCGCTGACGCCCGAAGAGCGCCAGTTCGTCGCCAATGTCCGCACCTTGCCGGTCTATCGCCTGCTCGAATGGGGCGTGCGCCAGGGCGTGGTCGATAGCGTGATCGCCGATACCGACGAACTGGTTGCGCTGACGCTTGCCTATCAAATGCTCAACGATCTCACGCGCAGCATAGATTTCGCGGTGAGCAACGCCGAGCGCGGAGTGAACGCGGCCGGCGCCGCCGATGCGGGCAATGCCAAGGTTTGCCAGACGCGCATCCTCACCAAGGGCATCGAGCAGCTCGGCATCTTGCGCGACGAAGTGCTGCGCCAGCGCGCGCAGATGCGCCAGTCCTACATGGCGGCGCTCAACCAGGCGAACCTCTCGGCCACCTATTCGGGCGTCGTCCGCCAGCGCGATCGCGATGCCCGCGACGCCGCGGGCACCGCCGTCAACCGCAACCGCTGATCGGAAGCCCGCACGCCATGACCTGCATCTTCCGCACCTCCCGCATCCTCCGCGCCGCCCTGACCATGCTCGCGCTGTTCATGGCGACGCCGGCCCTGGCGGTCGATACCAGCTTCCACACCTATGACGGCTTCTCCGAGACGGTGGACGCCTTCCGTCTCGTCGCGATGATCTTCGGCGATCCGCGCTATGAGACGCTGGTGCTGATCGTCGCGGTTGCCGGGATCGCGCTCGGCGTGCTGCTCGCGACCGTGCGCGGGCAAGGCATGGGCCTCGTCGCCTTCGGCTTCCAGATGCTGGTGGGTATCGGCCTTTATGTCGGGCTCGTCGCCACGACCGGCACGGTTCACGTCTATGACCGAGTGCGGAACGCTTATCAGCCGGTGGGCGACGTGCCCAACCTGATCGTGGTCGTCGCCGGCATGACCAACATGATGGAGCGCGCGCTCGCCGAAGTGATCGACGACAACACCACCGATCCCAACGCCAAACTCGAGTTCGGCGCGGGCGGGCATAGCTTCGACCTGTTTCTCAATGCCGCGTCCCCGCGCGGTCCGATGACCGACACCTTTTTCGATGCGACCATCAAGGACTATGTGCGCCAGTGCTATCCGGTTGCGCGGGTTTCGCCAGCCTACGGCGTCGACGACGATCAACTCTATCGCACCACCAACGATCTGCCCGGTGCTTTTGCCGCGATGGCGGGACCGGCGACCTTCAGCACGGTCTATACGGCGGCCGACAAGGGCGGCACGACCATGAGCTGCGCCGAGGCCTGGGACCATATCTCGACGCGCCTCTCCGAGCCCGCCCTGTTCGACAGCTATGTCGCGCAGATCTGCACGCGCACCGGCTACGACGTCGGCAATGCCGCGCAGCTTCAGCGCTGCCGCGCCAACATCGGCGAGATGGGGCAGATGATGATGGGCACGCCGCTGAGCCTCCAGCAGTTCCTAACCGACGTGATGCTCGGCAACACGGTGGGCGACGTGCTGTTCGAGGACAGCCCGGCGACAGCCGCGCGGGTCATGGCGAACCGGGCGGTGATATCGAGCGGGCTCGCCACCATGTCGACCGCGAACGAGTGGATGCCGACGATCCGCGCAACCGTGTTCGGAATCATGCTGTTCATGATGCCGGTCGCGCTGATGTTCATCCTGACCCCGATCAACCTCAGGGTCGCGAGCTTCGCGCTCGGACTGTTCGTCTTCGTCGCGCTCTGGGGCGTGATCGATGCGGGCATCTACCAGCTCACGCTTGGCCGTGCGACCGATGTGCTCGCCGAGATGCGCTCGAACAGCGTGGCGGTGAATGCCTGGATGCTCGCGCCGTCCGCCGCCATGAAGGCGCTGGCGATTTTCGGCAGCTTCCGCACGGCCGCCGCCGGGCTCGCCGGGGCCTTCGTGTTCACCGTCTTCCGGTTCAGCGGCAACGTGTTCACCAGCTTCACGTCGGGTGCGCTCGGCGTCCAGGGCCAGGGCACCGCGGCAGCCGCACCGCTCGGCACCCGCGAGGGCTATGCCGGGGCGATGGAAGCGCAGGCTTCGGCCGCAGGCACGATGTCGCGCGCCCGCGCTTCTTCCGGCTTCGGGGATTTCGGGGAGCGCACGACGTTCAGCGCTGATCGCTCTTTCGGGTCGGCCGGCCGGGTGCTCGGTGAGCAAGGTGGCGGCGTGCCCGGCACGGCGGCGATGGGGCTTGGCGGTCTCGATGCGGCGCGCGAACTGGGCGGCCTGTCGCCGGCCATGATCGGCCGCAGCCTGACCGACCCCGCCACCGTCCGCGCGGTGCGCGAGAATGCCGCCACGAGTGCGATCCACAATTTTGCCGAGAAGGACGCGCTGCGTAGCCTTGGCACCAACTATTTTGGCGAGGGGCAGTCTGGCGAGCGTGCCTTTGCTGCGTTCGCGCAGAAGATGGTGCAATGGCGCGCTTTCGGCGATCAGCGCGCCTACGACATGATGCTTTCAGGCGCACAGCGGCATTTCGAGCGCAGCGGCTATGATGCTAAGGATGCGGCGCTCAAGGCCTCGACCGTGATCGGTCAGGCTTCGGCCGATCCGACCTTCGCCAAGCTCATCGCCAATACGTTCGACCAGGAGCAGATGCTGCGCAACGACCTCACCGGCGCTCAGATCCAGGTGGGCGCGATGGAAGGCCGGCGCGACTTCGCGGGCGACAATGTGGCAAGGATCGAGCGCGGCAATGTGGCGACCGAGCAGGCGCACCGCACCGGCAGCAATACCGGCCAGCGCAATGCCGCAGCGATGCTTGGAATCCCTGTGCAGGAAGCCTCCCGCCGCATCTCCTTCATCAACACCCTCTCTGGCGAAGCCCGCTCCACCGCCATCACCCAACTCTCCCGCGCAACCGGCCGAAATGAAGCCCAGGTGCTCCGGGCGCTGGAAACCTACAATGCCGCGGTCCAGGTCGGAACGGCCGACGGCGCGACGGCAGAGGCTGCGCGCGAGGGCACCAGCGTCTATGGCCGCACCCGCGAGGCGGCGGGCTATGACTTCGCGGAGCGGTCGGGCAAGCTCGACGCCCAGCGCGAAGTTGGTCCCGATGGCACCCGTTCGGCCGCCCGGATCGGCGAGCAGCGCCGTCAGGCCGACAATGCGGGCTTTGCCGAAGGCGCTGCCGCTGCGGGCATGTCAGTGCGACAGGCCGCGCGGCTCGACAGCTTCATCCGCACGCTTTCCCAGGGCGTCGGCAACCAGACCGATATGGCGGAGGGCGGCGCGGAAGGGATCGCCGATCGCGCCCGCAACGAACGCCTGACGCGGATTGTCGACAACGAACGGCTGACGCGCATGCAAAAGCTGCTGACCGATCATGGTGTCACTATGTCGAAGCGTGAGATCGCGATGGCGCAGAACGGAGACATCAACCTCAATCTGACCCCGGAGACGGCCGCGGAGATGTGGCGCGGCGGGCTGATCAACGAGAGTCAGCTCGGCGCGATCGCCAGTGGCGGGCGGGCGCGGTTCAGCTTCGCCAACAACGATGTGCTTGTCTCCAGCTCGGTCGGCTTCCAGCAGTCGGCGCGCAGCGACACCAGCACGCGCTTCGAGGCGGGCAAGCAGGCTGGCCCCGATACAATCGAGCATTTCCTGAGTAGCGGCGAACAGGGTCAGGCGATGATGTCGAACTGGCTCAAGGGTGGGTTCGAGATGGATCGGCACGGCAACTGGCGGCTGAAGCCGCAGGTCGCCGATACACTAACCCGTGACGTGCAGGCGATCATCGCGCAGACCGGATGGCAGCGCGGTATTTCTCGGTCGGCGCAGGATCAAGTCTCGATGGGCACCACGGTGGGAGGAGATCTGGGAGGCAGCGTCGGTGTCGCGGAATCCGAAGCCACAGGAGGTCGGGGGCAGCAGGGCCAGAGTGGAAACAAAAGCCAAGGCCCCATCAAGTCACAATCCACATCGGGCCGCGTCGGCGCGAGCATTGGATTCCGGAGCCAAGATCAGGGCATTGAAAGCGAAACGGCACAGGCCAATCTCGACATTGTCAACTACGATGTGCGCAATGCGATCGCGGCGGCTCAGCGTGCGGCTGCCCGCTCATCGGATCCGTCGGTCACATTTTCGCGTGAGCTATCCAATCGCATCCTCGGGCCCGAGGGCCTGCGCAACCGCTATCTTGGCGATGCGGACGCGGGCCGCGCAACATTCGACGCGACCGGCCCGATCACTTCGATTGATCAGAATGCCATCCTGAAAAGCGGGCGATTCTCCCTCGATGCAGAGAACAGCCCTGCGGATGGCGATAGCACTTTCAAGAAGCGCTAGAAACGATGATGAGGATTCTGCGGACTCAAAGGGTTTCCGATAAAGAGGCCGCCGGATCGAGGATCGTAAATGTCGGTGCTCGCTTTGAACTCCTCAAGAGCCCGAACGTCCTCCGCTTCCAGATAAGCCATCGCATCCGTGGCTTCATCGGAGAGAAGTGCGCTTTCGCCTGACATTGGGAAAAGGGTCAAGCGCTGTTGCACGTAACAGACGCCCAGCACCATAAGCGCGGTCGGCGGGAAGAACAGGATGTTGAGAAATCCCGCCAGAGCGCTGTCGTAGAAGGATCCTAGCGCTGGCACGCGGGTGGATGCGGCCATGCCAATCCACCAGGCCGGGATCGTCGTCCACCAGAGCTTTGCATACCAAGGGCGCCAAAGCCAATCGGTCGCAGGCCTGCGTGCCGCCGTTGTAGTTTTGCGAATGTCACCTCTATCGTCGAAAATCGTGGTCATGAGCGGATTCCTTCAGCGGGAATCATAGCACAGGCGGCATAGGGAGGGAATCCAGAGGGTTTTGTGAGGTCGCGCGACATGGAACTGTCCCTCCTGGCGCTGTGCGCGACCTCATTTAAGCCGGAGTAAACGCACTCGCTGACTGGGCAGGCGCTATGGGAAGTGATCCCAGCCCTGCTCTTGGGCGATGGATGAGTTGTCGCGGAAGGTCAGCGCTGTGCGATTGCACGAGCGCACAACCACCGATGGTTGCGATTGCGGCCTCCTAGCACTACTTTGGCAGAAATTTGATTTTTGGGATTCCCTTTGCGCTGATTGCGTGATTCATGGGGAGCCAGCTTTTATGGAGGCTGGCGATGGACGAGGACTGGCAGGGGGATCTGAAGCGGTGGCTTGCCCCGTATCTGGAAGGTCTGGGTAACAAGACGCGGCGGCGGATGTGCCCGGCCTATATCGCCGGCTTGATTGGGCCGGGTGATCGCAAGAGCATCCAGCCCATGGCGGCCCGATCGGACGCCGTCGCTTATGACCGGCTGCATCATTTCATCGGGGCCGGCCTGTGGGACAGTGCTCCGCTGGAAGCGACCTTGTGGCAGCAGGCCGACGAGTTGGTCGGCGATGACGGAGCCTGGCTGATCATCGACGACACCGCTCTGCCGAAGAAGGGCAAGGCCTCGGTTGGCGTCGCCCCCCAGTACGCTACGGCGCTGGGCAAGAATGCGAACTGCCAGACGTTGGTGTCGGTGACATTGGCCTCGGGCGAAGTTCCGCTCATGCTGAGCTTGCGGCTGTTTCTGCCGGAAAGCTGGACGAGCGATACCGCGCGCATGGACAAGGCGGGTGTGCCTGCCCCTTTGCAGGAATACCGCACGAAGCCCGAGAGTATCCGTCATCCCAGACCCACGTGGCGTAGATGGCCATGAGCTTTGAGTGTCCCGCGTGCATATCGCGTAATTTGATTCGGCGGGGTGACTGTGGAGCAAGAGATCGACGGCAGTGGCGGCGTGGA
>JBHSCB010000008.1:0-125083 GCA_042650965.1 Novosphingobium lubricantis | reverse complement strand
GTGGCTCTATCCGACGCATCTGCGCCTCAGACAACCAGATCAGATCACTCATGGTAGCGCCTCCTCGCGCCACCATTGAATCAACCGATCCGTCTCTCCGCAAGCAATTTAATGGGTCCTGAGCCTAGGGCGCGCGGTGTCAGGCGCCAAGACGCCCGAAGGCACCCTTGCCGGCGTAGCGCGCGGAATTGCCAAGCTCTTCCTCGATACGGATAAGCTGGTTGTACTTGGCCAGCCGGTCCGAGCGCGCCAGCGATCCGGTCTTGATCTGGCCGCAGTTGGTGGCAACCGCGAGGTCGGCAATGGTCGCATCTTCGGTTTCGCCCGAACGGTGCGACATGACCGCAGTATAGCCGTTACGCTGGGCAATGCTCACCGCCTCAAGCGTTTCGGTCAGCGTGCCGATCTGGTTGACCTTGACCAGCAGCGAATTCGCCAGCCCCTTGCCGATGCCCATTTCCAGCCGCTTGGGGTTCGTCACGAACAGGTCATCGCCCACCAGTTGCACCCGCTTTCCGACCTTGCCGGTAAGCGCAGCCCAGCCTTCGAAATCGTCTTCGCTCATCCCGTCTTCGATCGAGATGATCGGATAGGCATCGCACAAAGCCGCCAGATAATCAGCCATCGCTTCGGGCGAAAGCGACAGGCCCTCGCCGCTGATTTCGTACTTGCCGTTGCGGAAGAACTCGGTCGCCGCGCAATCGAGTGCGAGCATCATGTCCTCGCCCGGCTTGAAGCCCGCCTTCTCGATCGAGGTCATCACGAAATCGAGCGCATCGCGTGTGCTGGCAAGGTTCGGGGCAAAGCCGCCTTCGTCACCAACCGCCGTCGCCAGACCCTTTTCGTGCAGGCCCTTCTTGAGCGTGTGAAACACTTCCGCGCCCCACCGCACGGCTTCCGCGATCGACGGCGCGCCGACCGGCATGATCATGAACTCCTGGAAGTCGATCGGGTTGTCGGCATGTTCGCCGCCGTTGATGATGTTCATCATCGGCACCGGCAGGACATGGGCGGAAACGCCACCGACATAGCTGTAGAGCGGGAGGCCGCGTGCATCGGCAGCAGCCTTGGCAACCGCAAGACTGGTTCCGAGAATAGCGTTGGCGCCAAGGCGGGCCTTGTTGTCGGTGCCATCCAGCTCGATCATGGTCAGGTCGATATCGCGCTGGTCTTCCGCGTCGAGGCCAAGGATGGCTTCGGCAATGTCGGAATTGACGGCGGTAACCGCCTTGGTCACCCCCTTGCCCAAGTAACGCGCCTTGTCGCCATCGCGCAGTTCGACCGCTTCGTGAGCGCCGGTCGATGCACCCGACGGCACCGCCGCGCGACCGAAGCTGCCATCTTCAAGCAGCACGTCCACTTCAACGGTCGGATTGCCGCGGCTGTCGAGGATTTCGCGCGCATGGATATCGATGATCGCGGTCATGAACTGCTCCGTACATGGCGCGGCAAGAGATTCTGCCGCTGGATTGCATGGCGCGGCTCCTATCGGCTGGAACCGTGGCAGGCAAGCCGCGTTGGAGAGGTATAAGGCGTGATATTCGGGCCAAGGCCCTTGCCTTTGCCCCCCTTGCTCTAGCAAGATGCATCACAACGCCCATATCCAAACGGCGCAGCCGCGCGCCAAGCCGAAGGTACCAGAACCATGTCCGACACCGCCACACCCACCGCCGCAAGGAAGCGCAGCCCCCGCAAGAAGGTGGAAGCCGCCGCCCCGGCTGAAGCCATTGCCGCAGAAACGAGCGCGACCGACGCTGCTGAAAAACTCAAAGGCCGCTTTTCGAAGGCTATCGAGGAAGCGAAAGCCGGTGCCGAGGCGCTGCGCGGCGAAGCCCTGGAAAAGACCAGCGCCTACATGGAAAAGGGCAGCGCCTATCGCGCCAAGGTCACCGAAACCGCCAGCGAATGGGCGGAAGAGGCAAAAGTCTATGCCGATCAGGCCAAGGTCCGCGGCGCGGCGCTTGCTGTCGAAGGCAAGGCCCGCGCAAGCGACGCGCTGACCACCCTGGGCAAGACGATTTCCGATACAGCCGGGACGATCGACGAAAAGCTTGGCGTCCAGTACGGCGACTATGCACGCTCGGCTGCCCGAACCATCCAGGAATCGGCCGCGAAGCTCGAAGCCAAGGAACTGGCCGAACTTGGCGACGACATGAAGCAGTTCGTCCGCAAAAGCCCCGGTGTCGCTATCGGCATCGCTGCGGTCGCAGGCTTTGCGATTGCCAAGATGCTGTCTGGTGGCGGATCGGACGATTAAGCGCGCAAGCGTGAACGCGCGCGCAGACGCCCGATGACCGATAGTGAAACCGTAATCCCGCCCGGAATAGCAGGCGATCCGGCAGAAGACACCGACGGCCACGATGCAACGCTGGCCGAAGCCGTTCGCGCGTTGATCGAGGACGGGCAGACGCTGGTCGAAGCCGAAGTGGCCTATCGCAAGGCGCAAGCCGCCTATGGCATCGGCCAGGCCCGCACGATCGCGGTCCTGCTGGTGCTGGGCCTGACTTTCGGCTTTTTTGCCCTTCTCGCCGCCGTTGTCGGGCTGCTGCTGGCTTTGGCTTCGAGCATGGGAACGTGGTCCGCGCTGGCGGTTGTCGGTGGCGCGCTGTTTTTCCTGTGCGTCCTGTGCCTTCTGCTGGCAGTCCGGCGCATGAGCAAGGCAAAGCGGGCGCTGACAGGACAGGACGCCAACGCATGAGCAGCGCACAGGCAATTGCCGAAGCAAAGGCCCTGCGCGACGAGGCGCTGGCTATCGTTCGCGCCGACATCGAACTGGCGCGCAGCGAATCTTCGCCGTCGCGCATGCGGGAACGGGCAGTGGGCGAAGCCGTTGAGATGCTGGATACCGTCCGCGATGTCGCGGGCGAAAACAAAGCCGTCATCGGCGTGGTGCTGGCCGCCCTGTTCGCGTGGTTCTTCCGGGGATCGCTGCTGAACCTGGTGCGACGCACGCGCGATGCGGCATGACCCGGAGAACACGCTTATGACCCATCAGGACACCAACCCGCCGCTGACCGACCGCCCGCTCAAGGAACGCGTCGACGCCGCAAGGGAACGGCTGAGCGAGCGCGCCGCCAACGCGCACCCGGTGGAGACGGTCAAGGGCCTGATCGTCGAACACCCGGTTGCGTCGCTGGCTGCAGGAATCCTGCTCGGTGCGCTGATTTCCAAAGCTATTCCTGCTTCGCGCAAGAGCGCAACCTCGGCCCGCCTCGGCAAAAGCGCGGCGAGCCTTGCCGCGGTGACCGGGCAATTCATCGCCGACTACGCGGCCCGCGCTGCCGAAGCCGGGCGCGATGGGTTGCACAAGGTTGAGGAAACCGGTGAGGCGATGAGCGAAAAGATCGTCGAAGGCAGCGCCGAAGCGCGGCGCAAGGCGGTCGATTTTGCCGAACTGGCGCGCAGAGCGGCGATCGAGGCCAGCGATATTGCCGTGCGCAAGATCGCCGACATCGCCGCGCGGATGAAGCAATAACCACACACCGCCGCTGATCCGCGCCTATACGTGAATGCTGCACTTGCGCACCATTTGCAATTTTGCCACTGGCTGGAGTGAATCCTCCCCAATGGAAAGTCGCCAATGCAAAAGCTGCACCTCGTGATGGGCGGTCGGGTCAAAGACCCGCAGGGCCTTGAGTTCGTCGATCTGAAAGCCATCGACCTCGTTGGCGTGTTCCCGGACTATGCAACGGCGGAAGAAGCGTGGCGCAGCGCCGCGCAGCGCACCGTCGATGATGCCGAAATGCGCTACGTCATCGTCCACATGCACCGGCTGCTCGAACCGGAACTGCCCAAGTCCTGACGCGTAACCGCTCAAGACCAAAAAGGCCCCGGATCACTCCGGGGCCTTTTTCGTTCACAGCCAGTGGTTCGCTCAGATGAACTCGATCTTCTGGACAAGATAGAACTTGTCGCCCGAAGGCACGGTCACTTCGATCTCTTCGTCAACCTTGCGCCCGATCAGCGCCTTGCCCAGCGGCGAGTTGTAGCTGATCATGCCCTTCTTCGCATCGGCCTCATACGGGCCGACGATCTGGTACTTTACCGGCTTTTCATCGTCGTCAAGCAAGGTCACCGTGGCGCCGAAGATGATCTTGTCACCCGAAAGCGTCGCAGGATCGACGATGGTCGCACGGCTCAGCTTGTCTTCAAGGTCGGCGATCGAGGCTTCCACCTGCCCCTGCCGCTCCTTGGCAGCGTGGTATTCCGCATTTTCCGAAAGATCACCGTGAGCCCGGGCTTCTTCGATCGCTTCGACGATCAGGGGGCGCTCGTCGCGCAGCGCCTTCAGCTCGGCAGTCAGCTTTTCATAGCCTTCCGCAAGCATCGGCAGCTTTTCCACACTCGCCATCCGTTCTTCACTTTCCTGTCATGGTCCCCGCCGCCGTTACGGCAAACTGGGAAAAACCTGCCTCCGCCGACTGGTACCGCATGTACCGCGCCGGACTTTCAGTGCCACGATGCCGGGGAACTTACAGAGGGTCAGCTATAATAGTCCTGCAATGAACGCACTTCAAGTTCGGCACTGCGCAGGGCCTCGATCGCTTCGACCGTGGCGACCGATGCGGCCGCCGTGGTGAAGTAGGGCACGCGCGCACCCAGTGCCGAAGCACGGATGGGCTGCGAATCCTTGTGGCTCTGCCAGCCTTCGGTGGTGTTGAAGATCAGCGCAATCTCACCGTCGATGATCCGGTCGACAATGTGCGGCCGTCCTTCGGCCACCTTGTTGACCCGTTCTACTATCACGCCTGCATCAGCCAGGTAGCGCGCGGTGCCGCCAGTGGCGACAATGCGGAACCCAAGCGCCGAAAGCTTGCGCACGGCCGGAAGCACCACGGCCTTGTCGCTGTCCTTGACCGACACGAACAGTGTCCCGCCCTGCGGCAGCTTCGTCCCTGCGCCAAGCTGGGACTTGGCGAAGGCCACGGCAAAGGTGCTGTCGATGCCCATGACTTCGCCGGTCGATTTCATTTCGGGCGAAAGCACCGGATCGATTCCGGGGAAGCGCGCGAACGGGAAAACCGCTTCCTTGACCGCCATGTAATCAATCTCGCGCTTGATCGGCGGCAGGTTGGCCAGCTTTTCCCCGGCCATGATGCGCGCCGCGAACTTGGCGATCGGCTGGCCGATGGCCTTAGCCACGAAGGGCACGGTGCGGCTGGCGCGCGGGTTAACCTCGATCAGGTAGACCTCGCCATCCTTGACCGCGAACTGGATATTCATCAGCCCGCGCACCTCAAGACCGCGGGCCAGCAGCACCGCCTGGCGCTCCATCTCCGCAATGATTTCGGGCGAAAGGCTGTAGGGGGGCAAGGTGCAGGCGCTGTCGCCGGAATGGATGCCGGCCTCTTCGATGTGCTGCATCACCCCGGCGACGGTCACTTCATCGCCATCGGCCAGTGCATCGACATCGCATTCGATGGCATCGCGCAGATACTGATCGATCAGCACCGGGCTATCCCCGGAAACCTGCACCGCCGTGGCTATGTAGTCGTCAAGCTGCGCCTGGCTGTCGACGATTTCCATGGCACGGCCGCCCAGCACATAGCTGGGGCGGATCAGCACCGGGTAACCGATGCGGCTGGCCACGGCCACGGCTTCGTCGCGGCTGCGGGCAATACCGTTCATCGGCTGCTTGAGGCCCAGCTTGTAGACCAGCGCGGCAAAGCGTTCACGGTCTTCGGCAAGGTCGATGGAATCGGGCGACGTGCCCAGGATCGGGATGCCCGCATCCTGCAACGCCTGCGCCAGTTTCAGCGGTGTTTGCCCGCCGAACTGCACGATCACGCCAACCAGTTCGCCCTTCGATTGTTCGACGGCAAGGATTTCGAGCACGTCCTCGGCAGTAAGCGGCTCGAAGTAGAGACGATCCGATGTGTCATAGTCGGTCGAAACCGTTTCCGGGTTGCAGTTGACCATGATCGTTTCGAATCCGGCTTCGTCCAGCGCATAGCACGCATGGCAGCAGCAATAGTCGAACTCGATCCCCTGTCCGATGCGGTTAGGCCCGCCGCCCAGGATGACGATCTTCTTGCGATCCGAAGGCGCGGCTTCGTTTTCCGGCTCTCCGAACAGCGCGCTTTCATAGGTCGAATACATGTAAGGCGTCACCGCCTCGAACTCGGCCGCGCAGGAATCGATGCGCTTGAACACCGGGCGCACGCCCAGCTTGTGGCGCAGCTTGCGCACTTCGTCCTCGCTCGTGGCGCCCGCCATGGCGCGCAGCGCATCGTGCAGCAGGCCCGAACGCTTCGCCTGGGTTTCGCCCATGCCGCCCGCAACGCCAACTGACCGCACCGCCAGCGTAGCCAGCCGCTTGTCGGAAAAGCCCATGGCCTTGAGCCGGCGCAGCCCCGCCGCGTCGTTGGGCAACCCGCTGGTCTGGATGGTCTTTTCTTCCGCGATGATCTCGTTGATGTGGCGCAGGAACCAGGGTTCGTACTTCGTCACGGCGTGCACTTCGTCCACCGTCAGCCCTTCGCGGAAGGCTTGCGCGATGACCAGCAGGCGTTCGGGCGTGGCGCGGGCCAGCGCGGCAGTAATCTCGTCGCGGCTGGCGCCTTCGAGTTCCACGACGCGGTTGAAGCCGTCCAGTCCGGTTTCAAGGCCGCGCAGTGCCTTCTGCATCGATTCCTTGATGTTGCGGCCGATGGCCATGACTTCGCCCACAGACTTCATCGCCGTGCCCAGAAGGGGTTCGGCACCCTTGAACTTTTCAAAGGCAAAGCGCGGGATCTTGGTCACGACATAGTCGATGGTCGGTTCGAACGACGCCGGGGTTGCCCCGGTGATGTCGTTCATGATCTCGTCCAGCGTATAGCCGACGGCCAGCTTGGCGGCGACCTTGGCGATAGGGAAGCCGGTGGCCTTCGATGCCAGCGCGGACGAGCGCGAAACGCGCGGGTTCATCTCGATCACGATCAACCGCCCATCCGCCGGATTGACCGCGAACTGCACGTTCGAACCGCCGGTTTCCACGCCGATCTCGCGCAGCACCGCGATGCTGGCGTTGCGCATGATCTGGTATTCCTTGTCAGTCAGCGTCAGGGCTGGCGCGACCGTGATGGAATCCCCGGTGTGGACGCCCATCGGATCGACGTTCTCGATCGAACAGATGATGATGCAGTTGTCGTTCTTGTCGCGGACAACCTCCATCTCGTACTCTTTCCAGCCGAGCAGCGATTCCTCGATCAGGACTTCGGTGGTCGGGCTGGCTTCAAGGCCGCCCTTCACGATCTTGACGAATTCGTCCTTGTTGTAGGCAATGCCGCCGCCGGTGCCGCCCATGGTGAAGCTGGGCCGGATGATCGAAGGCAGGCCGGTACGCTCCAGAATGGCCAGCGCCTCGTCAACGCTGTGCGCCACGCCCGACCGCGCCGATTCCAGCCCGATCTTGTCCATCGCCTCGCGGAACCGCTGGCGGTCTTCGGCCTTGTCGATCGCATCGGCATCGGCGCCGATCATCTGCACCCCGTACTTTTCCAGCGTGCCATCGTTGAAGAGCGCCAGCGCGGTGTTGAGCGCGGTCTGCCCGCCCATCGTCGGCAGCAGCGCATCGGGGCGCTCCTTCTCGATGATCTTGGCGACCACTTCGGGGGTGATCGGTTCGACATAGGTCGAATGCGCCATGTCCGGATCGGTCATGATCGTCGCCGGGTTCGAATTGACCAGGATGATGCGATAGCCCTCTTCCTTGAGCGCCTTCACCGCCTGCGTGCCCGAATAATCGAACTCGCAAGCCTGGCCGATGATGATCGGCCCGGCGCCGATGATCAGGATCGAGGAGATGTCAGTGCGTTTGGGCATTTAGACAGACTTCGCTATTGAAGCCCTCCCCCGTTCGGGGGTGGGACGGGCTACTAAAGCCCTCCCCCTTGAGGGGGAGGGTTGGGTGGGGGTGTACAACGTATGAGCGACAAACGCCTGACGCCGCTGGCGCGCAACTTGCGCAAGGATCCTACGGAAGCGGAAAAACGAATGTGGTCGCGGCTGCGTGGCGAACAGCTTGGCGTCAAATTCACGCGCCAGTTCCCGATTGGAAACGCGATCGTCGATTTCGCCTGCCGCCGTTTGAAACTGGTCGTCGAACTTGACGGGGGCCAACACGCTGACAGCAGCACCGACGATGCCCGCACCCGAATGATCGAGGCACACGGCTACCATGTCGTCCGCTACTGGAACAACGATGTCCTCGCCAACACGGACGGTGTCCTGACGGGCTTGATGATCGAAATAGATCTCGCCCGAAACCGAACCTGAAAAACCCACAACCTTTCTTGCCCCTCCCCCTTGAGGGGGAGGCTGGGTGGGGGTGTACCCACGTACGAAAGCCGGACGCGAGGCTGCGCCTCGCTCCCCCACCCCCGGCCCCTCCCCGCTGGGGAGGGGAGAATATGGTCCCTTCGCCGGGTTATTCACCCCAACATCCCCACAAACTTCTCGAACAGGTAAAAGCTGTCCTGCGGCCCCGGCGAAGCCTCTGGGTGATATTGCACCCCGAACGCCCGCTTGCCCTTCACCGCAATCCCGCAGTTCGAGCCATCGAACAGCGAGACGTGGGTTTCCTCCACGCTGTCGGGCAGCGCCGTGTTATCGACCGCGAAGCCGTGGTTCATCGAAGTGATCTCGACCACGCCGTCTTCCATGCGCTTGACCGGATGGTTCGCGCCGCGGTGGCCCTGGTGCATCTTCGTGGTTTTCGCACCGGCGGCGAGTGCCAGCATCTGGTGGCCGAGGCAAATGCCGAAGACCGGCAGGTCCATCTCCAGCAGCTTCTGGATCACCGGTACGGCATAGGCCCCGGTCGCCGCCGGATCGCCCGGACCGTTGGACAGGAACACGCCATCGGGCTTCAGTTCGAGGATCGTTTCGAGCGACGTCTGCGCGGGAACAACGGTCACCGCCGCGCCTGCCTTCACGAGGTTGCGGAAAATATTGTCCTTCGCGCCGAAGTCCATCGCCACCACATGGGGGCGCTTGTCATGCGGCGAACGGCCAAAGCCCTTGCCCAGATGCCAGACCGACCCTTCCCACGTTTCCTGCGCGTCGCGCGTCACGACGCGGGCAAGGTCCATGCCTTCAAGACCGGGCCATGTCCGGGCACGCTCGATCAGCGCGGGAATGTCGAAATTGCCCTTGGGATCGTGCGCGATCACCGCGTTGGGCGCGCCCGACAGGCGGATGCGGCGGGTCAGCGCGCGGGTATCCAGCCCCGAAATGCCGATCTTGCCCTGCTTTTCCATCCACTGCTGAAACGTGCCCGCGCTACGGAAATTGGCCGGGTCGGTCACGTCCTCGCGCACCACGCAGCCGACGGCGCCGGGCACGCCATGGCTTTCCATGTCTTCCGGGTTGGTGCCGACATTGCCGATGTGCGGGAACGTGAAGGTGACGATCTGCGCGGCATAGGAAGGATCGGTCATCACTTCCTGGTAGCCGGTCATCGCGGTGTTGAAGCACACTTCGCCCACCGCAGCGCCTGCCGCACCGAAGCCGCGTCCCCACGCAACAGACCCGTCCGCCAGCACGAGGACTCCTGTCGCACCTTTTGGCGTCGCACCATCTGGATGTGGCGCGTGCGAAAGTGCGGGGTCGGCCATGATTGGGGGCGCTCCGTTGACAGGGGTTATGGCGATGTCGCTAAGGCTCGGCAGCTAGACCTGAGTCCGGCACGCGTCAACCTAGCGATTTGGGAAAGTTTCACTTACATGGGGCCTTTCCCGCGCTGCCGCGGGACAGTCCACAGGAAAGCTCCGATGCTCCGCGATACGATCAAGGCCGCGCAAGTGGCCGCCATGAAAGCCGGTGACAAACCGCGCCTTGCCGCCGTCCGTCTGATCCTGGCCAAGCTCAAGGACAAGGATATCGAACTGCGCACCGCCGCGAACGTCCCCGAAGATGACGTGATCGTCACCGACGTGCTCCAGAAGATGGCCAAGCAGCGCCGCGAATCGATCACGCTTTACGAACAGGGCGGGCGGCAGGAACTGGCCGATGTCGAAAAGGCCGAACTCGCCGTGATCGAAGCGTTCCTGCCCCAGCAGATGGGCGAGGATGAGGTAAAGGCCGCCATCGCCACGCTGATCGCGGAAACCGGCGCGGCCGGCATGAAGGACATGGGCAAGGTCGTCGCCGCGCTCAAGGCACGGCATGGCACGCAGCTCGACATGGGCAAGGCCAGCGGTCTGGTAAAGGCGGCGCTGGCGGGATGACCGGCCAATGAGCCTCACCCCGCAATGGATGGATGAACTGCGCAGCCGCGTTTCGCTTTCGGGCGTGATCGGGCGCAGCATCCGCGTGACCAAGGCGGGGCGGGAGTTCAAGGCGTGCTGTCCGTTCCATAACGAAAAGACGCCCAGTTTCACGATCAACGACGAAAAGGGCTTCTACCACTGCTTTGGCTGCGGGGCGCATGGCGATGTGATCCGCTGGATGACCGACCATCAGGGCCTGCCCTTCATGGACGCGGTAAAGGAGCTGGCGCTTCAGGCCGGGATGGAGGTGCCCGCCCCCGATCCGCGCGCGGCCAGGGTGGCCGAACAGCAGAAATCGCTGCACGATGTCATGGCCGCCGCACAGGCGTTCTTCGTCCAGTGCCTGCACGACGAACGCGGCGAACAGGCGCGGCGCTATCTCGCCACGCGCGGCTTCCCGCAAGAGGTGGTGCGCGATTTCGGTTTCGGCTTTGCGCCCGACAGCCGCACCGCGCTGAAGGAGGCACTGTCGGCCTTCCCTGACGCGATGCTGGTCGAGGCGGGCCTGCGCATCGTGGTCGAAGGCCCGGATGGTGAAAAGAGGGAACCGTACGACCGCTTTCGAGGGCGGCTGATGCTGCCGATCCTCGACCCGCGCGGGCGCGTGATCGCGTTCGGCGGGCGCATTCTGGCGGCCGACAAGACCGACGCCCCCAAGTACCTCAATTCCCCCGACACGCCCTTGTTCGACAAAGGCCGCACCGTCTACAACCTGCACCGCGCGGCGCCCGCATCGCGGCAGAGCGGGCGCGTGGTCGTGGTCGAAGGGTACATGGACGTGGTCGCGCTCGCCGCCGCCGGGATTGCCGAAGCGGTGGCGCCGCTGGGCACGGCGCTGACCGAGCACCAGATCGAGCGCCTGTGGCGCATGGTGGAAACGCCGACGCTGTGCTTCGATGGCGACGCCGCCGGGCAACGCGCCGCAATGCGGGCCATCACCCGCGCGCTGCCATTGCTGCGCCCCGGCCATTCGCTGCGCATTGCCACTCTGCCCGCCGGGATGGACCCCGATGACGTCATCAAGGCGCAAGGCGCTGCGGCCATGGCCGCGCTGCTCGACGATGCGCGCAGCATGGTGGACGTGCTCTGGTCGGTCGAACGCGACGCGATGCCGCTGGCCACGCCGGAGGACAAGGCCGGGTTGAAGGCGCGCCTGCTGGCGCATTGCGACACGATCCAGCATCCCGATATCCGCTCGCTCTACCGACGCGAACTGACCGAACGTTTTGGCGAACTGGCCTTTGCCCGCAAGGAACGCCCGCCGTTCCAGCCCCGCCAGGGCAGCGCCCAGAGGCGCGGAGCGCAGGGCAAGGGGACGTGGCGCCCCGCCCCTGCCCCGCTGGGCGCGGACGACAAGGCGCGGATGCTGAAAGTCGGCCAAGGGCCGAGCACGACGCTGCTGGCCGCCGTGCTGGCCGGGCTGGTGCTGTTCCCCGACCAGATCGCCCGGCATGCCGAGGCCCTGGCCCGCCTCCAGCCCGCCGATGCCGGCACCGGGGCGCTGATCGATGCGCTCCTGATGCTGGCCGATCTGCCGCAAGCGGTTGAAAGCGAAGGCGTGGAACCCATATTGGCACAGCGGGGACTTGCGCCCCCGTCGGCAGGCGATCTTGCCGGGAAACGATTCGGCTTTCTGGATGCGACGCGCGAATCGGCCAGGGAAGAACTGGCCGAAGCGGTTTCGCTTCTGGTGGAGTTGCCAGCGGTTGAAGAGGCGCTGGCCATGGCCACACAGCGTCTGCAAACCGAGTTTTCCGACGAAAGCTTTGCTGAACAGCAAAGATTGTTGCAACGAAGTATGGCTTTGCTTGCCCGTTTGGGGCAGATGGGCCGTGCTCGCGCTGCGTTATAATTATAGCGCGCCCCATCCGGGGCTCGGCTCGAACGGGTGGTACCGGGGTTAAATGGCTTCGAACGAAAAGACCGATGGTGGCGATGCGCCGCTGATTGACCTCAACGATGCTTCGGTGAAAAAGCTGATCGCCCGCGCCAAGCGGCGCGGCGTGATCACCTATGACGAACTGAACGAGGCCCTTCCGCAGGACCAGATGTCTTCCGAACAGATCGAGGACATCATGGCCGCGATCTCGGAAATGGGCGTCAACATCGTTGAAAGCGATGAAGACGCGGTGGATCCCGAAGAGCGCGAAGCGGACGAACCGGACGAGCCGGAAACCGGGATGGACGATCGCCCGGTCGTCGAAAAGCGCAAGGAAACCGTCGAACGCACCGATGACCCGGTGCGCATGTACCTGCGCGAAATGGGCGCGGTCGAACTGCTCAGCCGCGAAGGCGAAATCGCCATCGCCAAGCGGATCGAAGCCGGGCGCGACACGATGATCATGGGCCTGTGCGAAAGCCCGATCACCTTCCATGCCATCATCCAGTGGTCCGAAGCTCTCAACGCCGGTGAAATGCAACTGCGCGAGATTCTCGATCTCGACGCTATGCTGTCCAAGGAACCGCAGCCGGAAAACCTTTCCGAAGACGGCGACGATGCCGAACCGGAAATCAGCGAAGCCACCGCCGGTCCCAGCTTCAAGGAAGAAGAGGACATCGAGGAGGAAGAGCCCGCCGAGGACGAGGACGACGAACTGCGCGAACGCCGCGCCCGCCCGGCCGAAGAGGAAGAGGAAGACAACACCCTCAGCCTTGCGCAGATGGAAGCGCAGCTCAAGCCTGCCGCGCTGGAACGCTTTGCCGAAATCACTTCGCTGTTCCGCGCCTTCGAAAAGATTCAGGCTGAACGGCTCGACGCGCTGGGCATGGGGAACGATTTTCCTGCTGCGCGCGAAACGCAGTACCAGAAGCTCCGTGAAGACCTGACCGCGCATGTCGAATCGGTGCAGTTCCATGCATCGAAGATCGAATATCTGGTGGACAACCTTTATGCCTTCAACCGGCGCCTGACCGCGCTGGGGGGGCAGATGCTGCGTCTGGCAGAGCGTCACAAGGTGCCGCGCAAGGACTTCCTCGACATGTACATCGGGCGCGAGCTTGATGACGGCTGGTTGCAGAGCCTGGCCACGCGCGACAAGCGGTGGGCTGCCTTTGCCGCCAACGAGGCCGATCCGGTCGAGCGCATCCGTGCCGAAATCGCCGATATCGCTGCCGCCACCGGCATGTCGCTGGGCGAGTTCCGCCGCATCGTCAACATGGTCCAGAAGGGCGAACGCGAAGCGCGGATCGCCAAGAAGGAAATGGTCGAGGCGAACCTGCGTCTGGTCATCTCCATCGCCAAGAAATACACCAACCGCGGCTTGCAGTTCCTCGATCTCATTCAGGAAGGCAACATCGGTCTGATGAAGGCGGTCGACAAGTTCGAATACCGCCGCGGCTACAAGTTCAGCACTTATGCCACCTGGTGGATCCGGCAGGCGATCACCCGCTCGATCGCCGATCAGGCCCGCACGATCCGCATCCCCGTGCACATGATCGAAACGATCAACAAGCTGGTGCGCACCAGCCGCCAGTTCCTGCACGAACAGGGCCGCGAACCGACGCCGGAAGAAATGGCCGAACGGCTTTCAATGCCGCTCGAAAAGGTCCGCAAGGTGATGAAGATCGCCAAGGAGCCGATCAGCCTTGAAACGCCGATCGGCGACGAGGAGGATTCGCACCTCGGTGATTTCATCGAGGACAAGAACGCGATCATTCCGGTCGATGCGGCGATTCAGGCCAATCTCAAGGAAACGGTCACCCGCGTCCTTGCCAGCCTGACCCCGCGCGAGGAACGGGTGCTGCGCATGCGCTTCGGCATCGGCATGAACACGGATCACACGCTCGAAGAAGTCGGCCAGCAGTTCTCGGTCACGCGCGAACGCATCCGCCAGATCGAAGCCAAGGCGCTGCGCAAGCTCAAGCACCCCAGCCGCAGCCGCAAGATGCGCTCGTTCCTCGATCAGTAAGCAGCCTGCTTTCAAGGCCACACAACAAAGGGCGGCGGGGATGGCCCAGCCGCCCTTTTCCATGGCCAGAAGGCCAGCGGCACCCAGCCCCATCGGGCACACGCCCTTGCGCGATTTACAGTGGCTTCATGCGCGCCAACAGCTTATGGCGCGGCGAACGATTCCCGCCAAGGATTGCCGATCCCGCCCATGCGTATTGCCATTGCCTCCGATCACGCTGCCGTCGGCCTCAAGGCTGCCTTGCGCGACTATCTGATCGAGCAGGGCCATGAAGTGGCCGATCTTGGCCCGGAAACGGCGGATCGCGTAGACTATCCCGACTACGGCTATACCCTTGCTTCGGTGGTGGCCGATGGAACGGCAGAGCGCGGCGTTGTCCTGTGCGGATCGGGCATCGGCATTTCCATTGCCGTCAACCGCAACCCGGCCTGCCGCTGCGCGCTGGTTTCGGAACCCCTGTCCGCCGCGCTCGCCCGTGAACACAACGATGCCAATGTTATCGCAATGGGCGCACGCCTGACCGGAGAGGACATGGCCAAGGCCTGCCTCGATACCTTTCTTGCTACCGATTTCGGCGGAGGCCGCCATGCCGGCCGCGTCGAAAAACTGACCAATCCTGCATTCTGAAGGAGTCCCACACGATGTCCACTGCCACCGCAGCCCCGGAAATTCGCAAGGCGGGCTTCTTTACCGACCACCTCGAAAGCGCCGACGCCGAAGTGTTCGCCGCAATCAAGGGTGAACTGCACCGCCAGCAGACCAAGATCGAACTGATCGCCAGCGAGAACATCACCAGCCTTGCCGTGCTGGAGGCAACCGGATCGGTGTTCACCAACAAGTACGCCGAAGGTTATCCCGGCAAGCGGTACTACGGCGGCTGCGAATATGCCGACGTGGTGGAAAACCTGGCGATCGAGCGCGCAAAGGCGCTGTTCGGCTGCAATTTCGCCAACGTCCAGCCCAATTCGGGCAGCCAGATGAATCAGGCCGTTTTCCTGGCCCTGCTGCAGCCCGGCGACACCTTCATGGGCCTTGATCTCAATTCCGGCGGCCACCTCACCCATGGCAGCCCGGTGAACATGAGCGGCAAATGGTTCAACCCGGTAGCCTATGGTGTCGGCGCCGAAGACCACCTCATCGACATGGACGAAGTTGCCCGCATCGCACGCGAACACAAGCCCAGGCTGATCATCGCGGGCGGCACCGCCTACTCGCGCACCTGGGACTGGGCGGCTTTCCGCGCCATTGCCGATGAAGTGGGCGCGTGGCTGCTGGTCGACATGTCGCACATTTCGGGCCTCGTCGCAGGCGGCGCCCACCCCTCGCCGTTCCCGCACGCCCATGTGGTCACCACCACCACGCACAAGTCGCTGCGCGGCCCGCGTTCGGGCGTGATCCTGACCAACGACGAAGATCTGGCCAAGAAGTTCAACAGCGCCGTTTTCCCCGGCCTGCAGGGTGGCCCGCTGGTGCATGTCATCGCGGGCAAGGCCGTTGCCTTTGGCGAGGCGCTGCGGCCGGAGTTCAAGGCTTATGCCCACCAGATCGTGGCCAATGCCAAGGCGCTGGCCGAAAGCCTCAAGGAAGCCGGGCTTGGTATCGTTTCGGGCGGGACTGACAACCATCTGATGCTGGTCGATCTCACCGCAAAGGACGTGACCGGAAAGGCCGCTGAAAAGGGCCTCGATCGCGCATGGCTGACCTGCAACAAGAACGGCGTGCCGTTCGACAAGCGGTCGCCCTTCGTCACCTCCGGCATTCGCCTTGGCACGCCCGCCGGGACGACCCGCGGCTTCCGCGAAGACGAGTTCCGCCAGATCGGCAAGCTGATTGCCGAAGTGGTTGACGGCCTTGCCCGCAACGGTGACGAAGGCGATGGCCAGGTTGAACAGCGCGTGCGCGATCGCGTTGCGGACCTGTGCGCCCGCTTCCCGATCTACCCGAACCTGTGATCCGATGAACGACCGCGAAGACATGGCCACCCGCGCCAGAGAGGAAATCTCCGGCATGGCCCGGCACGGGCTGGCCCACACTTCGACCCGCCCGGTCCTGGCCGGAATGGCGATCGGCGCGGTCGCGGGCGCAGTGCTTCCGGTCGTCTCGGTGCCGCTTGGCCTTGCAGTTGGCGCCGGGGTTGCGTTCTGGAAGCGGATCAACCGCTAGACCATGCGTTGCCCGTTCTGCGCCCATGACAACAGCCAGGTAAAGGACAGCCGGCCGAGCGAGGACAACACCTCGATCCGGCGGCGGCGCCAGTGCGAAGGCTGCGGCGCGCGCTTCACCACGTTCGAGCGGGTGCAATTGCGGGAAGTCGTCGTGGTCAAAAGCGGCGAACGGCGCGAACCGTTCGACCGCCTGAAGATCGAGCAGTCCGTTGCGCTGGCCTGCCGCAAACGCCCGGTCACGCAGGAACGGCTCGACCAGCTTGTGTCGGGCATCCAGCGCCAGATCGAAACCATGGGCGATGCGGAAGTGCCGTCCAAGGCGATTGGCGAAATGGTGATGGAAGGGCTGCGCCAGCTCGACAGCGTGGCCTATATCCGCTTTGCCAGCGTCTACCGCGATTTCACCGAAGCACGCGACTTCGAAGCCTTTGCCAGCAGCGTGCAGGAAATGAGCGGGCGCGAGCCCGGCAAGCCGTGACCGCAGTTCCCCTGTCCAGCTCGCCGCACGACGCCCCCGACGCCGCGGACCGCCAGCCGGTCATCGTGCTGGTCCGCCCGCAACTGGGCGAAAACATCGGCAAGGCCGCACGCGCCATGCTCAATTTCGGGCTGACGCAGATGCGGCTGGTGGCCCCGCGCGACGGGTGGCCCAACCCTTCGGCCGGACCTGCTGCCGCAGGCGCCGATGCCGTGCTGGAACAGGCGCAGGTTTTCGACACCCTCGCCGAGGCGGTGTCGGACTGTGCGCATGTCTATGCCACCACCGTGCGCAAGCGCGGGGTGACCAAGCCCGTTGTCACCCCCGAACAGGCAGCGCGCACCATCGTGTCGGCGCCGGGGCGCAGCGCCTTCGTGTTCGGACCCGAACGGTCAGGGCTGGAAACCGATGACGTCGCGCTGGCGCGGGCCATCGTCACCGTACCGATCAACCCGCAGTTCGGATCGCTGAACCTCGCGCAGGCGGTAATCCTGTGCGCCTACGAATGGTCACGCCACGTCACGCTGGTCCAGCCAACGGTCGAAGACCTGCTCCCCCCTGCCCCGCAGGAGGAGTTCGAGGGGATGTTCGACCAGTTGTGCGCAATGCTGGAGCCGCGCGGCTACTTCGAGCCGGAAAGCCGTGCGGCGGCCACGCGCCGCACCTTGCGCTCTATGCTGACCAAGCCCGGCTGGAACCATCTGGAGGTGCGCACCTTCCGCGGTGTGCTGAGCACTTTGCGGCGCAGGCCCGGATCGAAACCTGGCGACCCGCGCGACTGATCCGGTTTTTACCGAAAGCTCTTGTGGGGGTGATTATCCGCCGTGGTGCGGCCGCCGGGCCTGATCGCGCATTGCCAGCGATGCTTCGGCCAGCCGGTCCCAGAAATCGGCGACCAGTGCCACCGGCACGCCAAGCGCAAAGGCTTCACGACGAATCGCAGCAAGTGCGGCCTGGCGCTCGTCGAAATCTTCCCACACCCCTTCCCCCATCGATCGGGCAAGCGCAAAGCGTTGGGAAAGCAGAAGAAGAATCTGCCGGTCAATCGCATCCACCCCACTATAGCGGGGTTCGAATGGCTCAAACTGAGCTTGGAGTGGCGGCCCTTCATGCATTTGTTGTAGGTTGACCCGAAATTGCCGGACCTGTCTATGGCAGGTGCCCTTGACAAACCCCTAATTCTCTGTTCTTGGCCGCCCTTCGCAATTGGCCTCGCACTCCCGGTGAAGCGGTGGCCGCGTTCCGCAAAAGGTGGAACGGTGCGGTTCCGGGACTTGAAGCATCGGCCCGTTGCCGGTGCGCTGCAAATTGAAGGGTAGCGCATGTCCAAGCGCAAAGCATCCAAGTATAAAATTGACCGCCGTCTTGGCGAAAACATCTGGGGCCGTCCCAAGTCGTCGGTGAACCGCCGTTCGTATGGCCCCGGCCAGCACGGCCAACGCCGCAAGAGCAAGGTTTCCGACTTCGGCATCCAGCTCCGCGCCAAGCAGAAGCTCCGCGGCTACTACGGCGACGTGACCGAAAAGCAGTTCAAGCGCACCTACCAGGAAGCCGCCAAGATGAAGGGCGATACCGGTCAGAACCTGATCGGCCTGCTGGAACAGCGCCTCGACATGGTCGTGTACCGCGCCAAGTTCGCGCCGACCATCTTCTCGGCCCGCCAGATCGTTTCGCACGGCCACATTTACGTCAATGGCGTGAAGTGCAACATCGCTTCGCGTCGCGTGCGCCCCGGCGATGTCGTCAGCCTCGGCAAGAAGGCCAAGGAAATGGCCCTGATCGCTGAAGCGCAGACCCTGCCTGAGCGTGATATCCCCGATTACGTCGCCCCCGATGGCGACAAGGTGACCTTCACCCGCGTTCCGACGCTGGACGAAGTGCCCTACCCGGTGAAGATGGAACCGAACCTCGTGGTCGAGTTCTATTCGCGCTGATCGGTCAGAACCGATTACGGAACACGGAAGAGGCGGGGCGCAAGCTCCGCCTTTTTCGCATCTGGAAACAGCGCGTTACAATATATTGTGCGCAGCATTTTTCGCGCATTGTAAGGGAACGGACACGCAGCATCGGCATTGAGCAGGCATGACGCTCTACCGCTTCGTTACGCCCCACCGCACCGGCAAATGGTATCCCGATCTCGTGACGGCGCAGCGCCAGGCTTTCGCCATAGGCGCCGGCTTTTTCGATGAACGTACCGGGCGGTTCTATCCTTACAGGGAAACCCGGCTGGAACAGACCGATCAGGACCGTTTGAGCCGATTTGAGAATCGGATAGGCACTGACAATGCCGCCGCTGCCTAGCGGTTGAAATAATCCCGCCGGAAGTCGGCCGCAAACGCTGCGAAGCGTCCCTCAGCGATCGCTGCGCGCATCGCCGCCATGAGCTGCTGGTAGAACCACAGGTTGTGTTCGGTCAGCAGCATCGCGCCCAGCATCTCACCCGCCTTGTGCAGGTGGTGCAGGTAGGCGCGCGTGTATCTGGTGCAGGTCGGGCACGGGCAGCGTTCGTCCAGCGGGCCGCTGTCTTCGGCGTGGCGGGCATTGCGCAGGTTGAGCGGGCCGTTCCACGTAAACGCCTGCCCGTTGCGCCCGGAACGGGTGGGCAGGACGCAATCGAACATGTCGACGCCGCGCTCCACCGCGCCAACAAGATCATCGGGCTTGCCCACCCCCATCAGGTAGCGCGGGCGGTCTGCGGGCAATTGCTGTGGCGCGAAATCGAGCGTGGCGAACATCGCCTCCTGTCCTTCCCCCACGGCCAGCCCGCCAATGGCATAGCCATCGAAGCCGATGTCGATCAGCGCATCGGCGCTTTCCTTGCGCAGGTGTTCGTTCAGCGCACCCTGCTGGATGCCGAACAGCGCCGCGCGCGCGGCGTGCTCGCCACCCTGGTCGAACGCGTCACGGCTGCGCCGTGCCCAGCGCATCGACATTTCCATCGACCGCGCGATCACATCGAGCGGCTGGTCGGCGCGCGGGCATTCATCGAAGCACATCACGATGTCCGACCCCAGCAGGCGCTGGATCTCCATCGAGCGTTCGGGCGAAAGCATGTGCCGCGATCCGTCGAGATGGCTGGCGAAGGTCACGCCCTCTTCGGTGATCTTGCGCAAGTCCGAAAGGCTCATCACCTGATAGCCGCCGCTGTCGGTCAGGATCGGTCGGTCCCAGCCCATGAAGCGGTGCAGCCCGCCCAGCCGCGCGACGCGCTCCGCACCGGGGCGCAGCATCAGGTGATAGGTGTTGCCAAGAATGATGTCGGCGCCCGCCGCGCGCACGTCTTCGACCTTCATCGCCTTGACCGTGGCTGCGGTACCAACCGGCATGAACGCAGGGGTGCGGATTTCGCCGCGCTGCATGCGGATCGTCCCGGTGCGGGCAAGCCCGTCGGTCGCGTGGATGGCAAAGGCGAAACGGGTCATGGCACCATGCTCGGCAAAAAGAGTTTGCGGCCCCTAACCCTATTCGCCAAGGGGCGCAAATGGCCGACCCCGTACACATTGAACTCTGGCTCTATCCGGCGCTCACGCTGCTGACCGTGTTTTCCGGGTTTGTCGACGCCGTGGCCGGTGGTGGCGGCCTGATTACCGTGCCGGTGATGCTGTCCACCGGGCTTCCGCCCCACGCCGTGCTGGGCACCAACAAGGTGCAGGGCATCTGCGGCACGCTGATGGCGACGTTTCGCTATCACCGCGCAGGGCTGTTCAGCTTTCGCGCCAATGCGCCGACCGCCGCCGTCGTGTTCCTTGGCGCGCTGGCGGGTTCGCTGGCGATCCAGCGGCTGTCGGCCGACGTGCTGAAACTCGTCGTGCCGGTGCTGCTGATCGGCGTTGCGCTGTACACGGTATTTTCGCCCAGCATGACCGACCATGACCGCAAGGCCCACCTCAACGACCGCGGCTTTCTGCCGGTGGGCGCGGGCGTGGGTTTCTACGACGGCTTTTTCGGCCCCGGCGCCGGGCAGTTCTTCGCCACGACGCTGGTTGCGCTGCGCGGCATGGGGCTGACACGGGCGACCGGGCTTGCCAAGTTCCTCAACGCTTCAAGCAACCTTGCCAGCATCATCGTGTTCACCATCGGCGGCCAGGCGCTGTGGCTGCTGGGCTTGTCCATGGGCGTGGGCGCGATGACCGGGGCGTGGATCGGCTCGCACTTCGCCACCCGCTTCGGCGCGCGGATGATCCGCCCGCTGCTGGTCATCGTCAGCATCGGCCTGACCATGCGCCTGATCTGGGGCTGGTTCGCGCCGTGAACAGCGTTCAGGACAGCAACAGGCTGGAATCGCCGTAGGAATAGAACCGGTCACCTTGCGCGATGGCGTGGGCATACCCTCGCGGGCTGGACATGCGCGCATGCCACCCGGCTTTCAGCGTAGTGCTGCTGGCCGAGTTCGTTCGTCGGGTTTCCACGCCCCGCCCACTGGCTTTCAGAGCGGGCTACCACCTGTTGGCGTGAGGCTTAGACAATCGCAAGAAATCTTGGACCTATTCATTATAAGATCCGATAATTTACGCGTTTGATATTGTGCATGTGGGCATCAAAACGCCTTGTCGCGTCCATCGGTCTATTCCAATATCGAGTTGTCACATGTTGGCGGACGTCGGGGGCGAGATGGCGAGCATCACAATTCACTCAACCAGCCTGGACAATCTCGTCATTGGCGAATTGAACGTGAAGTGGAGCGCCCGTGGTGACCGCATCTTGCGCTACTATGTCGATGTGCGGCACAAAAAGCTGAATCTTCACAAGGAAGTCAGCGCACCTGAACTCTTCATCCTTCAAAGCAAGATGGATGCCCTGATGGCTTCGTGGGATGAAAAGTATGAGCAGTTCACCAAAAAGCAAAATGTCCTGTCGGGCCATGCCGCAGCGGAAGACATGACGGCTGACGCGATCAATCGCCTCGATGGACTGGGAGCAATCTTAACTCACACGCTCAAAGTCGATGATCGAGTTGATTGGGAATCGTTGAAGGACAAAAGCCAATACGATTTTCCGAAGTCTTTCCCCGAAAACAAGCCCGTCTCGTCGCCAGAGACTCAGCCCACCTACGCCGCGCCGAAGATTGGCTTCTTTGATCTGATCCTGGGCCGCAAAGCGCGCATCCAAGCTGAAGCGGAGGACAATTTCCAGTTAGCCACCCACGCTTGGGAGGAGCGTGAGCAGCAGCGATTAGCCAACCATGCGAAGGCGGTTGAAGCATGGGAAAAGCGACAGAAGGCCTTTTGGGATGACCACTTGGCGAAAAAGGCGACCTTCGACGAGGAGCAGGCTGCCTCCCATGCCGAAGTTGAACGCCTGAAATCCGAAGTCGGCCAAGGCAACGAGGAGGCAGTAATTGAGCAAGCCTCGCTGGTGCTTGAAGCGTCGGACTATCGCGGGTTGTTCGAAAAGTCGTATCTGGTCCAGTATCACCGCGACAAACGGCTTCTGAAGGTCGCCTACGACTTACCTTCCATTGATACCTTGCCATCGGTAAAAGCCGTAAAATTCGTAAAAGCGACCGGGGAACTGCGCGAAATCTACATTACCGAGCGAGAGAAGAAATCGAACTTCGAATCTGCCTGCTACCAAATCTGCCTGCGGACGATTCACGAGCTGTTCGAGGCTGACGAGGACAACAATGTCGAGAGCATCCTGTTCAACGGATTCGTTAATTTCATCGATCCGGCTAAGGGTGTGGAGCAGCGATCCTGTTTGCTCTCCGTCCTGATCGACAAACCGACGTTCTCGGCGATTGAACTTGCGCGAGTTGATCCAAAGGCTTGCTTCAAATCGCTCAAGGGCGTTTCGGCAGCTTCACTGGCATCTTTAGCGGCCATCCCCCCGGTGATGGAAATGGACACCGAGGACCGGCGATTTATCGAGTCCCGCGAAGTTGGTTCAGGCATAGATGAAGGCACAAACCTCGCGTCGATTTCGTGGGATGATTTCGAACATTTGGTCCGCGAACTCTTTGAAAGGGAATTCGCTTCCCGTGGCGGCGAGGTGAAAGTCACCCAAGCAAGCAGCGATGGCGGGGTGGACGCGGTGGCTTTTGATCCTGATCCCATTACGGGCGGCAAGATCGTTATCCAGGCAAAGCGATACACCCGAACGGTGGGCGTCTCGGCAGTTCGAGACCTATACGGCACCGTGATGAATGAGGGCGCATCGCGCGGTATTCTGGTTACGACCGCAGACTATGGGCCGGATGCCTATTCGTTCGCCAGTGGTAAGCCCCTAACTCTGATGAATGGAGCCAACTTGCTCCACATGATGCAGCGCCACGGCCAGAAGGCCAAAATCGACTTGAAGGAGGCTCGCGCCATCATAGCCGAAGGGGAAGGCTAGATTCCAGTGACTCCAACAGCGTCGAGATTGCAAGTGCGGCTCGATGATCGCAGCAGGTGGTTCGCCAATGAGTGGTTCTTCAAATGGCATTTCATCGGCAAAGATGGCCCCGTATCGATCGACTCCTTTGATGGCCGGGGCATTCACTTAGGCGGAATAGAGTTCAGCGGATCGGCTCGTGATGTGTATTGGGACGCTGTCGTAAGGGGCGTTCGCAAGGATATCGACGAACAGTTCGCGTGGGTTGACGAGCAAGTGCGTAACTACAATCACGAAACCGCTGTTAGAGCCATCGATGAGTGCGCCGGTCAGCTCATCTCTTTCGTCCGAGCAATACGCCGTGAAGCCGTCTCTAAAGATCGGATCTTGCGGGGTAATGGGATTACGTTTCCGCCAGAAGACGATGCAGGATGGTGGGATTCAGTTTCGGAAAGCCAAATCCTTGCCCAAGCTCAGGCGCTAGAAAGGGCCCTCCCCATTGCGCTTGTGAGCGTCAAATCTGATGGTGGCGGTAACGGCTTGAGCAAGCGCAATCGTGCTGCAAAGCTTTGGCATGACAATCAGTGGTGGCTGGGTCCAATCGCGTTTTTCGTTGGTTTGGCGGGCCTGTATCCAATTATCTTCTGATCCCTCGTCGATTTCCGAGTTGCCTCCCCAAAGGCCCTTTCGCCTTATCCCTTCGGCAGCAACAAGCTGGAATCGCCGTAGCTATAGAAACGGTAGCCTTCCTTGATTGCATGCCGATACGCTGATTGCATTTTTTCGAGTCCCATCAGCGCGCTGACCAGCATGAACAGCGTTGAGCGCGGCAGGTGGAAGTTGGTCATCAGCCCGTCGATCGCGCGGAAGCGGTAGCCGGGGGTGATGAAGATCGCGGTATCGCCCGCGAAGGGGCGGATCACCCTGTCTTCGCCCGCCGCGCTTTCCAGCAGGCGCAGGCTGGTCGTGCCGACCGCGATCACACGGTTGCCGCCTGCCCGCGCGGCGTTGAGCCGGTCTGCCACATCGGCTTCGATCCGGCCCCATTCGGCGTGCATGGCGTGATCGGCGGTGTCTTCGGCCTTTACCGGGAGGAACGTGCCCGCGCCGACGTGCAGCGTCAGCGTTTCGGTTTTGATGCCGCGCGCAGACAGGGAATCGAGCAGGCCGGGGGTGAAATGCAGCGCGGCGGTGGGCGCGGCGACCGCACCATCCTTTGCCGCGAACATCGTCTGGTAATCTTCGCGGTCCTGTTCGTCGGTCGGGCGCTTGCCCGCGATATAGGGCGGCAGCGGCATCCGCCCTGCCCGTTCGAGCAGGACTTCGACCGGCTCCTCCCCGGCAAAGTACAAGGTCCAGCTACCGTCGGCATGGCGCTCTTCGGCCTGTGCGGAAACGTCGGCGCCAAACGCGATCACATCGCCACGGCGCAGCCGCTTGCCATTGCGCACGAACGCCTGCCAGCGGCGCAGGTCGATGCGCTTGTGCAAGGTGGCGCCGATGCGCGCACCTTCGCCATCCCGCCCGTCGCGCACGCCTTCAAGCTGCGCCGGAATTACCCGCGTATCGTTGAACACCAGCACATCGCCGGGTTCGAGCAGCGACGGCAGATCGCGGACGACATGATCCGAAAACGGGCCTGCGGACCGTACACCGAGCAAACGGGCAGCATCGCGCGGCCGCGCAGGCCGCAGGGCGATGTTTTCCGGCGGGAGATCGAAATCGAAGAGGTCAACGCGCATGGGCGCGCCTCTAGCGGCTTTTCCGGTTCAGTTCGACGTTGAATTGCTCAACATATCCGCGGTGATCGCACGGGTTGCGGATGGCGCGACCATGGGCGGGGCTGGCTTGTTGTCCGCCCCGATCGACGCCTGGACGATTTTCGTCGGGTTAGCGGGCGGTTCGCCGCGCTGGATCGCATCGACATTTTCCATCCCGGCGATCACCCGGCCGAAGTTGGTGTATTTGTTGTCCAGCGCAAAACGCGGATAGAACACGATGAAGAACTGGCTGTTCGCGGTGTTCGGATCGTTGGTACGCGCCATCGAAACGGTCCCGCGCACGTGCGGCAGGGCGTTGAACTCTGCCTTGAGATCGGGAAGCGGCGATCCGCCCTGCCCGGTGCCCGTCGGGTCGCCGGTCTGCGCCATGAAACCGTCGATCACGCGGTGAAAGATCACGCCGTTATAGAAGCCCTGCCGGGCCAGCGTCTTGATCCGCTCGACATGGTTGGGCGCCCATTCCGGCATGAGACGGATGACCACCCGCCCGCCGTTCGACAGATCGAGGATGAGCAGGTTTTCACGGTCAACCGACTGGTCGGGGTTTACCGCCAGCGGCAGCGCCGCAGGCTTTGCGGCCACCGCTTCGGGCTTGTCTTTGGCCATCGCAGGCGTGGCGATCAGGGCAGCACCCAGCGCAAGGACGGTGAAAAAACGCGAAACCATGAGACGGGAACACTCCGAATGACGTTATGCGCCGATAGGCGCGTGCCGCTGTCGCTGCAATGAACGATTGGCACAATGGCAACAGTCCGCAAGAAACGACAGATCAGTAATCGCCCATCCGCCCCATGCGATCGACCCGCGCGATAACATCGTCGCGGATCGTCGGGGTTACGAAATCCGCGATATCGCCGCCGAACAGGGCGATTTCCTTGACCAGCTTGGATGCAATCGGCTGGAGGCAGACATCGGCCATCAGGAACACCGTCTCGATCTCGTTGTCGATCTGCTGGTTCATGCCCGCCATCTGGTATTCGTATTCAAAGTCCGCCACCGCCCGAAGGCCGCGCACGATCACGCTGGCACCCTGCTTGCGCGCAAACTTCATCAGCAAGGCGTTGAACCCGACGACCTCGACGTTGTCGATGCCCTGCAGGTCCACTTCGCGCTGCACCGCTGCCATGCGTTCATCAGCCGTGAACATGGGATTCTTCGACGGGTTGGTGGTGACGCCGATGATCAGCCGGTCCACCAGCTTGGCCCCGCGCCGGATGATGTCGAGGTGGCCCAGCGTGATGGGATCGAATGTTCCCGGATAGACCCCGATACGGTCTGCCATCAGTGGTTCCTCTCCACGATGAAGCGCGCCAATTCGCGCAACAGGTCCGCTTCGGGACCATAGGACGATAGCTGCCAGATCGCCTGATCGACCAGCGCATGCGCCTGTTCGCGCGCGCGCTGCGGGCCGAGCAGCGACAGGAAGGTTTCCTTGCCCTGCGCTTCGTCCTTGCGCAGCGCCTTGCCGGCGGCAGCTTCATCGCCTTCGGCATCGAGCAGGTCGTCGGCGATCTGGAACGCCAGGCCGATGTCGCGGGCATAGCCGCGCAAGTGGGTGCGCCCCTCTGGCGGCACCTTCCCCAGGATCGCACCCATTTCGACAGCCGCGGTCAGCAGAGCGCCGGTCTTGAGCTGTTGCAAGCGGGTTACCGTTTGCAGATCGAAACTGGCGGTTTCGGCCACGATGTCCATCATCTGCCCGCCGCACATGCCGTGCATCCCGCTGGAAACGGCGAGCGTGCGGATCAGGTCGATCCGCACGAACGGATCGCCGCCGGTGGCCGGATCGGACAGGATTTCAAAGGCGAAATCGTGCAGCGCATCGCCCGCCAGCACGGCGGTCGCTTCGTCGAAGGCGACATGCAGCGTCGGTTTACCGTGGCGCAGGCCATCATCGTCCATGCACGGCAGATCGTCGTGGATCAGCGAATAGACGTGGATCGCCTCTATCGCGGTGCCAACGCGCACGGCGGCCTCGTGCGACACGCCGTGCATGGCGCCGGTGGCGCAGACCAGCAGCGGGCGAATACGCTTGCCCCCGCCGATGGTGGCATAGCGCATGGCCTCCACCAGCCGGTCACGCGGATCGCCGGGCAACGGCAACAGCAGATCGAAGCTGCGGTCGATGTCTTCGGCAATCGCAGCGAGCGCCTGCTTCAGCAGGCCCTTTTCGCCCGGCGCGGTCGTGTCGGAAGGATCGTCGGCCATGGCGGGGGCGATCAACCGGCCGCGTCGTCGAACGGACGCAGGTCCGCGGGCTTGCCATCGCGGTCGGTAACGATCGCCTCGATTCGCGCCTGGGCGGCATCGAGCCGCGCCTGGCAGTGCGCGCGCAAGGCGTCGCCACGGGCGTAGAGGTCGATTGATTCATCAAGAGGCGCTTCGCCGCTTTCGAGCCGCCTGACGACGCTCTCCAGTTCTTTCAGTGCTTCCTCGAAGCTCAGCCCGGCTATTTCCGTTGCAGTTCCCATTGGGGCAGCATTGACGGGGCGCGGTGGCCGGGTCAAGCATGGATGACAGCGCAGATGCAAGGAAAGCCGGGCCAATGCAGTATCTCATCGCCTATATCGCCGCAGCCGTGATTTTCGGCGCGATGGACGCGGTCTGGCTGGGTTGGGCCGGGGCAAAGCTGTACCGCCCCGCACTGGGGGATCTGCTTGCCCCGACCTTCCGCGCCGCGCCGGCCGTGGTGTTCTACGTGCTCTACCTTGGCGGCATGCTGTGGTTCGCGGTGCGCCCCGGCCTTGCCCAGGGGCTTGGCGCGGCGGCGCTCAACGGCGCGCTGCTGGGGGCCATGTGCTACATGACCTACGACCTGACGAGCCAGGCCGTACTGGCCCGCTGGCCTGTCCACGTGACGGTGATCGACGTGCTCTGGGGCACCTTCGCCACGATGGTCGCGGCCACTGGTGCAACATGGGTTGCGACCCGCTTCGCCGCCTGAAATCCTGCCGGTTTCCACTAGCCTGTTTGCACCGCTCTCGCTAAGGCGCGCGGCATGGCTGGAATCACCGCAGATGTCGTCGCCGCCCACGGGCTGTCCGAGGAAGAATACCAGCGCGTGCTGCACGCGCTTGGGCGCGAACCCAACCTTGTGGAACTGGGCATATTCTCGGTCATGTGGTCCGAGCACTGTTCGTACAAGTCCAGCCGCATCCATCTCAAGAAGCTGCCCACGCAGGCGCCCTGGGTGATCTGCGGCCCCGGTGAAAATGCGGGCGTCATCGACATCGGCGAAGGACCGGACGGGACAAAGCTCGCCGCCATCTTCAAGATGGAAAGCCACAACCACCCTTCGTACATTGAACCCTATCAGGGTGCGGCAACCGGGGTTGGCGGCATCCTGCGCGATGTGTTCACCATGGGCGCGCGCCCGGTGGCAAACATGAACGCGCTGCGCTTTGGCCGCCCCGATCACCCGAAGATGAAGCATCTGGTGCAAGGCGTGGTCGCGGGCATCGGCGGCTATGGCAATTGCGTGGGCGTGCCGACGGTGGGCGGGGAAACCAACTTCCACCCGGCCTATGACGGCAACATCCTGGTCAACGCGATGACCGTGGGCGTGGCCGATCAGGACAAGATCTTCTATTCCGCCGCCACCGGCATCGGTAACCCGATCGTCTATGTCGGCTCCAAGACCGGGCGCGACGGGATCCACGGCGCAACGATGGCCAGCGCCGACTTCGATGAAAAGTCCGATGAAAAGCGCCCGACCGTGCAGGTCGGCGATCCCTTCACCGAAAAGCTGCTGATCGAGGCCTGCCTCGAACTGATGGCGACCGATGCTATCGTGGCGATCCAGGACATGGGCGCGGCCGGGCTGACCTCGTCCTCGGTGGAAATGGCCACCAACGGCAAGGCCGGGATCGTGCTCGACATGGACAAGGTGCCATGCCGCGAAGAAGGCATGACGCCGTACGAAATGATGCTGAGCGAAAGCCAGGAGCGGATGCTCATGGTGCTCAAGCCCGGCAAGGAGGCCATGGCCGAAGCGATCTTCCGCAAGTGGGAACTGGACTTCGCGGTGATCGGGGAAGTGACCGATACCGGCCACATGGTCCTGACCTTCCAGGGTGAAACGGTATGCGACATCCCGCTGGGTCCGCTGGCCGAAGACGCCCCGCTCTATGACCGCCCCGCCCTGTCGCTGGCCGAATACAAGGCGTGGGCCAGGGTTCCGGCGCTGGACACGGTCCCGCAAAGCACCGACCTTGGCGCCGATCTGGTCAGGCTGATCGGCTGTGCGGACCTTGCCAGCCGCCGCTGGATCTTTGAACAGTACGATTCGCAGGTCGGCGCCGATACGCTGCAGAAGTCGGGCGGCGACGCGGCCGTCGTGCGCCTGCACGGCACGCACAAGGCGCTGGCGATCAGCACCGATTGCACCCCGCGTTATTGCTATGCCGACCCATACGAAGGCGGCAAGCAGGCCGTGGCCGAAACCTGGCGCAACATTTGCGCGGTTGGCGCGCGGCCGCTGGCGATTACCAACTGCCTCAACTTCGCCAACCCGCAGCGCCCCGAAATCATGGCGCAGATCGTTGAAGCCCTGCGCGGCATGGGCGATGCCTGCCGCGCGCTGGACTACCCGATCGTGTCGGGCAACGTCTCGCTCTACAACGAATCCAAGGCGACCGGCGGCGGCAGCGCGATCCTGCCCACCCCGGCCATCGGTGGCGTTGGCCTGATGGAAGACCATGCGGTGATGACCACCGTGGCATTCAAGACCGCAGGCGATGCCATCTGGCTGGTCGGCGGCCACGGCACCCATCTTGGCCAGTCGCTGTACCTGCGCGAGATCCACGGCGCCGAAGCGGGCGATGCTCCACCGGTCGACCTTGCCACCGAACGCCGCAACGGCGAACAGGTGCGCGCATGGATCGCCGACCGGCGGTTGAGCGCGGTGCACGACATTTCCGACGGGGGCCTGCTGGTGGCGCTGGCAGAAATGGCGCTGGCCGGAAACCTTGGCTGCACGCTGGACGTGGCGCTCGATGCCGCCAGCGCGTTTGGCGAAGACCAGTCGCGCTATGTCGTGACGACCGGAGCGGACGAAGTGCTCGATGGAGCGGAGCGCATCGGCACCGTCGGCGGGACCAGCGTTGCCGGGGTCGAAATCGCCACCCTGCGCGAAGCCAACGAAGCCTTCTTCCGCGACTGGATGGAAGCCTGACGCACCGCCCGCCGGTCTTGCGCCCTTTCTGGTTCAGACCGGCACGGCAGGCACGGGTCTGTCAGGCCGCCTTGCTCATGGTTGCCGCGCCATCCCGGCCCAGCAGGTCATACGGGTCGACGTCCATCGCCCGCCACACGGCATGGCACTGCTGATACTGCACGGCAGGCGTGATGTTCAGGCGGCGGCGCACCTCGGCAAGCGGCAGCGGCAGAAGATCGGTGATCGGCTGTTCGCACAGGCGCGGACACGCCTTGCCCAGCTTCTGCCCTTCGCGCACTGCATGCAGCACGGGCGCGGCACTGCGCACCCGACGCCGGATGTTCAGCCCCGCCATATAGCCGATGAACAGGTTGGCCGGTGACGGCTGCTGGCTGTAGGTGAAGGCCAGCACGCACGCTTCGCCCAGCGCATCGCGGCCATAGCCGGTCAGGATATGCAGCAGATCGTGCACGTCGCGCATGCGGTTGAGATACCAGGCGAACTGGTCGTCGAATGGTTCGCGGTGGCGGGCAAACTTGGCGAACTCATCGACCAGCCCCTGCGCTGTCAGCCCTTCCCGCTCCATGAAATCGCAATAGGCATGCGCCAGCGATCCTTCCGGCATGCGGCGCAGCGCGGCATGATCGTCGAGGATCGCAGGCAGCGCCGGTTCGCGCGCACGCACGGCCTGCCCGGCGGCGCTGCGCAGGAAGCGTTCCGCCGCTGCGCGCAAGTTGCGCCACGGCAGGGCTTCGAAGATGAAGAACACTTCCTGCGTGTTCTCCTTGTCCTTCATCAGGTTGCGAAAGTGGTGCCACGCCTTGAACGGCCGCATCCGCAACTGCGGACGGCGTTCGTCATAGATCGGCAGATCGGCGTCGAACGCGCCGGACATGGCATTCATCGCACGCGCTCCATCACGAAATACGCCGTTTATTTACAGCCGTGTAAATATGCCGTCAATCCAGTACCCACTGGTCCTGCGCAACGCCCAGCAGCTTGAGAATCGCGGTCAGATCACCCTGGTCGATCCAGCCATCGGCGGCGGCGCGCGCCTTGGGCTTGGCGCGGTAGGCAATCCCGTAGGTGGCCGCCGCGATCATCGGAATGTCGTTGGCGCCATCGCCCGTGGCAAGGCTCAGCGTCCCTTCGCCCAGCCGCACGGTTTCATCGAGCAGAACCTGCTTCTTCACGCTGCTGTCCACGATAGCCCCGTCCAGCCCGCCGGTCAGCACGCCATCGGCAAGGCCCAGCCGGTTGCCGACCACGCGATCGAAGCCGAGCATCTGGGCGACCGGATCGGCAAAGGAATGAAAGCCACCGGTCACCAGCACGGTATGGCAACCGCGTGCCTTGAGCGTCGCCACCAGCGTGCGTGCGCCGGGCATCGCGCGGATGCGTTCGTCCAGACACTGGCGGATCGCCGTTTCGGGCAGGTCGCGCAGCAGCCCGACCCGTTCGCGCAGCGCCGATTCGAAATCGAGTTCGCCCTGCATCGCCCGTTCGGTGATTGCAGCGATGCGTTCTTTCAATCCGGCGAAATCGGCCAGTTCGTCGATGCATTCCTGCCCGATCATGGTCGAATCCATGTCCGACACGAACAGTTGCGGCAGTTCGATCGTCCCGTCCGACAGCAGCAGGTCGCTATCGGGGAAGCACTGGTCCAGAATCTGGCGGATTCCGGCGGGATTCCCTTCAACCACTTCAAGTTCCAGCACATCCTCGCAGGTGTCGAGCATGCCTGCGCCCGCCACTTCCCAATCGCGCGCCTCGATCAATTCCATGGCCAGCGCAAGATTGTCACCAAGCGTCTCCTGCTCTGCTATCAGGCGGGCGATGAGCACCGAACATTCCCCTATCGAACAATCTGTGAAGCCAAGGCTCGCGCTCATTGCAGGGCCGACGGCCAGCGGCAAGAGCGATTTGGCCGTGGCGGTTGCGCTGCATGCCATGGCAGGCGGGCAGGAGGCCGTGGTCATCAATGCCGACAGCGCGCAAGTCTATGCCGATCTGGCAGTGCTGAGCGCGCGCCCTTCAGCCGAAGAGATGCGCGGCGTGCCCCACCGCCTGTTCGGCGCATGGGATGGTGCGCAGCCCTGCTCCGCCGCCGATTGGGCCAACGCCGCCAAGGCGGAAATTGCCGCCGTCCAGGCGCGTGGCGGGTTACCCGTCCTCGTCGGCGGCACCGGCCTTTACATCCGCACCCTGCTCGAAGGCATCGCCCCCCTTCCCCCGATCGACCCTGCGGTACGCCGGGCAGTGCGCGCTCTTTCTGTCGCTGATGCCTATGCCGCGCTGTGCGTTGAAGACCCGCCGCGCGCCGCGGCGCTGGCCCCGGCAGACGGGCAGCGGATCACCCGCGCGCTTGAAGTCGTGCGCTCCACCGGGCACCCGCTGGCGCACTGGCAGCAACAGCGCAGCGGCGGGATCGCGGATCAGGTCACGCTTGCCCCGCTGATCCTCCTGCCCGAACGGCAATGGCTCTACCGGCGCTGCGATCTGCGCTTTGAACGGATGTGGGATGGCGGCGCGGTGGAGGAAGTCGCCGCACTGCTGGAACGCGGCTTGCCCGGCGATGCACCGGTGATGCGGGCCATCGGCGTGCCCGAAATCGCTGCCTTCCTGCGCGGCGAACGCCCGCGTGAAGGCGCCATGGCCGCCGGACAGCAGGCGACGCGCAATTATGCCAAGCGGCAGTTCACCTGGCTGCGCCACCAGAATCCGGCGGACTGGCCACGGATAGAGTACGAAAGTTCCATTGATAGCGACGCAACAGCAAGATTATTATTACCATAGCTGTTGACACGTCATTTTATGTCAAGTAGCAGGCCATGACCCGCCGGTGACACACCTTGCGCCGGGCCGCTGCGCGTTGATGCGCTGGCGGCCGCTGGCGTTTTTTGTTTTGCCGACGCGCCAAGGCGGCTATCGGGCCGCTTCTTTCAGAAGGATTGAATCACGTGATGACCGAGCGCAGCGGCGCCGAAATCCTGGTCGAAGGCCTTGTCGCCAAGGGTGTCGAATTCGTGTTCGGCTATCCCGGCGGCGCGGTCCTGCCGATCTACGATGCGCTGTTCGGCGATGAACGCATCCGCCACATCCTCGTCCGCCACGAAGCAGGCGCCGCCCACGCCGCCGAAGGATATGCGCGCGCCACCGGCAAGCCCGGCGTGGTGCTGGTCACGTCCGGTCCCGGCGCGACCAACGCGGTCACCGGCATTGCCGATGCCTTCATGGATTCGATTCCGCTGGTGGTCATCACCGGACAGGTTCCGACCGCGCTGATCGGCTCTGACGCGTTTCAGGAATGCGACACCATCGGCATCACGCGGCACTGCACCAAGCACAATTATCTGGTCAAGGATCCGGCCCAGCTTGCCGCGACGATTGACGAGGCGTTCCGCATCGCCACCGAAGGGCGTCCCGGCCCGGTGGTGATCGACATCCCCAAGGACGTGCAGATCGCCTCTGCCCCGTGGAGCAGCGCCGCGCCGCAACAGCGCAACCGCTATTCCCCCCAGACCGAAGGCGGCGCGAAGGAAATCGCCGACGCGGTCGAGATGATCGCGGCGGCAAAGGCACCCGTGTTCTACACCGGCGGCGGCGTAATCAACGCCGGGCCGAAAGCGTCGCTCCTGCTTCAGGAACTGCAGACGCTGACCGGCGCCCCGGTCACCTCGACTCTCATGGGCCTTGGCGCTTTTCCGGCCGATCATCCGGCATGGCTGGGCATGCTCGGCATGCACGGCACCTATGAAGCCAACATGGCGATGAACCGCGCCGATCTGGTCGTGTGCATCGGCGCGCGTTTCGATGATCGCGTGACCGGGCGGCTCGATGCCTTCTCGCCCGACAGCCGCAAGATACACATCGACATTGATCGTGCGTCGATCAACAAGACCGTCCAGGTCGATCTGCCGGTCGTGGGCGATTGCGCGGTCGTGCTCTCGCAGATCATCGCGGGCTGGCACGCACGCGGCCACAAGGCCCGCGATCTGGCCGAATGGCATGCCCGGATCGACGGCTGGCGCGCGCGCAAGAGCCTGTACTATCCGACGAAATCGGCGGAAATCATGCCGCAGCGGGCGATCGAACGGCTCTATGAACTGACCAGGCATCGTGCCCCGATCATCAGCACGGAAGTGGGCCAGCACCAGATGTGGGCGGCGCAGCACTTCCACTTCATGCAGCCCAACAAGTGGCTGACATCGGGCGGGCTCGGCACGATGGGCTATGGCCTCCCCGCTGCCATCGGGGCGCAGGCGGGGTTCCCCGATGCGCTGGTGATCGACATCGCGGGCGATGCCTCGATCCAGATGAACATCCAGGAACTGGGCACGGCCACGCAGTATCGCCTGCCGGTCAAGGTCTTCGTGCTCAACAACGAATGGATGGGCATGGTCCGCCAGTGGCAGGAACTGACCTATGAAAGTCGCTATTCGAACTCCTATTCCGACAGTCTGCCCGATTTCGTGAAGCTTGCCGAAGCCTACGGCTGGAAGGGCATCCGCATCACCGACGAAAGCGAGCTGGACGCCGGCATCCAGGCGATGATCGACCATGACGGGCCGGTCTTCGTCGATTGCCTCGTCGCCAAGGAGGCCAACTGCTTCCCGATGATCCCCAGCGGCGCGGCGCACACCGACATGATCCTCTACGGCGATGAAGTTGCCGGGACGATGGACGATGAAGCCAAGGCGCTGGTCTGACGCGGCCGGTGTCTTGAGAGGATACGAACATGATGCACATCTCGCACGAAGCGCAGGAACGCCACGTCCTGACCCTGACGGTCGATAACGAGGCGGGGATTCTCGCCAAGATCGCCGGGCTGTTCACCGCGCGCGGCTACAACATCGACAGCCTGACCGTGGCCGACATTACCGATGGCCACGACCTGAGCCGGATCACCATCGTCACCCACGGCCCGCCGCCGGTGATCGACCAGATCCGCGCGCAACTGGAACGGCTGGTCCCGGTCCACAAGGTTACCGACCTGACCGAAGTCGGCCCGTTCGTGGAACGCGAGCTGGCGCTGATCAAGGTATCCGGCAAGGGCGAAAACCGCGTCGAGGCGCTGCGTCTGGCCGATGTGTTCCGCGCCAAGGTGGTCGATACCACGACCGCCAGCTTCATTTTCGAACTGACCGGCACGCCCGAAAAGATCGACAGCTTCGTTTCGCTGATGAAGGAACTGGGCCTTGTCGAAGTGGGCCGCACCGGCATCGTCGGCATGGTCCGCGGCGCCAGGGCCGCCTGAACGCGCCTTCGTTTCATCCCCTTCGTTTCACCGCATTTTTCCGTTCAACACAGATTGGGAACGACATGAAAGTTTATTACGACGCCGATTGCGACCTGAACCTGATCACCGACAAGAAGATCGCTGTCCTCGGCTATGGTTCGCAGGGCCACGCCCATGCGCAGAACCTGCGCGATTCGGGCGTCAAGGAAGTCGCCATCGCGCTGCGCCCCGGCTCGGCCAGCGCCAAGAAGGCCGAAGCCGCCGGCTTCAAGGTTCTGGCCAACGCCGATGCCGCCGCCTGGGCCGACATTCTGATGATCCTTGCCCCGGACGAGCATCAGGCCGCGATCTATGCCGATGATCTGCACGCCAACATGAAGCCCGGCGCCGCGCTGGCCTTCGCCCACGGCCTGAACATCCACTTCGGCCTGATCGAAGCCCGCGCCGACATCGACGTGATCATGATCGCGCCCAAGGGTCCGGGCCACACCGTGCGTTCGGAATACCAGCGCGGCGGTGGCGTGCCCTGCCTCGTGGCCATTCACCAGGACGTGACCGGCAACGCCCACGACGTGGCGCTGGCCTATGCTTCGGGCGTTGGCGGTGGCCGCAGCGGCATCATCGAAACCAACTTCCGCGAAGAGTGCGAAACCGATCTGTTCGGCGAACAGGCAGTGCTGTGCGGCGGCGCGACCGCGCTGGTCCAGGCCGGTTTCGAAACGCTGGTCGAAGCGGGCTACGCGCCGGAAATGGCCTATTTCGAATGCCTTCACGAACTCAAGCTGATCGTCGACCTGATGTATGAAGGCGGCATCGCCAACATGCGCTATTCGATCTCGAACACCGCCGAATACGGCGACATCACGATCGGCCCGCGGATCATCACCGAAGAAACCAAGAAGGAAATGAAGCGCGTTCTGGCCGACATCCAGTCGGGCCGCTTCGTCAAGGCCTTCGTGCTCGACAACCGCGCCGGTCAGCCGGAACTCAAGGCCGCCCGCGGCCTGGCCAAGCGTCACCAGATCGAAGAAACCGGCGCGAAGCTGCGCGCCATGATGCCCTGGATCGGTGCCAACAAGCTGGTCGACCAGACCCGCAACTGATCCTTTGACCGCCGGGCGGGCAGTCTTTGTCCGCCCGGCGCCATGCTTTTTCCACAAGACAGCGGGCTTGCGCCCCGAAAGCAGTAGACGTCCGGCTTTTCCGCGTTATTTCTCCATTTCGGATATAACTCGAAAAATGCGGATCGCCGTTTGCCAAAAATCCCCGTTCGCGCCGCGCTGCTGTGCCTGCCGCTGGCGTTCGTGCCTGCCCTGAGCAGCGCCACCGAGATGACTCAGCCGCCCGCGCCTGCTGCAGCCCCGACCCTGTCGGCCGCTGACGATACCTGTGGAATGCGCATGGCAATCCGTTTTCGCGGCAGGGAAGACAGCCCCGCGCTGCGCACTGACCTGGCGACCGCGGTCGGCCACCGCCGCATCCGCTGGATCCGCCCCGGCGTGCGGATTACCGACGACATGCAGCCCGACCGGCTCAACGTGATCTTCAACGACAAGGACCGGCTGGCCACGGTACGCTGCGGCTGACGCGGGACGACGGCGCCCCGCTTTTGCAACGGTGTAGTGTGACCGCATGGTTTCGGCGCTTGTGCGCGGGCGCGCGCTTTGGCATCTCTGACGCTCCCCCCGAAAAGTTGCGTCCAAGGAGATCCCCCTTGATCCAGTTCCCCGCAAAAGCCGCCTCGCTCAAACTTGCGCTGTCCGTGGCGCTCGCCGCGCTGGCAGCACCAATGGTTGCCCAGATGCCCGAAGTGCCCGGCAAGGCCGATCCGTCGCGCGTCATGGCCGGCACCTATACCGCCGATGCCGGGCATTCGCTCGTCGGCTGGAGGGTCAACCACTTCGGGTTCAACGATTACTTCGGCCTGTTCGGCGATGTTACCGGCACGTTGACGATCGACCCGGCCAACCCCGCCGCCGCGAAGGTTGCCGTAACGATCCCGGTTTCCAAGGTGCTGACCGCCAGTCCCGAACTGACCACGCACCTCCTGCGTGCTGGCGCCGATGGCAAGCCCGCGGACTTCTTCGGCGCATCACCCGCCGACGCGACCTTTGTTTCCACCAGCGTCGCGCCCGGCGCAGACGGCGTGAGCGCGAAAATCACTGGTGACCTGACGCTCAACGGCGTCACGCGCCCGGTCACCCTTGACGCAACCTTCACAGGGGCGGGCAACAACATCTTCACGAAGGCGCCGACGCTGGGCTTCCATGGCAAGGCCATGATCAAGCGGTCCGATTTCAAGGTCGCCTATGGCATTCCCCTCGTCTCGGACGAGGTCATGCTCGACATCACGGCAGCATTCGAAAAGAAATGACGTGCCGCACCCGCACCGGCCCGCGTTCCTGCGCGTGGCCGGTGCGGGTGCGCCGCCTGCCGGTCAGCGCATGGCGGCAAAGCCTGCGCGCAATTCGGCGACGAACAGATCGGGTTGTTCCCACGCGGCAAAGTGTCCGCCCTTGTCCACTTCCCCCCAGTACACGAGATCGGCGCACTGCCGTTCGTACCACTCGCGCGGCACCGGCATGATTTCCTTGGGAAAGGCGCTGATTGCGATGGGCAGCGGGATGGATTTCGGCCCGAAAGTGCTGAAGCTTTCCCAGTACAGCCGCGCCGATGACGCGCCCGTGGCCGTCAGCCAGTACAGCATGATATTGTCGAGCATGTCATCACGGCTCAGCGCATCTTCCGGCGCGCCGTTGTTGTCGGTCCACGCCCACATCTTTTCATAGATCCAGCTTGCCAGCCCGACCGGCGAATCGACCAGCGAATACCCCACGGTCTGCGGGCGGGTTGCCTGCTGCTTGGAATAGCCCGAATCCCAGTCGGCATAGTGCTGCATCGCCGCCAGCGCCTTGAGCTGCGAAGGCGTGGGCGCGACGAGGTCTTCGGGCAGCGGCTGCGCAAAGGGCATGTTGAGGTGAACCCCATCGCACCCGGCAACCTGCTGCACCGCGATGGCCGTGGTCACTGCCGACCCCCAGTCCCCGCCCTGCGCCAGCCAGCGGTCATACCCCAACCGCGCCATCAGCGCGCCCCATGCGCGGCCGATCCGTTCCACTCCCCAGCCGGTTCCGGCAGGCTTTTCGGAAAAGCCGTAACCCGGCAGGCAGGGGATCACGAGATGAAAGGCATCGGCCGCAGTGCCGCCATGCGCTTCGGGGTCTGTCAGCGGAGCGATGCAGCGCCGGAACTCAAGGACAGAGCCGGGCCAGCCGTGGGTGAGCAGCAAGGCCCGCGCCCCTTTGTGGGCCGAGCGGACGTGCAGGAAGCGGATCGTCAGCCCGTCAATCACCGTTTCGTGAAGGCCCCAGTTGTTGAGCATGGCCTGGCAGGCGTACCAATCGTACCCCTTGCGCCAGTAATCAACGAAATCGCGCATCACCGCCAGCGGCACGCCCTGCGTCCAGTCGGTAACCGTTTCCTTTTCCGGCCAGCGGGTCATGTCGATACGCTGGTGCAGGTCGGCGATGGCCGATTGCGGAATATCGACGACGAAAGGCTTGATCGACACAGGCATTCACCTCCACGGAATTGCGATGCTTTTGCAGGCGGGTACTGGACTTTCATTCTGGACAATGGCGCAGCAAATCACCATAGGCGATGTGATGATCGTTCAACTGGCCCTTACCCTGCGACTTATCCGCCCTTGGGCGTGAGCTGACGTGTCGCATCGCGGCGCGCACGGCGCCCAGGGGATGCACCAAACCGCACGCAAGCAGCCAGGACCGGCCACGGAACCCGACATCGCCTGAACAAGGCCTTCGGTCCAGCGCCGGACAATCGAGTGAAGTTCCATGTCGATGCTCAAGAACCCTTCGGTCAAATACCGCCCCTTCCCGCAGATCGCCCTGCCCGACCGGCAGTGGCCCGGCCGCACCATCACGCAGGCGCCGCGCTGGCTTTCCACCGACATGCGCGATGGCAACCAGTCGCTGATCGACCCGATGGATGCGGAAAAGAAGAGCCGCTTTTTCGATCTGCTGATCAAGCTCGGCCTCAAGGAAATCGAGGTTGGCTTTCCCAGCGCGGGGGCAACCGAATATGATTTCATCCGCGGGCTGGTCGATGCCGGGCGCATCCCCGACGATGTCTTTGTCCAGGTGCTCACCCAATCGCGCGAAGATCTGATCCGCACCAGCTTTGAAAGCCTGGCCGGAGCGAAGCAGGCGATCGTCCACGTCTACAACGCCGTATCGCCGCTGTGGCGCCAGGTCGTTTTCGGCATGGACAAGGCGGACGTCAAGGAAATCGCCCGCGCCGGAGCCACGCACCTGCGCGATCAGGCGGCGCGTTTCCCGCAGACCGACTGGCATTTCGAATACAGCCCCGAAACCTTCTCCACCGCCGAAGTCGATTTCAGCATCGAATGCTGCGAAGCGGTGATGGACGTGCTGCAACCGACCGTCGATCACCCGATCATCCTGAACCTGCCCGCCACGGTCGAGGCATCGACGCCCAACATCTATGCCGACCAGATCGAATATTTCTGCCGCAACCTGCCCGGACGCGACCGCGCGGTCATCAGCCTGCACACGCACAACGACCGGGGCACCGGCGTTGCGGCGGCGGAACTGGGCCTGATGGCCGGGGCAGACCGTGTCGAAGGCTGCCTGTTCGGCAACGGCGAACGCACCGGCAACTGCTGCCTGGTGACCGTTGCGCTCAACCTCTACACGCAAGGGATCGACCCGGAGCTGGACTTCTCGAACATCGACGAAGTGATCCAGACGGTCGAATACTGCAACCAGTTGCCGGTTCACCCGCGCCACCCCTATGGCGGCGAACTGGTGTTCACGGCCTTTTCGGGATCGCATCAGGATGCGATCAAGAAGGGCTTTGCCGCGCAGGAAGCGCGCAACGACCAATTGTGGTCGGTGCCTTACCTGCCGATCGACCCGGCCGATCTTGGCCGCAACTACGAAGCGGTGATCCGCGTCAACTCGCAGTCCGGCAAGGGCGGGTTCGCCTGGGTTCTGGAACAGGATCAGGGCCTCAAGCTGCCCAAGAAGATGCAGGCGCACTTTTCCCGCCATGTGCAGGAGCTGGCCGACGAACTGGGCCGGGAACTGCAGGCCGGGGACATCTGGGGCGTTTTCCGCAAGGTTTATCGTCTCGACGCGCCGCAGCATTTCCAGCTCGTAGACTATGAGGAAACGCGCGGCCCCGATGGCGCGCGCATCTTTGCCGGAAAAATCGAAGTGGATGGCAAGGTGCAGTCCGTCAGCGGGCGCGGCAACGGCCTGATCTCCTCGGTCGTCGCCACGCTCAAGGACGGGTTCGGCGTCGATGTCGATATCAGCGACTATTCCGAACACGCCATGGGATCGGGCAGCAACGCCCGCGCCGCGGCCTATGTCGAATGCCGCACCGCCGATGGCCGCACCGTCTGGGGCGTGGGCATAGACGAAGACGTGGCCACCGCCAGCGTCCGCGCGGTGCTGAGCGCAGCAAACGCGGTTTCCTGACCCCCCTTGCGGGCGGGACGGGCAGCCGGCACTGCCTGTCCCGCCGGACAACGGCTTCGGCAACGTCGCTTTGACAAGCCCCGGCGCACACCCTAAGTCTTAATCAAATGATTAAGCCGTGAGGATGGACCCTGATGCCACTGCCCCCGCCGTTCGACAAGCTGCGCCTGCCCGTCATCGCATCGCCCATGTTCATCATTTCCGGCCCCGAACTGGTCATTGCGCAGTGCAAGGCCGGGATCGTCGGCAGTTTCCCGTCGCTCAACGCGCGCCCGATCAGCCAGCTCGACGAATGGCTGCACGAGATCACGGGGGCGCTCGCAGCGCACAACCGCGCGCACCCGGATCGCCCGGCGGCACCGTTTGCGGTCAACCAGATCGTTCACAAGACCAACAACCGGCTCGATCAGGACATGGCCATCTGCGAAAAGTGGCAGGTGCCGATGCTGATAACCTCGCTCGGCGCGCGCGAGGATGTCTATGCAGCGGCTCATGGCTGGGGCGGCATCGTGCTGCACGATGTCATCAACGATCGCTTTGCCCGCAAGGCCGTTGAAAAAGGCGCGGACGGGCTGGTGCCGGTGGCTGCTGGCGCGGGCGGGCACGCCGGGGCGCAATCGCCCTTCGCGCTGATGCAGGAAATCCGCCAATGGTTCACCGGACTGGTCGCGCTATCGGGCGCGATTGCGCATGGCCGCTCGATCCTTGGGGCGCAGGCAATCGGCGCAGACTTCGCCTATATCGGATCGGCCTGGATCGCCACCGAGGAAGCCCGCGCCGAAGCGGACTACAAGCAGGCAATCGTGGACGGGTCAGCGGCGGACATCGTCTATTCCAACCTGTTCACCGGCGTGCACGGCAACTACCTGCGCCGTTCGATCATCAAGGCCGGGCTGGACCCGGACAACCTGCCCGAAAGCGATCCCAGCGCGATGAACTTCGGCTCCGGCGGCAACACCGACGCCAAGGCCTGGAAGGACATCTGGGGCTCCGGTCAGGGCATCGGCGCGGTGATGAAAGTGGAATCGGTGGCCGCACGCGTCGACCGTCTGGAGCGCGAGTACCGCGAGGCCATGCAGGCCCTTGCCAGCAACGCCGCGCCGTTCATCGGGACTGCCTGAGGGCGCTTCATGTCACGTTAGGTGTCGTTCAGGTCGCCTCCTGTCAGGCGGCCTGCGCGTCCCATGCGGTGGCGGACCACAGCGTTTCGGCCATGGCTTCAAGATGGCTGAAATCCAGCGCCGGGTCGCGCGCGTTCAGCGGCGTGCGCGCCCAGGATCGCGGATCGAGCAACCGGCGGCGCAGCGCGCATTGCAGCAGGTCGAACCGCATCAGCGCCTCGATATCCGCATTGGGCGCACCGGCGGCGCGCTGCCTGCTCCACTGCGCTTCGATCTGCCCGGCGCGTTCCATCACCAGTTCGTTGTAGCGGTGATGCGGTCCGCGGTGCAGCGGCAGGCCGAAACGGATCGCAGCATGTTCGGAGGCCGGCAGCAGCATCCCGTTGCGCCGGAAATCATGCACACCCAAGCGGCTTACCCCGATGCGGGCGATCATGTGGCCCAGCGCCGCCGATTTGAGCACCTGGCGGGGAACAAGATGGTGGCGCTGTAGCCCCGGCGCATAGCCGGGCCGACCGGGCATGTTGACGCTGCTGAATGGCAGTGCCCTCCGATTTATCGCTGCGGTGTTGGCGTTCAGACACACCGTGCGACGATACGTGCGCCGCCCGTCGCCTCAAGAAAGACTGCTCCCGTTCCGGCAAGAACTGCTTCGACCGGCTGATCGACCGACCCGTGCGCGACCAGCCAATCGACCAGCCGCAGCGCAACACGCGCCAGCATCGAATCATCGCCGGCCCCGCCGCGCAGAAGCACAAACTCCTGCCCGATCAGGAAGTTGAGGCCTTCCGTCTGGATCGCTCCCGCACTGTCGCGGTGCAGCGAAACCAGCGCCATCGCAGGAAACGGGCCGCCTTCAAGCCAGGGCGTAACCGCGCGTTCAAACCAAATCGGCACCACTGCATTGCGCGCCGGAAGCCAGCAAACCGCCCGAACACCAGGGATTTTCGCCAGATCGAGCAAAAGCGCGGCGGCAACGCGAATCACCGGCAGCAACCGCTCCGCCCCGGCAAGGTGCGGGCCGGGCGCGAGCGTCAGCACGCCCAGACCATCGGTTGCGGGCAGTTCCGGCCCCACGCGGTGCGCGATGGACGGCACATCCAGTTTCGGGCCACCGCGAAGGCCATGGATGTCGAACGTCAGCCCGTCGCGCAGCAATTCGGCCCAGCCTTCGCTCGGCGGCGGCGCGTGCGAAACGGCAAAGCCCCCGGTATCGGTGGCCGAGCCGATCAGTTCGTCGATACCGATGGCATGGGCCGGATCGAACAAAAGGGCGGCAAGCGGCGCACTGGCTGGCGACCTTTCACTTGCGACCACGTGATCCCCTTTCTGTTCCGTCCGAGACTGGCACAAACGGCCCCTCACCGTCGAGTCTGCCGGGTACGGTATTCCCCCTCAGGGCAAACCACAGAATTGCGCGATCAGAAAATACCCAGTGCCAGCCCGCCGGACAGCGCCTGTCCCAGATTGCGACAACCCTCCAGCGCCTGTTCGTCTACCGTCTTGGGCGCGAGAATGGCTTCGGGAGTCTGCGCCCCGTTGCGCACGATCAGGCTTTCCGCCACGCGCCGCAACCGCCAGCCTGCGGCAACCCGGTCCATCTGGCGTTCCGCGCCGGTGCCATCGGTCCCGGCCGCAACGATCGTGGCATAGGCCCGCCCTTCGATCCGGCCGAGCAAGGGATAGTAGGTCCGGTCGCAGAACTCCTTCATCTCGCCGCTCAGCCCACCAAGGTTTTCCGGCATGCAGAACAGGTAACCGCGCGCGCCAAGCAGATCGTCGGCCTGCACCGCAGCGGCGCGGACCATGCGACAAGGCCCCTCGACCTGCGCAGCGGACAAGGCCGCTTCGGCCATCGCGCAGGCCGCCCCGGTACGGCTGTGCCAGACGATCAGCAGCAAGCGTCAGCAACCATCGCCGGTTGTCGGAACGCCGATAGCGCCACCAAGCGCCCCCCCCAGCAACCCGCCAAAGCCGCGCTTCTTCGGCTTGCAGGCCGGACGTTCATTGGCATCGGCACCCATGCCCTGCATCGCATTCATGTCCATCCCGACAAGGAAGCCGGTTGTTGCCTTGTGGCGGATGCGTGCGGTCCATTCGGGCGTCCATCTGGCCTTGGGGTCGGCGGGCCGCGGCGGGAAGGCAAACGATTCTTCCGGCCCGAAGGCGTTGAGCGTGCCGTACATGAAGTCGGGCGCTGCGGCCTTGACCTCTGCCGGGACAAGGCACGAGGTAGTCTGCGGGGCAAGCAGGGTCTTGTCGGCGACCAGCCGTGCGGCGGTGGCCGGGGCGATCCAGTCGGACAGCCCGCCACCGAACTGGCGCGTCGCGCTGGACGACCACCAGACGATGTCGGCCATGTCTCCGCCACGCCCGGCCTGCTTGCCGCCGACAATCGAGGCATGGAAGCCGGTGGCATCGGGAATCGCGTTCCAGCGCAGCAAGGTCGCGCCGCTTGCCTGAGCGGTGTTGCTGGCGTTGATCGCCGCCATGAAGTCCTTGCCCAGCGTAAAGGCGATATCGGGCGAATAGTTGCCAGCGACGCGGTGCGCGCCGACAAGCGCGCTTTCGGGCCGGACAACCTTGCCATCGTCGGAAGGCCAGTGGCCGTAGGTCCGGCTCGACCGCGGCGATACGGTGCGGTCCACCGGTATAGTCGTGGTGAACAGGCCGGGCGGGATCTGTCCTGCGGCCATCTTGCTGAAATCAATGACCACCGGCTGGCCTTTGGGGGCATGTTCGCCGCAACCCCAGAAGATCAGCATCCGCCCTTTCGGCCGCTGGAACTGCCGTTCATCCGGCACATCGCGCTCCTGCGGCCCGGAAGGGGTGGCCACCGGGGTCTTGAGCTGTACCGATTTGCCCAGCAGGGCGCCGGCGGGCATGAAATGCTCTGCCTTGGGCTTGCCATCGGCCGGAGCGCGCGACGAGCCAAGTTCCAGCCAGAGCACGTGCTGCGCCTTGCGCGCACCGCCGCCCATCATCATCGCCATGGCGCTGCCGATGCCGCCACCGGCCCCGCTGGCACCGCCGCCACCCATGGCGCCCATGCCACCCAGCCCGGACACCGTTTCCGCCCGCATTTCATACCGTGCGACCGGGGCGGCTGCCTGCTGGGCATGGATGCCTGCCGCACCGGCAACGGCAAGCACAAGCCCGCCTGCCGCCAACCTCTTGCCCGCAACGGCCTTGCGCGAAAAAGCACGCCCGGCAAGCGATCCTTCAATCCTGCGCATGTTCCAAACTCCGTGCATGAACCGGTCGCACAGCACACCTTCCCTCGGCTGCAGTGACTCGCCCGGCGCGAATGACCTGTTCGGCCATATGCACCGGGGACAAGTCAATGATCGTGCGCAATTCCACAGGAACTTCATCTTTTCGATGGGCCAGCCATGGTCTAGCCCGGTCGGCATGATTCCCGTTACCGCCATTACCCAATCGCTTTCCGGTCTTGCCTGGCGCTGGCGCGGCGGAAACATGGAGATCGGCACAGGCAGCGGCGATTCGGACGGTGGGCTGGGCGACGACATCGTGACGCAACTGCTGCTTTCGCGCGGGGTTGTGCGCGAAGACCTCGATCGCCATCGCCGCCCCACCTTGCGCGATTTCCTGCCCGATCCTTCGATCTTCCGGGATATGGACAATGCCGCGCGCCGCCTTGCCGATGCGGTGACCGGGCAGGAAAGCATTACCATCTACGGCGATTACGATGTCGATGGCGCAACCAGCGCGGCGCTGCTGGTCCTGCTGCTGCGCGATCTTGGAGTGCAGGCCCGCGCCTATATCCCCGACCGGCTGCTGGAAGGGTACGGCCCATCGGGCGAGGCGCTGGTCCGGCTGGCGCGCGAAGGATCGCAACTGATCGTCACCGTCGATTGCGGCGCCATGGCCCACGATGCGCTGGCCGCTGCCCGTGCCGAAGGCGTCGACGTGATCGTGGTCGATCACCACAAGTGCGCGCCGGAGCTTCCCGTAGCCACCGCGCTGGTCAACCCCAATCGGCTGGACGAATGCGATGAGGCTGCCGCGCACGGGCATCTGGCGGCGGTTGGCGTGGCGTTCCTTCTGGCGATTGCCACGGTGCGCGAACTGCGCGGGCGCGGCTTCTTCGAAAGCCGCCGTGCCCCCGACCTCATGCGCCTGCTCGATCTGGTGGCATTGGGCACGGTGGCCGATGTCGCGCAGCTCAAGGGCCTGAACCGGGCGATGGTCTCGCAAGGGCTGAAGATCATGGCCCGGCGCGAGAACGTGGGCCTTGCCGCGCTGATCGACGCAAGCCGCCTGAACCGCGCGCCGACGTGCAGCGACCTTGGCTTTGCACTGGGGCCGCGCATCAATGCTGGCGGGCGCGTGGGCGAAGCAACGCTGGGCGTGCGCCTCTTGACCACGCAAGACCCGGACGAAGCGCGCGATATCGCCGCACAGCTTTCGCAGCTCAACGAAGAACGCCGCGCCATCGAACAGGCGGTGCAAGAAGCCGCCGAAGCGCAAGTCGCCAGCCAGCACAACCGGGCGGTACTGGTGCTTGCCGGGCACGGTTGGCACCCCGGCGTGATCGGTATCGTAGCGGGGCGGATCAAGGAAAAGACCGGCAAGCCCGCATTGGTAATCGCACTCGATGGCGATGATGCCGAAAGCATGCCGGGGAGCGTCAGTGGCAGCGGGACAGGTCTGGGAAAGGGGTCCGGGCGCTCGGTTGCCGGGGTCGATCTTGGCGCGGCGATCATTGCCGCGCGCGAGGCCGGGCTGCTTGTCGCAGGCGGCGGCCATGCCATGGCCTGCGGGTTGACAGTCGATCCGGTCCACCTGCCTGCGCTGGCGGACTGGCTCGATGCGCGCCTTGCGCGGGAAATCAGCGGCGCACGGGCTTCGCAATCGCTGCTGCTCGATCTCTCGCTCAGCCCCGGCGGGCTTACCCCGGACCTTGTTGAAACGCTGGATCGCGCCGGACCGTTCGGCGTCGGCTGGCCCGGTCCGCGCGTGGCGGTTGGCCCCGTGCGGCTGGTCAAATGCGACATGGTAGGGACCGACCACGTGCGGATGATCGCCGCCGGTGCGGACGGGCGCTCGTTCAAGGCCATCGCGTTCCGCGCCGCGCAAACCGGGCTTGGTCAGACCCTGCTCCACGGGGCGAAGGGAAGACAGTTCTGGCTGGCCGGACGCGCAAGGATCGACGACTGGGGAAGCCGCCCCGCTGCCGAACTGCACGTGGAGGACGCCGCTTTTGCCGACTGAGCGGCACGACCGGATATTTTGTCAAATCCGCGCTTGACGCCCCGGCATGATCCCCTTAGAGGCGCGGACCTGCCCAACGGCGCAAGCCCGGCGGCCCCTTCGTCTAGCGGTTAGGACGCGGCCCTTTCACGGCTGAAACACGGGTTCGATTCCCGTAGGGGTCACCATCTTGAAGCCTTCTGCGCACAGGCGCACGGGCTTACCACGACATGGCTGGCTTCTCCTGGTGGCGCTGCCATTGCACGCCCGCCCGCGCGATTTCCTCCACCGGACGATTGTGACGGTCGGCCACCGCCCTTGCGCCCGATTGGTCCCCTCGCCTATCTGCCGCCGTGCGCTACGCGATGAAGCGACGGGTCGATTCGCGCTGTCAGCACGTTTGGCCAGCAAGTTTGGTGACCAGCAAGTTTGGGCGGTGGGCTTTTCCGTTGTACCGGGGCGTAACACGATGAAGGGCTTGGCGTCCCTCCTCCCCAGCGTTCTGGTGGCGTTGTGCGCCGCCGTGGTGATCTATTTTGCCGGTGCGGGCTTCTGGCTGACGCTGGCGATCCTGGTGGTATGGCTGGCCTCGCTGTGGCTCGCCCGTCCCGAACCGGTTGCCGAACCGCGCTACCGGGTCGACGGCAGCGTATCGCGTCAGACGATGATTGAACTGGTCGAACCGTTCGGCCTACCGGTGCTCATGCTCGACGGGCAACGCATCGCGGCGGCCAATGCCGCTGCGCGCGAGGAACTTGGCACTCACATCATCGGCCAGGACGCGCGCGTTGCCCTGCGCCACCCCGAAGCCATCGGCCTGCTCGAAAAGCCGCAAGGCCGCGCGCTGGTGCGCGGGCTGACCGGCGCGCGCAGCATCTGGCAAGTCAGCCGCGTGCCGATCGACGACCGCTATTCCCTGATCGAACTGGTCAACCGCACGGCCGAAGCGGACATCAGCCGCGCCCACACCGATTTCGTCGCCAATGCCAGCCACGAACTGCGCACGCCGCTTTCGTCGATCATCGGCTACATTGAAACGCTGGCCGATCCTGACGCCAAGATCGACGCAGCCACGGCCGCACGCTTTCACGCTACCGTGCTGCGCGAGGCAAAGCGGTTGCAGACGCTGGTCGAAGATCTCATGTCGCTGTCGCGGATCGAGGCGGAAAAGCATGAACTGCCGCGCGACCGCATCGATCTTGCCCAGATGGTGGGCAGCATCGCCAGCGAAGTGGCGGCCAACGCCGGGCCGGAGCGGATCGTGGTCGACGTGACCGAAGCCGTGGTGCGCGGCGACCGGCAGCAGCTTGACCAGCTTGTGCGCAACCTGATCGACAACGCCTTCAAGTATGGCGATCCCAAGGCGCCGGTCACGGTCACCGTCAAGGCCCAGGGGTCCGATGCAGAGCTGCGGGTGGTCGACAAGGGCGAAGGCATTGCGCCCGATCACCTGCCCTATCTGACCCGCCGGTTCTACCGCACCGATCCCGGCCGCAGCCGCGCGGCCGGGGGCACCGGGCTTGGCCTGGCGATCGTCAAGCATATCGTGGAACGGCATCGCGGCAGGCTGGACATCACCAGCGCGCTGGGCGTCGGGACAACCGTGATTGTGCATATCCCGCTGGCGACACCATCTGCGACGACGCCGCCGCCTTCCGTTGCCGCCTGATCCTTGTCATAAACCTGTCATGCTTTCGTCGCAATGCGCAGCTGCCCAACGCTAAGAAGGCAGATTTCCATGACCATGATTCGCAAGTTCGCTTTTTGTGCAACCGCGCTTGGCGCCATTGCCCTCGCCGGATGCGGTGGCCAGGATGGCGGCACCCGCGATCAGGTCCGCGCCGTCGGTTCCTCGACTGTCTATCCCTTTGCCAAGGCTGTCGCGGAATCGCTCGCCCGCGCCAACCCCAAGCTGAAATCGCCGATCATCGAATCGACCGGGACGGGCGCGGGGATGAAGCTTTTCTGCGGCGGAACCGGCGCACAGTTCCCCGATATCGCCAATGCCTCGCGCCGCATGAAGAAGGCCGAGTTCGACGATTGCCAGGCCCACGGCGTCAAGGACATCGTCGAAATCCAGGTCGGCCTTGATGGCGTGGCCTTTGCCGAAGCGAGCAACGGTCTCAACGTGCCGCTGACCCCGCAGGATGTGTACAAGGCGCTGGCGCGCAATCCCTATGGCAAGCCCAACACCGCCAAGACGTGGAAGGACGTGAACCCCGCGCTCCCGGCCGAACCGATCCTGGTCTATGGCCCGCCGTCGACGTCCGGCACGCGCGATGCGCTCAAGGAGCTGATCCTCGTCAAGGGTTGCGATGAAAACCCCGAAATGAAGGCGCTGAAGGACAGCGACAAGGACGCCCACGAAAAGATCTGCGGTGAAGTGCGCGACGATGGCGCCTATGTCGACGCGGGTGAAAACGACAACCTGATCGTCCAGAAGATCGAAGCCAACCCCAAGGCCATCGGCATTTTCGGCTTTTCCTACCTTGAAGAGAACACCGGCCGGATCAAGGGCCTGACGATGAGCGGCGTGACGCCGACGTATGAGACCATCTCCGATTTCACCTACCCCGGTGCGCGCCCGCTGTTCATCTACGTGAAGAAGGCGCACCTCAAGGCAATCCCCGGTTTGCAGGATTTTGTCACCGAATGGTCAAAGCTGTGGGGCAAGGGTGGCATTCTGGCCAAGGCGGGAATGGTGGTTGCACCTGACGATGTGCTTGCCGCCAGCGCCAAGGCTGTTAACGAGCTGCCGAGTCTTGACGGCGCCGTATTGAAGTAGGGGGTTATTCCGGGATCATGTCGCCAGCTATTCTGCTTTTGCTCGCCTTCGGGCTGGGCCTGCTTGGCTGGCTGGCGGCACGGTCGCGGGCGTGGGCGTTCCGCCGCGCCGATCCGCAGATGCGGCTGCATTCGCTGCCGGGCTTTCACGGCTGGTATGTCGCGCTGTGGATCGCCGTCCCCACCGTCCTGTTTGCCGGGCTATGGAACCTCATCAGCCCGATGCTCATCACCGCACGGGTGCTGGCCGATCCGGCGGCAGCGGCTCTTCCGGCGTTCGGTTTCGAACGGGAAACCTTTCTGTCCGAAGCGCGTGCCGTGGCCGAAGGCCGCGCGTTCGGGGTATTCAACGCCGAAGCCGAAGGGCTGATCGCGCCCTTTTCCAGCGCAATTGCGCTTTATGATTCGATCGGGCTGGCCGTTGCCCTGCTGATCGCCTTCGCTGGGGGGGCGTTCGCTTTCCTGCGGCTGAAGCCCGATTTCACTGCGCGCACCCGTGTGGAACGCACGGTGATGATGACGCTGCTGATCGCATCGCTGGTGGCGGTGCTGACCACCATCGGCATCGTTGCCAGCCTGCTGTTCGAAACGATCCGCTTCTTCGGCATGGTGTCGCCCGTCGATTTCCTGTTCGGCACCCACTGGTCGCCCGATCCGATGAGCGGCGGGGCCGCCAACGGCGCGGATTTCGGCGCGATCCCGCTGTTCTGGGGCACGATCTATATCGGCGCGATCATCGCCATGGCCGTGGCCATCCCGCTGGGGCTGATGAGCGCGGTATTCCTGACACAATATGCCAGCAACCGCGTCCGACAGATCATCAAGCCGCTGCTGGAGATTCTCGCCGGGGTGCCAACCGTGGTCTACGGTTATTTCGCGGCCCTGACCGTTGCGCCCTGGGTGCGAGACATGGCGCAGGCCATCGGCATCGCCAACGCTTCTACCGAAAGCGCCATGGCCGCCGGTCTGGTCATGGGCATCATGATCATTCCCTTCGTCTCTTCCATGGCCGATGATTCGATCGCGGCGGTGCCACAGGCAATGCGCGACGGCAGCCTGGCGATGGGCGCCACCACCGCGGAAACCATCCGCAAGGTGCTGGTCCCCGCCGCCCTGCCCGGCATCGTTGCCGGGATCATGCTGGCGATCAGCCGCGCCATAGGCGAAACGATGATCGTCGTCATGGCCGCCGGTGCCACCGCCCGGCTTTCCGCCAACCCGTTCGAATCGATGACCACGGTGACCTTCCAGATCGTCGCCATGCTGACCGGCGAAGGCAGCTTCGACCATCCCGCCACCTTGTCCGCCTTTGCGCTGGGCATGGTGCTGTTTCTTGTCACCCTGACGCTGAACTTCATCGCCCTGCGCGTGGTGCGGCGTTACCGCGAAGCCTATGAGTGAGCCTGCCATGGACACCGCAATGACCGATCCCGCAACCGACGGGGCGGCCGAGGTACAGGCCCGCCGCCGCGCGCTGATGGAAAAGGGGCTTGCCCGCCGCAAGGCCGCTGACCGCCGCTTCCGCTGGTTCGGCTTTGGCGCCGTCGGCGTTTCCGTCCTGATGCTCGTGTTCCTGCTGGTCAGCATGGGGTCGGCCGGGTTTGCCGGGTTCCAGCGCAGCGAAGTGCGCCTGTCCATTCCGCTGGCCGGTGCCATGCAGATCGACGCCGAACGCCTGACCCAGCCCGATCCGGTTGGCGGGCTGGAACTGGCGGGTCTGCCGCGCGTCGTCGAAAATGCCGCGATCGCCGCGTTCGGGCCGGACGGTGCCGACATGCTGGCAAACGGCGCATGGCGCGAAGTGGCCGCAACGCTGGTCGAAAACCCGGCCCTGCTGGGCAGCACGGTCGAGGTATCCCTCCCCGCCAGCGATGATCTGGCCAAGGCCCAGCGCGGCGAAGGTGATCCGGCCGCGCAACAGGTGGCGAGCGCGATGGTGGCAAAGGGCACGCTGGTGCGCGCGTTCGACGATGGCTTCCTCAGCCGCTCCGATGCCACCAGCCCGCAGACGGTTGGCATCTGGGGCGCGCTCAAAGGGTCGATGCTGACGATGTTCGTCACGCTCGTCCTGGCGTTTCCGGTCGGCGTGCTCGCCGCGCTCTATCTTGAGGAATACGCGCCGCGGAACCGCTGGACCGACTGGATCGAGATTTCGATCAACAATCTTGCCGCGGTCCCTTCGATCATCTTCGGTCTGCTGGGCCTTGCCGTGTTCCTTGCGCTTTTCCCCAATTACCGCTCGGCACCGCTGATCGGGGGGATGACGCTGGCGCTGATGACGATGCCGGTAATCGTCATTTCCGGCCGCAATGCGATCAAGGCAGTTCCGCCGTCGATCCGCGATGCAGCCCTGGCCATCGGCGCGAGCAAGGTGCAGGTCGTGTTTCACCATGTCCTGCCGCTGGCGCTGCCGGGCATCCTGACCGGTACGATCATCGGCATGGCGCGCGCGCTGGGCGAAACCGCGCCGCTGCTGATGATCGGCATGCGCGCCTTTGTCGCCAGCCCGCCGGATTCGTTCACCGCGCCATCCAGCGTACTGCCGGTGCAGATCTTCCTGTGGTCCGACGAAATCGACCGCGGTTTTGTCGAACGCACCAGCGCGGCGATTGTCGTGCTGCTGGTCTTCCTTCTCCTGATGAACGGTCTTGCCATCTACCTGCGCAACCGTTTCGAAAAACGGTGGTAACATGAACGCTGACGCGATCCACACCCCCATGCAGACGGCGGTGAAGCCAGACGACAGCGCCTATTTCGATGCGCCGTCAAAGATGAACGCACGCAACATTTCGGTGTTCTACGGGGAAAAGCGGGCGATCGACGATGTTTCGATCGACATCCCGCAACGCTACGTAACCGCGTTCATCGGTCCTTCGGGCTGTGGCAAGTCCACCTTCCTGCGCTCGCTCAACCGCATGAACGACACCATTCCCAACGCCCGCGTCGAAGGTGAAATCCTGCTCGACGGGCAAGACATCTACCGGTCCGGCATGGACGTTGTGCAGTTGCGCGCACGGGTAGGCATGGTGTTCCAAAAGCCGAACCCCTTCCCCAAGTCGATCTTCGAAAACATCGCTTATGGCCCGCGTATCCACGGGATCACCAACAGCAAGAGCGAGCTGGACGGTATTGTCGAACAATCACTGCGCCGCGCCGGGCTGTGGGATGAAGTCAAGGACCGGCTGAACGACAGCGGCACCGCGCTTTCCGGCGGCCAGCAACAGCGCCTGTGTATTGCGCGCGCCATCGCGGTCGATCCCGAAGTGATCCTGATGGACGAACCGTGCTCCGCGCTCGATCCGATCGCCACGGCGCGGATCGAGGAACTGATCGACGAGTTGCGCGGGCGCTATGCCATCGTCATCGTCACCCATTCGATGCAGCAGGCCGCGCGCGTATCGCAACGCACCGCGTTCTTCCACCTTGGCAAGATCGTGGAATACGGCAAGACATCCGATATCTTCACCAATCCGCGCGAAGAACGGACGAAAGACTACATCACCGGTCGATACGGATAAGGAACGGCAAGTGGCTGAACATACCGTCAAGGCATTCGACGACGACATCACCCGGCTGCGCGGCCTTGTCGCGGAGATGGGCGGCCTGGCTGAACTTTCCGTGTCCGAAGCCATGGACGCGCTGATCCGGGGAGACCACGAACTGGCCGCCGGAGTGATCGCGCGCGACAAGCGCATCGACCAGCTTGAAGCCGAGGCCGACAAGCTGGCAATCCGCGTGCTGGCCCTGCGCGCGCCGATGGCCGACGATCTGCGCGAAGTCATCGCCGCACTCAAGATCGCGGGTGTAATCGAACGGATCGGTGATTACGCCAAGAACATCGCCAAGCGTGTCGGTATCATTGAAGGGCGTCGCCGCTTCGAACCGCTGACCCTCCTGCCCGCGATGAACGATCTGGCTGCCGAAATGGTGCATGACGTGCTTACCGCCTTTGCCGCGCGCGACCCGGTCAGCGCGGCAGAAATCGTCCAGCGCGATGCCAAGGTCGATGCCTTCTACGATTCGATCTTCCGCAACTTCGTGTCATTCATGGTGGAAAATCCGGCCACAATCAGCAGCGCCGCGCAATTGCTGTTCGTGGCGCGCAATATTGAACGCATCGGCGATCATGCCACCAATATTGCCGAAATGGTGTACTATGCCGCCACCGGCGCGAACCTGCCTGAACGCGAAGAGGTGATTCCCCCGGCTTGAACCGCGCATCGTCATACTGCGGTAACATCCGGGGTGCTTTGGCAAGCTGACTGTCATGGAGGTTTGCGTGCCTGCCCCTAAACTGCTTCTGGTTGAAGACGACACGGCCCTTGCCGAACTGGTCGAATACCGCTTTCGCGGTGAAGGCTACGATGTACGCACCACCGACGATGGCGATGAAGCCCTGCTTCTGGCGGCTGAGGATGCGCCCGATCTGGTCCTGCTGGACTGGATGATCGGCGGCACCAGCGGGATCGAGGTTTGCCGCCGCCTGCGCCGCAACAAGGAAACTGCGCACGTCCCGATCATCATGCTCACCGCGCGATCGGACGAGGATGACCGTATCCGCGGCCTGGAGATCGGTGCAGACGATTACGTGACCAAGCCGTTCTCCCCGCGCGAACTTATCGCCCGCGTCGGGGCAGTGTTGCGCCGGGTGCGCCCGGCCCTTGCCGGAGAGACGATCACGGTTGGCGATCTGGCGCTCGACCCGACCGCACACCGGGTCACCCGCCGGGGCACCCCGATGAAAGTCGGGCCGACCGAGTTTCGCCTGCTCAAGCATTTCATGGAACACCCCGGCCGCGTGTTCTCGCGCGGGCAGTTGCTCGATGCGGTATGGGGCAGCGGCACCGATATCGAACTGCGCACCGTCGACGTGCACATCCGCCGTCTGCGCCAGGCCGTGGCCATTCCCGGCGCGCCCGATCCGGTACGCACGGTGCGCTCGGCCGGTTACGCGCTCGAAGGCGTGTGACCGTTCAGCCTGCCTGTGGCGCGCCTGCGCTGGCAGGCAGATATGTCGTCAGGTCGAGCGCGTCGACCGAGATCCAGTCGTTGACATAATTGGCGTAGAACAGCCCGAACAGCACTGCGGCGAGCACTGTCGTGCGCAGGACGATCCGGCGCGGATTGAAATTGACCGGCGCACTATCGGCCTGCCCGGCGATCAGATCCTCGCCCGTTTCGTGCGGGGTGCGCAGACCGAACGGCATGACCACGAACGCCGCCAGCACCCAGAACAGGCCGTAGATCGCCAGAATCGAAGTCAACTTCATCGTCGTTATCCTTCGCGCAGGAGAACCTGGACAACCGGTTTCTTGCCCGACCAGCGTTGGGCCGTGCGGCGCACCGCCAGCCTTGCCGCTTCGGCAATGGCCAGACGATCGCGCTTGCGATCCCCCTTGAGCTTGCGCACGGCATCCGCCGCTTCAACCCTTGCGTCGGCCTCAAACGCTTCGAGGTCTTCGTCCAGCGGAATGCCGATGCAGCCGATATCGACATCGGACACAAGTTGCCCATCGCTGCGCACCGCAAGCGCCACGCTGACCAACCCGTTGGCGCTCAGCTTGCGGCGGGCCGAGAGCGATTCTCCGTCTGCCGGCGCGATGATATCGCCATCGAGCACGAGCCTGCCGACCCGCTCGGACGAGAGCTTCTTCGGCCCGTCGGGGGCCAAACGAATCAGATCGCCGTTCTTCTGCAGGATGGCATCGGGGATGCCTTCTGCGATGCCGAGCCGGGCCTGTTCGGCCATGTGGCGTATCTCACCATGCACCGGAACGAGTATTTCAGGGCGAATCCACTCGTAAAGCGCGACAAGTTCGGGCCGCCCCGGATGGCCGGAAACGTGGATCATGGATTGCCGGTCGGTGATGATCCGAACGCCCTTTTCGGCAAGCGCGTTCTGCATCCGGCCGATCGCCAGTTCGTTGCCCGGAATCTGGCGGCTGGAAAACAGCACGGCATCGCCTTCTTCCAGCCGGATCGGGTGCTGGTCCGCCGCGATCCGCGCCATGGCGGCACGTGCTTCTCCTTGTCCGCCCGTTGCCAGGACCATGAGTTCGCCACGCGGGACGCCCATGGCATCGTTCATGTGCACGGTTTCCGGGAAGTCCTGAAGGTAGCCGCACGACTGCGCAACGCGGATGATCCGGTCGAGCGATCGCCCGGCGACGCACAGTTTGCGCCCCGTCGCTTCGGCCACTTCGCCCAGCGTCTGCAAGCGCGCGACGTTTGAGGCAAACGTCGTCACGACCACGCGCCGCCCTTTTTGCGCCGCCACCGCCTCCATCAGTCCGGCCCGGACTTCGCCTTCGGACCCGGATGCCTTGGGATTGAAAACGTTGGTCGAATCGCACACCAGCGCGAGCACCCCTTCATCCCCGATCGCGCAGAGTTCTTCCTCTGTCGCGGGCGTGCCGATCCGCGGTTCGTCATCCAGCTTCCAGTCGCCGGTGTGGAAAATGCGGCCATACGGGGTGTCGATCACCAGCGCGTTGCCTTCGGCAATCGAATGGGCCAGCGGCACATAGCGGATGCCGAACGGACCAAGCTGGAACGGATCGAGGTGGTCGATCACATTGAGTTCGATGTCCTTTTCGATCCCCGCTTCGGCCAGCTTTTCGTGCACCAGCTTGGCGGTGAACGGCGTGGCATAAAACGGAACGCCAAGATCCTGCGCGAAATAGGGCACCGCGCCGATGTGGTCCTCATGCGCATGAGTCAGCACCACGCCCACGAGATCGTCGAGCCGTTCCTCGATGAACTCAAGGTCGGCGAACACCAGATCGATCCCCGGATAGTGCGGATCCGCAAACGTCATGCCGAGGTCGACCATCAGCCACTTTCCGTCACACCCATAGAGGTTGACGTTCATGCCGATTTCACCCGACCCGCCAAGCGCCAGGAAAAGCAGTTCCTTGCCGGGCTTCATGCCGCGTCCACGCGCTGCGACAGGATCGCCAGCCCGTCAAGCGTGAGATCGGTATCGACATGGTCGAAGATGTCGGTGTGATCCCCGAAAAGGACGGCAAGCCCCCCGGTGGCGACGACTTTGGCCGGGCGGCCGATCTCGGCCCGCATCCGGGCGATCAGACCCTCCATCATCGCAACATAACCCCAGAATACTCCGATATGCATTTGATCTTCGGTATTGCGGCCTATCACGCTTTTGGTGCGCGTCGGCGCTTCGATAGCGATGCGCGGCAGCTTGGCGGCGGCATTGACCAGTGCATCAAGCGAAAGGTTGATCCCCGGCGCAATGATCCCGCCCTTGTAGGCACCGTTGAAGTCCACCACGTCGAATGTCGTCGCTGTACCGAAATCCACGACGATCAGATCGCCGGGGTATTTGGCATGGGCAGCAATGGCATTGACCGCCCGATCGGCACCAAGCGAGCGCGGTTCATCAACGTCTGCCTCGAACCCCCATTCAACCGGCGGCTGGCCGGCGACGAGCGGATCTATGCCGAAGTACTTCTGCGCCAGCACAGTCAGGTTGTGCAGCGCACGCGGCACGACCGTGGAAATCAGGATGCGCTGGACGGCCTTGGGGTCGAACCCCTTGATTTCCATGAGTTGCAGCAGCCACACTGCGTATTCATCAGCCGTGCGCCGCGGATCGGTCGCCACGCGCCAGCGCGCCTTGATCGCCTGCCCTTCGAAAAGGGCAAAGACGATGTTGGTATTGCCAACGTCAACCGCCAGAAGCATGGGAACCCACCATTTCTATATCGCCCGCGTGGATGGCACGGACCGCACCATCCGCCAAGCGCAGAAGGGCAATGCCATCGTCATCAACCCCGCTGAACGCGCCGATGATCGTGCCATGGTCCCGATCCTTGATCGACACAAGCGTTCCGACCGGCAAAGCACGCGAAAGCCATTGCTGCCGCAGCAAGGGCCACTCGCCCAGATGCCAGCGGGCCAGCGCATCGGCGAACCGCGCGGCCAGAACAGTGGCGAACCCATCGCGGGACACGGTATATCCCAGCCCGGCAAGACAGCAGGTCGCCCGCCCCGGAACGTCCGGCGCCTTCGCCAGGTTCACGCCGACACCGACGATCACGCCATCCTCGTGCCGTTCCAGCAGGATACCGGCAAGCTTCGCGTCACCCACCAGCAGATCATTGGGCCACTTCAGGACCAGCCCCGCAAGATCAGGCGCGCACGCCACTACAGCTTCGTGCACGGCGACCCCCGCGACAAGCGCGAGAGTCTGGGCCAACGGGTCACCGGTACGCAGCCGCACTACGGTTGATCCCATGAAGTTGCCGAATCCATCGGACCATACCCGCCCGGCACGACCGCGACCGGCGCTCTGCCGGTCGGCAATCAGCCAATTGCCTTCGGGAACAATCTCTTGCTGCCGCAAACGCGCAATCAGCGCGCCATTGGTGGAAGGCAGCTCTGCGACGGTTTCGATCAAGTCGTCAGGCTCATCCGCCAGCAAACAATGCCGCCGCTGCGTTCCCGGCCAGCGTGCCAATGCACTTGGTCGCAAGGTAACCCAGAGGCGAAATCGCCAGGACCGAAAGCGCAAGGACGATCGTGTGCGAAAGTTCGCCTGCGCCCCGCACCTTGTCGGCCGCTTCGTCGAAGTACATCACCTTGACGACCTTGAGGTAATAGAACGCGCCGATAACCGAAGCTGCGATGCCGATGGCGGCAAGCACGATAAAGTCCGCCTGCACCGCAGCCTGAAACACCACGAACTTGCCCCAGAACCCGAACAGCGGCGGAATCCCGGCAAGGCTGAACATCACGCTGGCCAGCGCCAGCGCCAGCCACGGCCGGGTCTTCGAAAGGCCCGCCATGTCCGAAATGAGTTCCACCTGACCGCCATTCTCGTCACGCAGCAACAGGATAGCGACAAAGCCAGCCACCGACATTGCCACGTAGATCGCCAGGTAAACCAGCATGGCCGCAGCACCGGCCTGCGTTGCGGTGGCAAGACCGATCAGCATGAAGCCAACGTTGTTGATCGACGAATAGGCCATCAGCCGCTTGATGTTGTTCTGGCCGATTGCGCCGAGCGCACCGATCACGATCGACAGCAGCGAAGCGAAGATCACGATCTGCTGCCACGCCTGGACCTGCTGCCCGAAAGCCCCAAGGCTGACGCGCATCAGCAAGGCCAGCGCCGCGACCTTGGGCGCGGTGGCAAAGAAGGTGGTTACCGGTGTCGGAGCACCTTCGTAAACATCAGGCGTCCACATGTGGAACGGTGCGGCGCTGATCTTGAAGGCCAGACCGGCCAGCACGAACACGACGCCGAACAGCGATCCCGTTGCCATCGGACCGGACAGTGCGGCATTGATCCCGGCAAAGCTGGTCGTTCCGGCAAAACCATAGGTCAGGCTCATCCCGAACAGGAGGATACCGGACGCCAGCGAGCCAAGAACGAAATACTTGAGGCCCGATTCCGCTGAACGGTCATCATCGCGCAGCATCGACGCCATGACATAGGAAGCAAGGCTGTTGAGTTCGAGGCCGATGTACAGCGTGAGCAGATCGGTCGCCGCGACCATCATGCCCATGCCCAGCGATGCGAACAGTACCAGCAGCGGAAACTCCGCGCGCATCGCCTTGAAACGATCGAAAAAGGCTGGTGCCACGATCAGCGTAACGCCAGCACCGACGTAGATCAGGAGCTTGGCAAAAGCGGCAAAGGCATCGGCGCGCAACTGCCCGCCGAAGGCATCGACCTGCGGTCCCATCGCACTGCCCCACAACGCGGGCGCAGTCATGAAGGCGCAGGCGGTGAGAACGGCAACCGCAGCCACCGAAATGGCGCGCGCGGCCTTGTCGCCACCCCAGGCAGCAACCAGCAGCAGCACAAGCCCGGAAACCGAAAGCAGCAGTTCAGGCGCGGTCAGCGCGAGCGAACGGGCGAAATCCATCAGTGTGCCCCCTCATGCGCGGCATGCTCTTTGGCGGTGGTATTCCCCGGCTTTCCGGCCTTCAGGTCCGCGTCGCCCTTTGGCTTGGCGTGCGCAAGGCGGGCGTCGAGCGCGGCAATGTCGGCGCGCATCGGCGCGAGAAAGCTTTCCGGGTAAACGCCCATCCACAGGACCACGGCAGCCAGCGGCACCATCATCGCCCATTCACGCTTGTCCAGATCGGGCATCGCGGCGGCATCGGCGTTCATCTGTTCGCCATAGGCAACGCGGCGATAGAGATAGAGCATGTAAGCTGCACCCAGAATGATGCCAGTGGTGCACACCAGCGCAACCCAGCTCGACATCGCATAAATCCCGGTCAACGACAGGAACTCACCCACGAAACCGCTCGTCCCCGGCAGGCCGATAGAGGCCATCGTGAACAGCAGAAAGAACATGGCATAGCGCGGCATGTTGATCGAAAGACCGCCGTAACGGCTGATCTCGCGCGTATGCAGCCGATCGTAGATCACGCCGACGCACAGGAACAGAGCGCCCGCTACCAGCCCGTGGCTGAGCATCACGATCATCGACCCTTCCAGCCCCTGCACGTTGAACGCGAACAGGCCGACGGTAACGATCGCCATGTGGGCAACCGAGGAATAAGCGATAAGCTTCTTCATGTCGGTCTGCACCAGCGCGATCAGGGAAGTGATCACCACAGCGGCCATCGACATGCCGAAGATCAGCGGCGCGAACTGCGCCGACGCTTCCGGGAACATCGGCAGGGAAAAGCGGATAAATCCGTAGCCGCCCATCTTGAGCAGCACGCCCGCCAGAATGACCGACCCACCGGTTGGCGCCTGCACGTGCGCATCGGGCAGCCAGGTGTGCACCGGCCACATCGGCATCTTCACGGCAAAGCTGGCAAAGAAGGCGAGCCACAGCCAGGTCTGCGCATGGACCGGGAAGTTATAGGCCATCAAGGTGGGAATGTCGGTGGTCCCCGCTTCGTTGACCATCCAGAACATGGCGATCAGCATCAGCACCGAACCGAGCAGGGTGTAGAGGAAGAACTTGTAGCTGGCGTAGATGCGGTCCGCGCCACCCCACACGCCGATGATCAGATACATCGGGATCAGGCCGGCTTCGAACATGATGTAGAACAGGAACAGATCCTGCGCTGCAAACACGCCGATCATCAGCGTTTCCATGATCAGGAACGCAGCGTAATATTCGCCTTGGCGCTTGTCGATCGACTCCCAGCTTGCGCCGATGCACACCGGCATCAGGAAAACGGTCAGCGCGATCAGCATCAGCGCGATGCCATCAATACCCAGCTTCCACGAAAAACCGGCGAACAGCGCAGCGCTTTCGGTGAACTGCCACTGTGCGCCGCCGATATCGTAATTCGCCCACAGGATCATGCCGAGCACGAAATCGGCCAGCGTGGCGACGAGCGCGATGCTGCGTGCCTGTTCGCGCGGAACGACAAGACACGCCACTGCCGCCACCAGCGGCACGAGCAGCATCAGCGAAAGGATCGGAAAGCCGTTCATTGTGCGATCACCCAGCTGATCGCGCCGACAAGTCCGACGAGCATGACCAGCGCATAACTGTAGAGATACCCCGACTGGAGCCTGGCGGCGGCGCGGCTGCTCTGGGCCACGACCCAGGCGGCGCCATTCGGGCCGAAGCGGTCGATAACACCCTGATCCACCACCTTCCAGAACACCTTGCCCAGCCACATTGCGGGCACGACGAAGACGAAGTGGTACAGTTCGTCGAAGTACCACTTGTTGAGAACGAAGCGGTGCACGAAGCCGAACTGGTCGACAAATGCCGCAGGGAAGCGGGTGTTGCGGATATAGGCATACCACGCGATGAACAGCCCGGTCGCCATGACCACAAATGGCGCCCACTTCACCCAGGAAGGCACTTCATGCATCGCATGAAGCAAGTGCTCGTCGAACACCAGCGAGCCGAGCCAGAATGCCCCGGTCCCTTCGCTGATGAACTGGTGGTGGAACACAAAGCCAGCCAGTACCGCGCCGAGCGAAAGCACGCCCAGCGGAATCAGCATGTTCAGCGGGCTTTCGTGCGGATGATACCCCGCCGTGCCATCGCTGTGCTCACCGTGATGCGCATGCCCGTGATCTTCGTGTGCATGGCCGTGATCGCCATGGCCGTGCGCATCGTGGACCGTGTGCTGGATATGCTCCGACTGTTCCCAGCGCGGCTTGCCGAAGAACGTGAGGAACACCAGACGCCACGAATAGAAGCTCGTGAGCAGAGCGGCAAAGATGCCCATGAAGAAGGCGAAATGGCCAAGCTCGGTGCCCTTGGCATAGGCCGCCTCAAGGATCGCGTCCTTCGAGTAGAAACCGGCGAACCCGGCGACATCAACAATGCCCACGCCGGTGATCGCCAGCGTGCCCATCATCATCGCCCAGTAGGTAAGCGGAATCTTTTTCCGCAGACCGCCATAATAGCGCATGTCCTGTTCGTGGTGCATCGCATGGATCACGCTTCCCGCGCCAAGGAACAGCAGTGCCTTGAAGAAGGCGTGGGTGAACAGGTGGAACATCGCCGCGCCATAGGCCGAGACGCCAGCGGCAAAGAACATGTAGCCAAGCTGCGAACAGGTCGAATAGGCGATCACGCGCTTGATGTCGGTCTGCGCCGTACCGACCGTTGCGGCAAAGATACAGGTCATCGCGCCGATGAACGTAACGAAGGCCAACGCCGTGGGGCTGACTTCGAACATCGGCGACAGGCGGCAGACCATGAACACACCCGCGGTCACCATGGTCGCCGCGTGGATCAGCGCCGAAACCGGCGTCGGGCCTTCCATGGCATCGGGCAACCAGGTGTGCAGGCCAAGCTGCGCCGACTTGCCCATGGCGCCGATGAACAGCAGCAGGCACAGCACCGTCATCGTATCGAAACGGTGCCCAAGGAAGCCGATGGTCGATCCGGCCATGCCAGGGGCCGCTTCAAGGATGGCCGGGATCGAAACGGTGCCGAACACCAGGAACGTCCCGAAAATGCCCATCATGAAGCCAAGGTCACCCACGCGGTTGACGACAAAGGCTTTCATCGCGGCGGCGTTGGCGCTGGGCTTGCGGAACCAGAAGCCGATCAGCAGATAGGACGCAAGGCCCACCCCCTCCCAGCCAAAGAACATCTGCACCAGATTGTCCGCCGTCACCAGCATGAGCATGGCAAACGTGAACAGCGAGAGGTAGGCGAAGAAGCGCGGCTGGTCCGGCTCCTCGCTCATGTAGCCCCACGAATAGAGGTGGACGAGCGCGGAAACGCTGGTGATGACCACAAGCATCACGGCGGTCAGCGTATCGACGCGCAGCGCCCAGGCAAAATCGAGATCGCCCGATTTCACCCAGTTGAGAACCGGGGTAACGCTCGGCTCGGCATGACCGCCAAGAAACGCGAGGAAGATCGGCCACGACAGCGCACAGGCGATGAACAGCGCACCCGTGGTGATCGCCTTCGCCGGGACGGCGCCCAGTTGCTTGTTGCCAAGGCCCGCGATGATCGCTGCCAGAAGCGGCAGGAACACGATGATCAGGATGGAAGACATCGGTGGTTCAGCCCTTCATCCGGTTGACGTCATCGACGGCGATAGTGCCACGGCCGCGGAAATAGATGACGAGGATCGCAAGCCCGATGGCCGCTTCGCCCGCCGCCACGGTCAGCACGAACATGGCGAACACCTGCCCGACCAGATCGTGCAGGAACGCGCTGAACGCGACGAAGTTGATGTTCACCGACAGCAGGATCAGTTCGATCGCCATCAGGATGATGATCACGTTCTTGCGGTTGAGGAAGATGCCCAGCACGCCCAGCACGAACAGGATCGAGCTGACCACGAGGTAGTGTTCGATGCCGATCATCAGAGCGTTACCCCCTTGCCCGTTTCCGGCTGCATGTTGATCGTCGCCTCTTCGGGCCGACGTGCGTTCTGCCTGGCGATGTTCTGGCCGCGCACGCCGCCGCGCTGGCGATGCGTGAGCACGATGGCCCCGATCATGGCGACCAGCAGCACGATCCCGGCAGCTTCGAACAGGAACAGGTAGCGGCTGTAGAGCAGCGCGCCGATGGCCTGGATGTTCGGCATGTCCGCCGCCTGCGCGACCGAACCGGTGGGCTTGCCCAGTTCGACACCGCCCGATCCGTGGACAACCAGCCCGATGAACAGCTCGACGAAAAGCACGACCGCCAGCGCCAGACCAAGCGGAAAGTTCTTGATGAACCCTGCGCGCAATTCGGCAAAGTCGATGTCGAGCATCATCACGACGAACAGGAAAAGGACCGCTACCGCGCCGACGTAGACGATGACCAGCAGCATCGCAATGAACTCCGCGCCCACCAGCACCATGAGGCCGGCCGCGTTGAAGAACGCGAGGATCAGCCAGAGCACCGAATGCACCGGATTGCGCGCAAGGATCGTCACGGCGCCGCTGAAGATGCAGAGCGTGGCGAAGAGATAGAAGGCGAAAACCTGGATCATTTCAACGCGGCCCCCTAGCGATACGGCGCATCGGCTTCAAGGTTAGCGGCAATCGCCCGCTCCCACTTGTCCCCGTTCGCAAGCAGCTTGGCCTTGTCATAAAGCAGCTCCTCGCGCGTTTCGGTCGCGTATTCGAAGTTCGGCCCTTCGACGATGGCATCGACCGGGCAGGCTTCCTGGCAGAAGCCGCAGAAGATGCACTTGGTCATGTCGATGTCATAGCGCGTGGTGCGGCGGCTGCCGTCCTCGCGCGGTTCGGCTTCAATTGTAATGGCTTGGGCCGGACACACCGCCTCGCACAGCTTGCACGCGATGCAACGTTCCTCGCCGTTGGGATAACGGCGCAGCGCATGCTCACCACGGAAGCGCGGGGAAAGCGGGTTCTTCTCGAACGGGTAGTTGATCGTCGCCTTGGGCTTGAAGAAATACTTCAAGGTCAGCCAGTGCGCCTTCACGAACTCCCACAGGGTGAAGCTCTTGATGAGCTGTCCGACGGTCATGCGAAGTGTCCGGTAGCCATGAGGTAGCCGCTGACGAGGAATACGAACAGCAGCGAGACGGGCAGGAAGATCTTCCAGCCCAGGCGCATGAGCTGGTCATAGCGATAGCGCGGTACGGTCGCCTTTACCCAGCTGAAGATGAAGAAGAAGAACAGGATCTTGAGCAGCAGCCACACGAAGCCTGGAATCAGGTACAGCACCGGCAACTCAAGCGGTGGCAGCCAGCCACCCCAGAACAGCGTGGCATTCAGCGCGCACATCAGCAGCACGTTGGCGTATTCACCCAGCCAGTAGAGCGCGAAGCTCATCGACGAATATTCGGTCTGATAGCCGGCCACCAGTTCCGATTCCGCCTCGGTCAGGTCGAACGGCGCGCGCGCGGTTTCAGCCATGCCCGAAATCAGGAACAGCACCCACATCGGGAACAGCAGCGGATTGGCGACAAAACCGTTGATCAGGCCGAAAACGTGGCCCTGCTGGGCCTTGACGATATCGTTCAGGTTGAACGTGCCCGCCCACAGCACCACGCAGATGAGAATGAAACCGATGGAGACTTCGTAGGAAATCATCTGCGCCGATGCGCGCATCGCCGAGAAGAACGGGTACTTCGAATTGGAAGCCCAGCCCGCGATGATCACCCCGTAAACGCCGAGCGAGGAGATCGCCAGAACGTAGAGCAGGCCGACATTGATATCGGCGAGCACCGCACCCGAATTGAACGGGATCACCGCCCAGGCCAGCAGCGCCACGGTAAAGGTCAGGATCGGCGCAAGCACGAACAGGCCCTTGTTCGCCGCGCTGGGGATGATGGTTTCCTGCAGGAAGACCTTCAGACCGTCGGCGAAGGACTGCAGGATGCCAAGCGGCCCGACGACGTTCGGGCCTTTGCGCAGCGCCATGGCCGCCCAGATCTTGCGATCAGCATAGATGATAAGCGCAACGCCCAGCATCAGGGGCAGCGCGATCAACAGAATGCCGCAGACGGTGGAGATGCCCCAGGCCCATTCGTAGGAAAGGCCAAGACCCATGAAGAACTCGGTCATTCCGCAGCCTCCGCGAAGCTTTCACCGTGGATCAGCTCGGCCGAACACCGCTGCAAGGTCGGGCTGGAGCGCGCGATCGCATTGGTCAGATAGCGATCCTTGATCGGATATCCGGCAATCACGCCTTCCGCCTTTGCTCCCGCTGGAGCCTTGGGCAACGCGCCGTAATCGGCCAGCCCTTCGACGCCGAGCGCGGGGACTTGCGCGATCATCGCCGCGCGCAATTGCTCGAAACTGTCGAAGCCGACCGACACGCCCAGCGCATCGGCCATGGCACGCAGGATCGTCCAGTCCTCGCGTGCGTCACCGGGCGCGAAGACCGCTTTTTCAGCGTACTGCACGCGCCCTTCGGTGTTGACGTACGTACCGTCCTTCTCGCTGAACGCAGCGGCAGGCAGGATCACGTCGGCCGCGTGGGCGGCCTTGTCGCCGTGGTGGCCGATGTGCACGATCATCGACCCTGCGAACCTGGTGAAGTCCACCTCATCCGCGCCAAGCGAAATGACCATCTTCGGCTTGGCATCAACCAGATCGGCAATGCCGCCCTTCTGCGCGTAGCCGAGCATCAGCCCGCCCATGCGGCTGGCGGCCATATGGATCACGTTGAACCCGTTCCAGCCCTCACGGACCAGATTGAACCGTTCGGCAAATGCCAGACCTGCCTCGACACCGCCCTTTGCCAGACCGGCGCCACCGACAATGATCGCAGGCCGTTCAGCCTTGGAAAACGCATCGGCAACCGCATCGGGCAGGTTGTTCATAAGCCCGGCATCATCGCCCAGGAAGGTGGCGGGATAAGTCGGGTCCCACTGCGGACCGATGATGAAGACCTTTGCGCCCTTCTTCACGGCCTTGCGCAGGCGGGTGTTGAGCAGCGGGGCTTCATCACGCACCATCGACCCCAGGATCAGCACCGCATCGGCATCCTCGATCCCGGCCAGCGTCGAATTGAAGTTCACCGCAGCAAGGTTCGAACAATCATAGGCAAGACCGGTCTGCCGCCCTTCGAGCAAGGTCGACCCCAGCGCACTGGCCAGTGCCTTGGCGGCGAACATCGTTTCGCAATCGACCAGATCGCCCGCAATCACCGCAACCGACGAACCGGGATTGATCCGCGCAACCGCGGCAAATGCTTCCGCCCAGGACGCCGCCACGAGCTTGCCGTCACGGCGCAGCCACGGCTTGTCGAGGCGGCGGCGGGTCAGCCCATCGACCATGTAACGACCACGGTCGGACAGCCATTCCTCGTTCACGTCATCGTTCACGCGCGGCAGGATGCGCATCACCTCGCGGCCACGGCTGTCGAGCCGGATGTTCGATCCGATCGCATCGGAAACGTCGATAGACAGCGTCTTCTTCAGCTCCCACGGCCGCGCTTCGAAGGCGTAAGGCGCGCTGGTCAGCGCGCCGACCGGGCACAGGTCGATGACGTTGGCAGAAAGTTCGTGCGTCGCCGCCTTTTCGAGGTAGGTCGAGATCTGCATCGTCTCACCGCGATAGAGCGCGCCGATTTCGTCAACGCCCGCAACTTCCTCGCTGAAGCGCACGCAGCGGGTGCAGTGGATGCACCGCGTCATCGTAGTCTTGATGAGCGGACCCATGTACTTCTCGGTTACCGCGCGCTTGTGCTCGTGATAGCGCGAGGCACCGCGTCCATAGGCCACCGACTGGTCCTGCAGATCGCATTCGCCGCCCTGATCGCAGATCGGGCAATCGAGCGGGTGGTTGATCAGGAGAAACTCCATCACCCCTTCCCGCGCCTTCTTGACCATCTCGGAATCCGTGCGGATTTCCTGGCCTTCACTCGCCGGAAGCGCGCAGGAGGCCTGCGGCTTGGGCGGCCCCGGCTTGACCTCGACCAGACACATGCGGCAATTGCCCGCAATGCTCAGCCGCTCATGATAGCAGAAGCGCGGGATTTCCTTGCCGGCCAGCTCGCACGCCTGCAGGACGGTAGCGCCTGCCGGAACTTCGAGTTCCACGCCGTCGACTTTGACCTTGGGCATTATTCTGCTGCCTCCCGCACATCGCTTCGCTCGGCGATGCGGCGTTCGATTTCGGGGCGGAAATGGCGGATAAGCCCCTGGATCGGCCATGCGGCGGCGTCACCAAGCGCGCAAATCGTATGGCCTTCGACCTGCTTGGTCACGTTGTGGAGCATGTCGATTTCGCTGATGTCGGCATCGCCGGTGCGCAGGCGTTCCATCACGCGCCACATCCAGCCAGTGCCTTCGCGGCAGGGGGTGCACTGGCCGCAAGATTCGTGCTTGTAGAAGTACGACAGGCGGGCAATCGCGCGGACGATGTCGGTCGATTTGTCCATGACGATCACCGCAGCGGTGCCAAGGCCCGAACCGACCGCCTTGAGGCCGTCGAAGTCCATCGGCGCGTCCCAGATTTCCGCCGCCGGAACCAGCGGCACCGAAGATCCGCCAGGGATCACGGCGAGCAGGTTGTCACGCCCGCCGCGAATGCCGCCGCAGTGCTTTTCGATCAGCTCGCTGAACGGGATGCTCATCTCTTCCTCGACCACGCAGGGCTTGTTCACGTGGCCGCTTATCTGGAAAAGTTTCGTGCCCTTGTTGTTCTCGCGCCCGAACGAGGAGAACCACGAAGCGCCGCGACGCAGGATCGTCGGCGCAACCGCGATCGATTCCACGTTGTTGACCGTGGTCGGGCAGCCATAGAGGCCCGCGCCTGCCGGGAACGGCGGCTTGAGACGTGGCTGGCCCTTCTTGCCTTCAAGGCTCTCGATCATCGCGGTTTCTTCGCCGCAGATGTAGGCGCCCGCGCCGCGATGGACGAAGACGTCGAAATCGTAGCCCGACCCCGAAGCGTTCTTGCCGATCAGGCCCGCGTCATAGGCCTCCTGCACGGCGGCGAACAGCGTCTCGGCCTCGCGGATATATTCGCCGCGAATGTAGATGTAGGCGGCGCGCGCGCGCATCGCGTAGCCCGCCACCAGCGCGCCTTCGATCAGCTTGTGCGGATCGTGGCGGATGATTTCGCGGTCCTTGCACGAACCCGGCTCGGATTCGTCGGCGTTGATGACGAGGAAGCTGGGGCGGCCGTCCTTGCTTTCCTTGGGCATGAACGACCACTTCATGCCAGTCGGGAAGCCCGCGCCGCCACGCCCGCGCAGGCCCGAAGCCTTGATTTCCTCGATGATCGAGTCCTGCCCGCGCTCCATCAGGGCCTTGGTATTGTCCCAATCGCCACGCGCACGGGCAGCGGCAAGGTTCCATGGCTGGTAGCCATAGAGGTTGGTGAAGATGCGGTCCTTGTCAGCGAGCGCCATCTTACCACTCCCCCCGATAGTCATGGTTGGCATCGACCATCGCCTTGAGTGTCGTCGGGCCGCCTTCCGGTTCGACCGTGTGACGGCCGGGAAGCTGCGTGCCGGTCTTCGGCTGCTTGCCAGCCGCAAGCTCGTCAAGGATGCGCTCCATGTCGGCGGCGGTGAGGTCTTCGTAGTTGTCGTCGTTGATCTGGACCATCGGGGCCGAGGCGCAGTTGCCCATGCATTCTACCTCGGTCAGCGTGAACAGGCCGTCCGGCGTGGTGTGGCCCTTCTTCAGGCCCTTGCCCTTGCAGGCGGCCATGATGTCGTCCGAGCCGCGCAGCATGCACGGCGTTGTGCCGCAGACCTGCACGTGGAAGCGGCCAATCGGCGCGATGTTGTACATGGTGTAGAACGTCGCCACTTCGACCACGCGGATCACCGGCATGTCGAGATATTTGGCCACGTATTCCATCACCGGGATCGGCAGCCAGCCTTGCGTGTTTTCCTCGGCGCCAACCTGACGCTGGGCGAGATCGAGCAGCGGCATGACCGCCGAACGCTGACGCCCTTCGGGATAGCGCGCAACGATGACCCTGGCCTTTTCGGCGTTTTCCGCCGTCCACGCAAAACCGCCCCAGCGTGCGCGCAGTTCGGGGCTATCGGGTTCGATGTGACGATCAGCCATTGGTCCGCCCCCGATTCAGCCAGAGATCCTGCAGGAAATGAAACAGCTCGAAACCGCCAATCGCAGCGACGAGCATCGGCAGGGTATCAGTCTGCCCGGCGCCAAACGCCAGTTCGGCAAAATACCATACCGCCAGAGCAATCCCCGTCAGCATGGCCCAGACCCGCATGAGAACGAACGTGGACTTCACCGGATAAACTCCACTCGTGCGCACTTTTCGTCTTCAAAAGAATAGACCGCGACGACATCGAACGGTTCGACCAGCGCCGAACCGTCGGTAGCAGGCCCGCGCGTCACATGCTCGCGCATCAGCACATAGTTACCGATGGCCTGAGCCTCGACGATCTCGGCATGGTTCTGCGGCCAGCGCGCAAACGCAGCGGCGAGGCCAGAGCGCGTGCCCTCCTTGCCCTCGCGCACAACGTCCCCGCGATAGTTCGCCTCGCAGGCGTCGTCGGTCATGTACGAGACGTAGGTATCCACGTCCTGCGCATTGTAGGCGGCGATCATCACCTTGGCGGTGCGCAAGTTGGTTTCTTGGGGATTGCTCACCGGTCACACTCCCCGAACACCACGTCGATGGCGCCCAGAATTGCAGTGGCATCCGGCAGCATGTGGCCCTTGCACATGAAGTCCATCGCCTGAAGATGGCTGAACGCGGTCGGGCGGATCTTGCAGCGGTAGGGTTTGTTCGAGCCGTCCGAAACCAGATAAACGCCAAATTCACCCTTGGGGCTTTCGGTGGCGACGTAAACTTCACCCGCCGGGACGTGGAAGCCTTCGGTATAGAGCTTGAAGTGGTGAATCAGGCTTTCCATCGACTGCTTCATCTCGCCACGCTTGGGCGGCACGACCTTGCGATCGGTGCTGGCAATCGGGCCTTCTGGCATCTGCGCGATGCACTGGCGCATGATACGGGCCGACTGGCGCACTTCTTCGACGCGGACCATGAAACGGTCGTAGCAGTCGGAATTGGTGCCCACCGGAATGTCGAAGTCCATGCGGTCATAGACATCGTAGGGCTGACTCTTGCGCAGATCCCACGGGATACCTGCCGCGCGGATCATCGGGCCGGAAAAGCCCCAGGCTACGGCATCTTCCTTGGAAACCACTGCGATATCGACATTGCGCTGCTTGAAGATGCGGTTGTCGATGACCAGGCTCATCGCATCGTCGAACAGCGGGAACAGCCGCTCATCGATCCAGTCGGCAATGTCGGTCAGCAGCTTGAGGGGCACGTCCTGGTGCACGCCGCCGGGGCGGAACCAGGCCGAATGCATGCGCGCGCCCGAAGCGCGTTCGAAGAAGTTCAGGCAATCCTCGCGGATTTCGAACAGCCACAGGTTCGGCGTCATCGCGCCGACGTCCATGACGTGCGACCCCATGTTGAGCATGTGGTTGCAGATGCGCGTCAGTTCCGCGAACAGTACGCGCAGGTACTGCGCCCGCAGCGGAACCTCGATGTTGAGCAGCTTTTCGACCGCCAGCACGTAAGAGTGCTCCATGGCCAGCGGCGAACAATAATCCAGCCGGTCGAAGTACGGCAGCGCCTGCAGATAGGTCTTGTGCTCGATCAGCTTCTCGGTGCCGCGGTGCAGCAGGCCGACGTGCGGGTCGATGCGTTCGATGATCTCGCCATCAAGCTCCATGACCATGCGCAACACGCCGTGGGCTGCGGGGTGCTGCGGCCCGAAGTTGATCGTGTAGTTGGTGATGACGTCATCGCCGGTGGTGGGCGACTGTTCGAGCTGCATGCTCATGCCTTCGCGCCTCCTTCAGCCTTTTCATCGCCCGGCAGCACGTACTCCGCGCCTTCCCACGGGCTCATGAAATCGAACTGGCGCAAATCCTGCGCAAGCTGCACGGGTTCGTAAACCACGCGCTTGTCCTCTTCGGAATAGCGCAATTCGACATACCCGGTCAGCGGGAAATCCTTGCGGAATGGGTGCCCCTGGAAACCATAATCCGTCAGGATGCGGCGCATGTCAGGGTTGCCCGCGAAAAGCACGCCGAACATGTCGAACACTTCGCGTTCGTACCACCCGGCGTTGGGCCATAGCGTCGTTGCCGTAGGGATGGGCGTGGCTTCGTCAGTTGAAGTCTTGACGATGATGCGGTGGTTCTTCGTCAGCGACAGCAGGCAATAACACACCTCGAAGCGTTCGGCGCGTTCGGGGTAGTCGACACCGGCAATGTCCATGAGCTGCTGGTATTCGTGCGCATCACGCAGGCTGCGCAGAGCATCCTCGATCCTGTCGCGCGCGACGGTCAGCAGGATTTCGCCGTGCTGCTCGACTGCCGAAACGACCATGTCGCCCAGAGAGGCAACCAGCGCATCAAGCACGCCTTCATTCGAAGTCCAGCGCGGAGCGGAGTGAAGAACGGTCATCGCAGCCCTCCCCTCAACGCTCGATCGTGCCGACGCGGCGGATCTTGCGCTGCAATTGCATCACGCCATAAAGCAGCGCCTCAGCGGTGGGCGGGCAGCCGGGTACATAGATATCGACCGGCACGATCCGGTCGCACCCGCGCACGACGCTGTAGCTGTAGTGGTAATACCCGCCGCCGTTGGCGCACGACCCCATCGAGATCACGTATTTGGGATCGGACATCTGGTCATAGACCTTGCGCAGGGCAGGCGCCATCTTGTTGCACAGCGTTCCCGCCACGATCATCACGTCGGACTGGCGCGGCGATGCGCGCGGAGCGACGCCGAACCGCTCCATGTCGTAACGTGGCATGTTGACGTGAATCATCTCGACGGCGCAGCAGGCAAGGCCGAAGGTCATCCACCACAGGCTGCCGGTACGCGCCCACTGGAACAGTTCCTCGGTCGAGGTGACAAGGAACCCCTTGTCGCTGACCTCAGCGTTGAGGCTGTCGAAAAATGCCTGATCGGGCGCGATGGCCGCGCCCGCTTCGGGGGATACGAGGGGAGATGTGGCCATTGTGCTCATTCCCAATCCAGCGCGCCCTTCTTCCAGGCGTAGATAAAGCCGATAACCAGTTCACCAATGAACACCATCATGGTGAGCCATCCCGCCCAGCCGGTTTCCTTGAGGCTGACCGCCCAGGGAAACAGGAACGCTGCTTCGAGATCGAAGATGATGAACAGGATCGCAACGAGATAGAAGCGAACGTCAAACTGGCTGCGCGGATCTTCGAAAGCGGGAAAGCCGCATTCATACTCGCTGAGCTTGTCCGCCGTGGGGTTATGTGCCCCGGTCAGCCGCGCCACACCCATCGGCAGGAACACGAAAGCAGCGGAAAGCGCGAAGGCGATACCGATGAAGATCAGGATCGGAAGGTATTGAGACAGATCGACCAAAGGGCTGACTCGCCTTGCTGAAAGGTTTGGCGGTGCCCTAGTCCCGACGCCGCCCCAGCGCAAGTGGTGTGCAGTGCACTATCCGCCTTTCCACCCGCCTTTTTAAGCCATTCAGGCTATGAAACGCCCGCGCCATGATCGGGAAATGCAACCGGGCACGGCATACGGACGGCCCTTTCAGCCCAATCCTTGCGCCAGAAATATGGGCCACGCCGCAACGGCAAGGCAAGTGCCGAGCGGCAAGGCTGTATCCGCAGCGACATTTCGCTTGCCAAGATGCAGGATGATCGCCGCCGCTATCCCCAGGATGCTTGCTGCCAGCATCGCTTCGATCGCCCCAAGCGGTCCAAGCCACAGCCCGATTGCCCCCAGCAGCGGAGGGTCGCCTGCCCCCATGCCGTCGCGCCCGCGCGCCTTGAGATAGAAGCGCGCGATCGCCCATAGCATGACGAACCCCAGCGCGCCGCCGCTGATGGCCGTCGCCAGCGGGGCAAGGCTTTGCTCCGCCCAGGCCATAGCCCCCGCCACGGCAAGGCCGCTCGCCGCCAGCAACCCGGTGAGCAGGCGCGGCAACCAAAGGTGGTGCAGATCGAGCAGGGCAAGCAACAGCAGTTGCCAGCCCAGCAGCATGGCGGCCAGCACCAGCCCTTCGCGCCCCCACGCTGCCGCTCCCGCGCCGACCACCGCCCCGCCCAGTTCGCAGGCAAGCTGCCAGATGCCGATGCTGCCACCGCAACCCCGGCAGCGCCCCCGCTGGAACAGCCAGGACAGAACCGGAACAAGCTCACCCATGGTCAAGGCCCGCCCGCAGCCGTCGCAGGTCGAGCGCCCGGTCACGATCGAGCGACCGGCGGGCAGCCGGACAAGCGCGGCGCCAAGGAAGCTGCCGATGATCGCACCAACCACGGCGCCGGCCAGGATCATCCAGCCGGGGCCCGCGGCGAAAGCCGGGTCAGCCAGCGTGAAAGCGTATACCACGTCGCGGTGCACCATATGCGCCCAGCTCCCGCCATTTGCATTTGGACGCTGTCGACCCATATAGCAGGTCCAGCGCCAGACTGATCCTAGCGATCCCGGTCTGACTCGCCACCGACATGAAAGAGTGAAACCATGGCACAGTTCTCGTCCAGCGATCCCGTCGTTGTCCTGTCATATGCCCGCACCCCGATGGGCGCAATGCAGGGCGCCCTCGCCGATGTTGCCGCAACCGACCTTGGCGCCACGGCGGTAAAGGCTGCGGTTGAGCGGGCCAGCGTTGCCCCGGACAGCATAGAGCGCATTTACATGGGGTGCGTGCTTCCTGCCGGTCTGGGCCAGGCGCCTGCGCGCCAGGCCGCGATCAAGGCCGGTCTGCCAAAATCGGTGCAGGCGACAACGGTCAACAAGGTATGCGGATCGGGCATGCAGACGATCATCATGGCGGCTGAGGCACTGGCCGCACACAGTGCCGACCTGATCGTGGCTGGCGGCATGGAATCGATGACCAATGCCCCATACCTGCTCAAGAAGCACCGTTCGGGCGCGCGCATCGGGCACGATACCGCCTATGATCACATGTTTCTCGATGGTCTGGAAGACGCCTACGATGCTGGCCGGGCCATGGGCACGTTCGCGCAGGATACCGCCAATGCCTATCAGTTGACGCGCGAACAGCAGGATTCCTATGCGATCGAATCCCTGCGTCGTGCTCAGGCGGCGATCACGGATGGAGCTTTCAAGGACGAAATCGCGCCGGTGATAGTCAAGAGCCGTGGCGGCGAATCCGTCGTCGATACCGACGAGGCGCCGGGCAAGGGCCGTCCCGACAAGATACCGGCGCTCAAGCCAGCGTTTGCCAAGGATGGCACGATCACGGCCGCAACATCGTCCTCGATCTCCGATGGCGCAGCCGCCGTGGTGCTGACCCGCGAAAGCGTTGCAGCAGCCAGGGGCCTTGCACCCGTTGCCCGTATCGTAGCCCTCGACGCCCATGCGCAAGAGCCGAAGGACTTCACCACTGCCCCGGTAGGCGCCATCCAGAAGGTGCTGGCCAAGGCGGGCTGGACGATCAACGATGTCGATCTGTTCGAAGTGAACGAAGCGTTTGCCTGCGTTGCCATGTTCGCAATGCACGACCTTGGCATCCCGCATGAAAAGATCAACGTGAACGGCGGCGCCACCGCACTGGGCCACCCTATCGGGGCATCAGGCACGCGCATCGTGACCACTCTGATCGCGGCGCTGAAAGCGCGCGGCGTAAGGAAAGGCGTGGCCAGCCTGTGCATAGGCGGGGGCGAGGCTACGGCACTTGCAATTGAACTGATCTGATCGGAAGGTCGGCAACCGGTCGGTGCAGCTTGTCTGCCCGGCCGGTTGCCATGGCAGGACTCAACTTTTCAGGGTTTGCCGGCACCCCAGACGCTTTCAGCGCGGATGAAGCCCTTGCGGCCACCGACATCAAAATCGCACCAGCCCGCATCGCACTCGCCCAGCTTGCCGAACACGCCGGGGCTTACGCGCCACAGGATGCGGCCCGAACCGTCCTTGTTCTGGTAAAGCGCGGCGGTCCCACCCTTCACAACTCCCGCGCGTTCGCGGGTAAGGAACTGCGACAGAATCCAGCCGCGCGCTCCATCCGGGTCTTCGACCAGCCGCCACCCGCCCATCATGCGCAGGACCTTCAGGGGCACACCTTTGCGTACATAGGTCCAGTTGATCCGGTATTCGCGTCCAGGTCCGACACGCATGTTCGCCTCATCCTTGGCCGTAGCGGCCCAGTAGGGCACTGCGTTGTCGCTGCCCTGTGCTGCAGCGGGAACGCCGAGCCCAAGGCCCAGCGCACCGCCCGTAAGAAACACGCACAGTCGGGCAAATTGGCGGGCACGCTTGATCATGCAGCATCCGTCGCAAATCTGACGCGGCAGGGCAACACCAAGGGCCAAGCTGTCCACCATCGAAAACTACCCGCACCGCTTGACCCGCCAAGCCGGAAGCGCCTAGTTTTGCACCATCATGCCAACCTCGACAGACTATCGCCCCAGCCGCCGCATAGAGGGCAAGCCGCGCGTTTTCGTGACGCGGCGGCTCCTGCCCGAAACCGAAGCGCGGATGAGCGAGCTGTTCGACGTGACACTGAACGCCGACGACCGGCCTCTCACACCGGATGAACTCATCGCAGCAATGGCGCATGCCCACGTACTGGTGCCGACGGTAACCGACGTGATCGACGCCGACCTTATCGCCCGTGCCGGGCCACAACTGGGCCTGATCGCCAACTTCGGGGCGGGTACAGAACATATCGCGCTATCGGCCGCCCGTGCGCGCAAGATCATGATTACCAATACCCCCGGTGTGTTTACCGACGATACTGCGGACATGACGATTGCCCTGATTATTTCGGTTGCACGTCGGCTCAATTACGGCGGACGGGTGCTGCGGGCCGGACAGTGGCAGGGTTGGGCACCTTCCACGATGCTTGGGCACCGTCTGGCAGGCAAGACGCTGGGCATCGTCGGCATGGGAAGGATCGGCCAGGCTGTGGCGCATCGCGCCCGCGCTTTTGGCCTGTCCATCGCCTATCACAGCCGCAATCGGCTGCCCGAAGCGCACGAGACAATGTTCGGCGCGCGTTATGTTGCCGATCTGGACCAGCTTGTTGCCGAAGCGGACATCCTGACGCTGCACTGCCCGGCCACGCCGCAGACGCACCACATGATCGACGCCCGGCGCATCGCGCTGATGAAGCCTGAAGCGTACTTGGTGAATACAGCGCGCGGACAGCTCGTGGAGGAAGAGGCGCTGATTGCCGCGCTGGTAGAACAGCGTATCGGCGGTGCCGGACTGGACGTGTTCGAGCATGAACCCAAGGTCGATGCCCGGCTGCTGGCGCACCACAATGTTGCGATCCTGCCGCATATGGGCAGCGCCACCTTTGAAGGGCGCATCGCATCGGGCGAGAAAGTCATCGCCAACATCCGCTTCTGGGCCGATGGGCATCGCCCGCCCGATCAGGTTCTGGAAGGCCTGGTCTGACCCGTACAGCCACATTCGTGGCACAATCTGGTACGCGCACGGCCAATTTCGCACAACAATCGTTCGCACCTGCGCTTGTACCCGCCCCCCCTGTTGCCCTAGATGCTGCGGCGAGAGGATCTGACGCCGGCTCTGCCGTGGCGAGAGGGGGAGATTTGCGAATGCGAAACGCGGTGGCCGCGATGACGGCCCTTGGCATGCTCTTGCTGCCGACGCTGGCCTTGGCGCAGACCGGTATGGTCAGCGTCGAAGACGTTGCCGACACTGGCGATACCGCCTGGATTCTGGTTTCCTCGGCCTTCGTGTTGCTGATGGCGACGCCCGGCCTGACCTTGTTCTACGGCGGTCTGGTCCGCGCAAAGGGCTTTCTTGCCGTGCTGGTGCAAGTTGGTGCCATCGCGGCTGTAGCGTCGGTGCTGTGGGTCGTGGTCGGCTACACCTTGGCCTTCGGCACGGTAAGCGGCGGCTGGCTGGGTGGCGGCAACGCCTGGATGCTGCTCGACCTCGGCAATGTGCGGGCGGGGACGACCATCCCGGAAAGCGCCTTTGTCCTGTTCCAGATGGGCTTCGCGCTGATCACCCCTGCCCTGATGGTTGGCGCGTGGGTGGACCGTGCGCGGTTTGGCTGGGTTGTGGCGTTCTGCGCGCTGTGGGGGCTGATCGTCTATGCTCCTGCCGCGCACTGGATCTGGGGCGGAGGCTGGCTGGCGACCAAGTTCGGCACGCTGGATTTTGCAGGGGGCATCGTCGTGCACACCACGGCGGGCGTTTCCGCGCTGGTTGTTGCGATGCTGCTGGGCAAGCGCGCCGGATGGCCAAAAACCCTGATGCTGCCGCACAGCCCGGCGCTGACCATGGCGGGCGCGGCACTGCTGTGGGTTGGCTGGTTCGGCTTCAATGGCGGGTCGGCGCTTGCTGCCAACGATGATGCGGCGTCGGCCATCATCAACACCCACCTTGCAGCCAGTGTTGCGGCACTGGTCTGGCTGGCCATCGAAAAGATATCGGTTGGCAAGCCCACGTCGATTGGCTTTGCCACCGGCGCGATTGCCGGTCTGGCCACGGTAACCCCGGCGGCAGGCTACATCGCGCCGGGTGCCGCCATGCTGATGGGCGTTGCCGCAACGTCGGTCTGCTATCCGATGATCCAGCTGGTCAAGAAGCGGCTTGAGATCGACGATTCGCTCGATGTGTTTGCCGTTCACGGCGTTGGCGGGATGCTCGGCTCGGTGCTGCTCGCACCGTTCCTGTCCGAAGGACTGGGCGGCGTCGGCTATGCCGAAGGGATGGACCTTGCCCGCCAGCTTGTCGCCCAGATCGCTGGTGTCGGAGTTGTTGCGCTGTGGAGCGCGTTTGCCACGGTCGTCTGCGCTCTCATGGTGTCGATGGTCCTGCCGATGCGCGTGTCTCAGGATGAAGAGCGCGAAGGGCTGGACATAACCAGCCATGGCGAGCGGGCCTGGGAGTTCGACTGAGCCAGCCTTGGAAGACGAACAAAAAACGGCGGAATCGGCAACCCGGTTCCGCCGTTTGTCATTTGCATCAATCGGGTATCAGTCGCCTGTCAGGATGCGGTCGACCAGTTGCTTCACCGTGGGGGTGAAGTTGTTGGAATAGAACGGATCCTGCTTGAAGCGGTAGGCGGCGTGGCCCGCGAACATCAGGTTCTTGTCGATATCGCCGCCATGCGCGATGTCCTGCAACGTTTTCTGGATGCAGAAGCTGCGCGGATCGGCCAGCCGCCCGGTGGTGTAATCGTCGTGGTCCTTCCACGATGAAAAGCCGCAGTGAGACAGGCAGCCCATGCAGTCTTTCTGGTCCTGCTGAATCTCGTCACGCTCTTCCGGAGTCACGAACACGACGGTATCGTCGGGCGTGCGCAGCGCATGGATATAGCCCGCAGCATGCCATTTGCGCGCGCGCTCAAGATCGCCCGGCGTTACCCAGAAGTTCTTGCCGCGCACCCCGACATCAAGCTGTGCAGTGTGATCGCCCGCCTCGACGCGCGAATAGGGTACCTGCCGTTCGGACCGCGCTTCGAGCGAACGCAGGAACGGATTGCGCACGGCAGAGGAATAGAACCCGGTGGGCGAAAACCGGTGCAGCAACACGTCACCCGGCTCCAGCGTGTGCAAATGGTCCTTCCAGCCTTGCGGGATCGGGCTTTCCTCGGTCAGCAGCGGGCGGGTGCCGAACTGGAATGCGATTGCGCCCAGTTCGGGATTGTCGATCCAGTCGTTCCATTCGCGCAGAAACCACACGCCGCCGGCCATGACGATCGGCACGCTGTCGGGCACGCCTTCGGCGCGCATGACATCGCGCAGTGCCTTGACGCGCGGATAAGGATCTTCCGGCTTTTTCGGATCTTCTGCGTTGGACAGGCCGTTATGGCCCCCGGCCAGCCAGGGGTCTTCATAGACCACGGCGCCTAGCAGGTGAGCAACCTTGTGATAGGCCCGCTTCCACAAAGCCCGGAAGGCCCGCCCCGACGACACGATCGGCAGGTAATGCACATTGTAGCGTTCAGCGATTTCCGACAGCTTGTAGGGCATGCCCGCGCCGCAGGTGACCCCGGTCACCAGCCCGCGCGTCTGTTCCAGAACGCCTTCAAGAACGGCCTGCGCCCCGCCCATTTCCCACAACACGTTGATGTTGATTGCGCCATTGCCGCCGGAAATCTCGTGCGCACGGCGCACCTGCTCGACCGCGCCGTCAATGGCATAGCGAATCAGTTCTTCATGGCGTTCACGGCGGGTCAGGGCGTGATAGACCTGCGGGATGATCTTGCCTTCAGGGTCATAGCTATCGGCATTGACCGCGCTGACAGTGCCAATCCCCCCGGCAGCGGCCCAGGCCCCCGAACTCATGTGATTGGTTGCGGCAACCCCCTTGCCGCCTTCGACCAGCGGCCAGACCTCGCGGCCGCCGTAGACAATCGACTTCAACCCCTTGAACGCAGACATCAATTTCCTTTCATGGCGCCTGCAGCGCCAGCACCCTTTGCCGTTTTCAACCGGCATGGCCGAATATCAGCGGGTTCGGGCCGACTGGAAGCAGCCACGAACTGCGCAAAATACCCGGCCAATTCCGGTTTACGGTGAAACTCGTCGAAGCGAAAGCCCGCAGCCTCAAGCTCGCACGTCAGCAAGGCGGGGGGAATGCCGTGACGGTCTGTCGATTTGTCGACATCGACCACGATCAGCTTGCCGCCCGGCTTGAGCGCGGGCCACAACCGCCAAAGGAAAGCATAAGGTTCGGCCACTTCGTGGTACATGTGCACCATGAATATGCGGTCGAAACTGGCAGGCGGCAGGCGCGGGTCATCAGCCACCCCGGCCTTGATCGAAACGTTGTCCAGCCGGTCCTTCTCGACCCGTGCGCCGAGGCGACGCAGGGCATCGCCATCAATATCCTGCGCCAGCACGCGCCCGCGCGGACCAACCCGCTCTGCCAGACGCACGGTATAGTACCCCTCACCCGCGCCGATATCAGCCACGCTCATGCCCGGCTCGATCCCGGCCATGTCCATGACGATCTGCGCTTCGTTGCGGTCATCGCGGTCGGATTCGGTGGAAAAGGCATTGCTGCCAAGGCCGGATACCGGCCGGTCGGCGCGAGGAAATGCGCGGGCGGTTTCGCTCCGGTCATCGTGCGAGGCAGTGTCGCACCCTGTCAACGCCAGCGACGCCATCGCCGCAAGCGCAAGGGAGACACCCGCCACCCCTGGCCCGCGCAGGATCAATCGTCGTCCTCCACCGTCACCTTTTCGCCGGTAACGCGTTGCGAAAGGGCCGCCGCCATGAACGGATCGAGCGCGCCATCGAGCACCTCACCGGGATTGGTGGAAACCACGCCGGTGCGAAGATCCTTCACCTGCTGATAGGGTTGCAGGACATAGGAGCGGATCTGGTGACCCCAGCCGATCTCGGTCTTGGCGGCATATTCACCGCTCGCCGCCGCTTCGCGCTTGGCGAGTTCGGCTTCGTAGATCCGCGCCTTGAGCATGTTCATCGCCGTTGCGCGGTTCTTGTGCTGGCTGCGGTCGTTCTGGCTGGCCACGACGATCCCGGTGGGAACGTGCGTGATACGCACCGCCGAATCGGTGGTATTGACGTGCTGGCCGCCTGCGCCCGATGCACGATAAGTGTCGATCTTGAGATCCGACGGATTGATCTCGACCTCGATGTTGTCGTCGATTTCGGGATAGACCCAGACCGAACTGAACGAAGTGTGTCGCCGCGCGGAACTGTCATAAGGGCTGATCCGCACCAGCCGGTGAACGCCGCTTTCGGTCTTGGCGTAGCCATAGGCGTTTTCGCCCTTGATGAGCAACGTCGCGCTCTTGATCCCGGCTGCTTCCCCGGCGTGATAATCGACCAGTTCCACCTTGTAGCCATGGCGTTCGCCCCAGCGGGTATACATCCGCTGCAGCATTTCCGCCCAGTCCTGGCTTTCGGTTCCGCCCGCACCCGCGTGCACTTCAAGGTAGGCGTTGTTGCCGTCAGCCTCCCCGGCCAGCAGCGCCTGCACTTTGTCGTTGTCAGCACGCACCGCAAGCGCAGCCAGCGTCGCCAGACCTTCGTTCACGGTGTCGTCGTCGCCTTCGGCCTCGCCCATTTCGATGAACTCGATGGCGTCGGCCATTTCCTGGCCAATCTCGTTGACCGTGCCGATCGAGGCTTCAAGGCGCCGCCGCTCGCGCATGACCTCTTCGGCCTTCTTGGGATCGTCCCACAGCTTGGGGTCTTCGACACGCGCGTTCAGCTCGTCGAGACGGCGAACGGCGCGGTCCCAGTCAAGAAACTTGCGCACCAGTGCGAGAGCCGCTTCGATGCGGTCGATATGGGCCTGCCCTTCGGCACGCATGGCAATCCAACTCCGATCAGACGTGGAATATCACGAACACTCCGCGCCGCTTAGCGAAGCGGGCAGGCATGTAAAGCCCAACCATGTAAGCAAGCAGGGGTAAGCGGCCGTGGGACGTGCTGTTCAGGCTTCAACAGGCCCCCGGCAGACAGGCCAGACTGCATCGCAAAGTATCAGGATTTGCCGCTCTTGATCTTGCGTGCGGCTTCCAGCGTCAGCTTTACGTGATCACGCCAGTCCATGTCCGAGTGGACCATCACGATCCGGCCATCGGGGGCAATGACATAACTGGTGCGCTTGGTCAGACCGGTCGACGCGCCAATCACCTTCAATGCAACGTCATACGCCTTGATGACGGTCTTGCTGGCAGCAGCTACGGCAAACTTGTCGCGGCAGGCTTCGGTCGAAAAGCGTTTCAGCGTGGCGATATCATCATTCGACATGCCGATGACCGTCGCGCCTGCCGCGCGGAAATCGGCGTTCGCTTCGGCAAAGGCATGCGCTTCGGCGGTGCAGCCGCTGGTGAACGCCTTGGGGTAGAAGTAGAGAACGACCGGGCCCTTCTTCAACGCTGCCTTGAGCGAAAAGCTGAACGGCTTGCCCGCGAGCGCGCCTTGCGCGGTAAAGTCCGGGGCCATAGCGCCCCGTGGCAATTCGGCCAGCGCCGGGGTGGCAAGGGACAGGGCGAGAGCTGCTATGGCAGCGGGCAGGATGCGCATGGTCATTTCGTATCAATATCACACGCAGCGGACGCGCGCGAATGCCTTTACGGGCATCGCTCCTTTGTGTCCGGTCAGTAAATCCCGCCCTGCTCTTCAAGGAATTGCTGTTCGACAGGGGCATCGTCGTCAGCCGCGGCAGGGCCACGGGCACCCCGTGCGCGCCGCAAGGCATCGATGACCGCCTGGCGTGCGGTGACTTCACCTTCGCGCGCAGTGCGGCGTGGTTCGGTATCGGGCTTGAAAGCCTCCCAGATCACCGCAGCCTTGGCATCGTCGTTCGCTGGCGTCCCGCCGAACACCCGCTTGCCTGAAACGCGGTCGATCCGCACCATCCTGACGCCTTCGGGTGCGCGGAAAGGAATGTCCTTCCACCGTGCGCGCGTTTCCTGCACGAGCTGCTTGAACACAGGTGCGGCGATGCGGCCACCCTGGGCATAACCGCCAAGGCTGCGTGGCTGGTCGTAACCGATATAGACGCCCGCGACGATTTCGGGCGAGCCGCCGACGAACCACACGTTGGTTGGGCCACTGGTCGTTCCGGTCTTGCCGAAAAGCGGCAGGCCGAGATCACGCAGCGTGATTGCCGTGCCACGCACCACCACGCCTTCAAGCATATGTACGGTCTGGTATGCCGTGCGCGGGTCCATGACCTGCTTTCCTGCCGAGGCGAAGCGCGGCATCGGTTTGCCGTCCCACTGGGGCATGCTGCACCCGTCGCACCGGCGCTTGTCCGATTTCCAGATGACCTTTCCGTTGCGGTCCTGCACATAATCGATCAGCGAAGGTTCGTGCTGGAGCCCCTGATTGGCCAGCGCGGCATAGGCATTGACCATCTTCATCACGGTCGTGTCGCCCGCGCCCAGCGCCATCGAAAGATACGGCGGGTATTCGCCGATGCCGACCGTCCTGATCGTGCGCACGACTTTGTCCATGCCGACATCGTTTGCCACGCGCACGGTCATCAGGTTGCGCGACTGTTCCAGCCCCCAGCGCATCGTGTGGCTGCCTGACCCCCCGGAATTGCCGAAGTTGCGAAAACATTTTTCGCCAAGCGCGGCGCCCTGATAAACGCAGAAAGTGCCATCGACGACGGTCGATGCCGGAGTCATGCCATTATCCAGCGCAGTGGCATAAACGAACGGCTTGATCGTGGAACCGGGCTGACGGTTGGCCTGCGTCGCACGGTTGAACGAACCGAGCCGCGCATCGAAGCCGCCCTGCATGGCCAGCACGCGCCCGCTCTGGGGATCTTCCACGACCATCCCGCCCGACACTTCCGGCACCGTGCGCACCGCCCAACTGGTGCTGTTTAGCGGGGCTGCGGCAGTAATGTCGCCGGGGCGCATCGCATCCGGGACGCTGACCAGCGTGGACGTTTCGCCGTCGGCAAACCCGATCTGGCCGGTTGATCCGCTGCGCGAAAGCAGCACACCCGTGCGCCAGTTCTGGTAGTTAACGGATATGTTGCTGGTGATGAGCTGGCTTTGCCAATTGCCATCCTCAAGGTTGATCCGGGCAATCGGGCCGTGCCACGGTCGCCCGCCGCCATAGCGCAACAGCGCGCTGCGCAGGGCGTTCTGGGCTGCGGTCTGCAATTGCGTGTCGAGCGAGGTGCGCACCCACAATCCGCCGGCATAGACGCTGTTCGGCCCATCCTCGGCCTTTTCGCCATACTTCCCGATCAGTTCGCGCCGGACTTCTTCAAGGAAATATCCGGCGTCGGCCGTGTAGTTCTCTGCCCGGCGCGGTTTAAGGCCAAGCGGCATCGCCTTGGCGGCGGCGGCCTGTTCCGACGTTGCCCAGCCGTTGCTTACCATCTGGTCCAGCACCCAGTTGCGCCGCTCGATCGCCGCCTGCTCGTACTTCGCGCGCCCGTACCGTTCTGGAGCCTTGGGCAGGATCGCCAGGAATGCCGCTTCATGGAGCGCGAGTTCGCCAACGTCCTTGTCGAAATAGGCGCGCGATGCAGCCTGCACGCCAAAGCTTTGCCGCCCCAGCGGGATTTCGTTGAGATACAGCTCCAGGATCTGCTGCTTGGTCAGCACGCCTTCGATGCGGCGCGCCAGGATGATTTCCTTGAGCTTGCGCGTGACGGAATATTCATCGCCGATCAGGATGTTCTTGGCCACCTGCTGGGTGATCGTCGACCCACCCTTGGCTCTCTCACCCGACCCGAACTTGGTGACATAATCCACCACCGCCCCGGCAAAGCCGAGATAGTCGATCCCGCCATGGGTCCAGAACGTCTTGTCCTCGGCCGCCAGAAACGCGTTTATCATCGGTTCGGGAAAGTCGACGAAACGCAGTTGCACGCGCCGCTCGCGTGCGTAGCTGGAAACGATCTCCCCATCATTGCCGCGCACCATCGTCGGCAGCGGCGGCTGATAGGTAAGGAGTTTGTCCGCGGAAGGCAGTGTGCGCCCGACCGTAAGCCACAGCACGAGCCAGCCGACCAGCAGCAGCGCCACCAACCCGCTGCCGATACGGAACCAGCGGCTGGCCCGGAAGCGAGCGGAGAACCATTGCGCGACGGCCTGCATGCGGGATTTTGCCCCGGAAAACAGGCTGGCAAGGCGGGTTTGCGGAGACGTTTGATCGGCCATCGTCCTGCGCCTCTAGCACGCAGCGGCGCGATCAAGCCAGTGCCTGAAACCGCTTTGGCGAAATTGCCTGGCGATCACTCGGTCGCAGCGGCAGACGGGTCCGCGTCCGGCCCATCGGCAGACGAGTCTGGAGCCAGTGCCGATGGCCCCTGCTCCTCGGCCAGAAAAATCCCGATGGCCCGCGCCAGGGCCGTTGCGAACCGCTTGCGCCATGCCCGGTCGCGCATGGAGCGGGCATCGGTCCCGTTGCTGATGAATCCAGCCTCGATCAGCACCGACGGCAGATCGAGCGACTTGAGCACGACAAACGCCGCTTCGCGTTGCCGGTCGTCGTGAAACCCGATCGCGCCGCGCCCTTCGCGCATGACCAGCTCGGCAAACCGGCGCGAGCGGACGCGCATGTCGCGCCGGGCGAGATCGACCAGAATGGAAGTAACCACCGCCCCTTTGTCCGCCAACGCCACGCCGTTGACCGCATCGGCGCTGTTTTCGCGCGACGCGATCGCTTCGGCCAGTGCGTCTGAGCCCTTGTCCGACAAGGTATAGACGCTGGCCCCCCGCGCGGCATCGGTCTGCGCCGCATCGGCATGCACCGAAACGAAAAGATCGGCGGAAAGGCGGCGCGCAATGTCCGCCCTTTCGTCAAGCGCCAGGAACCTGTCGGTCTCGCGCGTCAAGGCAACACGGACGCGTCCTTGCGCCAGCAAGGCATCACGCAATGACTGAGCAAGCAGAAGCGTCAGGTCCTTTTCCCGTTCACCGGCAGACCCGCTGGCGCCAGGATCATGGCCACCGTGGCCTGCATCAATCACCACCAGCGGGCGGCTGGCGTCGCGCGGACCTTCGATAGGCGGCAACCCGATAAGACCTTCGCTACCGGGCATGGACAGCCGTATAACATAGGGCGGGGTGATCGGCGCAACGCCCGATGTGACGAACGCCCACAGCACCGCTATCGCCAGCACTGGCGCGGCAAGCGCGGCAACGATGATCCCCCGGTTGTCCATCCGCCCCGCCTATGCCCGCTTGGCGTCATGGCGGTCCAGCCCCTAAATGGCTTGGGCGTGTGCCGGGCGGGCAACAGCCTACGCAGAACCGGTTGCATTGTTTTAATTGCCGCTTTGCAATTGCGGTGCTAGCAACCCGATAACGGGACAAACCTTTAGGGTCGTCTTCCGTGCGATATCCGCAAGAATGGCGCCACGCTGGCGCAACGCTTCGGGCATGGAATGCGCCAAGGGCGAAGATCCCGGAAAAGCGGAGAAATTGAAGCGCATGCGCCCTTCTCCGCGCACACAAGGTTGATGCCGTAATGATGAGCCGCGTTTCGTTCCTGCCAGACTGCCCCGCCGGGGCGGCAACGGCATGGACGACACGTGGCGCGCGCCTTTCGCCGCGCACCCTCGTTGCAGCAGACACAAACCAACCGCCGCCGGGCGGCGAGCGACAGGACATGGCAGGCATAGCCCCCGCCGTCCCGGTGCTCCGATCCGGCAAACCCGCATTTGCGAACCTCATCGGCAACGGCCCGGCCCCAGGCCTGACGTTGCCGCACGGCGTTCGTGCATCCCAAACGATCCGCGCCACGAACGCAGGGGCAACCCGGCGACGGCGCGGCTGGAGAATTTGTAATGACCACGCGCATGCTTATCGATGCGCGCCACCAGGAAGAAACCAGGGTGGCGGTGCTGAAGGGCAATCGGATTGAAGAATTCGACTTTGAATCTGCAGATCACAAGCAGATCAAGGGTAATATCTATCTCGCCAAGGTGACACGGGTCGAACCGTCGTTGCAGGCTGCATTTGTCGATTTTGGCGGCAACCGGCACGGGTTCCTCGCATTCAGCGAAATCCATCCCGACTACTACCAGATTCCCAAGGAAGACCGTGAAGCGTTGCTGGCCGAAGAAGCCGCTCACGCCGAAGAAGAAGCCGCGCTGCGCGCCGCCGACGAAGCCGATGACGAGGATGGCGACGCCGACGGGTATGACGCCGATGGCTATGATTCCGACGGCTATGGCGACGACGAAGGCGTGACCGAAGTCGACACGTCGGAAAAGAACCAGGTTGCCACCATCGAAGGCGGCATGGTCGAAAACGGTTTTGACCACGACGCCGAGGAATCAGGCGAAGAATCGGCCGAAGACGAACGCGACAGCCAGGAAGAAGGCAACGAAGACGGCGGATCCAATGCAGGCCGCCGCCAGCGCCGCGGGCGCCGTCAGGGCCGCAGCCAGGGCAAGGAAGCCGACGAACTGCGCGCCAAGCGCATGGCGCTGCGTCGCCGTTACAAGATCCAGGACGTGATCCAGCGTCGGCAGGTTCTGCTGGTGCAGGTCGTGAAGGAAGAACGCGGCAACAAGGGTGCCGCCCTCACCACCTACCTTAGCCTCGCCGGGCGCTATTGCGTGCTGATGCCCAATTCCAGCCACGGCGGTGGCATCAGCCGCAAGATCAGTTCGTCGACTGACCGCAAGCGGTTGAAGTCGATCATCGGGGAACTGGATCTGCCGCGTTCGATGTCGTGCATTGTCCGCACCGCAGGGCTTCAGCGGACCAAGCCCGAAATCAAGCGCGATTTCGATTATCTTGCCCGGCTGTGGGACGAAATCCGCGAACGCACGATGCGCTCGGTTGCGCCCGCTCTGATCCATTCGGACAGCGACCTGATCAAGCGCGCGATCCGCGACATCTACAACCGGGAAATCGAGGAAGTGGTCGTCGAGGGCGAGCACGGCTATCGCGCCGCCAAGGATTTCATGAAGCTGCTGATGCCCAGCCACGCCAAGCGGGTGAAGCAGTATGCCGATCCGGTGCCGCTGTTCCAGCGTTACGGCGCCGAAGACCAGCTCACCGCGATGTACGATCCGGTCGTGCAGCTCAAATCCGGCGGCTATCTGGTCATCAACCCGACCGAGGCGCTGGTGTCGATCGACATCAACTCCGGGCGTTCGACCAAGGAACACGGGATCGAGGCAACCGCGGTCAACACCAACCTTGAAGCCGCGCGCGAGATCGCCCGCCAGTTGCGCCTGCGCGACATGGCCGGTCTTGTGGTCATCGACTTCATCGACATGGAATACGGGTCGAACATCCGCAAGGTCGAAAAGGCGATGAAGGATGCGCTGCGCAACGATCGCGCCCGCATCCAGGTTGGCCGCATTTCGGGCTTCGGCCTTATGGAAATGAGCCGCCAGCGGCTGCGCACGGGCGTGCTCGAAGCGACCACCCGCCCCTGCCCGCACTGCGATGGATCCGGGCTGGTACGCACGGCATCGTCCGCCGGACTCTCCGCGTTGCGGATGATCGAGGACGAGGCCGCCAAGGGTCGCGGCAATGTTGTCAGCCTCTACGCCAGCCAGGAAGCAGCCGTATACGTGCTGAACGCCAAGCGTGCCGACCTTGCCGAGATCGAGGAACGGTACGGCGTTTCGGTTGAGGTCATCCCCGAAGGCGAAAACGAAGGCGCAAAGATGCGCGTCGCATCGCGCGGTCCCAAGCCCGATTTCGTGCCTCGCTTCGAACCGATTATCGAACCCGAAGAAGACGATCTGGTCGAGGACGACTACGAAGAAGAGGATGTGGAAGAGCAACCCGCGCGCCGCAGCCGCGATGGGGAACGGTCGGGCGAGCGTGACGATGATGGGACGGAGCGTGGCGAAGGCCGTCGCAAGCGTCGCAAGCGCCGCCGCACCCGTCCGGGTGAACGCCGTGAGGATAACGGCGGAACGGCTGATGATGCATCAGAAGATGCCGAATCCGGTGAGGCTGAGTCGACAGCTACCGACGAAGACAGCGGTGCCGACGCGCCCGGCGTCGAAGCCGATGGCAGCGAGCGCAACCCCCGCAAGCGGCGCCGTCGTGGCCGTCGGCGCCGTGGTGGCCGTGATAGCTCCGAAAACGCAGGCGAACAGACCGAGGGCGAAGGCGACTATGCCGACGAAGGCAACGGTTTCGCCGATATCGCGCCGGAACCGGAACAGGCCGTATCGTCGCATGCATCCGACGCCGCTACGGACACCAATGCCGAAGCGGAGCCGGTGGACGCAGAACCGGTTGCCGACGATGCTCCGGCCAAGCCGAAGCGCGTTCGCCGCAAGAAGGCGGTGAGCGCCGATGCCACCGAAGGCGAAGCCGCCCCGGATGCCGCAACAACGCCAGAGACCCTCGCTGTTGGCGACGCGGAAGCACCGGCCAAGCCGAAACGCACACGCCGCAAGAAGGCGGAAGCACCGGCCGAAGCTGAAAGCGCAGCCGTCGAAGCCACGCCCGCAGCGGACGCTGCTTCGACCGGAGATGCAGAGGTTGCCGAAGCAGACCCCGCTGCCAAGCCGAAGCGCACGCGCCGCAAAAAAGCGGACCCCGTAGCCTCGGAAGCAGCCCCGGTGCAGACCGTCACCGCAGAAGCTTCACCGGAAGCCGAACCGGCAACGGATGCAGCACCCACACAAGACGAGGCCGAATCCGCCCCGCGGCGCGGCTGGTGGCAGCGCACCTTCGGCGCGTGAACGCCGGCAAGGTCTGATGCAGCAAAACACCCCCCGTCGGACAATCCGGCGGGGGGTGTTCATTGTTGCGATCGCTGCGCTGAACGCAAACGCGCCAATCCGCATTTTCGGGCGGCTGGGTTACACTGCAACCGGCTTGCTTGCCGTTCCCCACTCCATCCAGCCCATGAAGCGAAGTCCACCGGGCAGATAGCCATGGCCTGTGGTTTCCAGTCCGTAACCGGCACGGCGGACGGAAGCGGTGACCGGGCGTGAAAGATGGCACCCTCCCATCACGGGTTTCCACACCGGTTCGATGCGCCGCTGCCACTGCGCAACGCCGCTATCGGGACTTAGGCCATGTTCCAGGAACAGCAGTTTGCCGCCGGGCTTCAAAATCCGCTGCAACTCCGACAGGACTTTTGCCGGATCTTCAACCGAGCATAGTGTGAAGGTGCAAACGGCAGTATCGAACCTGTTGTCGTCAAAAGGAATATCCTCGCCGACCCCCTGCCGGATGTCGGCCTCCCACCCCTTGCTTTGGGCCGCGGCGCGCGCATAGTCGAGCAGCTTTGCAGATGGGTCTATGCCCGAATAGCTGGTGACACGCTGGGGGTCGTAATACTTCTGGTTGATCCCGCCGCCGCATCCGATTTCGAACACATCGCCTTCAGCACGCGGTACAACCCCGCTTCGCAACTCGCCGATCGACGGTATGCCACAAGCGCATTTGATCATTCGGGGCACAACATGTGCATCCCACAGCGATTTGAAACCCATCCGACCCTCTTCCCGTTTTGTTCAAGCTGCCCTGCAATTCGTGGCGTTGCAATCAATTTCAAAACGCCTGTCCGTTTGGCGCGAACCGGCAAGAACAACGCGCACCGCTACCATCGGGCAGGCCAGACCCTCTTGCCCCGCGCGCTGCAATCGCTAAGGACAGGAACACACGACCCACGAACTTGGCGAAACAGGGACACACCGATGGCGACTTTCTCGCTTCCGAAGAACTCCAGGATCACCGGCAAGGCGCGTCACCACGCCGCCGCCACGCAAGGCAAGGTGCGCAAGTTCAAGGTCTACCGCTATGACCCCGACAGCGGCGAAAACCCGCGCTATGACACGTTCGAGATCGACCTCGAACAGTGCGGCCCGATGGTGCTCGATGCGCTCATCAAGATGAAGAGCGAAGCGGACCCGACGCTGACCTTCCGCCGGTCCTGCCGCGAAGGTATCTGCGGCTCCTGCGCAATGAACATCAACGGTCGCAACGGCCTGGCCTGCACCACCGCGATCGAAGACCTTTCGGGCGATGTGCAGATCACCCCGCTGCCGCACATGGAAGTCATCAAGGATCTCGTCCCCGACTTCACCCATTTCTATGCGCAATACGCCTCGATCCGCCCCTGGCTGCAGACCGTCACGCCCACACCTTCGGGCAAGGAACGCCTGCAATCGCCTGAACAGCGCGAAAAGCTGGACGGGCTGTACGAATGCATCCTGTGCGCCTGCTGCAGCACGTCGTGCCCCAGCTACTGGTGGAACTCGGACAAGTTCCTTGGTCCGGCGATCCTGCTTCAGGCCTATCGCTGGCTGGCCGATAGCCGCGATGAAATGACCGGTGAACGGCTGGACGAACTGGAAGATCCGTTCCGTCTCTATCGCTGCCACACGATCATGAACTGCGCCAACGTGTGCCCGAAGGGCCTTTCACCAGCGCGCGCGATTGCCGAAATCAAGAAACTGCAGGCCGAACGGCTCGTCTGATCCGGTGAATCAGGATGCCTTTCGCCATGAACCAGCCGCGGATCACCCCGGCTGGTTCACCTGGGAACTGACTGACCAGAGCCGCTTCAACGCCCAGGCAATGGGCGAGATGATCACCAGAGTGGAACAGCGCCCGGACGGCGGACAGGCTGTGCGGCTGCGCATGTTCCCCGAACGCCGCCACTCCAATGTCCTTGATGCTGTGCATGGCGGGGTCACGCTCGCGCTGATCGACATCGCCATGTTCGCAACGATGCGCACGCTGCTGGAAAGCGATGCCGCCGGTTCGGTCACACTGGATCTGTCGACCCAGTTCATCGGCGCAGGCATGCTCGGCCAACCGCTGGACGCGGTCGCCGAAGTGCTGCGCGAAACCGGGCGGCTGGTTTTCCTGCGCGGGCTGGTCGTGCAGGATGACGTCACTGTCGCTGCCTTCAATGGCACGCTGCGCAAACCCACCCGCCGATGAAAAGCGTCCTTGCCCGCTATACCGAACTGGTAAGCGCGGGCGAACTGCGCCCCGATCCCGAACAGGCCGCCGCTGCTGCCCGGCTCGATGCGCTTCAACGCGAACTCGAAGCGCCCGCGCCGTCCGGCGGGCTCATCGGCAAGCTCCTGGGACGCAAGGCGCCGCCGGCGCCGCGCGGGTTATACATGTGGGGCGGCGTGGGGCGCGGCAAATCCATGCTGATGGACCTGTTTCACGATAACCTGAACCTGCCCGCACGCCGCCGCGCGCATTTCCACGAGTTCATGCTCGATGTTCACGCGCGCCTGCGGGAGGAGCGCAAGAAGGAAAGCGGCGATCCGATCATCCCCGTTGCCCGCGCCATTGCCGCGGAAACGCGGGTGCTGTGTTTCGACGAAATGGTTGTCAACAACAGTGCCGATGCCATGATCATGAGCCGCCTGTTCACGGCGCTGATCGTCGATTGCGGGCTAACGGTCGTCACCACATCCAACCGCGCTCCGTCCGATCTCTACCGTAACGGCCTGAACCGCGAGCATTTCCTGCCGTTTATCGCCCTGATCGAAAGCAGGCTCGATGTCGTCGCGCTGAACGGCCTGACCGACTACCGGCTGGAACGCATGAAGGGTGTCGGCACCTGGCACACCCCGATCGGTCCGCAATCCACCGAAGCCGTGCGTGAAGCGTTTTTCAGGCTTACCGATTACCCCCCGGAGGACAGCGAACACGTTCCCGCCGCGGAACTCGACGTGGGTGGCGGACGTATGTTGCACGTGCCCAAGAGCCTTAAAGGTGTGGGTGTCTTCAGCTTCAAGCGGCTTTGTGCCGAAGCGCGCGGCGCGTCTGATTACCTGGCTATCGCGCGCAACTTCCACACGGTCATCCTCGTCGCCATACCCCGCCTTGGCGCCGATTTGCGGAACGAAACTGCACGGTTCATCACGCTGATCGACGCGCTTTACGAACACAAGGTGAAACTGATTGCCACAGCCGATGCGGAGCCTGCCGACCTTTATGACTGGCAAGGAAAAGGCGATGACGAAGGAAGGTTCATGTTTGACAGGACGGTCAGCCGCCTGATCGAAATGCAGAGCCAGGATTACCTGGCGCTAGGGCACGGAGAGAGCTGAGGCGCGGTCCAACCAACCGGTACGAATCACTTATCCACACCTTTTGCCCGGAAAACCGGGTTAACCATCAGCGACAAAAGTTGCCTGCCCCGAAACGAAAAAGGCACCGCCCGACTGCTGCCGAGCGATGCCTTATCGGTTCTAACCCACTGATTTTCGGTAAAGAAAATCCGTGCGTGATCCTTACTGGAAAACCCAGCGCCAGAAGTCGAACGATGCGTTCAAAAAGGACATTAAGGCCTCCTGTCTTGTTCAGAGGCCTTTTGGTTAACATTCTCTTATTTGGTTAACAAGTTCTAAGCAGTTCCAAATCGGGGATGTCCCGTTTTGAGCAACGCATCACGCAGTTCTGAAAAAGGTTGTGGACGGGCCAGGTAATAGCCCTGGCCAACGTCACAGCCCATCTTGACGAGCAGCCTGTATGTCGCCTCGTCCTCGATTCCTTCCGCGACAACGTGCTGGTCGAGGGCATGCGCCAGATCAATCGTTGAACGAACAATCTTGCGTTCGCGGTCATGCGTCAGGATGCGCGAAACGAACCGCCGGTCCAGCTTCAACTCATCGCTGGGCAGGTCGGCAAGATAGGCGAGGCTCGCCTCACCCGTCCCGAAATCATCGATGGAAAGCCGGAAGCCCATCTCGCGCAGCCGCGTGAGATTCTGCACCGCCGCAGGGCGGTTGCGCACGCTGGACGTTTCCGTGACTTCGATGGTCATCTGGCGCGGATCCATGCCGCGCCGGCTAACGATTTCGGAAAGACTCGAAACGAGACCCGGCTTGTCCACCATTTGCGCCGAAAGGTTGAAGCTCATCTGCAAATGCTGCCCGATCGCATTCAAGGCAAGCGCGGCGGAAATCGACTCCTCGACCACCCAATACGTCAGCGCGTCAATCCGACCGGCACGTTCAGCCTGCAAGATGAATGCATCGGGGGCAATCGGCCCGCGCGTCGGATGGTTCCAGCGGATCAGCGCCTCTATCCCGGTGGGCTGCCCCGTCTTCATGTCCCACTGGGTTTGGTAGGCCAGCCAGATTTCGCCGTTGCGCAGGCCTTCATCAATTCTGGCGTGAAGCGAAAGCTCCCAGCTTGCTTCGGCAAGACGTTCCGCCTCGAACAGTTCGACCGGCCGCCCGCTACCCAGCGCGTCGTTGGCGCTAGCCAGTGCCGAGTTCACGCGGGTAAGCGCGTCCAGCCCTTCGTTCCGGTCAAGGCCGATGTGAATATTGGTGTCGAACTTGTACGAACCGATCTCCAGTGGCGCGGCAAAAAGCGCGCGCAGGCCTTCGAGATGGTTAAGCTGCATTTCCAGTGGACGGGCCTCTTCGGTCCAGGCAAAATGGCCGCCTTCGCCATTATACACCGTGCCGATGCCCGATCCGACCGAGAGACGGCGAGCGATCTGGCGTGCGCATTCACCATGCAGGTCGTGCGGTAGCGTGGCGAGGATTTCCTCGTACCGTGCAATGACGGCCACAACGACATCACGCCCTACCTCGATCGGCTGGGCGCTCAGCGCCAACAGATTGGGAAGGCCGGACAGGCTGGTATGCTGGACGCGGCGCACGCGCCGTTGCCAGAGACGGGCGATGCCATACATCGCTACAGCGACCAACGCTGCGCCAACATCCAGCATCACACCAATCTGCTGCAGAATAACCGGAATAAGGAACACCGATGCCACTGCAGCTCCATGCAATGCCAACTTGCGCCGTCGGTTGGCGCGCGCGCCCCAACGCATCAGAATCCACACAAAAGCAAGCAGTGGAAATGCATTGAAGCTAATCGCCAGCGGCTTGGTCAGTGCAGATGCTCCAGCAATATCGAGCGCGAGCGGGTGCACCCTTCCCTGCCCATAGAAGCCGATAGGCGGCACGCCACCATCACCTGAAACCACCACAGTGCGGCCGGTCAACAAGCCGGGCGGAAAATCGCCCTTGGTCAGCGCGCCTTCACGGATCGTGGGCACGGTAGCCGGGTCGGCAAGGAAATCAGGCGCAAATGAGCGTTGTACGCCCGAATGAACGCCTGAAAGCGCCGTTGCGAGGGTCGGGTAGGTCTGCCCGTACGCCTTCACTGCATATGGAGATGATTGAGCAAAATCGATGAAGTTTGCATTCCAGGCAGAAACCACAACCGGGGCAAGCACTGCCAGATCGCGCGCGGGAAAGTGGAAATCCTTGCCGGTGAATTCATAATCATGACTAACAATGGCCTGGCTGCGCACCACGAGTGATGCATCCGGCGCGAGCCGGGTCAACGCTGCCTGCAGCTGGGCATCGCCGGGCTTGTCAGCGCCATACTTTATCGGCGCATCTATATAGACGCGATACGGCATCTGCCGCCGGACATGCTCCAGAACCTTGGCGAGGCGCGCCGTACGTATCGCTGAGTCCTGGCCAGCGCCGTTGCTTTCGAGTGCGACGATGACCGTCGATTGCGCAACGGGGTGCTTGCCGAACTTAAACCTTACATTCCAATATGCATGGTTAATAGGCGCAAGGAATTGAAAGCCGAGCGAAAGCAACGCCGGAACAAGCAGCGCAAGATACAGCGGTGATCGCAGCTTCTTCAGCATTGGCCCATCGACGGTTGTTTCACCGAAGATTTAGTCCGCAATGGTGAAGATCGCCTTACCTTGGCAGGGCGGGTTAAACCCGCATCAACCAAGCCGCGCCAAGGATTTCCGCAACATGAGCAGTTGCCAGATCAGCCGACTGTGATCGAATCGACCGGACAAATGCGCCTTTGCAAGATTGTCAATGAAACGGGCGTCAAACCAGCCCGTGCGTGACAGCACGCCATCGCTGGCCAGGTTGCGAGTCTCATCTGCAAGAGGGCCGCGCAACCACTGCGCGATGGGCGTAACGAAACCCATCTTGGGCCGGAACAGCACGTCGTCCGGCAGATAGCGGCGCATGGTGTGCTTCACCAGCCACTTGCCGGTTGTTCCCCGCACGCGCATGGATTCGGGAAGACGGGCACCGAACTCGATCAGGCGATGGTCCAGCAATGGCTCGCGCGCTTCAAGGCTGACAGCCATGCTGGTGCGATCCACCTTGGTCAGGATATCGCCCGGCAGGTAGAACTTGAGATCGGCATATTGCGCGCGGTCCAGTCCGCTGCGGGCCGGAGCGTTGCGCATCATGTCTACCAGCGGCTGTTCGGCCCGGTAATCCCCGCGTAACCGCTTGAAATCGGCACTGTAAAGACTGTCACGCAGTTCCGGTGCGGTTACGGCGAGCGCGCGCGCATAGCCCTCTTCGCCATTTCTGGCCAGGCTCTGGAACGTGGCCTTGGCGCGCAAGGGGCGCGGCGCCCAATCGGCCTTTGGCCAAACGCGCCCCAGCGTCCCGAATACCGGGCCGCGCAAGGCCTGAGGCAGAAACGCACGCACCTGTTCTTCGCGGTGCTGGAAGGTCTGGCGGCGGTACCCGGCGAAGGCTTCATCCGCGCCATCGCCCGACAAAGCCACCGTCACATGCTCACGCGCCAGTTCGCAGACGCGGAACGTCGGCAAGGCCGACGCATCGGCGAATGGCTCGTCGAACATCCCTGCCAAACGGTCCACAAGCGTGAAATCATCGGCAGAAACGGTGCGTTTCCAATGCTGTGTGCCATACTGTGCGGCGATTCGCTCCGCGTAACCGCTTTCGTCGAGCGCCGAAACGTCGAACCCGATGGAACAGGTTTTCACCGGATCGCTGCTGGCTTCGGCCATCAGCGCGACAACGCTGGAACTGTCGACCCCACCCGAAAGGAACGCCCCCAGCGGCACGTCCGCCAGCATCCGCGACGTTACCGCATCGCGCATGTGGTGCAGCAGGTGCGCCCCCATGTCCTCGGCACTGCCCTTCGCGCGATCGGCAAAGGATACGTCCCACCACTGCACCGGCGCAGGCGGCGCGGCATCGTGGCGCAGCAGTTGAAAATGCCCTGCGGGAAGCTTGTCCACGCCCTGCAGGATCGAACGGTGATCGGGCACATAGCCCCACGCGAGATAGTCTTCCACTGCCAGCGGATCTATGTCCCGCCGCAGCGAAGGGTGCGCTGTCAGCGCCTTGAGTTCGGACCCGAAGATGATCGCGCCATCGGCAAGCCGGGCGGTGAACAGCGGCTTTACCCCCAGCCTGTCGCGCGCGAGCAGCAGCGTGCGCTGGCGCAGGTCATAGAGCGCGAAGGCGAACATGCCGTGCAGCCGGGTCAGGCAATCGGTGCCCCAGTGGCGCCACGCCTGAAGGATCACCTCGGTATCGCCGTCGGTGCGGAACTGCGCACCAAGCGCGTGCAATTCCTTGCGCAAGTCTTTGAAATTATAGATTTCACCGTTGAATACGATGACCGTATCACCTTCCGCAGCGACCATCGGCTGCGGCGAACCGGCAAGATCGACGATGGACAGGCGGCGGTGGCCAAGCCCGACTCCCGGTGCCGTCCACACCCCTTCGCCATCTGGCCCACGGTGGGCAATCGCATCGCACATCCGCCGGACGCGATCAGGGTCGACAGGCTTGAAGCCCTCGGTATGGAAGATTCCCGCTATGCCGCACATCCTGGCCTGGCCTTAGCGCGGGGTGGCTATGCGGTCCATCCACGCATCGACCGACCCGGTCGCGGCAAGGAAGGCACGCAGCGATTGCTCTGCCGGGGGACGCCCGGCAACGCCATCTTCGGCAGACAGGATAAGCGTGGCCGTGGTCCTTTCGCGCAGCAGGAGCCGGTCCTGAATATTGGCGAGTTTCAGATACATATTGCTGCCCGTCAACAGCGATCCGGTGCGCAGGAAGGTTTCGGCGCGGCGGTGGACGGGGCCGGCAGCCTGCAACCATTCGGCCTTTCCGCCCGCCAGCGGCGATGCCGGACGCTCCCACGACCAGCCACTGTCGAGCGGCAACGCGCCCTGACCGAACCCGCCAGCCTCGCGGCCATCCCCTTGCGCCGCGTAAAGCGCGAACGAGACATCGACTGTGTTCCCGAACCGGTCCTGAAAGCGACCTAACAGCACATGATCGGCCCCGGTGTGCAGCGGACGCCAGGGCATGAGCGGGGCAAAGTCCACCTGCTGCCAGCCATTCACGACCGGAAACGCGATCCGTGCCGGAACCTGCGCCTCCAGCCTTCCCGCCCATCCGCTCCACGCCCCGAACGCCAGCGCGATGCCGGCCATGGCGGCGACGGCCCGCCCCTGCCCGATCGACTGGCGAGAGAAGCGACCGAGCAACGGTTGCCGGTCGACCCACGCCGGATCGACCATGCGATCATCGATCGCGCGGTCGAAAAAGCGCCAGGCCAGCGCCATGACCAGCGCCATGACCACGGCGAAAAATATCCAGCCGTAGAAGATGTGATCGAATCCTTCGGCAAAGGCGATGCCGTGGTACTGGGCGATGACGATGGTCCCGGCCGCGCGGATGCCGTTGGCAAGGATCGGCACCCCGACGCACAGCACCATGAAGCCGACGCGGCGCGGCCAGGCACGAAAGCAGACGTTGGCGACAAGCGCGCCATAGGCGATCATGGCGATCAGGAACTTCACGCCCGAACAGGCTTCGGCCACTTCGAAATAGCCGCCGGGGGTAGTGATGAACACACCGTCGATATGGGCCGGAACCTGCGCCCAGCCGAGCAGCGTCATGGTCATCCGCGCGGTAGCTGTTTGTAAAAAAGGTACAAGCTCATCGCCCGCCGGGACCATGAACAGCATGTAGGCCAGCGGAAACAGCAGCGCCACCGCCACGCGCGGCCCCAGCACGGTCAGCACGCTGGCCTGAAGCATCAGCACTACCGCGAGCTGCATGGCCAGATCGACCCCGGCGAAATCGCCCAGCAGCCAGAGGAACCCCGCGCCCGCAAACAGCACCAGCCCCGGCCACCAGCCGTGCGGTGCAATCCGCAGCACGTCGCGCCAGCGCAACGCGACAAGCCAGATCAGAATGAATGGAATGAGCAGCACGTGGTTGTAGGTCGAACTGTCCCACCATTGCAGGAACATCGTGCGCCATTCGCGCGCGAAAAGCGCAAGGTTGCCCAGCCACGCCAGAGCAAGAAAGCCCAACGCGCGCCGCCACGGCGCAGGGAGCGCCTGCCATGCCCGCCCGACCGGGGCCTGTGGCAAGGCGTCAGGCAGCGACACGCGGCACCTCCGGTTGCGCGATGCCAAGCAGCCCGGCGAGAGGGGTCAGCACGCCCTGCCAGCCGCAGCGGGTCAGCACGAATGCCCGCGCCGCCTGCCCCACCGCTGCCGCACCCGCGGGATCGGCAAGCAGGGCAATAGCGGCAGCGACCAGTGCATCGGCGCCTTCGGCCACGCAGATTTCGTGGCCATGGCGCGCCGCAATGCCGGTTGCCGCCTGTGGCGTGGCCAGCACGGGGCGCGCCATCGCCATTGCTTCAAGCACCTTGTTCTGCACGCCGCGCGCGATCATCAGCGGCGCGACGACCAGATCGGCCCCGGCCAGCCATGGCCGCACATCATCGACCGCCCCGGTGACCCGCGCGCCGTTGACACCATCGAGCGCGCGCACCGCCGCCACCGGCGCGCGCCCGACGATGTTGAAACGCGCATCGGGATGGACCGCGCGGATCGCGGGCATCACAGCGCGCGCGAACATTTCAACGGCGGCAACGTTGGGCGGGTAATCCATCTGTCCGGTAAAACTGATCTGCGGCCCCTGCCCGGCCATCGCCGGATCGGGCGCCACAGTGGCCGGATCATAGAAGTCCGTGTCGATCCCGTTGCACAGCGCCAGCACCCGCGCCTCTGCCGGACGGGCAAGGCGCGAGGTGAAAAGCGCAGCTTCTTCCGGCGTTACCAGCAGGCTGGCGCTGACCCGCGCCGCAACGGCGCCTTCAAAACGGCTGAGGAGCCGCGCTTCACGCGCGTAAAGCCACTTTTGCGGGGCGTGGGCCGAAGCAGCATAGGCTTCGAACTTGGCGGAATCGACATCGACGAAGTCCATCACCACCCGCCCGGCGAAGCTGCGCGGTATGTATTGCGCCATCTGCCCGGAAAAAACATAGATCGCGCTGATCGGTCGGGTTGCCAGCAGCCGTTCGACATAGGCCGCCAGTGCGCGCGAAGCGAAGGCGGCAAGGCTGACCGGCCTGCCCGTTGCCAGCGCGGCCAGCCCGGCCACCGGCAGAGCGCGCGACCGGCGGACAAGGCAGTGGCTTTGCGCCAGCGTCGCCAGCTCCGCCACGTGCGACAACTCGGCGGCGTCATCGGCAAAGCAGGCAACATGGACCGGAGCCAGCCCGGCGATATGGCGCAGGATATGGCACGAACGGATCTTGTCGCCGCGATCAGGCGGAAACGGAATACGGTGGGCGAGGAACAGGACTTCGCTCATCCCCGCGCGCTCATGCAAGCCCGCTGGCGATCAGCGGTCCGATGCGGTTGGCCAGCGCCAGCGGCAGCTTCTGCCACAAGCGGATGCGCGCCTGGTAGCGCGGGCTGAGCGGATTGACATCGCGCGGCGCAGCGCCATCGGCCGTCCAGTGGGCATAGGCCAGCGGTTGGGGCGTGAAACCCCAGTTGCGCTTGAAGTGATAGGCTCCGGTATCGACCTTGGACCGGCCGAAATCGAACCGGCTGCAACCGCGCGCCCGCGCATGGTTCATCAGCGCATAGTACATGACGTCGTTGGCCCGCATCGTGCGTGCGGCCACCACGCCCCCGCCCCAGTACGGCATCACTGCGCCGCGATGATAGAGGCTGAGCACCGACGCCAGCGGCACGCCATCGGCAAGAACGGTAAGAATGTCGGCGTCTTCCCCGAACCCGTCCATCACCGCATCGAACAGCGCGCGCGGAAATACCGGCGTGCCCAGATTGCGCACCGATTCGGCATAGACCGCATAGTGCATGGCACGCGCGGCGGGATCGCGCCCGATGCGCACGTCCATCCCGTGGCCAAGCCCGCGCCGCACTTCGGCGCGTTGCTTGCGCGGGATGGCCAGCAGTTGCGCTTCGTCATCGGCCGCCAGATCTATGACGAACCCGGCGTGGCTATCGGTTTTCACGTGCCAGCCCTGCCCCTCCGGCAACGCGCCGCCGCGCAGTTCGAGCGTCGGGCAATTGAGCCGCACCGCCAGTTCCTGCGCCGCGGCAAAAAGCGCAGGCTCGGCCGCGCCGATCACGCCGCCGCCCACACCGAAGCCGGTGGACACCAGCGCCCGGCCGAAAAGGGGCGAATGAACCGCGTGGAGAGGCAGAACGGCGCGAATCGCCCCGTCCTGTTCGGACAGCAGGATATGCGTGCGATGGCCGGTCGCGCTTTCGATGGCATCAAGCCATTCCAGCCGGTGGAACGCGGTCGCATCCGGATGATCGGCCATAAACCGCGCAACCGCGCCGCGATCGCCCGGATCGGCAAGCCGTACGGTCACGCGGGCGGGAATGAAGGGCGCATTCATGCCGTAGCCTGCAAGGCAAGGTGCGCGGCCTCGGCCGCCGCAACTTCATCCATCCGGCCCCAGCGGAACTCTGCCACAAGGCGTGCCAGTTTTTCCGCCATGACATCGAGGTTGGTATAATGCCGCAGCCGCGATTTGAGCGGCGCATGCGGCGGGCGTGGCTGATCGGGGTCGATTTCCCAGGGGTGGAAATAGAACACTGCCGGCCGGCCATCGCGCACGTTGACCTGGCGGATCGCCCAGCGCGACACCGCATATGGCAGCAGCCGGAAAAACCCGCCGCCGCCTGCCGCCATGCGACGCCCGCCGATTTCGGCGGTGGTCACCGGAATCTCGATCATTGCCGCGCCATCGACCGGACGGAACGAGAAACGCGGCGCTTCGCGCCAGCCGTAGTGATCGTGGACGATCGGGGCGACGCTGGACGAATAGGCATAGCCATGTTCGGCCAGCACTTCGTGCGCCCAGGGCGTGCGCGCGTCGATGGAAAAGCTCGGCGCGCGATAGCCGGTCACGCGCTGGCCGGTAACGTCTTCAAGCACTGCGCGCGCGCGGGCGATATCATCGGCAAAGGCGGTGCGCCCCAACGAAAACACGCGCGCATGATCCCAGCCGTGGCTGGCGATTTCATGGCCGCCATCGGCGATCTGTCGCATCATCGCCGGATAACGTTGCGCCACCCAGCCCAGCGTGAAGAACGTGCCTTTCACACCGGCTGCATCGAACAGCGCCAGCACTTCCGCGCAGTTGCGTTCCACCCGGCACTCCAGGCTGTCCCACGCGGTACGGTCGATCACGGTTTCGAACGCGCCAACCTGGAACCAGTCCTCGACATCGACGGACAGCCCATTGAGCACGGATAGCCCGTCAGGCAGGTGCCTTGGCGGCGCGGTCATCGTTTTACCCCCCTTTGACCGCTCAGGCAGCGGCGCGTTGGAAGTCTTCGGTTTCGATCCATTCGATCAGCATCGTCAGCGTGTGACGGATGGCCTGTTCCTGTTCGGTCGTGCGGGTTTCCAGCGCGACGATGCGCTCGTGCGCCTCGACCAGTGCGGCGATCACTTCTTCATCGCCGTCGCGCGCTTCCAGTGCGGCAATGCGGCGGTTGGCTTCTTCAAGCTGCGCCAGCAGGCTAGCATCGGGACCAGCCGTTGCAGGGCCTTCAGCCGCACCGCTGCGCATATCGGCCAGTTCGATGACGGCCTGCTGCAGTTCGGCAATCTGTTCATCGCGCTCGGCCAGTGCGGCGCGCCATGCCGCTTCGTCGAAAGTCGCTTCAGCGAAGGCAGGCGCAACCGTCGCAGCAAAGCCTTGCGGCATTTCGGGCGCAGCATCGGCATGCTGTACGGCGGTGGCAGCGGCGCTTTCGATGGACGGGCTGTGCACTTCGACCGCCGGAGCGGCATCGCCCGAAAGATCGGCCAGCACGGCCTGAAGCATTTCGGCGTCGATATGATCGCGCTGTTCAATCGCGCCCATCAGCATCAGGCGGTTGAGCACCTGGTTGATCCGGCGCGGAACGCCGCCGCTGGCCTTGGCCAGATCGGCATAGACGCGCTGGTCGAAATCGGGGCGCCCCTGCCACCCGACGCAGGCCAGGCGGTGTTCTACATAAGCACCGACCTCGACCGGCTCCATCGCGCCCAGATGGTGCGTGGCGATGACGCGCTGGCGCAACTGCTCCAGTTCCGGGGATGCTTGCAGCAGCGTGCGGAACTCAGGCTGGCCCAGCAGCAGGATTTGCAGCAGGGGATGCGCGCCAAGCTGGAAGTTGGACAGCATGCGCAATTCTTCCAGCGCATCGATCGCCAGGCTCTGCGCTTCGTCCACCACCAGCAGGCAACGGCGGCCTTCGCGGGCTTCGCGGTGCAGAAATGCCTCGATCTGCGCCAGCGCACTCGCCTTGTCGTGCCCGGCAACCTCCAGCCCGAAAGCACGCGCGCAGACGTGGATCAGTTCATCGCCGTCCAGCGCCGATGTCACGATCTGCGCTGCGGTCAGCCGCTGGCGGTCGATCGTGGCCATCAGGTGCGCAACCAGCGTGGATTTGCCCGCGCCGATCTCGCCGGTAATGACGATGAACCCTTCGCCCTGTGCCAGGCCATAGCCCAGATAGGACAGCGCCTTGCGATGCGTGGCGCTTTCAAAGAAGAAGCGCGCATCGGGTGCAAGCTGGAACGGGCGGCCGCTCAGGCCATAGAACTCTTCGTACATCTCAGCCGTCTCCGGGCATCAGAAGGAATAGCGCAGTCCGACCAGGCCGGATGCGACAACCTGATCTTCAAGCACTTTACGGTTAACAGCGTCCAAACCGACCGCTGCGGTTGCCACGAGGCGGTCGGTAAGGTTTCGGAAATACGATGCGTTCGCGCCCAGCGTGCTGCCGTCGCCAAGGTCGGACGTGCCGCTGTTGAACCACGCAGCATAGCCGGAAATCGCAAAAGTGGACCGGCGGTCGATCGGGCCGGACAGCCCGGCATCGACGTACCAGCTTTCGTCCACGACGCCGTTGGCCGCGCCCAGCACCGAATCCTGCCGGGCAATGAAGCGGCGGCGGATATAGCCTGCGCCGACGCCCGCCTGCATGCGGCCGATGCGGTGTGCATACGTGGCGTTGACACCGCGTGCGCGGAACACCGAGGATGAAACCGACGACAGCGCATTGTTGACGCAGCCGCCGCTTTCGGAGCCGATGGCGCAACCGCTGATCTGGCCGTTGAAGGGATCGCGCGCCACTTCGAAATCGGTCGGCAGGTCGCGCAGCGCCCGTGTCACCTGCCCGCCGAAGCCGGACACGTTGTCATAGACCGAAACGGTCAGCGAATTGCGCGTGCTCGGCGCGTAGGAAAAGCTGCCGTAATAGGTCGTGCTGTCGTACCGGCGCCCGACAAATGCGGACAGCGCGGTGCGGCGGCTGGGGCGCCACATGACGCCCGCGTCCCAGGTCAGGCCATCGGTTTCATAGGCAAGCTGGCGCGGGCGGCTGCTGTCGGTCACATAGCGGCCATCGCCGCCGATGACCGGATTGCCCGCCGCATCGCGCAAGGCATCGCGCGAAGACACCTCGACATCCTCGTACCCGACCGCTCCGACCAGCGCCAGCGTGGGCGTGACGGGATAGGTCACCTGAACCCCCGCCCGCGCATCTCGCACGCGCTGGTCAAGGTTGGAAATGTCTTCCTGGTAGAACGAACCGGTGGCGGTAATCCCGACCGGCAGCACCGTCCCCGGTGCGATCCCGGCGGAAAGCAGCGCCGACTGGGCGATGGAATCGTCAAAGATGTCAACCGGCGCCTGTCCCGGCGCAAGCTGTACGGCGTCCTTCTGCTGCACTTTGGTATAGCCGAGCAGATACGACCCCGACAGCGCCACATCCCCGACATGGGTGGACAGTGCAGGCCCGGCGTAGAGCGAATAGATCTGGCTGACCGCATCGTTGCTGGCCAGCGGGTTGAGCGACGATGCGCCGCTGCCCTCGACTCTGGTGCGTGCCGCCAACGCCCCGGCCTCTACCGACAGGGTGCGCGCGATGACATCGTGCTTGACGCGGGCAAGCCCCGACAGGGTATCGCCATCGGCCACGCGATCGGACTGCGAAATCCGCCGTTCATAGCGCACCGAAACCGCGCCCTGCGTGCTGCGCCCGTTCAGCGCCATGTCCACGCCCGCGGCAAGCGTGCTGTAGGTCAGCACATCGTCGCCTGGCGAAAGTTCGTAGAGCATGGTCTGCGACGCTTCGACATAGGGCACGATGGTCGTGCGCGTGCTGCCGCCTGCGCTGCGGCCGCCCCGCCGGCTCTGCGACGGGGACGATACGGGCGCATCGCCATCGACGCTTTCGTAGGACAGTGATTGCGCGTGAACCGTCGCAGGCATGACCGGCAGGGTGCCCAGTGCGATGCCAAGCGCCAGCGCGCGGCGCAGCGCGCGCCGCCCGGCGAGAGGGGGAAGAGCCGTGTCGGTCATTCCTTGTATCCATAGTAAGTGCCAAACCGGCGCCCCGTGGTGGAAAAGCGCGTGGCGTTGAGCAGGAGCTTGATGTCTTCACAGGCAGACAGCAGTTGCACGGCGTCGCGCAGCGCGGCCTCGCCGGTGCTTTCCGCGCGCACGACCATCACCGTCTGCCCGACATGGTGCGCCAGCACCGACGCGGGCGAAGCGGCAAGCGCGGGCGGCGAATCGAAAATGACGATGCGGTGCGGTGCCCGCGCGGTCAGGCGTTCCAGAACCTGTTCGGTGCGGGCCGAAGCCAGAAACTCGGTATCGGAACCCGTCACGTTGCCTGCTGGCAGGACGAACAGCCCCGCGATATCGGTCCCGATCACGCAGTCTTCCACGGCAATATCGGGGTCAGCCAGTGCGTCCATCAGCCCCGGCCCGCCCGGCAGGCCGAGCGTGGAAAGAACCGAAGGCTTGGCGAAATCGGCATCGACGAGCAGCACCTCGTTGTCCTTTTCCGCAGCAATCGACAGCGCCAGGTTGACTGCGCAGAAGGTCTTGCCCTCACCGGGATGCGCCGAACAGACGAGGATGCGCTGCGCATGGGCCGGGCCATGGCCAGCGCGTGCTTCTGCCACCGTGCGCAGCAGTTGGCGCTTCACGATGCGGAACTCTTCGAGCAGACCGGTAACCGCGCTTTCCGGCTCGATCAGGTTCTGATCGCGCAAATGCTTGCGGCTTATCGGGTGATGAATGCCTCGGAAAGGCTGCGGGTCGACCTGCGGGCGCGTTGTTTCAAAACGCGGTGCAGGTTCGGCAGGCGCGGTTTCAGCCTGCCGCGCCGCCGTTTCCGTTACAGGTGAAGGCACCGGCACCTTGACCGGCGGCAGATCGGGCACGACGGGGCGCGCCAGCGTGCGGAAGTCGAAACTGCCCGAAGCACGCTCGATCAGCGAAGGGCTTGCGCCGGGACGCAGTTCGCGGGGCAGCGGGATCTTGCTCTGGTCGGTCATCGGCCGCGCTCCCTCAAGCCACCATGCCGCGCTTCAGCATTTCCACGCCGAGCAGGACAAACAGGACAACAAACAGACCGGCGACGCCGCCTGCGAACCACTTGAGCCGCCGGGCGCGTTCCGCCCGCGCGGGCCGCGACAGCGCCTCGGAAATCGAACCGAGCACCGGAAGGCCGGTGGCCCGCTGGAGTTGCCCGGTAGTCGAATAGGCCGACTTGAGCTGCGCCAGGGCGAAAGCCCCGCCGCAACCCGCGCCAATGCCGACGATCAGCACCAGCAACAGAAGCAGCGGCCGATCGGGCGCCGCCGGGCTGACCGGCATCGTTGGCGGGTCGATCACTTCGAACTTCACCGCATCGCGTTCGGTTTCCACCTGCCCGCGCAGGCGCAGGGCCTCGCGGTCGCGCAGCAGCTTGTCGTACTGTTCCTTGAGCACGTCGTAATCGCGCGAAATGCGCGCGGCTTCGGCGGCAATTGCCGGTTCGCCGTATTGCTGGGCGGAAAGCCGGGCGATTTCCGCCTGCAGCGATGCCTTGCGCGATTGCAGCGCCACAAGGCTGGCTTCACGGTCCGCCTTGATCGAAATGAGCGAGGTATAAGCAGGATTCGGCGCTCCGCCCCCGCCGCCTTCGCCCGCTGCCGCCTTTTGCAGGCTGGCGATCTGCGCACGCAGCGAAATAACATCGGGATGGCTGTCGGTAAGACCGCGGGCGCGCATTGCGCCAAGATCGGCCTGCGCCTGCGCCAGCGCGCCCTTTGCGCCTCCCTGCACACCGGGCAGGGCAATCGTCTGCGGCGTGCCGGAAAGCTGGCCGTTGATGGACGCCAGCGCGCTTTGCGCAGCCAGCAGGTTCGAATCGATATCGCGCATTTCACCGCGCGCCGCTTCGAGCTTGGTGGTCAGCGAGCCACTGCCGGGGATCATGTCGGCATTGCGCCCCTCGAACTCGGTCCGCTTGAGTTCCGCGGCTTCTAGCGCCTTTTTGCGCTCGGACAACTGCTGGTCCATGAACGCCAGCGTATCGGTCATCTCGCCCCGCCCGCCGGCCAGGTTTTCTTCGCGGAAGATGTCGATCATCTTCTGCACGATGTCCTGCGCCAGCTTGGCGTTTTCGGCGTCGTTGTAGCCACCGCTGCCTGCGGTGCCGGTGATTTCGAACAGGTTGTCCTGCTGGCTCACCACCGCCACGTTCTTGCCCAGCGAAGCAACCGCTGCCTGCATCTGCTTGTCGCTGGTAACCTTGTCGCCCAGCCGGGTAGCGCGGATCACCTTTTCAAGGTTGATCGAGCTGGTAAGCGTCTGGCGCACACGCTCGATATCGCGCTTGCGGTCGCCGCCGATGCCGATCTGGTCGGCCAGAACGTCGTCGATCTGGACGAAGATGCGCGCCTTGGATTCATAGCTGTTGGGGACCATCGCCACCACCAGCCAGCCCAGCAGGCAAACCGCCCAGGCAATGGCCAGCGCGATCCAGCGCCGGTGCCAGATGCCCTGCAGTGCAATGCGCACTTCTTCATAGATGTTGGTCATCGCCGCGCTGTCCCCCGCCCGCCGCTCAGAACGCGCTTTCGGGGATGATGATCACATCACCGGGCATCAGCAGGACATTCGCCTTGGTATCGCCCTTGCGCAGCAGATCGCCGATGCGCACGGCATATTCCTTCTGCTTGCCGGACTGCTTGTCGAAGCGGATCAGCCGCGCCTTGTTTCCGGCGGCAAACTCCGACAGCCCGCCGACCGCGATCATCGCATCGAGCAGGGTCATGTTGGCACGGAACGGAATCGACGCAGGCTTTTCCGTCGCGCCGACGATGCGGACCTGCTGGCTGAACGTCCCGGCAAACTTGTTGACGATGACAGAGACGATCGGCTCCTGGATATATTGCGAAAGCTGGAGCTTGATGTCTTCGGACAGCATAGAGGGTGTCTTGCCCACCGCCGGCATGTCGGTGATCAGCGGCGTGGTGATGCGCCCGTCGGGCCGCACCTGAACCGAGGCGCCCAGTTCCGGGTTGCGCCACACAAAGATCGTCAGTTCGTCCAGCGGACCGATGACATATTCCTCGCCCGGCCCTTCCTGAAGCGCCACGAACGAGGCGGGCGGCAGTTGCGGCCCGCTGCTGACCCCGTTGCACCCCGACAGCGCCAGACCGGCGCAAAGCGCAAGGCCGAGGCTTCCGCCATTCATGGCCGTGGTGGAAAACATACGGGAAACACGCGGATTCAACGGCATGACCGATCCTTCTAGACGCTGCCCGCTTCGTCCGGCGTTACCGGTGCGCAAAACGAAGGGACCGCAATTCACCTCCCGCTATCGCCAAAAAGGGTGAAGATTGCGTTAGCCGTGATCCACCATGGGACAGTCGCAAGCGATCATTCGGCGCTGTCCCGCATGGGGACAGCGCAGGGGCAAAGGTTAACGCCCTTGGGCACACCCTTGTTAAATCAGGATTTCCCCTGCCGGCCCTTGTCCAAGGAACATCGCCGGACTGGCGCTGGCGCCATAGGCACCGGCGCAGAAGACCGCCACCAGATCGCCAACCTCGGCGCGCGGGAACCCGCCCTTGTCGGCCAGCCGGTCAAGCGGGGTGCACAGGCAGCCGACGATGCTGGCTTCCTCTTCCACCGCCGCGCCAAAACGCGTGGCGATGGCGCTGGGATAGTTGCGGCGAACAACGGTGCCAAAATTGCCGCTGGCGGCAAGCTGATGGTGCAAGCCGCCGTCGGTCACCAGATAGGTTTCGCCGTGGCTGTCCTTGCGGTCGACGATGCGGGCAAGATAGACGCCCGCCTCCCCCACCAGATAACGCCCCAGTTCGATACAGAACGCCGTATCGCGCAGCACGGCGGGCAGATCGGCGAATCGCTGTTCCAGTGCGGCACCGATGGCGGCGATGTCTACCGGCAGATCGCCGGGGAAGTAGGGAATGCCGATACCGCCGCCCAGATTGCACCGTGGCGGGGCGATCCCGACATCTTCGGCCAGCCGTGCGGCAAGGTCCAGCGTCTGTGCCTGCGTTTCGATGATCGCATCGGCGGAAAGCGCCTGGCTGCCCGCAAAGATGTGAAAGCCCCGCCAGTCCGCGCCTTCGGCCACGAGCTTGCGCGCCAGCACGGGCACGCGTTCGGCGTCGATGCCGAAAGGCTTTGCCCCGCCGCCCATCTTCATCCCCGATCCCTTGAGATCGAAGTCGGGATTTACCCGGATGGCAAGGCGCGGCACCACGCCAAGGCGGCTGGCGATGGCCAAGGCCCGCGCCGCTTCGCCTTCGGATTCAAGGTTGAGCGTGACCCCTGCGGCAATCGCCGCTTCCAGTTCGGCGTCGCGTTTGCCCGGCCCGGCAAAGCTGACCCGCGCGGGGTCTATCCCGGCGGCGCGCACGATGTTCAGTTCGCCGCCCGATGCGATATCGAACCCATCCACCAGCCCGGCCATGTGTTCCAGCAATGGTCCGAACGGATTGGCCTTGACCGCATAGTGGACCGCCAGCCGCGCGGGCATCGCGGCGCGCAAGGCAGCGATGCGGCGGCTGACAAGATCGCGCGAATAGACGAACAGCGGCGTCTGGCCTGCCTGTGCCACCAGATCGCTGGCCTTGCGTCCGCCGATCGCAAGTTCGCCGTCGATGGCTTCATAGCCGGAAGGGATCGGGCCAAGGGGCTTCATGGTGCCTGCTCTTCCGCCAGTTCCGCCGCCAGTGCAACCCGGTCGAGCTTGCCGTTGGGGCTTACGGGCATCGTTTCGCGCCAATGGACGTGGCGCGGCACCATGAAGTTGGGCAGCGTGCGGGTCAGCGCCGGAATCAGATCGTCGCGCACTGCGCCGGGCCGCGCCCGTGCCACCAGATGGATCGCCTGCCCCAGTTGCGGATCGGGCAGGCCCAACGCCACGGCTTCGGCCACAAGGCCAGTGCTGACGGCCGCTTCTTCGACTTCCTGCGGGCTGACACGGTTGCCGCTGGTCTTGATCATCGCATCGCGCCGGCCGACAAAATGGAGCAGGCCCTCGGCATCGCGGCGCACGCGGTCACCCGACCATACGGCCAAGCCGCCAAGCCGCGAAAACGCAGGGGCGGGGCGAAAGCGTTCGGCGGTGCGTTCGGCGTCCTGCCAGTACCCTTGCGCCACCAGCGGCCCGGTATGCACCAGTTCGCCCTCTTCATCGGGCGCAGCAGCCTGCCCGGCATCGTTGACAACGAGAATCTCGGCAAAGGGAATGGCGCGGCCGATGGATGTCGGATGCCGGTCCACCAGCACGGGATCGAGATAGGTCGAGCGGAACGCTTCGGTCAGGCCGTACATCGGATAGAGGTCCGCCTGCGGGAATCGGGTCCGCAAGGCCCGTACCAGGTCCGGGGTCAGCGCCCCTCCGCTGTTGGTCAGGCGGCGCAGTGATCGCGCGGCCTCTTCCGGCCAGTCCAGTTCCGCCAGTTGCAGCCACAGCGGCGGGACAGCGGCGATCGTTGTCACACCATGGCGGGCCACGGCTTTCACAACATCGCGCGGTGTCAGGTAATCGAGCGGGATCACCGCGCCGCCTGCGTACCATGTAGACAGCAACTGGTTCTGGCCATAATCGAACGCCAGCGGCAGCACCGCCAGCACGCGGTCGTCGGCCGCGATCCTGAGGTAGTGGGCAACGCTGACCGCCCCCAGCCAAAGGTTCGCCTGGCTGAGCATCACGCCCTTGGGCCGCCCGGTGGAACCGCTGGTGTAAAGAATGGCGGCAAGGCTGTCTGGCGCGGCATCGGACGGCGGCAGCACCGAACCCAGCGCCTCGGCCTCCGCCCACGCCATCGTCTCTTCGATTGCCGCGCAGACGGCATCGGCAGGCTCCAGCGTATCGAGCCGCGCCTTGCCCGATACAAGCAGCGCCGCGCCGCTATCGGCAAGGATATGCGCAACTTGCCCGCGCTTGAGCAACGGGTTGACGGGTACGTGCACCAGCCCTGCCCGCACCGCTGCCAACGGCATGAGGCAGGCCATTTCGGTTTTCGGCAGCCAGGTGGCGACCCGCGCGCCCGCATGCGGCACGCGCGATTTCAGCCAGCCTGCCAGCAGGCCTATACGCGCGTTTAACGCTTCGTGGCTAAGAGTGCGGTCCTTGAACACCAGCGCGGGGGCATTCCGGCCGCCACGCAGGGCCAGATGATCGAGCGGGAATACGGTTGGATCAGGATCGGCGGGCACGCAGCTCTCGAACGGCAAAAGGGCAGGAACGGTTTGGACGTCTATCACGTCAGTCTTAAGGAAGCGCAAGCGGACCCGCGCCTTGTTGCGCTTGGCGGCGGTTCGCCGTTCGAGCGGCTCGACTGGCTGGCCATGCTCGCCGATGCCTGCCTCGATGCCGACAAGACGCGGGTGAGCGTTGCCTGCGATGGTACACGGGTAGCCGCGCTGCCGTGGCAGATCGGGGATGCCGGGGTTGAGGCCTTGGCCAACTGGTACAATTTCTTCGTCCGTCCTCTGGGCGATCCGGCACTGCTGGCAGAGATTGCCCGCACCCTGCCGCTGGGGCGTGCGCTGCTGGCGCCCCTGCCGCAAGCCGACGCCACGGCACTGGCCGCCGCCATGCGCCGCGCGGGCTGGATCGTCCTAGCGCAGCCCTGCGATGCCAACCACTTCCTGCCCGTGCGTGGTCGCAGCTTTGCCGAATACTGGGCCGGGCGGCCCGGCGCGCTGCGCGAAACCGTGCGCCGCAAGAGCCGCAAGGGCGAAGTGACACTGCGCATTGCAGATACCTTCTCGTGCGCGGACTGGAACGCCTATGAAGCGATCTACCGGCTGAGCTGGAAGCCCGGCGAAGGCAGCCCCGCCTTCCTGCGGCAATGGGCGCAGGCCGAGGGCGCGGCGGGGCGCCTGCGGCTGGGCATGGCCGAAATTGCCGGGCAGCCGGTTGCCGCGCAGTTCTGGACCGTCGAAGGCAGCACGGCCTTCATCCACAAGCTTGCGCACGACGAACGCTTTCGCAAGCAATCGCCTGGCACGCTGCTCACCGCCGCGCTGTTCGCCCACGTGATCGACACCGACCGGGTGGCCGAAGTCGATTTCGGCACGGGCGACGATCCCTACAAGCGCGACTGGATGGAAGAAGTTCGCCAACGCTGGCAACTGCGCGCCTGGCGGCCCGGAGCGGTGCGGCACTGGCCTTCGCTCGCCCGCGCACTTGCGGGCAGCGTCCGCACGCTGAGACGCCAGCCTCTTGTTTCACCGGTCCGCGTTGCTTAAGGGCTTGAGTGAACGAACACGCAATCCAGCCAGGGCACCGATGAACAGCACAGACAGCATCCTGCGCGCGATCCTGAAGGACGTGCTTGGCCTTTCTGCCGAGCGCGTGGCCGCGTTCGATGCCGACACGGGGCTGTTCGGCGATCTGCCCGAACTGGATTCGATGGCCGTGGCCGGTCTGCTGACCGAGATCGAGGACCGGCTCGACATCGTGATCGAAGACGACGAGATTGATGGCGAACTGCTCGAAAGCTACGGCAACCTCCTGAGTTTCCTTGAGGACAAAATCGCCGCGTGATTGCGCAGTGGCCCTGCCCCGGACCGCAAGGCCAGAACGCGGAATACGCCCAGGCCTTCGACCGGCAACGCGAAGCGCGCGTGCTGATCGTCCCTGCGTTGTTCGACAAGGCCAACCGCATGCGCCGCATGCTGCTCGATGCGATGCGCCACCTTGATGCTGCGGGCATCGACAGCTTTCTGCCCGACCTGCCCGGCTGCAACGAAAGCCTGCAACCTTTCCAGGCGCAAAGCCTGCATGCCTGGCGCGCGGCGATGCGCCAGGCTGCGCAGCATTTCAAAGCGAATCATGTACTTGCCATCCGCGGTGGCACGCTTGTATTTCCCCACACATTGCCCGGCTGGGTGCTGGAGCCAGTGAAGGGCGCAACAATCCTGCGCCAGTTGCTGCGCGCCCGCGTGATCGCCGCGCGGGAATCCGGCCGCAATGAAGACATCGCCAGCCTGCTGGAAACAGGCCGCGCCGAAGGGCTGGAGCTTGCCGGGTATCGCTGCGGCGCGGCATTGATAGCCGGGCTGGAGAGCGCCGTGCCGCTGGTCGAAGGGCAGCGCCTGATTTCCCAGTCGGAACTGGGCGGAAGCGGGCTGTGGCTGCGCGCGGAACCCGGCCCGGCGCCCGAACAATCAAGCGCGCTGGCACGGATCATCGTGGACGGACTGTCGCAATGAACCGCCGCCATCTGACCTTTGCCTGCCAGGGAGAAGATCTGGTCGGAACACTCGACATCGGCATGGCCAGCGGGACAAGCGGCCTGCTGATCGTTTCGGGCGGGCACGAACTGCGCGCCGGGGCGTGGGCGGGACAGGCGCAGCTCGCCGCGCGCCTCGCCGATGCCGGGGTGCCGGTTTTCCGGTTCGACCGGCGCGGGGTGGGCGATAGCGGCGGCGAAAATCCGACGTTCCGGCATTGCCAGCCCGATCTTGCTGCTGCCGTATCCGCATTCAGAAGCTGCGCGCCGCACGTTACGCGGCTGGTGGCCTTCGGCAACTGCGATGCAGCCACCGCGCTGATGCTTTTCGCCCACGGGCTGCCCATCGATGCGCTGGTGCTGGCCAATCCGTGGACATTCGAAGGCGAGGAGGCGCCACCAACGATGCCCGCATCGGCCATCCGCGACCGTTACATCGCCAAGCTGAAGAACCCGCGCGAGCTTTGGCGCCTCCTGACCGGCGGGGTGAATCTTGCCAAACTGGCGCGGGGCCTGCGCAACGCGGCATCAACCGCGCCCGTTCCCGCCGGGCTGGTTCCCGACATGCAGGCGGGGCTTGCGGCCTTTTCCGGGCCGGCAGAGATCCTGCTTGCCAGTGGGGACCGCACGGCGCAGCTCTTTACGCAGAGCTGGAAGAGCGACGACCCGCGCATCACCCGCATCGCCAGCGCGTCGCACAGCTTTTCGGACGATGCGGCGCGCGAATGGCTCTTCGCGCGCCTGATGGCGATGCTTACGCCGGAACCGTCTGCTTTGCCTTGAAATCCTGTTCGGCAAGGAAGCGTTCGGCATCGAGCGCGGCCATGCATCCCGTACCCGCTGCGGTCACTGCCTGACGGTAGGTATGATCCATCACATCGCCACAGGCGAACACGCCGGGGATCGCCGTCTTGGGCGTGCCGGGCTGGACGACGATGTAACCGCTTTCATCCAGCTCCAGCTTGCCCTTGAACAGTTCGGTTGCGGGCGCATGGCCGATGGCGACAAAGGCCCCGTCGGTTTCGACGATGGATTCCGCCCCGGTCACCGTATCGACCAGCTTTACCCCCGTCAGCCCCTTGCCATCTTCGCCCACGAAGCTTTCGACCTTCTGGTTCCACAAAACCTTGATGCCGGGATGGGCAAACAGGCGGTCCTGGAGGATCTTTTCCGCGCGCAGCGAATCGCGGCGGTGGATCAGCGTCACGTCGGGCGAATGGTTGGTAAGGTACAAGGCTTCTTCCACGGCGGTATTGCCGCCGCCGATCACCACGACCTTCTTGCCACGATAGAAGAAACCGTCACACGTGGCACAGGCCGAAACACCCTTGCCCGACAAAGCCTGTTCGCCTTCCACGCCCAGCCATTTGGCTTGCGCGCCGGTAGCGATGACCAGCACATCGCCTTCATAAATATCGCCGCTGTCACCGGTGGCCCGGAAAGGCGAGCCATCAAGGCTGACGTCAAGAATGGTGTCCCACATCATCCGCGTGCCGACATGTTCGGCCTGGGCCTGCATTTCCTGCATCAGCCACGGCCCCTGGATCACATCGCGGAAGCCGGGATAGTTTTCGACATCGGTGGTGATGGTCAACTGCCCGCCCGGCTGCAGGCCCTGCACCACGATCGGCTCCATCCCCGCACGCGCCCCATAAATGGCGGCCGAAAGTCCGGCCGGGCCGGAACCGATGATGAGCATGCGGGTCTTGTGTGTCGTCGCCATGGAAAACTCCTGAATATGTCCGGCGAAATAGGGTGGCCTTTGCCCAAAAGCGAGTCCGGCGGGATGGTTTTTCCAACCTTTCGAAAAGGCGCACCACAGCCGAATCAGGATTCGATGAGATTGCGCTCCATTGCTGCCAGCATCTGCGGCGTGACCCCAAGGACATCGCGCGCATAGCCTTCGTAGCCGCCGTGCGCCTGTTCGATGGCCGCAATCGCCTGGTCAAGGAATTGCGGCTCCACGCCCATGACAACACGCATTGCCGCATCATCCATCAACGCCCTGCCGCCCTTGCGCAGATGGCGCGCGCCCGCCTCGATCCGCGCTTCGGAATCGCCCGCAGTGTTGGTGAGGAGGTAGTCCTCAAGGATGTCGTCGTGGTGAACGCCCATCAGCCCATGCACCACTGCAACGCCGACCCCGGTCCGATCCTTTCCGGCAAGGCAGTGCAGCAGGCTGGGAGCGTCATCGCGGGCCAGCGCCGCCATGAACAGCCGGTAGGAGCCGACAAGGACCGGGCGAAACGGAAGCTTGGCATAGACCGCTACCATCGCAGCGCGCGCGTCCTGCGCCGTGCGCACCATGTCCGCCACTTCCTCGTGCACCGCACGCCCGCGCGCCGAAGCGGTTTCGCCGGGGTGAAACAGCACTTCGCCATCGAACTGCGGATGGCGGAGGCAAGGGCTTTCCGCACGCTCGCTGTCGCCGCGCAAGTCGATCACCTTTGCGATCCCCAGCCCGTGCACCACGTCGAGATCGGCTGGCGTTGCATCGCCATGCTGGCCCGATCGCCACAAGACGCCGCGCTTCAACCGCCCGCCACGCGCCGCATAGCCGCCGTAGTCACGGAAGTTGTGGATGCCTTCCATCACAAGGACGCGCGCGTCGGACCTGTCATTCATGCGATTTGTCATCCCGTTGCTCGATCACTTGCGCTCGATTGCGATAACCGCCAGCGTCAGCCGCGAAACGCACACCAGCTTTTCGGCCTCGTCGGTGATTTTGATAGACCAGACCTGTGTTGTCCGGCCCAGCGCCTCTGGCCGCGCCGTGGCATAGACCCAGCCATCGCGCGCCGGACGGACATGGTTGGCGTTGATTTCAAGGCCGACGCACACGAACCCGGCAGGGTCGATAACCAGCGAACCGGCCATCGATCCGACCGTTTCCGCCAGCACGACCGAAGCCCCGCCATGGAGCCTGCCGAACGGCTGAAGCGTCCGATGATCCACCGGCATGCGGGCACGCAGCCAGTCCGGACCGCAATCGACAAACTCGATGCCGACGTGCGAAGGCATTGATCCATGGCCGCGGGCAGTCAGCCGTTCAGCGACAGGCATCTGTCCGTTCCACCAGATCATGCCGAACCATCCGCTCTTTCAGGGCGGCGATAGATGCGCCGTTCGATGCCATGGGATTCCATCATCAGGGCCTCATGCAATGGTCGGGCACGGCTGGCAAGCCGCCTTGCCGCACGCGCCGCCCCGATCGGGCTTGCACGCAAGGCGCACGCTCGTTAGCGGATTACTTAACGCACAGCATCCGGAGAGCAAGCCATGCCCGAAGCCTATATCATCGACGCCGTCCGCACCCCGCGCGGGATTGGCAAGCCGGGCAAGGGCGCGCTGTCGCACCTGCACCCGCAACACCTTGGGGCAACCGTGCTCAAGGCGCTGAAGGACCGAAACGGCCTCGATACGGCAACGGTCGATGACGTGATCTGGTCCACTTCGTCGCAGTTCGGCAAGCAGGGTGGCGATCTGGGCCGCATGGCGGCGCTTGCCGCCGGCTATGACGTCAAGGCCAGCGGCACCACGCTCGACCGTTTCTGCGGCGGCGGGATCACTGCGGTCAACCTCGCCTGCGCTTCGGTCATGTCCGGCATGGAAGATTGCGTCATTGCCGGAGGCACGGAAATGATGAGCTATCTTGCTGCCTATGGCGCTGAACAGGCGAACGCCGGGTTTACCGCTCCGCTGATCGGCGCGGGCAATGCCGCACTGGACGCACTCCACCCGCAGAGCCACCAGGGCGTGTGCGGCGATGCGGTGGCCAGCATCGAAGGCATCACGCGTGAAGAACTGGACGGACTGGCGCTCGTCAGCCAGCAGCGCGCGGCGCAGGCCATCAAGGAAGGGCGCTTTGCCAAATCGGTCGTGCCGGTACTGAACGACGACGGTTCGGTGGCGCTGGACCGCGAAGAGTTCCCCCGCCCGGAAACGACGGCAGAGAGCCTTGCCGGTCTGCGTCCCAGCTTTGCCGGGCTTGCCGATTTCGACATTGGCGGATCGACGTTCCGCGAGCAGATCAAGCGTCGCTACCCCGATCTGGAAATCAAGCATGTCCACCACGCGGGCAATTCGTCCGGTGTGGTCGATGGCGCCGCAGCCGTGCTGATTGTGTCACCCGCCTATGCCGAGAAGCACGGCATGAAGCCGCGGGCGCGGATTGTCGCTTATGCCAACCAGGGCGATGATCCGACACTGATGCTCAACGCGCCGGTTCCTGCGGCGAAGAAAGTCCTCGCCAAGGCCGGGCTGACGAAGGACGATATCGACGTCTGGGAAATCAACGAAGCCTTTGCCGTTGTGGCGGAAAAGTTCATCCGCGATCTGAACCTCGACCGCGCCAAGGTGAACATCAACGGCGGCTCCATGGCGCTGGGCCACCCCATCGGCGCAACTGGCGCGATCCTGATCGGCACCGCGCTGGATGAACTGGAACGGTCCGGCGGGCGGTACGGCCTTGTAACGATGTGCGCTGCCGGTGGCATGGCTCCGGCCATCGTCATCGAACGGATCTGACCGCCAAAGCCAAACCTCCTGCGGCGAGCGGCCCGGTCAGCCGGACCGCTCGCCACCGGTTGCAAAAGCAACCGCTTGAAGGCATGACTGCACGCAATGACCTGGATGCCGCGTGTTCTTTTCCAGCCCATTCGCGGCACCCTGCCCCGCTTTGCCACCGCGATCGGCCTTGCCGCAGCGGGAGCTGGCTTGCGTCTGGCCGTGGACCACATGCTGCCACCGGGCTTTCCGTTCCTGACGTTCTTTCCGGCGGTTATTCTCAGCGCATTCCTGGCCGGGCGCTTGCCCGGCATCGTCTGCGCGGTGTTGAGCGGTCTTGCGGCGTGGTACTGGTTCATGCCCCCGTTCAACAGCTTCCACGCCAATGGTCCGGTGGTCGCCGCGCTGTTGTTTTACGCGGTGGTCGTCACTGTTGACATAGCCCTGATCGACGGACTGCTGCATCGGCAGGCGCGTCTGGTGGAAAATCAGCGGCAACTGGCGGACATGGCGGACTATCAGGCTTTGCTCTTCAAGGAACTGCAGCACCGCGTCGCAAACAACCTCGCCTCGGTGGCTTCCATGCTCCACATCCAGCGGCGCCAGATTGCCCGCGATCCGTCCGTTGCGCTGCACGTGATCGACAGCGCGACCGCGCGCATCGAACTGATGGGCAGAGTGCATCGCCAGCTCTACGACCCGGCGGCCCGCGAAACCCCGCTGCCGCAACAGATCACCAGAGTGGTGCAGCAAGCGCAGGATGTGACCGCTTCGGGTCATGTTCAGGTCGTGGTCAACGCCGTTGATGCGCGGATCGACGTGGACCGCATGATGACTCTCATGCTGCTGGTCACCGAAGTGCTGACCAACAGCATCAAGCATGCCTTCGATGCGGGTCGAACGCTGTCCGGCACGCCGGGCGAAGTGCGGATCACGCTGGACCGGTGCGCCGAACATCGCCTCCGCCTGACCATGTCCGACAATGGCCGGGGCATGGCCATGCCCGAACCTTCAGCGCAATCGCCCAATCGCGGCCTTGGCAGCGCGATCATGCGCGGATTCGTCAGCCAGCTTGGCGGCACGCTGGCCGTCGAAAGCAACGCGGCAGGCGTGACAACCGTTGTCGAGTTCCCCGAAGCGGCGGACGTCTGACACCCCGATTTGGCTGCTCAGGGCGCAGGCGCAATTGTGCCCGGTTCGTTGGCGACAACGGCCAGCACTCTGGCCCATGCTTCGACATTCTGGGCCAGGTCGGCAGGGTCCACCTTGTCAAGCGTATCGTCCGGCGTGTGGTGCAGATCGAAGTAGCGCGTTCCGTCCTGGTCCAGATCGATCACCGCCAGTTTCTGCGCGTCGATCACCGGGCGAATGTCGGTGCCGCCATCGGCCATGGCGTGCCCGCGCACCACGCCCAGCCCGGCGAGCGTCGAAGCCACCGTGCTGGCCAGCGCCTTGTTGCCATCGGCCAGCCGGAACTTCACTCGCCAGACCTTGCCCGCGCCGAAATCGCTTTCCATGGCCAGGGCGTGCGGTTCGCGGTGCTTTTCGGCATAGGCCTTGCCGCCAAGGCCGCCCAGTTCTTCCGCCCCGGCCCACAACACCCGGATCGTGCGTAGCGGTTTGCCGCCTTCGTGCGTTTTCAATGCCGCAGCCGTTATGATCGCACAGCCGGCAGCATCGTCAATCGCGCCGGTTCCCAGATCCCAGCTATCGAGATGACAGGCAACCAGAACTGGCGGCAGCGCGGGATCGCGCCCCGGCAATTCCCCGATCACGTTGCCGGACGGGAGGTTATCCGTCGTCTTGCCGGTGAATGATACGCTGACCCGAACCGGACGCATCGCGCTTTTGGCAATGGCGCGGATGATATCGGCGTCGGGGTTGGACACTGCACCAGCAGGAATGACTCGGTCACCCGGCTTGAAGGTCGTCGATCCCGTGTGCGGATTGCGGTGGCTGTCGGTCCCGATGGAACGGATCAGCACTGCTGCTGCCCCCTTCTGCGCCGCCAGCGCCGGACCAAGCCGCCGTGCCTGCCCTGACGGGCCATAGCTGCTGCCATCCTGCGTCGCTTTCATCGCATGGTCGATGAACACGACTTTGCCCACGAACGGTGCACCATCGACCTTCTGCAACGTCTCGAAAGAGTCGAGATAGACCAGTTCCGCGTTGGGGATCGTCCCAGTCCCGCTGTAGCCGAGCGCGGTGACCGCCATCTTCAGCGGCACCGGAGCGATCAGTTCGGCCTTGTCCTCGCCCCGCAGATATCCGGTGATCGTGAACGGTTCAACGGCAACACCCTTGAAGCCAAGCTGCTTGAGCCGCTCGGCCGCCCATTGCCGGGCGCGCGCCTCGGCTTCGGAACCCGCCAGCCGCTGGCCAACCTGCGTGGTCAGGTCCGATACGATCGACCACGCCACATCGCCCTTCGCTTCATCGGCAAACGCTGTTGAGGGACACAGGGCGGCGGTGGAAAGCGCAAGCGCGCGCAGGATGTTTCGCATGCAACCAGACCTATCGCCACCGAACCGCCCTGCCAAGCCGCAGCGCCCGCCTTTGTTGACGTTTCCGGCTACGCCTGCCCCGCGCCGACGCGACACGTTGTTCCGGCCACCGCTTGCCCGCACCGCCCCGCTCGGATAGAGGCGTGCCAAAGTTTAACGCCCTTCCATCAAGGACAGATCATGGCTGCCCAATACGCCTACGTCATGAAAGGCATGACGAAGACCTTCCCCGGCGCGCAAAAGCCGGTGCTGAACGACATCAGCCTGCAATTCTATCAAGGTGCCAAGATCGGCATCGTCGGCCCGAACGGTGCCGGTAAATCGACGCTTATCAAGATCATGGCCGGGGTGGACAAGGACTTCACCGGCGAAGCCTGGGCCGGTGAAAACATCACTGTGGGCTATCTCGAACAGGAACCGCAGCTTGATACGAGCAAGACCGTGCTCGAAAACGTCAAGGACGGCGCGCGGGAAACCGCCGATCTGGTGGACCGGTTCAACGAAATCTCGAACATCATGGCCGATCCGCCGGAAGACGTCGATTTCGATGCGCTGATGGAGGAAATGGGCGATCTGCAAGGCAAGATCGACGCGGTCGATGGCTGGACGCTCGACAACCAGCTTGAAATCGCCATGGAAGCCTTGCGCTGCCCGCCGGGTGACTGGCCGGTAGACAGCCTTTCCGGCGGGGAAAAGCGCCGCATCGCGCTGACCCGACTGCTGATACAGAAGCCCGATATCCTGCTGCTCGACGAACCGACCAACCATCTTGACGCCGAAAGCGTCGAGTGGCTGGAAAACCACCTGAAGGAATATGCCGGTGCGGTGCTGATGATCACCCACGACCGCTACTTCCTCGACAACGTGGTGGGCTGGATCCTCGAACTCGATCGCGGAAAATACTTCCCCTACGAAGGCAACTATTCGACCTACCTGGAAAAGAAGGCCAAGCGCCTTGAACAGGAAGAGCGCGAGGAAAGCGGCAAGCAGAAGGCTCTTTCGCGCGAACTCGAATGGATCCGGCAGACGCCAGCCGCGCGCCAGACCAAGTCCAAGGCGCGTATCCGCAAGTTCGAGGAACTGCAGAACGCGCAGGACAACCGCGCTGTCGGCAAGGCCCAGATCGTCATTCAGGTGCCCGAGCGCCTCGGCGGCAAGGTGATCGAAGCCAAGAACATCACCAAGGCCTATGGCGACAAGCTGCTGTTCGAAGATCTTTCGTTCATCCTGCCACCGGGCGGGATCGTCGGTGTGATCGGGCCGAACGGCGCAGGCAAGTCCACGCTGTTCAAGCTGCTGACCGGCAAGGAACAGCCCGACAGCGGGACCATCGAGATCGGCTCGACCGTCCACCTCGGTTTTGTCGACCAGAGCCGCGACGATCTGAACCCCAAGAACAACGTGTGGCAAGAAATCTCCGACGGTCTGGATTACATGACCGTCAACAAGCAGGAGATGTCGACCCGCGCCTATGTCGGTGCCTTCAACTTCAAGGGCGCCGATCAGCAGAAGAACGTCGGCAAGCTGTCCGGCGGTGAGCGCAACCGCGTGCACATGGCCAAGATGCTGAAAGCTGGCGGCAACGTGCTGCTGCTCGACGAACCGACCAACGACCTTGACGTGGAAACGCTGGCCGCACTGGAAGATGCGATCGAAAACTTCGCCGGTTGCGCCGTGGTTATTTCGCACGATCGCTTCTTCCTCGATCGTCTCGCCACGCACATCCTTGCCTTCGAAGGCAACAGCCACGTCGAATGGTTCGAAGGCAACTTCGCGGCCTATGAAGAAGACAAACGCCGCCGCCTTGGCGATGCGGCCGACCGGCCGACTCGTCTGGCCTACAAGAAGCTGACTCGCTGACCGAGCGTCCCGGCCTTTACAGGCCGGGACTGCCCCGCACTGCCGTGCCCTTACCGGTATGCGATGCGGGGCTCTCCAGCGCTATGGCGCAAGCCATGTCGCGCGCCACGCCGTCGCGGCGCTGGGCCGCGTGAAGCGCGCGCGCACGCCGCCTTCGCGGGTCAGGTGCAGCCAGTCGAGCGAGCGCACTTCGACCATCAGGATGGCAAAGTTGGCGCGGCCCGGCAGCGTTGCATCAAGCGATGGCCTGCGGTCGCGCAGGCCTTCGGGCAAGGCTGCGCCGGGCAGATCACGCGCTTCGCCCGGCCCCGCTTCGGCAAGATAGCAGCGGCGGCTTGATGCCCCGGCGCGCGACCATGCAGCGTCGGCATGTTCGCCCGCGCGCTCAATCCGTCCTTCGCCGCGCATGCGCAATTGCACCCGCGCTTCCGGGTCATAGGCGAGGACCGAAACCGGTGCTCCGGCCCCTATCAGCGCAACCTTGGGGCTTCGTGCGTCGGTGTGAAAGCGCAGCCGTTCAAGACCCGGTGACGCCTCGCGCAGCACCATTATCCGCATGTCGCCGTCGCCCGTCCCCACCACCGGCGCATGCATGGCATGGCGGCGGTCAGCAACCGCACGGGCAAGGCGCGCGCAGGCATCGGCCAGCACCCCGTCAAGCGTCAAATCCATTCAGAAAACCTCATTCAGACATGAACGAAAAGCAACCAGACCGGTTCAGCCATCGGACAGGGCGAATCGCATACTTAACCATCATTAGCGCCGCGAAGGGTCTTGCGGCCAACCGTAACGGGAAAGGGTCTGCACAATGACCGGCAACTCGATAGTGTCCAATGGCTCGCTTGCTGCGCTGGCCATTTCACTGCTTCCGGCAACGATGGCTCCAGCCGCACTGACCGCCGCCACCCTTGCAGGCACCACGGCTATGGTAGCGTTTGCCACCCCCGCTGTTGCACAGGACCAGCGCGGCGCGGAACGGCGCGGCGGCGGCGATCGCATTCGCGGGTCGCGCCCCGATTCAGGCCGCATGGACGGTGGACGGCAGGGCTGGAACCGTGGCCAGGGCGCTACTGCATGGCCGGGCCGGAACAGCGGCGGAGAGGACCGGACCGCAACTGCACCGCAACGCGCCCCGCGTGCATCCACACCCGTGCAGCCCGGTTGGGATGGCAACCGCTGGAACCCATCGGACGCCAACCGCGCCAGCGCACGCGCGTGGAACCGCGACGCTGCCCGTGATCGCACTGCGCCGCCAGCAACAGCCCGGTCCGAAAACCGCGACCGCCAGCACTGGGGTGAGCGGAACCGAACCTACACCGACCGCGATCGGGACTACCGCCGCGACGACAATCGCAACCGCGATTATCGCCGCGATAACGACCGCCGTGCCGATAACTGGCGCGGCAACGACTGGCGGCGCAACGACAGTGGCTGGCGCAACAACAACACCTGGCGCGGCGACAACTGGCGCAACAATTCCGGTTACCGGGGCGACTACCGGCGCTGGGACAACGGCTGGCATCGTGATCGGCGCTATGACTGGCGCGGGTACCGCTCTGCCAACCGCGGCATCTATCGCCTGCCGCGCTATTACGCGCCGTACCGCGGCTATGGTTACAGCCGGTTGTCGATCGGAATCTTCATCAATTCGGGGTTCTACGGCAATCGCTACTGGATCAACGATCCGTGGGCCTATCGCCTGCCCCCCGCCTATGGGCCCTATCGCTGGATCCGCTATTTCGATGATGTCGTGCTTGTGGACATCTATTCCGGCGAAGTTGTCGACGTGATCCAAAACTTCTTCTGGTAAGTGCGTGAAGCGGTGGCTGGCGTTGACGCGCCAGCCGCCTGCAAAACGTCAAAACGCGTCACGACAGCCCGCCGCTCGCCCCCATGGCAAGCAGAACGCTGGACATCAGTGCCCGCCCGGCATCGGTCAGCCGCACGTAGCGCCGGCGTGCGTCCGCGGTATCGGCAACGCGGTAGAGCAGCCCTTCACGTTCCAGCCGTGCAATCCAGCGCAGGATAGTTGTCGACGGTACACCCGCGTCAAGACAGACGCTGGACACCTGAACATCGGTCCTGCGCCTTTCGGCTATGTAAAGGTCGAGCAGGATATCCCATCCAGGTTCACCGAACAGATCCTTGCCATCGGCTGCGGCGTCCCGCTTGCGACGCAGATTGTAGAATGTAACCGCCAGTTTAAGGCATTGCTGTTCCACATCAACGAATGCGTCCAAGAATTGCTTCCTTTAAAACGGCGACCCGATCCTAGGCGGCGTGGACAAATTTGAGCCAGTATCTGGCAGTGGCGAGATGGACCATCCCGAGGAAGCTGTTGGCCAGTTGATCGTATCGAGTGGCGACGGCGCGGTTAATCTTGAGCTGTCCGAACATG